>JAPOQU010000015.1 GCA_026710545.1 Gammaproteobacteria bacterium | reverse complement strand
GATGGCCTCGAACTCCGTGCGCAGCGAGGTCTTGTTCACGCTCGCCATGCCCTCACTCCGCCTCCACCGCCAGCATCGCCGCCAGCACCGCCAGGCGCTCCGCCGGCGGCAGGTCCCGATACCGCCGGCCCCAATTCGCCGCCTTGCGCTTGACCTGCTGGCGGTGCGTGAAATTGCGCCCCGCATAATCAGCCCAGTGCACCCGGCTCGGTGCAAAGTTGAACCATACCTTCTCCGTGACCACCCCGGCCTGGTTCATCACCTGCAGCGACACGCACCGCCAGCCACACAACCGCTCGTCATACAACGCCGAGGGATAGCCCGACACCATCACCGCACACGGCAACCCCGTGAGCAGCGCCAGCAAGGCCTCGTGGTCGCCCTCTTCGTAATCGTGCCGGTAACGCCGCCCCGACTTGCGCGTGCTGCGCAGGTACGGCGGGTCGCTGTACACCAACTCCGTGCCGTCGAACGGGAAGTCCGCTAAAAACCGGTGGCAACACCCCTGTACCAGTTCCACCGGATACGCACACTCGAACGCCGACAGCGCCCGACCATCAATGTCAATCCCGATGTTGCGCAGCGCCGCCGGCTTGCGCCGCATAATCGCCCCGCCGCCCAGGTGCGTCTCAATGTACACACTGTGCGGCGGCATCATGGCAATCAACGGTTGGCACAGCCCCGTCGTCGCTTTCGAACCGAAATACGCATTCCCCATGGCGCCTACCATAGCGCCAGAAAACTATAATGTCAAGAGCACTCCCTGCCTGTAAATTCAGGTAGAATTAGTGGGGAGGGGGTGAGTAGTTACATTTAATCTTTATCGGATATTCCGGACACTAGTGAATTTTGAGCATAAAATCCGGAATTGATGTACATCTTCCGAAAAGAATCGTAGCGAATTTAGAAGCCTTGGATAGCGATGAACCAGCCACCACATGATACAGTACAATAAAAAAAGGAGACATTGACGAGGACCGTGCCGGAGATGAAAAGGCGAAGACCTGTGCTTTAACGCCATGCCCATCAATTCAGTTGCCGAGCAAAAGATGCCCGTGAGCGAATCTTCCAGAAAGTTTTAAATATGAACCTTGGCATCGACAAAGATTGCAATCTGTTTTATGAGGGGAAGGCATCCTGGGGGCATGCTGTATGGCCGTCTCCGGTGGTAACACCTGCTGAAATTGTAACCGAGTTGGAAGGAAGGTTACACTCAGAAGACCGAAGGAACCTTGATGCAGATGGCATGGTATTCAGAGAGGACTCCTTCGATCCAGTTACCCGAGTCCGGCGCGGCAGATTTTATCAGGCGGGTGAGCGCCAACCGTCAGAATGGCATGTGCAAGTGCATCCGGCCGTTCCAAATGAGGCTTTTCGTGCAGATCAGGGAATAATCAAGAAATCACTGGATACCTTTTATAGGCACACTATCTGGCATCAGTTTTCCAAGTGTCAGAAACAACCTCTGGTTCTTCTCGGCTTCGAGGATCGCTTCACCATATGGAATATCATTGATATCGAAAGTATCAGTACAGGCGAAGATCTCGTTACATTAAAGTCGTGTTCCAGCTTAGGCATTCTTCCTGAAGTAGAAAGCAGTAAGATGCCCGAAAGTAGTCGAAAGGCTGTAATGGAGTCCCTCCATATCTTTGTGGATGAAGTGCATCGTGCTGCACCAGCATCTGTAATTGATCGAGCCCGTGATTCTGTAAGCCAGGTACTACTGGCATACTTTGATTTAGAGGGAGAAAATGCGAAAGATTTGAGCGCATTGATAAAAGATTTAGAGCGTAAAGATAGCCAAAAGGTGATTGCAGTTGCGGCCGCAAAAATTATTGCACGGCTACATGCCAGGGCGAAGCCTGTTGAAAAGACTAAGCGTTCTTTGCGTGATATCTGTCAACAGGATGCAGAGCTTGCCGCACAGTGTTTGGGCGTTATTCTCTGTGAACTCGGCTGGGCTAACTGGCGATAGCATGCAAGTAGTTCAGCGCCTTGAACCTAGTGATGAATGGCGAGGGTTAATTTCACAAGCGCGTCCGGTCAAAGATACTAACCTTGAGTCTCTGCCCCAAACGGGACACTTGATGATTTTGGGTAGATAGATCAGACCGTCTGCGCTCATTACAGAAACGGCTTATCATATCCTGATATAAGTTCATCATCGTCTGTGAGTTTATATCTCAATTTGACCCTCCCTAACTATCAACGCCTAATTTATGAAGACGTGGTTGACAGTGCCGTTTACCTCCCCGAGTTCAACCGTTCCTTTAACTAGGTCATATGTCGCAACGCCCTGTGCGAGCATTACGGCCTGCCCTGTACCGGCCCGGCTAAGGGCCGGCCCGCCCACAGGTCCCCCGACAACATCCCGGACGCGGCACAAGCTTCAAACGCCCGCCGCCGGGCCTGACATGCCCCCGCCATGGCGACAAGGGTGGTTGCGCAGGGACGACGCCGTTGTCAAGCGTTGACACAGGCCTCCGCACGCCGTTTGCCGGCCCAAAACTGGGGGGGCAACATAACGGCTGCCTGAGACCGGAAACTTAAGTGGTTCTTCCCGTGCCGGTCCGCCACCCAGCCGGAAGTGCAGATTCGTGAAAGGTCAACTGCAAGAGTTTCCGAAAACCCAAGATGGATTATCTTCTGCTTTGATGATAAGCTGCGCACTTTTTGAGTAAACTCCAGGGCAAATAATGTCGGACTTGTTTAAAGAATGGTATCGTTTCTGGGCGCCGATATTTTCCGGAGAGAAAGAAACCGAAAACTATTTCTCCTACAACAGCATTGAAATAAAGGGCTTCAGGGGATTAAGTCACGTCTCCCTGAATTTCTCGAAAAACGATTTGGTGCTATTGCTGGGCTTGAACGAATCCGGCAAGACCAGCATATTAAAGGCCATAGAATGTTTTGACTTCAACAACGATCCTGCTCAAGATCAGTTGAAGGCCTTTTTTACGTCCATCAGGAACAAGCAGGATATCGACTGCAGCAGCCCTACGACCATCACGGCTGAGATAAGTTTCTCCGAACCTCTCGACTTTAAGTTTTTTCAAAAGGCATTGAGGTCGGCGAGGTACAATCGACAGATTCGATCCACGGTTGATGCCTTCATTGCCCGTGCAAACGAACGATGTTCTGTTCGCATTACAAGAGTTATTCCTTTTAACGTCGGAAACGCCGGCGCAAGCTATTACAAATTTGAAGATCATCTCCCCATTGAGGACCAGAAACTAGAATCAGTAATGGCGCAGGAAATAGTGCGGCGCAGTCCCTACATCTTGTATTTCGAAGATTTTCAAGACGCCATTCCGGAGAAAATTTTCACCAACCGGAGAAGTGACGGTTTTAATCCGGCATGGTACGAAATCATTGATGGAATATTTTTCAACACTAATTCAAATTATAGCGTCAAGAAATATCTGGGCTATTACTCAAATAATAATCGCCGAGCCGATGATGCGCGCACTGTTTTGAAGCAAGTAAATAACACGCTGCAGGAGACCTTCACCGAGAAATGGCGCGATCTGTCGGGAGTCAAAGAGATCGACCATACCGAAATCGTGTTCCAGGAAAACAAGAAATATTTTGAGATCAAGATCAGCGAGAAGGACGGCACTACGTATTCGGTACATGAACGCAGCAAGGGGGCGGTTTGGTATCTCGCGTTTTTGATGAAAACGGAATTTCGGAGAAAAAAACTGCGCGAAGGCTCCGGAAAACCCATTTACCTGATTGATGAGCCGGCTTCAAATCTGCACTCAACGGCGCAAAGCAACATGGTGGCCGACTTCGAAAAACTGGTTGAAGACACCACAGTAATATACACCACACACAGTCGGTACCTGATATCAGAAAGCAATGTGAAAAACACGCACGTTGTAAGTCGAAAAGATGGTTGCATTTCGTGCGTCAAATGGGGCGAATATATCAAAGGGAAGGCCCCTAACGTCTCGTATTATCAGCCTCTCCATGATTGCTTGCAGATTGTACCCAACAATTTGGATATTCCGTGGGACCGGGCCATCATTACGGAAGGGCCTTCAGACTCCGCCACGCTAGGGGTTATGCAGGCAGTGCTGGGGGAAGAGAATACGCATGTGATATACCCGGGAGGCAGCGCATCCAACCTGTCCACGCTGATTTCTTTAAGCTTGGGCTGGTCAGCTAGCTTCAAAATACTACTAGACTCGGATTCGGCGGGCAAAAAAGCGAAGAAACGTTACATGCAAGAGTTTTCGTTGCCTGCCAGTCAATTTGTAATGCATGCCGCCCAGCGTCCAGAGATCGAACGTGTGTTTGATAAAACTGAATTGGTTAAACTTTACGAGCTTGCATTCGAGGAAAAGGTCAAAACAGTCGACAAGAAGCAGTACCTCGCACTCATGAGGAAGCTGATTACTCTGGTTAGAACCGAGAAAGTGAAACAACAAGTGGTATCAGCAATTTCTACAGATACGAAAAAAAGGTTTGCTGCTCTGTTTCAAGAACTAAAGCAGTAGATGTTTTGCTAGTAACCTGCGGTTCCGACCGAGAGACGCTGCAACGTTTGAGTTTCGGGCACTTTTTGTCGAACGCCCGTTGCAGCCGCTTGAAATGACGGTTCTTTGATTTTCATCCGGGTAGTTGTGCCACAGCACAATAGTCCCCAGCTTGCGTCCCGCTGTGTGAAACGCAGGCGGCCAGAGTGCTGAACTCAGCAATTTGATTTCATAATCAGCGCCCAGCGGTGTACTGGTTAAGCAGTCTTCGTGCCAGACTCCGCTACGTATGGGTGCCGCATACAGGTCTTTATTCTAATACATGTATTGTTGCATGAATGGAGGAGTCCATATACAACTAACGGGGTTCCGGGATTCCCGGGGCGGTTCAGACTTCTAACAGGAGACAGTCATTGTCAATACGAACGATAAAACAGCAAGTATTTGATTTTCTAAGTTCTCCTTCCCCTGGAACAATGTCCATCAGGGGAGCTTGGGGCGTAGGAAAAACGCATGCCTGGAAGGAATATATCGTACTGGCACACTCGAAAAATAAATTAAAGAACAATAGATATTCCTACGTATCCTTGTTCGGAATTGATTCACTTCAAGACCTTAAATTTCAGATATTTCAGCAAGCAATTTCGACAAAAATGATTGGTGAAGAAGTAACGATTAAATCATTCGGAGCGAATGTCCTTCAGTTATCTGAATCTATGGGGCGTAAGTCCTTTCGTAGCTTTTTTCAGCTTCCTTATGTCACTAATTTTTCCGATTCCCTGGAATCAGTTGCGTTTCTCTCTATCAGAAAAAGCCTGATATGCATAGACGACCTTGAAAGAAAGGGCAAAAATCTCTCAATGACTGATGTGTTAGGACTCGTATCATATTTGAAAGAGGAAAAGGAATGTAAAGTGGTTCTGATTCACAACGAGGGTGTACTTGATGGAGAGGACCGGGATGAATTCGATAAGTACCGAGAAAAAGCGATTGATATTGAATTCGAGTACAAGCCTAGTCCCAGTGAGTCTGCTTCTATTGCTTTTTCGGGAAGCCGTGATTTTCATAAGGACCTGATACAGAACTGTAACAAACTCGGAATTGACAATATAAGAACACTCACAAAAATTGAGGGATTAGCTGGACGGTTATTACCTTATGTCCAAAGATTCGAACCTGAAATAATGGATCAATCCCTGCATACACTCTGTCTTTTTACGTGGTGTTTTTATAGCCCTGACGATGTATCTCCTAGCTATGACTATGTAACAAATATAACTTTATGGATGATGGGCCTAACGGACAATGACAAATATACGGAGACTCAGAAACAATGGAACGCTGCTTTGCAAGATTATGGTTATACTCAAACCGATGAATTAGATTTGGCAATCGCTCATTTGATAAATAAAGGTTACGTCATCGAAGATGAATTCTACGTGGCGGCCGAGAAAAAGAATGATGAAATTATCGCAACGAAGGGCCAGAACTCGTTTAGCGAAGCGTGGAATATTTATCATAACAATTTCAGGAATAACGAAGAGGAGGTTGTCGAACAAATCTTTGAAGCACTTAAGAAATGGGCACAGCATGTATCGCCACTTAACTTGCAAGGAACGGTTGGCCTGCTCCGTGAACTAAAAAGAAATGACCTAGCGGATGAGGCCATAGAGTATTACATTGAGCAGCGAAAAAGTGAAACCGGGTTGTTCGATTTGCAAAAATATCCATTCTCGGGAGATATTACTGATGAGGCTATTATTAATCGATTCAAGGAAACATTTGAAGCGATATCCGATATTAAGACAAGGAGTTTAAATGAGGTGGTAAGTAAGATAGCAGACAAGAATGGTTGGTCAAAAGAAGATGTACAAATTCTTTCAACTGCAACGGTAGAGGACTACTACAATTTCTTCAAGTCCACTGAGGGAAGCCACCTTTCGGAATACATAAACACATGTCTGCGATTTGGTAACTTAGGTGGTGCTTCCGAGCAAGATACAGAAATATCCAAGAAAGCAATTTCAGCGCTCAAAAAAATCGGAAATGAATCTACACTCAATAAACTGCGCGTAAAAAAGTTTGGCATTCGCGTTGACTAAGACAGGTTAATATCTAATTTAGAATTGAGCCCCCAGATTGGCCAGGACGAAAGATATGTATCAAAAACTAAAGATGAGAATAATACTCGCAGGTGGTGTCGATGTATTGCGGAGTAATTTTACTCTGATCTCGAAGAGGCTGTAACAGACCTTTGTGTGCGAACGCGAATTTGCTTGTGGAGATGGACACCAGCTAGTGGTGGATAAAGAACTGATGTTTCGCGACGACAAATATGATCGTCCAATCGGGGTGCTTTTCGATAGCGAAAAAGGACGGCGGGTCGGCGCGCAACTTAAACTGAAAAGGTGTGACCTGTTTGACAGCAACGTCGTTAGCATCGCAGACGATGAGTTCTTCCGTATTGCCCATGGCGATTCGCTGCACGGGGTTTCAGAGGCCGGAAAGGTCTCACTTCTGGACTGCGTCCGAGGCGGGATGTTGAGCACGACGACGTGGAATGATTTCGCAATACGCCATGGCAACGTCTCCTTCCGATACGCGCTCTTCGGGAAGCGGCACGTTTCAACTGACGAGAAGTGCATACGGGGCATCCAATTCACGCTGGAGGGAGCGGATTCGTGCGTATTCGTGCACGACAAGTTCAATAGGTTCGGCTACCTGCATGATCCGGATGAAGAGATTCTGGACGTCATCGAAAAAAAGAGGCCCAAGTACATGAAAGGTGAATTGGTAAAGGGCAAGGCGATGGTGTCCTATTTCACGGGGGATTGGGACTTCCTGCCGAGATTCAAGACCGTCCTTGGGACCGTGCATATCGGGCGGAGGATGCAGGTTGACTTCTTTGGACGCAGCATGGAGGACACGCAGCGCATTACGGTTAACTTCGACGACGATCCGACCACACTGGAGGGCGCGTGGGTGAAAGTGCGCGAGATACACCAGTTCTTCGCGTGGATGATGGGATACGCCCCAGGGTGGAAGGATGTACTGGTCTTTACCTCTCGACTGGAAGAACACGGATTCAGGGAGGACGCGGATGGTCTGGAAGTGTTTTACCCATGTGAATGGAAGGAAGTGCCTGAAGGCACGAGGCAAAACGGTTCTTTGATCGACGCGTCACGGCATCCCGACCACTTCGTGGAGGTGATGACGAAATGGCTGGAGAGGAATGGCAATGCTAGACGAAAGAGTGCCAACACGCGGTTCTTTGGAAGCATGCAGGGAACATGGGATCGCCTCATCGAAGACAGAATCGTAGCGGCAGCCAACACTTTCGATCTCTTGCCCGTTGAAGACAAACCCGAGGGCCAACCATTGCCAGACGATGTTCGGCAAGTTCTCAAGGATGCAATAAAGAAGATCGGGAAGTTGTTGGCCACTGGTGCGCTACGTGATGACGTATTGACCGCACTGGGCGACATTCGGGCGAATAGGCGACTTCGCGACATCGTGAAACACCGGGCGGATGTTGTTCTGGTTCATTACGGCGCTAACAATCTGCAGGAGCTGAAGGACGTGGTCCGGCTGGCCGTTAAGTGCCGGAACTACTACACACATGGGCCTGGCGACAAAGACGCAGGCGACGTCAATTTCGCGGACATTGATGTCGTAATCTTCCTTACGGAAACCTTGGAGTTCATCTACTGCGCTTCGGAACTTCTACTTTGTGGATGGGATTCGCAGAAGTCTGATAGGGATGAGCGACATCCGCTCGGGGATTACATCTATTCATACGATGCGAATCGTTCGATGATTCTGGGTGAAAGAAGAAAAAGCTGACTTGGAATACCAATTTCGCGCTGCTTATCTCCTGGAGAGCACCTCTAAAGGGAAAGCACATTTTAACTTCATCAGGCCTGGATCGGAGGAAGGGAAAAAAATTCATAATAATATCCTTGAAAAGCGAATAACGAATAATTGCAGATGAAGACTATCCTTACAAACCGTGGCCGGCTACGGAGTTGATTGCTGAGCGCTCTGGTAAGATATTTACGCTCAATAATCACACACAAGCTTGGAAGAGATATGATGTACGCCCACGTTCTAATGCAAAAAAGAAGGATCAGGTAAACAAAGATTATTGTATTTTTCATAAGGCGCACGGTGACTACACATACAATGAAAAATGGATTGAATTGGTCGGCAAGATCGCTGATGACAAAGAATTCGAGGAACTTAAGAATACTCGGTAAAACAGGAGGATTGAAAGATGTACCAGCAAGGTGGAACAATCAAGAAGGTCTTGGACAATATTGCTTCAAATAAATACGTGCTGCCGGCCATACAGCGGGAATTCGTGTGGAGTCCAGAGCAGATTTGTAAGCTGTTCGATAGTGTGATGCAGGGGTATCCTTTTGGTGAATTCTTGTTCTGGCGCATACAGCCGGAACGTTCGGCGGATTATCGCTACTACGGATTTGTTCGGGAATACCATCAACGCGATAACCCACATTGCCCTGACCTCGGCCCATTGCCCAACCAGGAAATAATAGCGGTACTGGATGGCCAGCAAAGAATGACTGCGTTCAATATTGGATTACGTGGGTCAATGTCCGTTAAGCGGCCCTATAAGTGGTGGAATAGTCCTGATGCATTCCCGCTTCGGGTTCTGGCATTAGACTTGCTAGCTAAGGATGAACGAGATGAAGAGGGGAACCTCTACAGTTTTGATTTCGTCGATATAGACAAGATCGGACAGTTAGGCGAGCGTCTATGGTTCAGAGTGTCGGATATCCTTGATATGGAACCAGGTCCGGACATGCACGAATGGTTATTGGATAAGGACCTTGAAAAACAAAATCAGATTCATGCCCACCGAATTCTTGACTGTCTGTATCGCATGATCCATATGGAACCTACAGTAGCGTATTATGAGGAAAATAATCCGAACATTGAACACGTTCTAAGTATATTTATTCGCCGCAACAGTGGTGGTACAACTCTATCGTACTCCGACCTTTTACTAAGCATTGCAACTTCACAGTGGAGCAGCAATTTGGACGCCCGTAAGGAAGTTCACCAACTGGTTGATGATTTGAATCGCATTGGACCAGGTCTTGATCTTACGAAAGATTTTGTACTGAAAGCCGGTTTAATGCTGACCGACATCGCCAGTGTAGGTTTCCAAGTCCGTAATTTTACCCGATCCAACATGGCAATTCTGGAAAAAAACTGGCAAAGGATCCGCGATGCGCTGGTTGAGACATCTCAACTGGTCACAGGTTTTGGATTCGACGCCAACAGTATTCGTGCAGCCAGCGCATTATTGCCAATTGCTTATTACCTTTATCAGATCGGTACCCCACGAGACTTCGATCACCATAGCAGATATGAGGACGATCGCAATGCGATACGTGGCTGGTTAATTCGATCTGTCTTAAAGGCGTCTGGTATTTGGGGCAGCGGCCTGGATACATTGCTTACTGCTCTTCGTGAAGTCCTCCGAGATGCACGCAACGAGCATTTTCCAGCGGCTGAAATGCGGCGGCTAATGGCTCAGCGCGGGAAGAGCTTAGAGTTCTCGGAAGAAGAGGTTGAAGACCTGGCTGACATGGGTTTAAATGATCGCCGTATTTTTGCTCTATTGGCAATGCTGTCACCGTTCATCGACTTTCAGCATCATCATTTTCATATCGACCATATATTCCCAAAAAGCCGTTTCACTCCAAAGCGCTTGCAAGAAGCTGGAATAGATGAGAATCAGATTGATATACTAATTGGTTGTGCCAATCGCATCGGAAATCTCCAGTTACTAGATGGCGCTATCAACCTGGAAAAGCAAGCGACACTACCAGCAGATTGGATTGAAGCACAATTTCCCACCGAAGAAAAGCGCAGACACTACCGCGATCTATATTTGCTTGGGGAGATTCCGCGCGACCTCGCCGGGTTTTTAGATTTTTACGAAGCACGACAGAAGCGACTACAGGCCCGTATTTCTGAATTAGTGAATTCGGTTTGAGCCTCACGCTAAACTGCTGTGTGACTAGCCTGAGAGAAAGTTCAAGATCAATATTAAAAGTGACATGCCCCCTGCAACGTGGGCCGGATTATTGGGGATAGATCAGGCACACGAAATGATGAATGGTTAGGCTATATTATCTCAAACCCTCTCCGCCGAGATATTATAGCTGGATTAGTTTTCATAACCCAGTATATGAAGATAATTATGAAGGCGAATTTATTCTATCACATGGTCGTTCACCTTATCCTTTAAACTGCTTTCATGATGACATTAAGCATGGCAACATCACGTAACCATAGAGATGAGACAGCGACCATTATAGAATACAACTGAGGCCTCGACATTGTTAATTCGACCACGTTTCACAGAGTACCATTCTGTTTATGTTCCTCAGAATGAACTCGACTTTGCAATTCCATTTCTTAACGAAGATATCCCGCTATACGTTGATCCTTTTTTACTTTGGAAATCCCCTTCCTTGCAGGACAAAGCACTGCATGGTGTTCTGATATCATCATTTAATAATTTAGGTGTCTTGTTAAAGGCCGGAAAGTACAAGAAAGCTATAGACCAACTTATCACAGCGTCAGAGTGCGATGAAGTTGGCTTAGGAAACTCTTCTAACAGAATAGGAAAACGTATTGGCAAGAAGCTTGCAGAAAAGATCCTCCTCCTCTTCGACCAAATATCATTTTATCATGAACACGGATTTCGCCATTTTGAAGAGATACAACTCCTGGTCCAAGGAATAAGCAAAGATCGGATAAGTGATATTGCGTGCTCTTTCTTAAAAAGTTTTCTAATTGACTATACATATCAAGAATGTACTGAACTCGGAATTACTATGCATGATGTCATGGTTGAGAATGTGTTTCATCACGGAAAAAACGAATTTGAATCATTAAAAACCACTCTGCCCATACATCCAGACCATGGTACTCCAATCCTTCTGGTGCCCAAACGTTGGCTTCGGCATGTTCCATGGATTAACTACGAAACTTATTTTAAAGATTACTGCCCTCAAGACGATATTGCTCATACCGCTGAAGAACTGACGCATGCTAAGGTATTAACCTATAATCGCGATAATTATGACTTGATTGACGGCTTCATCAAGGAGAGAGAACTAACTTTTGAGGATTGTAAAAACGATCCGTTATTTACGCAAATACCAGTTGTCTCGGCACGCCGAAAACTGACGATGATAAAGAAATTGCCTCAAGGAAAAGATGAGGGTGCTGATAAGAAATACGAAGACAACATTGCCGAACTTTTTGCTTCACTATTTTACCCTCAGTTAGACTTTGCACAAGTTCAGGCAAGAACAGACAGTGGTGTAAGTATCCGCGACCTTATTTTCTACAACAATCGCACTCATGAATTTTTACGTGAGATTATGGATGACTATGGCGCTCGTCAAATCACTATGGAAATGAAGAATGCCCAGAAGATTAATCGGACTCATATTGATCAATTGAACCGTTATCTACATGATGAACTTGGAGAATTTGGCGTTCTGATAACGAGAACAGAACTTCATAATGCAGAACGCAAAAGGGTCATCGACCTATGGTCTGGACAGCGTAAGGCCATTGTAACTATCACTGATGTGGACGTTGAGCAGATGGTTGAAGTTTTTGAAAGCAAACAAAGAGCTCCTCTCGATATATTGAAAAAGAAATACGTGGAGTTTCGTCGGTCTTGCCCATAGGTGGAACTAATGAAAACTCAAGAAGATGTAGAAATACTTGAAAAAACGATAGGTCAACTCGATACAATCTACATAGAAATATCATTACTTTCAAAAAAGTCCCCCAATGATGCTGTTAATACTTTCAAATTGAAGTTGATCAACTCTGTTCTGCAGTTAGCTAATACAATACTTGGTGATGGCTATAAACCATTTGATGAGTTTGAACAATTTAATAAAGATGATGTGCCCTCAACGAGCGATGTGGTATTTGTTATCTCACAATACAGGAAAGAAATAAAACGCTTTAGGGAGGATAACATTGCAAGAGACCAGGGTCGCAAATTGGTCTATATCCTGAATGGGGAATTGAGCGGAGTTCATGCAGACCCGAATATGAGAAACTGAAGATGACTGATTTCGAGCACATTACAACCGAGAGTACCTTAGCAGCGTACCATGCATTTTGTGATGTTTTTGCCGGACTTATGTCAGAGATGCGCGAGCTTTCGAAAAAGAAACCAGATGCAACATTGAGCAAAAGTAAAGTGATGCTTTTAAACCGTGTTTTAGAAGACATTCTAAGCATCTTAAAGACAGAGCCGGAGGGCAAATATCTTGATCTATTGAATGACGAAGAACTCCCTCAGAATAGCGATGCGGTTCTTGTTATGGTGCAATATGAAAAAGCCCTTATTGGATTTAAGAATAGATATCAACAATATTATCGTGGTACGCATTACTGGATAACGGAAGAAAATATCAAGGCTTGGAAAAAAAAGGGGGGGGCACCTTGGGAAGACAGCCTAGAACTTTACTGATAGTCACACCATCAAGCTGGTAGTTGTCGGATCAGATCTGAACTTCCACATTTGAGGTGACCACCTCCCCGTGACCTTATCCGTAGTTCCTTATTTTTTTATGATTGAAGTGGTGTTTCAGGAATTGTTTATTGGTAGCGAACACAGCTGGAGCTGATTAGTGTGCTAAAAAACAGGACAAGATAACAAAAAATATGACATAATCCTGCTGAGAAACTGCCCGTATTCAGGGCTTATGCCATGTCCAAAATATTTGATTTTTGGCAGCGATGAGGTCGAACTCCTTCCTTCAGGGTAAAAAGCAGTGCATTGGATGTTTTCCTGTCTCAAGAGAGAATAATATCGAATTCACTAAATTATGATTAACAGACTTGTATCAATCGAAAAGGAATTTGAAATGGAAATAACTACGGACATATACCTGGGCGATAGCAAAGAGCAGTTAAAACTACTCCCGGAGAATTCCGTTGACTTGGTAGTGACCTCTCCACCCTACGCAGACCAGCGCAGAAACACTTATGGAGGCATTCATCCTGATGATTACGTGGAGTGGTTTTTGCCCATCTCCGAACAACTTTTACGAGTACTCAATCCTACCGGAACATTTATATTAAACATCAAGGAAAAAGCGGTTAAAGGCGAACGCAGCACTTATGTAATCGAATTGATTTTGGAAATGCGCAAACAGGGCTGGTTATGGACGGAAGAATTTATCTGGCACAAGAAAAATTGTTATCCTGGGAAGTGGCCTAACCGTTTTCGTAATGCTTGGGAAAGACTTCTTCAGTTCAATAAAAACCGCAAATTCAACATGTACCAGAAAGAAGTGATGGTTCCCGTAGGCGAGTGGGCAAATACTAGATTAAGGAACCTTTCTGAAACCGATAAAACCCGTGATAATTCGAGAGTGGGCAGTGGCTTCGGCAAAAATGTTTCAAATTGGCTTAACCGTGATAAGACGTATCCCACAAATGTTTTGCACTTGGCTACCGAATGCAATAACAAAAGCCATAGCGCCACGTTTCCCGAAGCCCTGCCGGAATGGTTTATCAAATTGTTTACCAAAGAACAAGGGACAGTTCTTGACCCGTTTATGGGCTCGGGGACAACGTTGATTGTTGCCAACCGAATGAAGCGGAACTCAATCGGTATTGACGTGGTTCCTGAATACTGCGAAATGGTTAAACAACAATTAAGACCCGCCGAATTATATCTATTGGAACCAAAGGCAGAATATGAAAAAGCTGGACCCTGAAGACGTATTAAACTACGTTGAAGAAAATATTGGCACCTTTCATCAAAAACGCATTCAAAGCCTCGACAAACTGAAACTATCGAAAGTTCTCAGGCGAAAAAATCCCTATCTTTTCAAAGCAAAATACGTGTTGACTTCTGAAAAGATTGTAAGAGGGCTGACGGACGCGCATATTTCATCGAGTGAGGAAACTATTTTTGGTGATTGGCTGGAAGGGCTTGCCATTTTCATCAATAACAAGGTCTATGGCGGCTATAAATCAGGCATCACGGGTATTGACCTTGAATTTGACAGTAACAACACGAGATATATCGTAGCAGTCAAGTCAGGGCCTAATTGGGGCAATAACCCACAAATAAAGAAAATGGCGGCAGATTTCAAAACGGCTAAAAGAACACTGAGAACCAGTAATTCAAACTTGAACGTAGTTGCGGTAAACGGTTGTTGCTATGGCAGAGACAACAGACCGGATAAAGGAGACTATTTCAAATATTGCGGTCAACGTTTCTGGGAGTTCATCTCCGGAGAAAGCGACTTGTATACGGAAATCGTTGAACCACTCGGACACAAAGCCAAAGAAAAAAATGATGTCTTTATAGAAGCATACTCACAGGTGCTCAATAAATTCACGAAAGAATTCGCCGACACATATTGCAAAGAAGACGGAAAAATTGATTGGGATAAATTAGTTCGCTACAACTCTGCAAAGAAGTGATTTTTGGTTAACTCACTGTTGGAAAGAAGGCTGTACTTTTTCAAGGATCAGGTTTTGTGCGTATTCCGGCGAATATGTACGCTGATTCCGGGATCGTGAACACCGATTCCGGAAACACCGGAAAAATGTTCACGTTCAACCGGAATAAGCGTTCACGTTGAACCGGAAGCCGCACTTAGCGTAGCGAGAGTGCGTATTTCATTAGCAAAGCTGCCACCGATTACACGGCAAAGCTACCACCTAGATAACCGGCGCGTTGGACGTGGATAACCTAGCTGCTATGACGGCGCACTGGAGCGTCTACTGTTCCCGCCCCAGCCATGCCCGCCGCGTCCCGCGGCGTGCCCGATTGGCCACACGTTCATCAATACTTGACAAGCTGACACCAGAAGCGGCTTAGTCCTTAGGAAACTCCGGTAAATTCAGCAAAAAATTAAGGACTTCATTATATCCTTCTATATATTCCGGCGTCATGTGGGCATCTTTAATAATGCCCGTAGAAACTATATAAGCCCTGAGGTGTCCTGCCAGCGTTCCTTTTACTTTCCCCGCTTGCCAGTCAAGCACAACATTGTTGGCAGTCACTAACGCATCTCTCTGACCATGGAATCTGTCATTCATTACCTTGCTCATTTCATAGGATTATAGCAGATTGAAAAAGCCCCGCGCCTGGCCCCAGCACAACTGTAAAACGTCTTTTATCTTTCTCATGGACAACCTCTTTGCGAGCATCTGCGCCTCCTCCTTTCAATCGAAAAAAGGACACAGGACCCGTCTATCGCACCGGATTGTCACCCCTCAGAGGTGGCAGCTTTCACGTGTAATCGGTGGCAGTTTTGCTGTGAGATACGCAAGCTGTTTATGCTCAGTTGGTAGCACATTGCCGTTTCACATCAGGAACTTCGTCATGATGTTATGAGCTCTGCGCCATGATCAGATGATATAATTGATATGTTAGAGAAAGTTGTGATTCCCAGCTCAGTCGAGATAAGCCCCTTGAAAATGGATGATCCGAAACGCCCTGAGTTCTCCAGTTGGCGAAGCTACACAAATTTTGCAACCAGTGTTCTTCGCAAGCGCCGCTATATCTGGGACCCTGAAGTGAGAGCCTTCCTGGATACTCTTCTGGCAACTGTGAGGGACCGGGACAGGATATTACCTGAAGGCACTCTTTTATACCGCGCACAACACGGGGTCAACCATAAAGAAGACGATGATCAATTAGTGATATTAGCCCACAAAGCAGATCGAATGACACCGCAGAGAGGTCGTGCAATGGAAGGCCGCGCCAATTCTAAGGGTATCCCTGTTCTATATCTGGCAACTTCTCTACAAACAGCCATTTCCGAAGTCAGGCCATGGATAGGCTCGGAGGTTTCGGTTGCCCAATTTAAGATATCTCGCGAGTTAAAAGCAATTGATCTGTCCGTCGGGCATGGAGAGTCAGTGCTGGAACATTTGACAATCGCAAATCTTCTCGGTGAGGACGCACCTGATCCGGAATTGAAAGAAAAAGTTGTGTGGATCGATGTTGACAATGCATTTTCCCGTCCAACTTCTGTTTCAGATGACTTCGCAGATTATGTGCCGACACAAATACTTGCCGAACTCTTTTGCAACAACGGCTACGATGCATTGATCTACAGAAGTCAATTCGGGCAAGAAGGTTTTAATATTGCTCTTTTTGACATCAAGGATGCAGAAATCATCGGCGCCGCACCGTATCAAGTCACGGCCGTAGACGTAGAGTACAAAGAGATGGGTAACCCATGGGGTTTAACAAACCATAACAAAACAACAAGTCCCGAGAACGTCAAATCGGCTAATCAAGACTTTAACTGACAGTCCCGGACCATCAAGCCGGTAATTGTCAGAGCAAATCTGAACTTCTACAAATTATTGCTGATCTCACATACTTTTTGTAGCAAGGTCACCAAAAACGTGTTTCCACCACTACTGGTCGCCTAAGTCGAATGTTTATCTCGCTCTAGTTGTTCAAGATAACGTCGATAAGGTTGAAACCAGAACTTTAAGTAGAAGTGAAGAAGCAAGTTATTCCGAATTGCTTCAAACAGAACCCTAGCTAGGGCCCCTGGCAATGCTGGGTCATAGTCGGTCCGCACCCTTGTACTAACGCCGGGCTGACGAAAAGTAGGTACTACCTTGGACGGTCGTGAGGTTAAGAGCGCACGAAGTAGGAACTCTTCATCAGGATTCATATAGTCGAAATATACGTGAAAAGCAGTCTTATTTTCATCTCGTTCGACTTTAATCGCATCTAGTGCGCCATCAGGGACGTCAGCTATATCGACTGTCAAGACTGTCGTGCCGTCAACTAAACTAATGTAAACTTTTCCATCGTATAGAGGTTCTGTTCCAGTGTTAAGTAATTTTGTGTCTAACGTATAGACACTTGGGACGATTTCTCCTTGTACTCGAATCTCAACTATTTCCGATATGGAGGAATCAACTTCAATAAGTCGGGCCGCATGACTAGTGAATATACTTAACTCTGAACGAGAACGAGTTTGCTTATTTTGAAACCACGAGAAAGCACCCGTTAACAAGGCTCCAAGAGCAGCACCCCCAAGGGCGAAGAGTCCATTGACAATTTCAGGCTTCAATTTCGTACAATCCTACGAGAGTCCTGTGGGTTAATGTGTTGCAGAGGATATAGGATAACAGGATAGGGTCGGGCCTACCTAACTACTTACAGTTCAATTTAATGAAATTTAATTTATCTTAATGGTAGCCTATTTTGCTCAGGTGAAGACCGATATTAAATATATATTATGCAGCTACCTTAAATTGTTCGTAACGCAGTGCTAATCGGTCACGGTCCGGGTAGTCCTTTGTCCGGGCTGGAAGGTGGAGTACTCCCCCCTCGAGTTGTTTCAGCGCTTCAAGCATCGGTCCCTCGTGCAGGTCAAGCAGCCGCCCCGATACATGCAATCGATAATCAGGATCAATACCGATAAGGTGCGCATCAAATGCCGCATGATGGATTTTTGAAAGCGGCAATCCGTTTGGCACTACTGGTTGGCCTAACCGTTCATCCTTGTCGGAAATAATGTGTGCCGCATCGAGCAATCTCTGCTCAGGTAACCCAGACAGGGCACAACGTCCGTTATAAGCTGTAATAACAGCCTCACGAAAAGACGCTTGATGGAGGCGTTGTTTGACTGTCTGAAGCGCATAACAGCGTTCGTTGACACTTTCTGGTGCAACATAGTCAGCTTGATTCTGAATTCCGAAAACGATTTGTGCCTTCAGCGCGTTTGCATCCCAACCAGAAATATATGTGGGTATTATCGCCTGATAAAGCCCTGGTGCGACGCCCAGGAAATAGATCACCGGGATCCGGTTTTCGAAGGCTTCACGGAGCCAACGATTGTCGGCGGCATCTGGATTTTTCCCCATGAAGGCATAATCGACGGCTTCGCGGCTTTCGAATATCTGGCGGTGTACCTGTCGTTGATCATCGTACCAGACAGGCTTGCCAGGACGAGGAAACACCGTCCTGATCGAAAGAAGATATTGCATTTGCCTCGGCTTGAAAATACCTCTTTGCGGGTTGACCAATGGGATGCGCTCACCTTCAAAAGTAAACCCGCGCCTTAACTCCTCTGCTGAAATATTATTTTGTGTTTCGCTCAGCTTTAGCACGTGCCCAAAGGCTGCGACGCGCATCAGGGTGTCGGCAACGTCAGATTTCATGCCTAAACCTCATGCAAAGAAGAAATTTCATTTTGTAAGGGCAGAGCCAAGTTATCGGTTGATGGTTTAGTATAACCGAAATGTATGACTAATCAGGTTCAGGATAGCTTTCAAAATTCACTTTTGACTTTTTCGATAAGACTCTTGCCGAACGTCGCAAGCCAGGTATTAGATCCGGACTTATTGACAGGTTACTATCCGAGGTGAAAGACAAATAATATTGGGGTACAAGACGATGTTGCATAGTTTGGCTTACACTGATGGTTCGTGCGAAAAAGCTTTATTGGAAGAGTTTCTGGCGCCTCGTCGCTGTATGCGAGAACCAATAAATGAGATATTCCATGCAGCGGAACTTCTGGACCTCGCAGTAGACGCACATCTCCGTCAAGATCGGAAAACTGCCGAACAACTTTTCCATGAGGCGGATATGCCCAAAATTCGAGCTTGGACTGAATCACTATGGGGTGGCAAACGGGAAAATCCGGAACAATGGCGTTACCATCGCTGGAGGGAAATTCAAGGTATAGGTAAACCTGAACCAAAAGTCTATGACCGAATGCCAATAAAAGAGCAACGGCTTGAGATCATTGCTCGTGATGGTTACAACTGCCGCTTTTGTGGAATCCCGGTAATTCCTTACGAAATCCGTAAAGCAATAACGACAGCATATCCAGATTCTGCATACTGGCGCAGCCAAAAGAACCTCGACCAACATGCGGCGCTCCAGTGCCTCTGGCTCCAGTTTGACCATATCCTACCGCATTGCTGGGGAGGAGAATCCGTACCGGATAACATCGTAATTACTTGCGCCCCCTGTAACTACGGACGCGGGAATTGGCGGCTGGAAGAAGTTGGTTTGATTGATCCGCGAGAGCGTCCTGTTTACAGAACATCCTGGGATGGGTTAGTCCGTTTCACAAGGAGTTACCAGGTCTGTGGCTGGCTGAGAATGAGGGGGCAAAATTCTGGCTGGCTATCCTCACCGAGTTGCAAAACCGCGGGGTGAAGGACATCCTTATTGCCTGCGTAGACGGGCTCAAGGGGTTCCCCGATGCTATCGGCAATGTGTCAGGAAGCTGCTTACTCAGCAGTATGAATGTGGATCGGCCTCATCCCTGAGAAACGCACTTTTTTAGTTATTGCGCTTTTGTCGATTTTCTAAATCTCTTCGTATGTCTTCAGCGACTTCCTCAATTTCCCGGGCCACTCGGGGTTCGTTCCCAAGCTCCTTATCGATTGCTATCGTAAACGGTACAAGCTGTTCGACTGAAGGTGATGCTTGGATAATCTTTTTCGCGTGTTGCGGTCCTTGCAGGATTGTGAAGTCTATCAATACGTTAATCGCCGCTCCGAGGAGATCATCGAAATCTGGCAGAAGTGCGAGAGCTGCTTCGATATCGCGTTCTGCTTGTACGGCGTCACCAAGCGCTACAAATGCGTGTGCCCGAATCAAGAGGCCTTCACAACGTTGATGTGAGGCTTGGTTAATATCGCGCTCAAAAAGTTGGCCTATGGTCGTGATTGTTTCATCAAATTGCCCTTGTTTTTTGGCTAGTTCGGCTATTTGAAGCATGGCCATAGAGACAATAAGAGAGAGCTCAGCATCTTCGCTTGATTCAAAATGTCGTACAGCTTCTTTCCAAATCATCTTCGCTTTCTGTTCTTGCCCAAGCCCTACTAGCGCGGCACCTTTCAAAACGAGAGCCCTCGCAATTTCTACCTGAAACGCCTGTATTTCATCATCACTAAAACGCCACTCAATATCTTCGCAGGTGGTAATTGCCTCTTCATAGCGTTTGCTCTGGATTAGCAAGGATGCCTTGTAGAGGAGAGCTTGAGAAATTACTTCTAGAACAGCGGTTATGTTAGTGTCACCGAAACGTCGTACAATCTCATCAAATACAGCGACAGCTTCTATTGGCCTATTTAGTTCGACTAATATGTCTCCCTTCCTCTTGTGAGCTTGTGCTACCACCTCAAGAACTCCCGGCACGTCACTATCCTCAAATTTGTGAGCGATCTGCTCACAAATTATAATTCCTTCTTCTAACCGATTCAGATTGCCAAGTACACCACTCTTATTGAAAAGAGCTTGTGCAACCACCTCAAGTATTGCAGGCATGTTACTGCTACCAAACCTCTGCACAATCTCATCAAAGACACCGATGGCTTCCTCAAGTCTGTCCAAATTGAGTAATATCCATCCCTTTCTCATGTGAGCATGTATAACCACATCTAGTATCTCCGATACATCACTATCTCTAAATTGTTGGTCAATCTGCTCACAAATGGTGAGGGCTTCCTCGAAACGGTTCAGTTCGTCGAGCGTACCACTCTTGTTATAAAGAGTTCGTGCGACCGACACAAGGATCGCTGGATCTTCACTGTCACCGAAACGTCGCAAAACATCATCATAGGCGGCAAGCTCCTTATCCTGAAGGTTCAACTGATTTAATGCGTCACCTTTCTTACTTAGGGCCAACGCGACTTGTGCACATACTCTGTCAGATTTGCTGTCTCCAAAACGCTGTACAACCTCGTCATAGGCGACTACTGCCTCCGAAGACCGTTTCAGCCGATTCAATGTCTCGCCTTTAAGAAAGAAGATGGTTGCAACCTGTTCAACAACTTGTGGTGCATCGCTCGCGTTGAATTGTTTCGCTGCATCATCACAGGCGATTACAGCTTCCTCAAGCCTATTCAATCTACCAAGAGCGAATATTTTTCTGATGGTCGCGTCAGCAGCTACCTCAAGGAGAGTTGAGATATTGCTATCGCCGAATCGACGCGCAATCTCTTCATAAATCGCAAGTTCCTCATCAGGCTGGTTCAACTCGCCAAACA
Organism: Gammaproteobacteria bacterium; assembly: GCA_026710545.1. Taxonomy (GTDB): domain Bacteria; phylum Pseudomonadota; class Gammaproteobacteria; order Eutrophobiales; family Eutrophobiaceae; genus JAAXHV01. The sequence continues at coordinate 71,144 of JAPOQU010000015.1, read as the reverse complement.
GGATTCCTTTACTAATGAAAGTACGTGCAATCACCTCTAAGATTTCAGGTGATTTGCTATCGCCATACCTGTGTATGATTTCATCATAAGCAGCAAGTCCTTCAGCTGGCTTGTCTAGGCTTCCGAGCATGCCCCCCTTGAGATAAATGGTTTTGGCGACATGCTCAACAATCTGCATCGAGTCATCGTCACCAAACCGTTCAACCATTTGGTCGCAGGCGGCAATTGCATCATTTATACGATCTAATTCGCCGAGTGTCACTCCTTTCAGAAACATGGCGAATGCTATTTGTTCACGAACTGAGAGCAATTCGCTATCGCCAAAAAAGCGCACGACATCCTCATAAACAACGAGTTCCTCGTTATATCGCTTCAATTCAGCAAGAGCCCTACCTTTGTATATGAAAGCGCACGTAACATGTGTTTGAATAATTGGGACATCACTATCGATATACCGGTTAATAACTTCATCGTATACCGCTACCTCTTCATCCAACCGATCCAAACTATTTAGCGTGTTACCCTTATAAATCAAAGCCTTACATACTTGATTAATGACTTCTTGTGCATCAGTATCACCATAATGGGACACAATCTTGTCATAACAAGCAAGTTCTTCATCGTTTCGGTTCAACTTGCTGAGCATGACACCCTTATTGATGAGTGCTCTCGCTACCTGGACACATAATGTAGTCGTAGCGTCATCGACAAAACGCCGAAAAACCTCGTTACAGGTTGCAATTGCTTCAGTTCTCCTATTTATCTTACTGAGAGTAGCACCCTTGTTAACGAGAGCGATTGCTACCTGCAATCGCAAGTCAGCTTCGTCACTGGAGCTAAATCGGCGCACAACCTCATCATAACTGGCTAGCTCCTCATCTGATCGACCTAGTCTAGCAAACGCGATACCTTTGTAATTTAGTGCACGCGCTACCTGAACAAGTACGGATGGTGTGGTAATCTCACTGAACTGTCGCTCGACTTCATCACAGGCTACGACTGTTTCCTCTGGCTGATGACTTTGGAGAAATGAGATCCCTTCATCGACTATCTCTCGCGCGGCTTCAGCTTGAGATAATGGTGCTTTATTCGCTTCCATTCGATGCAATATTGAGCGAATAACTGTGGCCGCGTTTTTCTTACGTATCTGACTGGATGCTGTAGGTTCGACTTTAGATGGTGCCTCATCAGGTGTTTGTTCGTCCCGTTCCTCATCATGTTCGGTAATGATTTTGTCAGGTTTAGAAGTGGCTGATTCCAGATGGGTTGATTTTATGCTTTCCGCTACAGAAGGCGAGAGTTCAAGTCCGAAATTTTCCGCAAGATCCTTGGGAACTTTTGACAGCAACTCCTTGCGATCGCCCGCTAACACTGGGAGGTCAATCAACCGGGCAAATGCAGTCCAATGTAATGTTTTCGTCTCCGGCTCAAGTTCGCTTGCCTCACGCACCATACGTATACCAACATCCCTGAGTTCAGGTGGCGAGTAATATGCATCCATGAAACGAATGAGGGCTTCAATCAAAGGTTTTTGTGTGTGGGAGCGACGTAACAGGTAATATATGTTGTATAAGCGCTCTGCCAGGTAATAGAGCTTTCGCCGTGCACCCCCACCTACAACTTCGACAGCGCCTCGCTCGACCAATCGATTGAGAAGTGCGCTACATTTGCTGGTACCGAGCCGTGCTTGAATTGCAACTTCTCGTGCAGTTGCGGGTTCCCATAGATCAGCGAGTGTCACGTAAACACGTCGTTCTTGAGGTGGAAGCGCCTCTATATGGCTCTTGAAGTATTCTGTCAGGTCATCGATCAGCTTAAGTAGATCTGTCATAAGATCGCGAAACGAAAAATCAGCCCGGAACTTGGCGATGATAGAAAGAAGTCTAGGGCTGCCCCCAGTAAGAATACGTAATCCACGCATTTCATCTGGTAGCCGGTGTTGCCCTGATACACTCTCCCACAGTATGGCACATTCCACAGTTCCTAAGGGCTGCAAAGTCTGACATACAAAAAGGTCATAGAATGCACGATCAGATTTATCTATTTCGTCGAAGCGACTTGTCGCGCTCGCCAGAAGAATAATACGCGGTTCCGTTTGCAGTGTATGGCGCAGTTTCCAACCAGCTTCTGCATCCATAATATCCTTAAACATCAAATTCAGATTCTCAACAATCAAGACAAGTCGCTTGCCATACCGATTCGAAAAATCCAGTAGAGTACTCAAACAACGTTTTCCGAGTGTACGGTCGTCTCTAATTTCTCGGAGTTCCTTGTAGGTAAGATTCAGGTCATCATCACCTTCCAAGCGAGTAGTCTGTTCTGCGAGGCGGTATAACGCTTCCAGCCAAAATTCGTCTGTATTCGCAACACCATAACTCTCCTCTGAGAAAACAATTGGAAATAAGGAAAGGGATAGTTCCTTGTCGCGAACAATCTCTACTGCAACTCGGAGTAGAAGACTGGTTTTACCACAACCTCGAGGACCGATAACAAGACGGTGCGGGTTCGAATTACTATCACACTCTCGCAGCATCTCAATAATGGATTCGAATTCCTGTGTCCGTACACAAAACGACTCTATCAACTCATCGTGTGTCAGAAAGCCAGGATTGTATTTCATGACTGCCATGGTGAGAATCTCAATCTTTGTTTATATTCCGCGCTATTGAAGGGAGACAAAGTGCTGGCCGAACCTGGCACGCCACCAATCTTTGATTAACTCAGATGTGAACTCGTAGTAGTCTTTTTGCCGTTCCAAATACCCATCATGTTCAAGCAAATAAAGTATATCTTCGAGTACGATCGGGCTATCATCAGGATGGGCCGTCCCTTCAAGGTATTTCCGGTATTTATCGATTGCTCTGTCGCTAAGTACTCCGTTACTAACTGATGCTTCTGTCAGCAGTTCCAGTGCAGTTTGATATTCCTTCATTCCGAGAATCATCCGTAGTCGTACCTGATAATGTTCTAAGTCTACTTGTCCCCGTACAGATAGCATTTCATTTTTGTACACTTCATCTACATCACTTAATGAGGCTTTAATTCGATCCTTACGTAGCAAATAATCATGCATGTGGCTGAAGAATTTTTGTATATGGTGAGGTACATGATGACGCAAGCGATGACACATGTGCTTACGAACTTCAAAAGAAAGGTCGAGACCATAAGCATCTGCCAACTCAGCAAGGCAACTGACCGCAATTTCTTCGGACCACGGTTTCAGTTCAAAAGGAGTATAGATGTTTACTTGCGCACTTAACCCGGCCTGTTTGAGGATCGGTTCGAGACCCACACTACCAGAGAGAATGATGATGACACGGCCACGGTGTTTCTGAGCGTTCTTGCGTAACCAACTTAAAAAATCGTCTGTCGCTTGCTTACCTTCTTGCGTTATTGCGTCACCATTCTTTTTAAGCAGCCGGTTCACGAGAATCGGAAGTTCATCTATCCCTATTATGACTGGCCTCTCACACTCGGCTAAGGCTGAAAATATCTCGTCACCCTTTCGCCATTGGTTTCCAGCTGCAATTCCAGCACGCAGTTGCACCTGCAATTGGGGAACTGCTATGGTATCGACTCTGTCCCCTATTTCTTTGAGTACGTTTGAGAAATTGGAGCGAAGTCGATCCCATATCCCTTTAACCGAACTCGATTGGGCACCGATTTCAGCGATAGCATCTGCAGGGTCAGAGGCATCTTCCAGATCAATAAATATCGTTTCGAATTCACCATCCTTTGATAAACGGCGTAAAGACTCTCTTACCAAGCTGGTCTTACCCATGCGTCGCGGAGCAGTTAGTAATGTATGAATCCCGTCCCGTGCGCGCTCAGCAAGCATCTCAAGTTCGACCTCCCTGTTGAAGAAACGATCCCCATCAACCCAGTTTGCTCCTGCTTTCCTCAAAGGCATAATATTTTCTCCAACGAGTGTGTTGGCAACAGTCTAGTTGGCAACAATATTGTTGTCAAGCTAAAATAACCATAGAGAAAACCAAACAGGAGTTCAATGACGTTAAAAAAAGTTGCCGCCCCTTTCACACGAATGCTGCCACTGATTACACGGCAAAGCTGCCACCTCCGAGGGGGTAGAGCCCCGGCGCGTTTGGCGATGACAACCGCGGGGATCCTGTGTCCTTTTTTCGATTGAACGGAGACGCAGATGCTCCTGTATGTACTGCCCCTCGACAAAAAAGCCCGGGTACAACGGCTGTGTGGAGCGCGCCAATGGCACCAGTCGTTATGAGTTCTACCCTTGTCTACGAGGGGCCGCTGACCGTGGATGCTATTAACCGGAAGTTGGCAGAGTATCAGACCACCTACCGGCCCCTTGACGGGATTGGTTTACTGACTCCGATGGAGTATTATCAGCAATTCACACAGTCCACCCGAGAGTCTCAGATGTAGTGAACCAGGACACTCTATTAATAAAAACATAGTTTTTGCCGGAGAAGATTACGTCAGATAGTACGCAGAAGGAACGGCCCAAAGTTTATTTCACGAACTCGGGGACGATGTAAGTCAAGGCGGATGAATTACTGAAAAGTAAAAGAGGTCGCGCCGCGATGAAATAAAATGGCGCAGTTTTTCAAACAGGGCAAATCTGCTGACCCTGAGGGACGGTCGTAGGAGAGCAATACAATAGTCTTTTTCCTGAGGAACCGTAGCAGATGGACTTTGGTCTGTATATTGTTCCCTTCCTGAATCGTCATCCCCAGCTGATTTCCAGTTCCCGTCCGATCCTGGTCAGCATATTCACCAGCGCATCGATACTGAATTTGAAGATATGGGCTTATTCCCTGGATTAATCATCAAGTTTCTTTCTCTTTTTTCTGCTGGAAAAAATCGTCGGTAACAAACACAGTCCCAGCATAACCAGGATTATTAACTGTATTTCCGGGTTAGAAAGCCCTTCCTTATAAATCGTAAACAGTATTCCTGTAGCACCTGTCAAAACCGGAAACAGGATAGGGGCTATTACTATAGCCAGAACAATCAGAATAATTGCCTGAATCATAATCAAAGTTAAATATTGGCCTGTGGGGATTCGCTCGGGAGAGTGACAAGCTGCCCACGGGCAGGTTCTGGAGAAACGGAGTTTTAATCAATCCGTTCTCCACTCGACGCCCTCGCTTTTTCAAAATGCCTGACCGCCCTTTCAAACTTGTCACGGCATCCAGGATTGCAAAACCCGACGACATCATCGCCGTACAAGGCCAGCGAGTCGGCCTGCACCGGCTGGCCGGACCAGGGACAGGTCTCGTTGATGCAATCGTCAAGGTTGAGTTCGGCCATGGCGCCTCCTTAAGATGCCGGTATTTTCGCGAATCTCTTTGACCTCCGGTTCGGTAAACCGGGTTACCCTGCCCGGCGCTGACTCGCCCTGAACTATCCGGTCCATCTCGTCCATACTTTTGAGCAGTTCATCGAACTGTTCATTTTTCATCTGTCCACCTCTTTGCGATTAATTTCGCTGTCAATGAATTCTGTGAATTCTATGGGCACAAAACTAAATTATCCAGTTTTATAAATAGCAACTGATTTATAGTTGTACTTGAAGCTGAATGCAATCAAACTGGTCCTGGAGAAACTGACACGGGCGAAAATGTTATGAGTTTATTCAGGCACAAGGGCTTTTACGGTTCTGCGCAAGCCAGCGTAGAGGATCATTGTCTGTACGGAAAACTGGAGTTCATCGAACCGCTGGTCAGCTATGAAGGTCAAAACATTGAAGAGCTGGAACAGGCCTTCATGGATGCAGTGGATGACTACCTGCTGGATTGCGAAAAGCTTGGCAGGGAGCCGGCCAAACCCTGCAAAGGCTCATTCAATGTCCGTATTGGTCCGGAATTGCACAGGCATGCCCTTATCGCAGCGAAAAAGAGAGATCTCAACCTGAATGAGTTTGTCAAGCGGTCTATCGAACAGGCCGTCAAATAGCGACCCTGAGCTTTCCTGAATCAGGCAGCCACATTTATGGAAATTTCTACATGCCGCCCTACCCGGGCAAGCATATTGATCAAATTGTCGGTAGAAAACAGCTCTATTTTCCCCCGGTAAATTTCGCTGATACGGGGCTGGGCGACGTTGAATCGTTCAGCCGCCTCGCGTTGCGTGATTCCTTCAGTTTCGATATAGGCTTTTATCGCTGCCATGAGCCTGGCGCGTACCAACAGGTTTTCAGCCTCATTTCGCTCAAAACCTAAATCAGCAAAGACATTGCCGGAGGATTCTATAATTTGTCTGTCTTTCTTGCTCACGATCGCACCTCTGAAATCATTTTACAGGATGCGCAAACGGGGTCAGGTCGCACATTGCACACCCTCGTCTTTGGGGCATTGTTCTGCCTGTGCCGGACAATGCATAAATATTCCCTCGGTCCGATACAGGTATTGCCGTGGCAAGAGGGAATAAAAGCACTGCTCCAGGGGTAATTCCCAGGACACAAAACTTAGTTCTGAATTAAGAAATGCTGTGTTCCCGGAATTCCTTGTTGAAATATCCGGCTTAAAGCAGAAGTCTAATGCAGCGATACGGAAAGCTCTTTACCCACGGCATGAGCGGCTTTGACCAGAGAGTCGAGTTGAACGCGTTGATTATCAGGATCAAGAATACGTTCAAGCTGAGAGGCGCTGGTCCTCATCCTGCGCGCCATTTCTGCTTTTGAGATTTTCTGTGTAGACATTTCATTTTCGATTTGCATCGCGATGGTGCGCTTTATCGCAGTCGCTGTGATGTCCTCGAGAATGCCAAGTTCTTGCCACAAATCATCAGCGCTTGAGCCAATACGTGGATTTTTCTTCTCAGTCATTTTTCTTTACTTCTTTCATACGCGACATTGCAAGATTCAAGTCTTTTTCCAGCGTCTTCTGACTCTTTTTCACGAATCCATGCAGCAATACCATCTCACTGTCATGGATGCAGAAAAGAATTCGTGCAATACGTTTACTCGAAATGTTCGAACGGATTTCCCAAAGCCCTTTTCTACCCTTAACGGGTTTGCATTTTGGCTGGGCCACCGGCCAGCAGAATTCGAGTGTTGCAATATCCTGTCCGATTAACTTTTGATCTTTCGCATCCAGCGCTTTAATCCAATCACTTACCGGCTCTGTGTCCGATTGTGAAAGGTCAGTGTGCTGACCCCGAAGCGTTGCGCGAGGGTAGCTTTATGCTCCTGGAGCAGACCCAGTATTTCATCTCTGTTCATGGCCTCTCCAGTATATCAGTTCCATCTGTTTCAATCCTGGTTCGCGGCTGTTGCAGGCCTATAGACTCTCCCTTGCCTTCATTTCGGCAATCGTGCTTGTTCAGGCATGCCATCTTCCAGCAACATGGCAATGACTTCCTGCATGTTTTTATTCAGCTCATCCAGGGTTTTTCCCTGGGAATGGGCGCCCGTAAAGCCTGGCACATAGCCTACATACAGCCCCGTTTCCTTGCATTGCTCGACAACTGCCGTGAAATTCATGTTAATACCTCAATACTCTCAGAAAGGGTCAGAAACCGTTCAGACGTATGTACAGGGTAGATGATCCGGGTTTACACATCAATATTGAACCTTCCTCCTAGCTACGTGATTTTGCCAATAAACCCTTGGTATTGATTAGTTCGATTTTACGGAAAGAGGTCAAATCATACCCTCAGCCACAACCCTGTAAACGACTTAGAAAATACTTTTATGTATTTGATATTACTACCATTTCATGGTATATTGCCAGTTATATTTTCAAGCATGAAATGTGATTCCTGACACTGCGATATCCTGCCGAAATGGCCCTTGTGATGGTATCAACTCGCATCAAAAGGTTGCTGGTGAAGCTGTTGGGTCTCAGCATGTTGTCGTTGATGGCGCTGTCAATCCAGGGACATCCCGGACGCACGGACTCTGAGGGCTGTCACGCTGGTAAACTGCCGTGGCATTGCCACGATGGTACACGGTCCGGCCATCCTGCACCGGGCAACCCATTGGCGCCGATGAAAGAAACCGCCCGTTCAGCGCCACGCACGACTGCATCAGAGGATGATTACAATCGCTGGTTTTGTACCCTGGTCAACGGGGAGACGGAAACCCGTCATGGGTACGCGTCTGCCGGTGGCCGCAGTTACGTGGACGTGGATTGTGAGACCGGCACGATGGTTTACGAGGGTGGCCTGGATCAGCGTAGCAGCCTGCACAGCGTACAGCAGGCGCTGTTTTTCAGTCACGTGACCGGCAAGAGACCGGCGGTGGTGATTTATGACACGGATGGCCGGGAAGGCCGGTTTGAGTACCGGATCAGGATCGCCTGCCGGAAGGCCGGGGTGCGTTATGAGGTTTTTCGGAAGCGGGCTGTGGAAATTTCTACATAATTAAGTGGATGGCGGTTATGAGTTCCATTGAAAGATCACAAAAAATGATTTAGCGTTTACAAAAAATATGGTTTTTAACGGAGGAGATTATGTCAGATAGTGCACAGAGGGAACGGCCCAAAGTTTATGTTACAAACTCGGGAACGGTGTATGTCAAGGCGGATGAATTGCTGAAAAGTAAAAGAGGTCGCGCCGCGGTGAATAAAATGGCACAGTTTTTCAAACAGCGTAAACCTGCTGCTCCTGAGGGACGGTCGTAGGACATCAATTCAGTAGTCTTTTTCCTGAGGAGCCGTAGCACATGGAGTTTGGTCTGTATGTTGACTTCCAACTCTGCCCCGTTTATCGGGAGTGCCCTGTCAGGGCTTGTGTTGCCGCTTGCAGGCAACATATTCTACGATCGGGAAAAGTCCGCCGCGCACATAGCGGAAAAAAATGGTTACCGCCTGGCCTGACCATTTTCGTGGCGCCACGGAAATGGCTGTCTGGATCGTAACCTGTTGTTACACAGGTTCGCTGCAGTTCCCGTGGATGGATTGGGGTAACCAAGGGCAAACGCATCCGGTATCGAACTGCTGAGATAAGTGCCATTAAAGAAAACAGAGCATCGGTCATGGCGCCCTATCCTGATATCCTGCTCTCAGTTATAAATTGCCGGCTTCTCAGGCTTACTCATAGTTTCCTGTCCATTCGCCCATGGCGCACATGCAGGACTTCGACCGCATCATTGTTGATAAGATACAACGCCCGGTAATCACCAATCACTAAATGGCGTATTCCTTTTTGAATATCTGCATCTTCCGGCGCGATGGGACATCGCTCCGCTAATATATCCAGCTTCTCAATGGCGTCAATAATTCGCAGATACCAATTCACCGCATTCTGTGGCGAGTCTTCAGCTATTTGCTGGTATCGGCGAATCAGGTCATTTTCTGCAGTCGGCTTGATCTCAATGCGATATTTTTTCAACGACTTATACTATGCTTGGCTTCGAACTCTGCCGTGAATTCGTCCAGCGGCCGTCCTTGCTCTGCTATGGCCTGCCTGATACTTTGTACACTTTCCGCATATTCTGCCAATGCCGCCATTTTTTCATAGGTTTCAGCATCCTGGACAACCACGGCAGCCTTGCCATTGACTGTCAGAAGCTCCGGGCGTTTGTTTTCAGTCAGCCGTTTAATATGTTCCGCCGGCTTGCGGCTGAAATCAGTCACCGTATGTATATCCGAGCTTTGAAACATTTTCGCGCCTCCTCGACAGAGAATAATACAATTATTCTCTGTTTACACTAATTATCAACATCTGGCAAGCTAAAGACGCTCTTTGTAAGGAGTAACTGATTATGGCGCTCACTTGAGATTTTAAAGTAACGATTCAAGAACGCGTGTTAACCGATCCGGAATTTCGTATCGGCTTGCTGACACAAGCGGCTGAGTGTTTATTGGATAATGAAATTAACGTGGCAAAAGCCCTGTTGCGCGATTACGTCTCTGTTGATATGTTGACTCGGTAACTACGCAAAGAAGTAATTTTTTGGTTAACATCCTGGTGGCCGGCATATTCACCAGCGCATCGATGCTGAATTTGAAGATATGGGCTTATTCCCTGGATTAATCATCAAGTTTCTTTAGTCCAGAGTACTCCCATATACCTGCTTGACAGGTATTGAATCCAGGTCAACTCCTTCCAGGCACCGGACATTCACTGTCCATAATTCAGGTTTATCACGTGGGTGGCGGAACGGCAAAATACCACATACGGGGCAGATGTAATCGGTCGCTCTCATCGTGTGCCATTTATATTGGATTAATTCATCCAGGGGTGTGAGTATCTGAATGTCCGTTTCTTCAACCCGGTGGTTTAGTGCGCCGCGTTTTTTGCAGACCGTGCAGTCGCAGACTCTGACATGGTCGAGGTTCATATCTGCTTCGAACCGTACCTTGCCGCAATGACATGAGCCGTTGTAGGTCTTTTTCATGGTGTATATCCCGGACGCATTTTAATCGGCAGGACCGGGGCGGACCAGTCCGGCTTCCGACAGGGCCGGCCCTATCCTGCCATCCAGAGCTTGCCTGGATCAGGCAGCTTCATTTATGGATATTTCTACATGCCGCCCTACCCTGGCCAACATGTTGATCAACTTGTCGGCAGAAAATAACTCTATTTTACCCTGGTAAATTTCGCTGATTCGGGGTTGGGCCACGTTGAAGCGTTCGGCCGCCTCGCGTTGCGTGATTCCTTCAGATTCGATATAGGCTTTTATCGCTGCCATGAGCCTGGCGCGTACCAGCAGGTTTTCAGCCTCATGCCGGTCAAACCCTAAATCAGCAAAGACATTGCCGGAGGATTCTGTAATGTGCTCGCCTTTCTTGCCCATCATCACACCCCTGGAATCATTATTGACGGAAAATACCGAATGTCCGCCGGCGCGCTTCCTGCAGACATTGTGTTTCATCAGGCTATTTTATACAAATTCTCGTATAACGCTATATTAAATTTGGAGTTCCAGGGACGGTATTCCGGGGGCATTTCGACGACTCCGCACTTCAAAGTAAATTCATCCGGCGCTGTTTTTCAGTCACGTGACCGGCAAGCGGCCGGCGGTGGTGATTTATGACACGGATGGCCGGGAAGGCCGGTTTGAGTACCGGATCAGGATCGCCTGCCGGAAAGCCGGGGTGCGTTATGAGGTTTTTCGGAAACGGGCTATGGAAATTTCCGCGCAAACGGGGTCAGGTCGCACATTGAGCACCCGTGACACGTCCCTTCAGCGCAATGATGAGCATTGTGCGACCCGACCCCGAAAAATTTCGACCCCGAAAAATTTATATTCTCACCGGCGTCAGACGATAACCCAGGGCGCGGATGATCGCATTGATGTTATCCAGCCTCGGGTTTCCCCTGCTTGAAAGCGCTTTCTGTAATCCCTGCCTGGACATGCCCGTCTCTATGGCAAGCGCTGAAATTCCTTTTACCTTGGCTATGACGCGCAGGGAGGCAAGCAACGAAGCAGAGTTGCCGTCACGTGCATATTCATCGAAGATCTCAGACAGGTAAGCATCCACCTCTTGAGGATGCCGGCGAAAGTAGTCTTCTTCCAGGTTATCGAGCGTTCTTAAGTCTGTCATTGCTTCTGTATAATAGTAATGCAAACTATAGTAGGCAGTAAGATTTTTTTCAAGGGGCAATCCATTGCTGTAAATTGCTAAACGAAAGGTTGGTCAGATTAAGGGGAAACAGCCGTACAATTCGGCAAGCATTCGGGGAGTCTGATTTGAAAGGACTCAGGGCCTTTGCTTCTGAAAATAATACGGCTGGATTGTTCTGCCTGTGCCGGACAACGCATAAATATTCCCTCGGTCCGATACAGGTATTGCCGTGGCAGGAGGGTATAAAGGCACTGCTCCGGGGGTAATGCCGGGGACATAACGCTTAATTCTGAATTAACTGCAAATAAACCAGATGGACAAATCCAGAACAGTGTATTAATTAATAGATTACCACTTTAAAATTATAGTATCTTACCAAGAGGAGAAACCGTTGTTGACTAGATTACTTGCTTGGATTGTCGTTCTCGGAATTCTGGGGACACAGTACTTAATTATCCAGTACTAGCGAAAGAGAGAAATCTCAATCTGAATGAGTTTGTCAAGCGGTCCATCGAACAGGCCGTAAAATAACGATTTTGAATTTATCCGGGACAGGGTCGGAGTTCCGGGCTTCCGGCTAGCCCGGTCCGGCGACCAGGTCGCGTGTGCCGGTGATCGCCTCACGCAGCCCCTCCATCAGTCCTTCCTGGCGCGCCACCCGGCCATGCAACCGGTTCACGTCTTCACGCAAGCTGTTTATTGCTCCCAGGTGCTTATTGAATTCGGCCTTTATCTCCGATCGTACGGCCCTGAATTCGGCCTTCATCTCCGACCGCACGGCCTTGAATTCCGCCCTGGTCTCCTCCCGCTGGACTTGCATATCCGCTCTCAGGTTATGCTGGCTGTACAGGATCAGGCCGGCCAGGGTTACGCCGACGCCGATGATCGCGATCAATTCATTTGACATGACATGTCCTCCTTAAACAGTTACGGGATGTCCGTTTCGTGTCTGAACGGGTGTTCTCTGAATATATATAAACGCAGGGAAGGAATCAAGGGATTTGATTGTTCGTCACCCCCCTTCCCAACTATGGTTCTGCGCAGGCCAGCATAGAAGATGTGCCTGTTCGGAAAAGCAGCTCATTGAACTGTTCATTTTTCATCAGTCCACCTCTTTGCGATTAATTTCGCTGTCAATGAATTCTGTGAATTCTGGCGAGGGTCACTGTTTTTATTTCAGTCCGGTAACTCTATCCAGGGGTTGACTGCGTTGGCGCCTGTATTACGGAATTCTCGCTCGTTGCGTGTGACAATGGTGAGTCCGTGGCGTACCGCAGTACCGGCAATCATCGCATCCGGCAAATGGCTATCGAGCGGCTCTCCCTTGCGGCGCTTTGTTTCCATAATGTCAGCGCAAATCTGTGCGTCGGCAGCAGTCCAGCCAAAAACCCGATCTTCAAAGACATCGTCCAGCATACCCTGGAATCGCTCCGTAATATCCGACCGGCGCTGCCCGTGGTCGAGCCTGCCGATGCCGTTGAGTATTTCCCAGACAGTCACACAGGACAGACCAATCCCGTCTGCGGCGACCGCGTCGAGAAATTCCGCGACTTGCGGCGCCGGTTCAGGCCGCATCATCTCCGAGACAACATTCGTATCCAGGAGCCGGGCGACAGGCGCGGTCATGGCTGGTTTTCTTCAGGAAATACGAGGGGCCGGTAGCCATGACGTTCCTGTAGCGGCAGCTCAACACCGTGATCCGGCCCGAAGTAGCGCCTGAAAGCCTCAGAGGGTTTTGCATGACTTTCGAATTTCTCGCGCCGCTCGTGGATCAGACGGCGCACCAGTTCTTCCATCGACACGCCTTGATGACGCGCCTCGCGCTTGAGCCAGGACTTGTCGCCCGGGTCGACATCACGGACGGTGATAACAGAACTCATTGCCGTATCCTCGTTGGTGTTAAAATCGGCTTGTATTGTACTGCTAGCAGATTTTGCTGTCAATCCCTAGGCCGGTTCAACGAAATCTGTATCGTGCTTTAAAAACCACTCATAGCCCTTCAGCATATAATTCCAGTAGAATACCGGCAGGCCGGTTGTTTTAATCCACCAGTAACTCCAGCGCTCCTTGCGCGGGTCCAGCGGGAACGTCGGTGTGACTTTTCCCCCGTAACAAAATTCAGCCATGATCACTTTCCCGTATGCCGTGGTTAAGGGACAGGAAGCATAACCGTCGTAACCTGTGTCCAGTTCGCCGCCGTTGATGAGCGTCAACAGGTTTTTCACCACGATAGGGGCCTGTTTGCGAACTGCGGCAGCGGTTTTCGAATTCGGGGTGGAACCTGCGTCGCCAAGACCAAATACATTGGCAAACCTGGTGTGTTGCATGGTGTTTTGATTCAGGTCGACAAACCCGCCCTCATTCGCCAGCGCGCTCGTCTTTATCACCTCCGGCGGCGATTGCGGCGGGGTCATGTGAAGAATGTCAAAATCCATAGTGACTGATTTGCCTTTCTGGTCACCTCCCGCTACCTCGAACGTGGCGTTTTTTTGTTGCCCATCCACTGCGACCAGGTTATGTTGAAAGTGAACATGGATACCATAACGCGCTGCCACGTCCTTCAGTTCCGCAGCGAACAGCGGTACGGAAAACATCCCCGGGGCGTGGGTCAGAAAGTGTAATTCGCAATCTTTCAATATCCCCTTATTTTGTAAATGGTCCGCCGCCAGATAGGCAATTTTCTGCGGTGCGCCAGGGCATTTAAACGGCAGGGGGGCCTGGGTGAACAAGGCCTTTGCACCCGGTTTGAGGTTTTTGATCCCCTCCCAGGTGTATTCCGCATGTGCAGGCGAGTAGTTGCTGGATACGCCGTTCTGTCCCAATGCTTCGCCCGCTCCCTGAATTTTTTCCCAGTTTAATTCGAGACCGGGACATACAACCAGGTAGTCGTAACTGACAGTTGCCCCTGATCCGACCTTGAGTGTGTTATTTTCCGCGTCAAATCCGGCTACCGAATCCCTCATCCAGTTTACCTTTGGCGGGATCAGTTTCCTTACATCTCTCCGGGTTTCTTCCAGGCTGTATGTGCCCGCGCCAACCAGTGTAAAGGCGGGCTGGTAGTAATGATCGGCGGACGGTTCGATTACGGTAATATCTACTTCACTGTTTTTTACCTGGCGCGCCAGGCTCGCGGCGACCGTAATGCCGGCGGTGCCCCCACCTGCAATAACAACATGTTTTGCCATACTAAGCCCCCTTCGGTATTTGTCTGCACGTGATTAATCCTTAGCGTATCAGAAGGTTGGCGTTCAGTCGATTTAATGACAACAATTACTAATCCAGCGTACTCCCATCTGGACGCATTTTCTGCCGCCGGCCTGGTAACTCCTTTTTTGCGATCATCTTCACGGAACACAGTATAGACGAACCCGGTTTGGGCTCAAATCGTGACCTTTCCCACCGATTATGCTACGTTGTATCCATGACTTTCCGCCTGTCGCAGCACAGGAATCTTTCGACATGCACTGACCAGGTTCGGGAATGGATACGCATAAAATCTCTGCCGTGAGCGCCGCCGCTGACTGGGACTACCTGATCCAGGAAGGCCGCGTCCACCGTTCGGTTTATACCAGTGAGGCGCTGTTCCGGCGTGAGATGCGCAATATCTTCGCCCGCACCTGGGTGTTCGTCGGCCACGAGAGCGAAATCCCTGCGCCGGGCGATTTCGTCACCCGCCATTTCGGGGGCCGCCCGGTGATCATCACCCGCGACCGTGATGCCGCTATCCACGTCCTGTTTAACCGCTGCGCGCACCGCGGCGCGAAGGTGTGCCGCGAGGACAAGGGAAGCTGCAAGGTCTTTGTCTGTCCCTATCACTCCTGGTCTTACGACCATGCGGGCCGCTCCGTATCCGTGCCCCTGGACTATGCCTACGACGCTGACCGGGAAAGCGGTAAGTTCGACCTGGTGAGGGCGCCGCGGGTCAGCGCCTACCGCGGTTTTATCTTCGCCTGTCTCAATCCCGGACAACCGGCTCTCGAGGAGCACCTGTCCGGCGCCCGGAAAGTCATCGACGACTGGCTGGACCGTTACGGCGGCGGAGAAGTGCAGGTAAGCGGCACCCAGCGCTACCGCATTGCCGCCAACTGGAAATTCGTCACCGACAACCAGGGGGACGGCTACCACCCGGCCTATTCCCACCGCTCCCTGTTGATGATGGCGGCATCCCGCTACGGGGACAAGGACATGCAGTACTTCGCGGCCGACCCGGATAAAAGCGACATGTTCGTGAAGGCGTTCCGCAACGGGCATTACTACCTGGACCAGCGCCCCGAGATGCACAAGGTATCCGCCTGGGAGCAGCAGCGCCCGCAGCCGGGACGGGAGCACCTGGAGCGGTCCCTGCCGGAAAAATACGGCGCAACCGAGGCCAAACGGCTGCTCGAACTGGCGGTGGGCGCCGGCCTTAACCTGACCGTGTTCCCGAACCTGTTATTGATCGGCAACCAGGTACAGTTGGTCGACCCGCTGGGCGTGGACCAGACTGATCTCTACTGGTTTGCCACCACCGTCTCCAACCTGCCGGACGAGGTGAACGCGATGCGCATGCGCACCCAGGAGGATTTTCCCATGTTCGGCGAGGTGGATGACGTGGAGAACTTCGAGTCGTGCCAGACCGGTCTCGGTATCCCCGAGGCCGAATGGGTGGATTGCAGCCGCCACCTGCACAGCGAGCGGGAAGTGGCCGAGATCGACGGCACCCGGGCGCCGGTCACCAGCGACATCACCATGCGCACCTTCTACCGGGAATGGAAGCGCCTGATGAGCCTGGACGCCGGCAGTGACCAGCGCCGGGAGAACTTATGAGCAGGGAATTACTGCAACAACAGCCGGGTCCGTCCGCCTATGTTACTTCCGGGTACTACCAGCGCTTATACCGGATAGCGAAGGAATGGAGTAACCCGGGACCGCCCGTTGCGCCGGAAATCCATTACGAGATTACCCACCTGCTCAACCGCGAGTGCCGCCTGCTGGACGACGGCCGCTTCGAGGAGTGGCTCGGCCTGTTCCAGGACCAGTGCATTTACTGGATCCCCAGTGATCCGGCGCCCCACAATCCCGGCGGCACCATCACCTGGGAGATACAGGACCGGCGCCGCCTGGAAGACAAGATCGCCCGGTTCCGTACGGGCTTTGCATTTTCCCAGCTACCGCCCACCCGCACCCGCCATTCCTTAAGCAATATCGAGATCTGGGCCGCCGGCGAGACCGAACTGCGGGTGCGCACGAATTTGAACGTCCATACCTACCGGAAGGGAGAACATGGTACGCTGGCCTGCATGGGCGGTTACGTGCTGCAGCGCCAGGATGACGAGAGCTGGCTCATAGAAGTCAAGCAGATCAACCTGATCGATGCAGACCAGGCGCAGGGGAACATATCGTTTATGTTGTAAGACGTACTTGTTTTACGCGTGAAAAGGATGGCCAAGGCAACTGCGTTTGTACTGCTGAATTTATTTTATTGCTTGATTTGATTCCATATAACGGCGCAAAGCCAGGTTAATATGGGTCTGATATTTGCCCCCTTGTATCTTAAACCACTCTAAAATGTCAGCATCCAGGCGTAATGAGACCTGTTTTTTAATAGGCCGGTAGTATTTCCCTATAACAGCATTTCTCCAATCAGCCGTCTCCGGGATATCTGATGTATCTATCTCTCTGTCCGCCATCAAAGCTAAATTATCAATTTCAGCTCTTTGATTTTTTGTGAGTTTGCTCATAGAGGTGTCTTTATCGTGATTCCATTCAAAACGCATGACATAATTGTAGATACAAAAATATAACTACGCAATAAATATTTTAGGGCCGATGTTAGGACAAATATGAGGATGGAGAACCTTAGCTTATGTTTCGGCCTGTATTAACGGATACATCGACCTGTCAACAGTAACCAGATCATAACTGACACTGCGTCCCAGGCCCGGTCGCTTGACGAGCATACCCCGTTTCAGCATGTCATCAAGGTCGCGGAATGCCGTTGCCCGGGAGCATTTTGTCAAACGGCAATATTTCCGTGTGTTTATGCCTCCCTCGAACCCGTCGATTCCTTCGGCAAAGACGCGCGCGACCATCTTTTTCTGCCTGTCGTTCATCTGGTCCTGGTACGCATCGTAAAACCGGGTCTTGTCCAGCACAAAATTTACTGCTCTTTGCGCTATCTCCTGCGCCTGCCTGACGGACTCCGTGAAGTAACCCAGCCATGCATCCAGGTTTAAATTCCCCCGGCCAACTCGTTCCAGTTCCTGGTAGTAGGCATTTTTACTTCGCTCCACCGCTGTTGAAAAACAAGCCAAGGCCGGATAGCCCAGTGTCTGCGAGAGCGCATGGTCCACAATGGCGCGCCCAACGCGGCCATTCCCGTCGTCATACGGATGAATCTTCTCAAACCAGACATGGGCAATGCCTGCCCTGATCAGGCCGGGCAACGCATCAGCCGCACCCGCGTGTCCGGCCGGCCGGGTTGCGTTATACCAGTCAAGAAAACGCGTCATCTCACCTGGCACCCGTGCAGCCGGTGGCGCTTCATAATGAACCTTGAGTCGTCCACCTGACCCGCTTACGATCCGCATCGGGGAAGGGTCATTGCGGAACGCTCCCCGGCGGATGTTGCTGGTTAGTTGTTCTGCAACGATGTAGGTCTGCCAACGCCCCAGCAGGGCTGCATCCAGGGGACTGTTCCAGTGGTTGCGGACATCCACCATGAACTCTGCGGCCCATGACGATTTTTCATCCGGGTGATGGTCTGTTCCGGCCGCTTCGCCGCCGAGCAATACCAGCAGGGATGAACGTACGGAATCGCGGTTCAGCATCTCGCCTTCGATCAGGTTGGTATTCAGTACTTCGGAAAGCATCAGGTTGGTGAGCGTTTCCACCCGATCGCTCGCCGGCAGGACCTCGATGTTTCCATGCAACTGTCTGGATGCCAGCTGAAAATCGACACTGCTCAATCCATAGGCTTGAGTGTGGTCGTACTCAAAACACGGCCAATCGCCGTGTTGCCAGGCCCACTTGGGTGAACGTCCTGGCCAGTCGTCGTGTTCTTGTGTCCACTTCATGAGGCGATTATACCAGTTAATCGCTTCATATAGTAGTATATTATGAAGCGATTATACCGGCTAATCACCTCATTTTATCTGCGTTAATCTGCGTAATCTGCGGATAAATTACCTGCGGACACCTTCTCGATATGACACATCAACCCCTGGAGGTTGGTGGCGCTCAGGACGATGCCGGCGACGCTGGACAGCCGCCCCGGGTTGCGATTCCCGGGTCTTGCGTCATGGCAGGCAGGTGAACCGGGTCGCCGGTCTCATTGATAAACTCGTAACGGGTGGTGCGCCGTTGCGGTACCCTGCCCGCGGCCGTGATCAGCTCGCGCATGCCCGCGACGGTGAACTCCTGGCCGTGGGAGGCGCCCGCGGCGCGGCTGATGCTTTCGTTCATCAGGGTGCCGCCCAGGTCGTTGACGCCCGCATCCAGGCAGGCCTTGATCCCGTCCATGCCCAGCTTCACCCAGGAGGCCTGTATGTTGGTGATATGCGGGTGCAGCGCCAGCCTGGCGACCGCGTGCATCAGCAGGGCTTCGCGGAAGGTGGGCCCCTTGCGCGCCCTGCCCTTGCGGTACATGGGCGCTTCCATGTGTACGAAGGGCAGCGGCACAAACTCGGTAAAGCCCCCCGTCTCTTCCTGCAGGTCGCGGATACGCAGCAAATGCCGCGCCCAGTTGAGCGGCCCGTCCACGTGGCCGAACATGATCGTGGACGTGGAGTTGAGGCCCAGCGAGTGGGCGGTGCGCATGACCTCCAGCCACTGTTCCGTGTTCAGCTTGTCCGGGCAGATAATCTGCCGGATCTCATCGTCCAGGATTTCCGCCGCGGTGCCGGGCAGGGTGCCGAGGCCCGCTTGCTTCAACTCCTTGAGATAGTCCCTGAGCGGCAGCCCCAGGGTCTCTGCCCCCTGCCTGATCTCCAGGGGCGAGAACGCATGTACGTGCATGTCCGGCTGGGCCTGCTTCACCGCCCGGACGATTGAAAGATAGGTCGCGCCGGTGTAATCCGGGTGTATGCCCCCTTGCAGGCAGACCTCGGTCGCGCCCCGCTGCCAGGCTTCTGACACACGCGCCTGGACTTCCGCCAGGGGCAGGTCGTAGCCCCGTTCGCGCAGGTTCTCGGCCACGCGCCCCTTGGAGAAGGCGCAGAAACCGCAGCCGAAATAGCAGATGTTGGTGTAATTGATATTCCGGTTGACCACGTAGCTGACCGTGTCGCCGTTAACCGTGCGGCGCAGGTCGTCGGCGGCCCGGATGACGAGTGCTTCATCGGCGGCCCGGGCATTGAACAGGCTGGCGATTTCGTTCTCATCAAGACGCACGCCGGCCATGGCCTTGTCCGTCAGTGACGCCAATGGGCTGTCCGTTGTGCGTTGTGTTCCTCCACCGTTCAGGTGTTTACCCGGTTCCGGCCAATGTCCCACGCCTCCCGGCGACCAGTCACCCGAACGGGCATAGCCGGCGGCGTCGATCTTTCGTATCACCGGGGTGTGCAGGGCAGGGTCGATCCAGGTGTCACGCTCTTCGATGTAATCCGGGTAAACCGGCAGTCTCGGCGCCAGGGTCTTGCCGGTTACCTCCGTTGCGGCGCGCAGCTTATCAAGGTGCGGCCAGGCCGCTTCCGGGTTGACGTGGTCCGGCGTCACGGGCGAGACACCGCCCCAGTCGTTGATCCCGGCGTGGATGAGGTCCGGCAGCGACTCGTCCAGGGTCAGGTTGGGCGGCGCCTGTACGTTCATGTGCGGGCCGAAGATGATGCGCGCCATGGCGATGGTCCAGAGCAGCTCTTCCAGCGCCGGTTCCGGGGCAGCGTGCATCTTCGTGCCGGGCTTGCGCCGGAAGTTCTGGACGATGATCTCCTGGATGTGCCCGTGGGTATCGTGCAGGTCCTTCAGGGCCAGCAGGGCTTCCAGGCGTTCCCGGCGGGTCTCGCCTATGCCTATCAGGATGCCGGAGGTAAACGGCGCCCGCGCCGCGCCTGCCGCGGCGATGCTGTCCAGGCGCACCTGCGGCCGCTTGTCCGGGGAACCGTGGTGAGGGCCGCCTTTCTCGCACAGGCGCGCTGAACTGCTCTCCAGCATCAGTCCCTGGGATACCGATACCGCGCGCAGGTCCCGCAACTCGGCCTGGGTCATCACGCCGGGGTTCATGTGCGGCAGCAACCCGGTCTCATCCAGCACTGCCTGCGCCGCTGCCCGCAGGTAGGCCAGGGTCGAGGTATGGCCCAGTTCCTTCAGTTCATCCCGCGCAACCTTGTAGCGCAGTTCCGGTTTGTCCCCCAGGGTGAACAAGGCCTCGTGGCAACCCGCGTCCGCGCCGGCCCGGGCTATGTCCAATACCTCGTCGATACTCATATAGGCCCGTTGCCCGGCCCGCGGCGGTTGCGCAAAGGTGCAGTAGTGGCACACGTCGCGGCACAGCTTGGTCAGCGGGATAAAGACTTTGGGGGAGTAGGAAACGACCCGGCCATGTCCCTCATCGCGCAACGCCGCGGCGCGTTCCATCAACTCCCGTACATCAGAATGGGACCATGACAGGACTTCATCAATATTTAACATGGATATACAGGATAACTATTTAACATTGATGTACAGGATATACAGGATAATTTGATTGTAACATTATTGCTCTGATTGCGTCCGTGGATGCACCTTGTCCTGCCCCTGCAAGTTGTAAACAGCAGTCCGCCTCCTTACTGCCCGGCGAACCCGTACCTGACGCTACAGATTATGTTGTGGCGACACCCCTATCCGCAACTTTCACTTATCCTGTTCATCCTGTGCATCGATGTTAATTCATTCACTCCGCAACGCGGCAGATCATCAGGATGGCCTGGATGTAGACCTTGATGATATCCAGCATGTCGCCGATATGGACCGCTTCGCCCTGGGAGGTGGAGAAACCGCCGCCGCCGGTGGTGCGGATGCGGCCGGCCGAGCCGTAATTCACCGTGGGTATGCCGTAGCGGTTCATGTGCGCCGCATCGCTGTACCAGGTTTCCATCCCCATCTGCGGCGCCTCACCCAACTGGTCGGTGTGCGCCTTGATGACGGTCTGCACCAGTTCGTTGTCGTCCGGGATGGAAGTGCCGGGCGCCGACAGGAAGATTTCCACCTTGGCGCCGGCCAGTTCTTCGTTGGCGCTGACCGCGTCCGCGATGACCTCGCGCACCTCGTTATAGACCTGTACGGGCATCACGCCCGGTATGGTCCTGACGTCCAGGTAGATGCAGCAGTTGTCCGGGGTCCTGGCGCCGCGCCAGGGCCAGCCGCCCTCGATGGCGGAGACGTTCACCCGGGGCTGGAAATCGCCCACCCGGTTGCGTTCGCAATAACCCGGGATCCACTCGTGTATGGCGTCCAGGACCTTCCTGGATTTGTTGATGGCGTTGGTCTCGACCTTGGACCAGGCGGTATGGATCAGGCGGCCCGGCACGGTGATCTTCATCCAGGTGGTGCCGCAGTGACGCGGGATCAGCATCATGTTGGTGGGTTCGCCCAGGATGCAGAAATCGGCCACTGCGCCGTGGGTAATCGCAAACTTCGTGCCGACGCCGTAACCCTGGTACTGCCGGCCCTCGAAGTCGTTCACCGGCGCTTTCTCTATCTCGCCGGCCACCCCGGCGATCACCACGTCGCCGGCCAGTTCGATGCCGGCCTTGCGGATCGCCTCCGTGGCGACGATATACGTCCCCATGGCGCTCTTCATGTTGAACGAGCCCATGCCGTAGATCCATTCGTTGTCGACCAGCGTGGCCTTGCACTGGTAGCCGATGCCGCGATGGGCCTGTTCCGGGCCGAACGAGGTGTCCAGGTGGCCGTTGAACATGAGCGACTTGCCGCCGCCCTGCCCCTGCAGCCGGCCGATCGCGTTATAGCGGCCGTCGCCGATGGGTTGCAGGGTGGCGTCGAAACCGGCCGAGCCGAAAATCTCGTACAGGGCGCGGGCTACGCCCTCCTCCTCGCCGGTAGGACTGGGGATGTCCACCAGGTCCATCACCAGTTTCACCAGGCGCTGGCGGTCGACGTGCTCGATAGCCCGGGCCAGCAATTCCTTGTTTATGTCAGTAGTCATTATTTATTCCTGATACGTTTAGCATAGATGCACAGCATATACGGGATTCGGGGACGGATTTAAATCCGTCCCCTGACGGTCTTTACATATCCTGTGCTTCCAAATTGAATTATATGATCCTGGTCGTCAAAGTACCCAGTTTTGCGATGGTCGCATCCACCGTGTCGCCCGGCTGCAGCCACCTGGGTTGATCCATGCCGGCTGCGACGCCCGGGGGGCTGCCGCTGGTGATGACATCGCCGGGATACAGGCCCATGTGCGACCACCAGGACACCAGTTCCGCGGTCTTGTAGTGCATCTGGCCGGTATTGGCGTCCTGGCGCACTTCGCCGTTGACGCGCAGTTTCATATCCAGGTCGTGGGGGTCGTCCAGTTCATCCAGGGTGACCAGCCAGGGGCCCAGGGGACAGGAACCCTTGAAGCTCTTCCCCATCAGGATCACCTTGTTGGAGTGCTCCCGGGCCTGGATGTCCCGGGCGGACAGGTCATTGAAGATGGTGTAACCCGCCACGTATTTGAAGGCGTCATCGACACCGACCTTGTAGGCCTCCCTGCCGATGATGATGGCGATCTCGATCTCGTAATCCAGTTGTTTCGTGAACACCGGAATCTCGACCCCGGCGCCGCTGGGCACCACGGACGACGGCGCTTCCAGGAAGCCGGTCGGGTGTTCGAAGTGAAACTCGCCCCAGTTGTGGGACTCCCATTCCGGATCGTTCCAGGTCGTCAGTTCCTCCAGGTGGGAGTCGAAATTGCAGGAGGTATGCACTATCTTGCCCGGCAACGGCACCGGCGCCTGCAGGGTGACTTGGTCCGGAGAGTAAACATACGCGCCGGCGCTGCCCCCGACTCCGGCCAGCAGGCTGCGGGCCTGGTCCATGGTGGGCTTGCCTCCCTTGATAAATTCGATCATGTCCGCCGGCAACAATCCGCCGGAAAGAACTACGAGGTCCACGTAGGCGCCGTTATGATACACCCCGACGGTGCGTTTCCCGCTGCTGTTGATGTCAAATGTTGCCAGTTTCATCGTTTTTTTCCTCAATTCTCACACACAACCCGTCAGATGCCGGGGGACTGCCGCGGCTCTGTCCGGGGACGGACTTAAGTCCGTCCCCCAGTCGGGTTCAATCATTATGCGCTTGCCGGCCTCAAATTTGGCACAACCTCTTCGCCCATCAAGCGGATGGTCTCCAGGTTGTCGGCCTCGTTGGCGCCGACCACTTCCAGCAACGGCAGGGTCAGCCCCGCATCCACCAGTTCCTGGGTGATCTCGAGACAGTCCTCCGGCGTGCCGGAGATAACGGTAAACTTGCGCATCATCTCATCGGTCACGTACCGGGTGACGTTGTCCTGGGTACCGTCCGCGATGGCCTGGCGAAACGGCTCCCAGGCCGAATCGGGCAGTCCTGAACCGGCCAGGATGATGTCGTTCTTGATATTCCTGATCTTGTTCACCACGTAGGTTCCCGTATACGGCCGGGTCGCATCCCGCGCCTTGTCGCCGTCCCGGGAGCAGGAACAGAGGATCACGCCTCCTACCGGGAAGTCCGCCGGCAAGGTGCGTCCTGCCTTTGCCGCGCCTGCGTCCATGTTGTCGCGGGCATATTTAACGAAGGGGGGTGACGTCAGCCCCGCCAGCAACATGCCGTCGCTTTCGCTGCCGCACAGCCTCTGCATGAACGGCCCGGTGGCGCCCACGTAGATGGGTATATCAGTACGCAGGCCGGCGCCGGCCCGGTCGTATGCCGGCATGGATGATTCATAGTATTTGCCCTTGTATTCGTAGGCTTCCCCGGAGAAGACCTTGCGCATGATCTCCATGGATTCATGGTGCACCCCGACCGGCCGCAGTTTCTCGATGTCGTATTCCAGGTACTCGATACCCACCTTGCCCACGCCGATGCCCATGATGAAACGGCCGCCGGATAACTCGTCTATCGCCGCCGCCTCGGACGCCTGTATGGTGGGATGGCGCATGTAGGGTGATGTGATACCCAGCCCGATGGGAATTTTGCCGGTCGCCACACTGACCGCCGCCAGCGTGGTAAAACAGCCGCGGGCTTCCAGTCCGTACTGGCGGAACCAGTGGTAGGCCTCGGCGATCCAGAACCCGCCCATCAGGCCGGATGCCTCGGTCTGCCGGGCGTAGGCCTGCATGGATGCCAGCGGTTCATAGGATTTGAATATGACCCCTGCTTTGGGGACGGCAGGCACACTCATTCTTTTTATTTCTCCCGGTTTATTCCTTCGATAACAGTAAACGCCTTCTGCACTTCCGGCAAAGGCCGTCGCCGCGCG
This sequence comes from Gammaproteobacteria bacterium, assembly GCA_026710545.1. Classification (GTDB taxonomy): domain Bacteria; phylum Pseudomonadota; class Gammaproteobacteria; order Eutrophobiales; family Eutrophobiaceae; genus JAAXHV01. Next base: position 46,229 of record JAPOQU010000015.1, on the reverse strand, counting down.
GCATGCGGTACGCGCCGGCTCTGAAAAAGGGTTCGGATTATAGCTGATTTATATCCTGCTGTCTCTGCAGGCCGGGACTTTCCGTGATGAACCCGTTTCCCCCGGCAGTTTTTTCTCACCGGTAATCGAAACCGGCAAAAAACTTCTTTACATTGGCTTGCAACGGGTCTACTATCAGCAACTCAATGTAATGGATTGCAGGTGTTAATACAATGACTCGTACACTTTTGGTTTTTTTGACCTTAATCACCATTTGCTATGCAGACCCGATAGACAAACATACACAGCGAACCAGTGAATACGGCGACGAAGGTAAGTTCGGCGGAGGTATGCCCGGAAATACCAATGCGATGATCCTGTGGCCGGGTGACAGTCCCAGTATCGTGCGCCGGCATCGGCCGGACGGGCACAGTAAAACCACGCCCAAAGCGATCAAGCTATGGAGTGAACGCGGCGCCGGCGGGTTCCCCGTCAACCTGAAAAGCGGGGGCAGTTTCTGTTCGTTTCTCAGTAAGATAGTCAGCGAACCCGACCTGCACGCATGCATCTGCGACGATACCGCCGCATGGGATACCGGCAATCCGGTTACCTGCACGGGCCCCGCGACCCTCGCCCAATGTTCACCAACAGCGTGTTTCGCCGGCACACCGGCAATTGATCCTCCCCCTGGTAACGGCTGTACCGTTACCGATTGGTCCCCAGGGACCGATACCGTGTGTGCCGGCGGCATTATTGAGCAAACCCGCACCCTTGAGGATTGCAGCACGGAAACACAGACGGCAACAGGCACAAAGCAGTGCGGTACAAGCTGCCCTGTCACCGACTGGTCCCCCGAAACCGGCGACATCTGCCGGGGTACTGATTTCACCCAGACACGCACTTCAGGCGATTGTTCCACCGATACCCGCGCCGCAACGGGGACCAGAAACTGTGACAGTTGTACGGTTCAGGGCTGGACCCCTGCCGCATCAACCGTGTGCCTGGGCGATACCTTTACCCAGACCCGCCGCGCAGCCGACTGCTCGACGTCCACGCGCCAGGTCACCGGCGCCAGGGACTGCCCTACCGTATGCACCCCGGCAAGCTGGACTCCTGCACAATCCGGCTATTGCACCAGCGACCAACTGACGCAGCGGCGTACCCTGTCCGATTGCAGTGTTGAAACGCGCACCGTTCACGGCACAAAATACTGCCCGCCGCCCACCTGCCGGTACACCACCGGCCGCTGGACACCCAGCGCCGCAGGCCGTTGCAGAACCGACAGGGTAGCGCAGACCCGCAGCGTGACCGCTGTCAACCAGCCCTGTGCCGGCGGCACGCGCCCATCGTCCAGCCAGACCGTATCCGGCGGCGCCGATTGCTCCCTGCCGGCGTGCCGCTGGACTACCGGTCCCTGGAGTCCCAGCGCCGCAGGCAGATGCACCACCGACAGGATTTCACAGTCCCGTAGCGTCACCCTGGTAACGTCCTCATGCGAAGGCGGCACGCGTCCCGCATCCAGCCAGACCGTGTCCGGCGACACCGTATGCACTACACGGTGCACCTATAGCACCGGTTCCTGGTCGCCCTCTGCCAGCGGTTACTGCGACGATGAAACGGTTACGCAGACTCGTTCTGTGACGGCATCACCGGCTGGTTGTACTCCGGGGACACCGCCTGCGTCCAGCCAGACTGTTAGTGGGACGAAGGATTGTGGCGACCCTGATCCAACACCCCCTACACCACATAGACCAGTATCGCAAGGTTGTCCGTCCGGTTACAGCTACTGGGGGACAGGCATGTGTGGCGGCAGCCAATCCTGGTGCTGTATCAGACTGGGGCCCGGACCCGGTGGACAGCACTGTAGTTGCTTTTGACCTGCCGCATGATTCGGCGGCCTGCTCCATGGACCCGCTACACCGCTCGTCAGCTCCAGGTGAGTTTCGCCTCCAGTTTTCACTGCATGCCAGCTACTGAAAGGAGGACGACCAGGTTTCTAAAACCGGTGCGTCCACACCAGCCGCGCAAATAAATCAGCCTCGGTGCGCTTGTATGAGCCGTTGTCCCTGGCCCAGTCGTGGTTGAGCGTCACTGTCAGTTCATTGCCCGGTACAATAATCCAGCGCAACTGGCTCTGCAGCGTCATGAAATGGGTCTCGGACTCCTGCTGCAGGTAATTGATCCAGGACAAGGTCGGCGTGAAGTTGATATTGAAGCGGGCGCGGTTGATCTCAAACTCGAAATCACCTGCCGGCAGGTCGACGTCGAAGACATGGCGTTCCAGGGTGATGAAAAAATTAGGCGACGGCCGCCAGCGCAATAATGTCTGCACGTCAATGAGATCACCATTATAGAATTCGCCGAATTTAGCCTTTACTTCAACGGAAACAGGCCGGTGAGCCGACGTGGTCAGCTTGGTCCATCCATAGTAGAAATCGTAGTCACCCGTGGGAATGATCACGCCGGGTTGGATTTCAAAGGGGTCAAACAAGGTTTCGCGCTGCCAGTTCCCCCAGAGTTGAAGCTGATCGCCGTCATGACTCTCCAAGTCAAATACCCGCATATAAACCCGGCCGCTCTCAAGCTTGTTATCCGTTGTGGTCTTGAACGATGACATAAAACCCCAGTTGACGGTCCTGAGCAAGCGGTTGTTTTTCGGCCTGATCCGGTAACGCAAATCGCCCTCGTACAGCCTGATGCCGGAGCGATTGACGAAACCGAGCGCCGGATTGAAGTTCTCCTGGATCTCCTGGTATTTTGCCTTGACATTCCAGCGGTCGTTGGGGAATTCCAGCGTCAGGCCGTACGACAAGTCATCGTTGTCGATACCTTCACTGAAAGACTTCATGGCATAGGCATCGGCCACGAACACCTGCGAACCGAACAGGTTGCTGTTGCGATAGCGGTAATCGACCCCGGCGACGCCGTTGTCGTCGCTGCCCGTGGGGTTGCCGTAAGTCATCATGGCGCCGGCCCTGGATTCCTCCTGGACGTCCATGGCAAGCCTGGCGACGGACAGGTTTTTCGAACCGATCCCCTGTCCGGAACCCATCTGCGTATTCAGCAGACCCATGCTATAACGCCCGAGCCGGCCGCTCAGCTTGGCGCCGATGTCGATATCGAGCGGCTCGGGGTTTTCCCGGTCAAAGGGCAGTCCGATACGCCTTGAAAAGAAGGGAATGCCGTTCACGTCCTTTAGCCCGCCAAACTCGAAGACGTCCGCATCCCGCACAAAAATATCCCGCTGCTCCGGGAAAAACAGGTCAAACCGGGTGAGGTTGGTCTTGATATCATCCACAACGGTATTGGAAAAATCCGGGTTGATGATAAGTGATCCGTTCAACGAGGGCGTCAGTTTGTATATCACTTCCACGCCCGGTTTTATCGTGAAATCCTCGTCGCCGTTGTCATACCGCTTGCGGTACCGGCCCGCCGCCTGGGGTTTTATGTCCAGGCCCCTTCCCTGGTCGAGGTCTTCCAGGCCCAGCAGGTCTCCGTAGGCGGCCACGTAGCCGAAGCCCTTGTCCTGGTCATGATTGGCCCACGTCGCGAATTCGTTACGGCGCTTGATATGGCGCTCCAGTTCCAGCCCCCAGGCCGGCGCATCGGCGTCCAGGGACAGTGTCTTGAAGGGGATGGCGAACTCGGCGATCCAGCCCTTTTCATCACGCGTGGCGGCGCCGTACCAGATGCCGTCCCACTCGCCACGGAGTGTGAGATTGTTCTCGATGCGGGCATCGCCTTTCGTACCCAGGGCGTTTATATAGAACGCAAACGCATTTTTCCGGTCCAGCATGCTGTCGACGGCAACGGTAAAGATATCATCGCTGATCGTCACCTCATCCTCCCGCATCTCCCTGGCCACAATCGCGTCGGGATTCCGATCGTACAAGCGCGCCCCCACGTAGAGCATGTTGCTGTCGTAGGTGAGGTAAGCTTCCGTCGCCTCGCTGACCGGCGCGCCTTCAACCGGAACACTTTGAAAAAACTCCGTGACCCGGGTCGCATCTTTCCAGGCTTCGTCATCCAACACACCGTCGATTACCGGCGGATTACCCGTTCTCTGGATATGGAGTTGCGGTTCATTGGCATGGCTCGGGGCAAATAATGCGGATATAAACAGCAGGAACAGAAAATGATACGGGTAATTCACCCTACATTCCTCAACCTGGTCATCGGCCGGTAACATGAGAGTAGCCGTTTAAGCGCCCAGCAGGCGCCTGCTTAACAGGGTTTGCATATCTCTGCGTCCGTCGGCGATCAAATAAACATGAACTCTAAGGTCTCGCAGTGCATAGTCGGCCAGGTAGACCTCGTACATTACGATTTCCGTTTACGTCGAAGGCGAATATGTTCGTGCACCGATTTGGCAGGAGTGACATTTCCCAGTTCAATCTGATTATTGCCAAGGGCAAGAATCTTGAGCAATGCAAGCGTCTCTTCATTCTCCTCGTAGCTCTTGATGTCCTGAACCACGATTTTGGCTTCACCGTTTTGGGTAATGATCAGGGGTTGTTTCTGCTCACTCAGTTGACGCACGATATCAGCGGCATGAGCCTTGAGATAACTGATTGGTTTTATTTGCAAGGATAATTTCATTGTGGGTACTCTTACAAAGTCGTCAGCGTCAGTATGACTCAATATGGACTGAATATAGTCATTAATCAAGGTAAGAGAGTTCATAGAACGGGACAAGTTCTGAAATCAAAAACTTGCCGTTCAGGACTGCCGCTATTTTATCTAAGCAATTAATTTAATTTCATGATATAGTCCGTTGTTGCAGCTTGAGTAATACCTCGTTGCAAGTGCATTATCTTTAGCTATAGGTCTTTTTTCTGCTTTTGTCACCCGTCTAAGCGCGGTTTCGAACTCCGAACATTATCTATCGATTGCACGCCCGTGCAACCAGACGCCATGCGTCCGGGGAACACATACATTGGTCATTCACCGCCAATCGCTTCGCTAATCCCGGAGTCGACAGGCTGTGCATGCCTGCAAAATAATTTTTTATAGAGATACATATGACTTTTACGACACTCGGACTATCCGATTCCCTGTTGCGCTCGGTTGCGCACACAGGCTATACAACTCCAACCCCTATTCAGGCCCAGGCGATACCTGCCGTTCTATCCGGCGGCGACGTGATGGCGGCCGCCCAGACCGGCACCGGCAAGACTGCCGGGTTTGTGCTTCCCATGCTGCAACAATTAGGCGCCAATGCCAGGGCCAAGCCCGGGCGGGCGCGGGCGCTGATCCTGACGCCGACACGGGAACTGGCGGCCCAGGTACACCAGAGTATCCTGACTTACGGCAAGAACGAACGACTCACGTCAGCGGTGGTGTTCGGCGGAGTAAACATTACTCCGCAACTGCGCGCGCTTCGACGCGGGGTCGACCTGCTGGTGGCAACACCGGGACGCCTGCTGGACCTTTATCAACAGAAAGCCGTCCGCTTCGACGATCTGGAATTGCTGGTACTGGACGAGGCCGACCGGATGCTGGACATGGGCTTTATCACGGACATACGCAGGATTCTGAAACTTATTCCACAGCGCAGACAGAACCTGATGTTTTCAGCGACATTCTCCAGGGAAATTCGCCAACTCGCGGGCACGATTTGCAAAAACCCGATAGAAATAGACGTGTCCCCCCGCAACTTGACTGTCGAGGCAATCTCACAGAAACTGTACTGGGTCGAGAAGGAACGCAAAGCCAGGCTGTTGTGTGATCTTGTGCAGGACACTCACGAGCAGGTGCTGGTTTTTGCCCGCACCAAGCATGGCGCAGACAAGCTGGTAAAACGGCTGGGCAAGAATTCAATCTCCGCCTCTGCAATTCACAGCAATAAAACTCAGGCGCAACGCACCAGGGTGCTGGATAACTTCAAAAAGAACAAGATACAGGTGCTGGTCGCCACAGACATCGCCGCACGCGGCATCGATATCGAGTTACTGCCTGTAGTCGTCAATTATGACCTGCCCCACGCACCGGGAGATTATATACACCGTATCGGCCGTACCGGCCGGGCGGGCGCCAGCGGTCAGGCTATTTCTTTCGTGACCAGGGATGAAAAAAAGCAATTACGCGCCATTGAGTCGCTGATTAAGCGCAATATTGAATGCCTGAATACGAAACACTGATCCGGCTTACCCATCTCACTTCAGCAACCGGGCGGGAGACAACCGGTTAACCAGGTTCTCCCCGATCCCGGCCTGTTCCAGGGGTGACGACCCCGTGACCAGGGACGCTGCCAACCGCGCCATGCCGGGAGAGGTTTGCACGCCGTAGCCGCCCTGCCCCGCCAGCCAGAAAAAACCCTCCGTGCGGGGGTCGAAACCGACGACAAAGGTCTTGTCCGGCGCAAAGGTGCGCAGACCTGCCCAGCGGTGGTTAACCCGGGACACCTCGCGACCTGTCGCCGTCTCGAACCGGTCCACCGCCAGGGCGACGTCCAGTTCCTCGGGCTGGGCGTCACAGGGAGGACTGGGCGTTTCGTCGGCTGGGGATAACAGCAAGGCGCCGGCATCCGGTTTGAAATAGAACTCCTCCTCCACGTTGACCATCAGGGGCCAGTCGCTGATATCCCGGCCTTCCGGTGCGTCGAGCAGCATGGCCGTGCGCCGTTTGGGTTGCAGACCCAGCGGCGCCAGTCCCGCCAGTCCCGCAATCTCATCCACCCAGGCGCCGGCCGCATTGACCAGCACCGGCGCGGCGAACGTTTCATCGCCGCCGGTGACCCGCCACAATCCACCACTGCGGGATATACCCTGTACCTCACGCTGCGTGTACAGTTTCCCGCCGCGGCTGCGCAGGCGCCGCAGAAAGCCCTGCAGGATGGCATCCACGTCCAGGTCGCCGCCGGTCTCGTCCATGAGACCACCTTCCAGGTAGTCAGGCAGCATGATGGGGACCTCCTTTCGTACCTGTTCAGGGGCCAGTCTCTGCAGGGATGGAACTTCAGCGTGCAGCGACAGCAACGCCTCGCGCTGGTCCGGCCGGCCGAAGAAGATACAGGGCCGGGGCCGTATCAACGGGATATCGGTGAACCCCTGCGGCGGTGAACGGTAAAACGGCTCGCTCGCGGCCGTTACCGCACGCACCGCGGCATTGCCGTAGGAGATCACGAAGAATGCGGCAGAGCGGCCGGTAGCGTGGTAACCGGGCTGGGGCTCTCGCTCCAGGACGGTAACACGCGCCGTCGCCGCCAGCTCGGAAGCGGCAGAAACCCCGGCGATACCCCCGCCGATGACTATGATGTCCGTGGTTGCTGTCATGTCAGCCCAGGAAATTACCCTCGGAATTCAGTGGATGAGGATTATAGCCATAGAAGGCGCAGAGAACACGGATAAAAGTAATAAATGAACACTGGCGTCCCGCTTTCGCAGGAACGATGAGGGGGCGGCGCTGTTGCTGCAATTACTGCACTCCTTCGACCCGGCCCGGCTGCAGGGGCGCAGTCACAGCAGTTCGGCTATCTCACGGTGTATACGCATCAGTTCGGGTAATGTCTCTTTGGGTCGGCGACCGAAACCGCACTCCGTTGCAATACCGAAGTTGTCCATATGGCGTTTAGCGGTCGCCAGCCTGCGCTTTGTGCCATCCACACCGCCGGTATGGTGCACCAGGCCCAGGAACAGCTTGCCCGTGTTGTCCGGCCAATCTGCCAACGGCGCAAAATAGGCATCGTCATGGCGGTCCCTGGGAACCGGGATATGGCAGAAATCAATGGTGCGCCCGATAGCCTGAACCGATGCTGTTGCGATGCGCGTCGCATTTGCCAGGTTGCGGGGTTCGATGAAATGCCTGTGGCCCAGGTCACCGTAACAGAAATGCAGCCCCAGCAAGGTCTCCCCGGGTACAAATTCCGAGAACGTTTTGACGTTTTTGGCATAACGCCCCAGAGCCTCGCCCCGGGGTTTCCAGGGAAACAGTACCGAGTGGTCATCATTTACGTCAACCGCGAGCATTTCCATGCAGATATCCCACTGTATTACCAAGTCACCGGCCGGGATTACTTCCAGCATCTTCGCTATTTCCCGTGACATGGCTTCGGTGTAGGCGCCGGAAATCTGCTCATAGTCATGCTCCCCCGCCTTGCCCAGGAACGGGCGCACCGCGGATTCACACATGGGCATGGCCACCATAAACCGTTGACGGGCGGAAATGAGACCCTCTGCCTGCAGTTGTTTGAATACCTGGTAGGAAGCAACAGCTTCCTGCGCATAGCCTAAATGCTCAAAATAAACCTGCCTGTTATCCTTGATCCTGAATTGCCAGTGATCGTGATAGCCCTTCGGAACCCAGTAATCGCTCGCCTCCCGCCATTCTTCCGGGTCATCCGGGTTCACCGGTTCGGGCTGGTTGACCGTCTCCAGGGCATCATTGGGAGCGTAGCGAGTAGCGGCAAGAAAGTTGATCCAGATTTTTCTGAAGCCGGTTTCCCCATCGGGCACAAAGCTCAACCTGTCTCCCAGTTCCCGCGCGCACAACCGCATTGCCTCTTGTGCGTCTGATCCCGGGATACTACCTACCAGTAAAACCGAACCATCTACTCTTGACATGTTGTTATCCTCTCGTGTTACATACAAAGACTAACACTCTTTTATTTGCTTATCGACCGAATGCTCCCCGTTGATTATAAAGACGTAATCCAGGCCCGCGAACAGGTATACGAGTACCTGCGCCCCACCCTGCTGAACGAATGGCCATTGCTGAAAGAACGGCTGGGATTCCGTTACCTGTTGAAGCACGAGAACCACCAGCCCACCGGGGCGTTCAAGGTGCGCGGCGGCATCAACCTGGTGAGCCGCCTGCCTGAGGAACAGAAGCAACGGGGCATTATCAGTTGCACCACCGGCAACCACGGGCAGTCACTGGCGTACGCGGCGCGGCAGTTCGGCGTCAGATGTACCCTGGTGTTGCCTGAGCACGGCAATCCGGGGAAAATCCAGTCCATGCGCGCCCTGGGCGCCGAACTGATCGAGCATGGCAAGGATTTTGACGAGGCGAAGCTCCATTGTGAGAGGCTGACGGAAGAGAGAGGGCTGCGTTATGTGCATTCCGCCGAAGAACCCCTGCTGATCGCCGGGGTCGGCACCATGGCCGACGAGGTATTCGATGAGGAAGCAGCGCCTGACGTGTTAATTGTCCCTATCGGCCTGGGCAGCGGCATTTGCGGCAGCGCCATCGTCGCGGCAGAACGCAATCCGGGAACACAGGTGATCGGGGTTCAGTCCTCAGGCGCGCCCGCGGTAACCGAATCCTTCAGGAGCGGGAAGATGGTCCGCTACGATTCGCTCGACACCATCGCCGAGGGCCTGGCGACCCGGGTGCCGGCGCAGATGACAATGGAGATCATGCGCCGGCTGGTCCACGACATGGTCCTGGTAACCAACGATGATCTAAAACAGGCCATGGCCTGGCTGCTGGAGGCCACCCATAACCTGGCCGAACCGGCCGGCGCCGCGTCAACCGCCGCGGCCTGGAAGCTGCGTGACAGGCTCAAGGGGAAAACGGTTGTCGGGATCCTGTCGGGGGGCAACTGCGACCTGCAGTTGCTGGCGGAGGTCTGCGCCGGCTATTCCGGCCTATAGATACGACCGTTTGCGGATTTTTTCCAGCAACCCCATATCCATCACCCACAAACAAAGCAGCAGGCGTGCGCCGGGCTCCAGGCCGTTGACGAAGTTCACCTGGGCACGGGGGTTGTGCTGCAATTCCTTGAGGGTCCTGATGCCGCCGGCAATGCATGCGACGATCTCCTCGTTCAGGTTCAGGTCGGCAATATCCAGTTGACCGGCCTGCTCTACCGTTTCCCGGCCGAACAGAAAGGCCAGTTCATCGTTGGAGCGCTGGTAATCCTCCATGGACTGGATAAGCTCATCACTGTTACCGGTTGCCGTGTCTGCCAACGGTTACTCTCCCCAAGATGTCTGTTAATCTTAACCTGTAATCCGGGAGGGAGCCAGACGTTCCGGGCTTACCGGACCCCGCCGTTGTGTAGCGGATTCACCACTTGACCCTGACCCGTTAACTCACCTAGGATAATTTGTCCTATGCCGGGCAATAATCAACAATGAACGTCAGAGAACGCGCTCGCGCTATTGCCGGAGGAAGAGGTGGGAATATCCGTCTTGTCGTTCCCTTTGCGTTCGAAGTGGCGGCCCGTATTTCGGCAAGACCGCTGGATGAGTTTTTTACCGATCCGACCCACCTGGCCAACGGCCTGTCCGAGCTGCACCAGGCAATCGGAGCGGATGGCGTGCTGTGCGCCGATGCCCGCGGGATGGAACTTGATTCTGCCGGCACGGCAGGCCTGGATGTTGATCACATAATCGGTAACGGCAGGGTGGGGGCGAGCCTGGAGGCATGCCGCCGATTAAGGATCACACTGGATAACGAGGGCATCGTGCTGGCTGCGGTCAGCGGTCCGGCAACCCTGCAGAAGCAATTTTCGGTATCCGGTGTCACGGCTGCCGAAGCCTTTGTTGAGATTGTCCGTCATTACTGCGATGCCGGTACCGACGGCATAATCGTAATGGAATCGGCGATGCCCGGTGACGGCGAATGCTGGGAAGACGGTTTGTCGACCGCGCGCAACATTGCCGTTTTCTACAGGGCCATGATGTATCTTTGGGACATGGAAGGGCCGTTGCCGAATCCCGCGCGCACAAATCTTGCAATGCCGAAAAATGATTGTTCCGGCCTTACAATGACACGGGAAGCTGTGCCGGCCGATTACGATATCGAAGCGTTGCGCTACTGGGTAACTGAAAGCAGGTGAACATATGCGGCACACTGGTGCTGATGCCCGGCTCTTCCACCGAGCTGGCCGTGATGGACTACGAAAGGTTATTGCTACATTAAAATTCTTACGGAAAGTACTTCAAAGAAGCCTCATACTTTTTTGCTTTGGCGTTCTGGGAGTCCGTTTAAATCCTCCATTATTGGAAAGGGCAGAATCGTCAGTGGAACCTGCCAGAGAGCACGGAGGAAATACCTGATAAGGAACGGCGTCCGGTTTCGGCAGTTTTGGCTTAACGCCTACAAACCGGGACACGGCGCCTTTCAGGTATTCTTCGTTCAGGTCGCAACACGCCCACCTGCGATTGAGCGCTTCGGCTGCTTCACCTGTGACACACGAACCGCCAAATGGGTCAACCACAAAATCGTCTTCATCCGTAAGCATACGAATAAAATATTCAGGTAAACGAGCCGGGAATCTAGCCGGATGAACCGGCAAGTCATTCGCTTTGCAGTAGTTCTGGTAAACGCCGTTTGACTCGGTATTCGCTACCGCCAGAAGATTGGGGGGCACTGAACCACCGTTATTCTTTCCAAACTTGTCGGAAATATCATGCCCAGACGGCCGCAATTTCGGCTTATAGCCATTTTTCAACAGCGATTTCATCGATTCGCTGTAGGGAGCAAGAATACGTTTATTTGAAGCCTTGGGCCACGGAGTTTTGGATAGCCACCAAATGCAATTGACTGCATCCTTGACCCTGATGCGTCTTACGTTGACCCACTCTGCGGGAGTAGGCAGTTTCGATGGATTCCACCAGTAGTGTTCCTGACACAGGTGAAATCCATTATCCCTGCAGAGACTAATCAGCAGTTCAAAATGGTACAGTGACCGAGTTGGCATACCCGGTTTCCACGCTCCACCTATATCAATAACAAGACTTCCCTTATCCTTTAATACTCGTTTCATTCCTTCGGCAAAAGGCTTGAACCATTCAACATATTTATCCGCGTCTTCATTGCCATAGCTTTTTTTTCTGACAAGTCCGAAGGGTGGGGAAGTCATTATCAAATCTACTGAGGCCGGCTTCAATGTCCGGTTTAGCAGCCCCAGTGCATCACCCAGATAAATGGTTCCGCGTTCGGTTTCTGTATATACCTCAGGTTCAGCAACCTCATACAACGGAATGGTATCTTTTACGTCGGAAACATCAGAACCGGATGTATAGAGGTATCGCAGATAATCACTGAGAGAGTCGAAGCCGTATAACTCAGCTGAGCGTCGTATCTCAGCATATTCAGCATCAGTCAGCCGGAAATTTATGAGCCTGTTACGAGGATTCTTGACTTTCGGGCGAGTCATATTCAAAGTGTAATACAAAAACAAAACTGGTCAAGTATTTTTTGTAAGACGTTAAATCGCGCGAAACCGATTTGCCGCTTCAATAAAGTTTTTACTTGGCCAATGGTTTTTGTTTCCAGGAAGGAATATCCCTCTGTCCAGAGGTAGCTTGAATTCCTGCAGCCCTCCGCCTAGCCCAAGTCGAACAAACTCTTCCCTCTTTTGGTGGTTGAGCATCATTTTTCTGTCTTCAGTCAGATAGATCAATCCAAGATCATAAGCCCTGTGATACGTCGGAGAGAGACATAATCCATTTTGGACATCATCTGAACTACCCGGAGCGCCTACCGGCAGGATGTGCGCGGCATCAATGAGACGGAGTTGTAACCCGGTCACACAACATCTTCTGCTATAAGCGTCGATAACCTTTCTTCTGAAATCTCCGTCACGGGCCAAGCGCAAGACCTTCGTCAAAACCCGTTTCCTCTCAGGGGTTAATGTATTTATCTCGTCATCAGTAACAAGTTTAAATCCGTCTGCTTTTGATAATAATTCCGAAATAGCCGCATCCGCTCCGCTCTCATGCAAATTTTTTGAATTGAGACTGTACAGAAGTATGTTATCGGCACGAAAACCCACAGCAATCTCATCGTTTCCCTTCCGCGAGAACGCGAGACCGTTCTTATCAGCTTCCCGGAGTGTATTGATATTAATCTGTATCGAAGGCGACTGAGTAGAAAAGGTCAAATGTTTATTTAAATCAAATCCCGCAAAGCATTGAGATTCAGGCTCATATCCCAGTAACAAGGTCGGACCATCCGGGTTTTCGCGTAATGGGGAGACGACAGATGTAAGTTGTATTCGGTATTCATCTTGCGGCCGCGCTGCCCCTCCGCCGTGAGTCAAAGTCCATATATAAACCCATACAGGAAACGACGTTTCCCTGGTTGTTACATAAAACTTTCGAGGATTTGATGTACCATCAGAAATTAATACTGCGGATGCTGAAGCTTCAATAAAAGCCTCTTTTATTGCCTGTATAATTGCTTTCGGACCTGCTGCCGGCACTGATTTACCCCACTATCAAGTAATGTCAAAGAAGCCGTTTTCTGTCGGTTTTCTTGACACCTTTCTTTTTATCTCCCCAGTCTTAAACATACGATATTGCTGAATATAGTCAAGCATTGATATATGAGCTGACGGTATTAATAAAAACTGGTCACTGCCGTACATGCCGGGTAGACTTCCGTACTTTGGGATCCGGAGAACAAAGCATGCCCCTGACCATTATCAACGCCGCTGGCGTACGCAAACTGCTGCCCATGGACGAATGCATAGACGCCATGGAACCCGCCATGATCGCCGCTACCACCGGCGCCATATCCATGCCACCCCGGCTGGTCGCGCCGCTCATCGATGAAAGCGGCACGCTTGTACTGATGCCGGGTTCTTCCACCGAACTGGCCGCGTTCGGCGCCAAGGTGATCAACCTGATCCCCGACAATCCAACCAGGGGACTCCCCGCCATCCAGGGCTTCATCGCCCTGTTCGACCATGCCAGCGGCACCCCTGTGGCTATTATCGACGGCGCCGAGGTAACGGGAATCCGCACCGCCGCGGCATCCGGCCTGGCGACCCGGCTGCTGGCGCGCGCAGACGCGCACACCTGCGGCATCTTCGGCAACGGCGTGCAGGCGGTCACCCATATCGATGCCATGCGCGCGGTGCGCCCCGTGGATGAGATAGTCGTGTGGGGGCGCAACCCGGACAAGGTGCAGGCTTTCGCCCGGGAGCAGGCGCAACGCACCGGCATCAGCGTCAGGGCGACGGCAGACCCGGCAGAAGCCGGCGCCTGCGACCTGGTATGCACTACTACCACCTCGCCCGATCCCATACTGGCCGGCGAGTGGGTCAGACCCGGCGCCCACGTCAACCTGGTCGGCGCCCACAGCCTGACCACCCGGGAATGCGATACCGGCCTGGTCGTCAAGTCCTCGGTCTACGTGGACCTGATGGAATCCGTCCGCAACGAGGGAGGCAATATCATGATACCCGTGGCCGAAGGCGCAATTGATGAAACTCATATAATCGGGGAACTGGGTGAACTGCTGGAAGACAAAATCCCCGGCAGGCAGGACGATCGGCAGGTTACGCTCTACCAGTCCCACGGCGTCAATGCCCAGGATATGTATGCGGCAAAGCATATCCACGCAAAAGCGCGTACAACGGGTATAGGCCAGGTTGTGGATTTTTAATCCCTGTCATGGACGGGAGGGCGAAACCGGGCCGGGAGAAAATGCAGGATATGCTATTTTCAAACTGTACATATTGATGCACATATCGGGCTGCCGTGTCAATCGGTGAGCCACATGTGCATATACCGGCTGTTTGCACGATCCCTAGGGCAAAAGGTACAAAAAATGCTGCGTCAGGCAAACCTGACACAGGGTAAATTTCAGACAAAATACTTGCATATTTAACAAGATAGATTAGAATTATTTGTTTGAATCCCCCCGGAATACGGAGTTATGTCTGAACACGGCGCAGCAACAATAACAGATACGCTATTTGGTGAATTACTTTCACCCAGGCTCCTGCAACGGGAAGAGACAAACGTTCCGGTTCCCCAGACCGATCCCCTGGCCGACACGCTGGTACAATCGGGCACGGCTTTGCTGGAGCGCCAGTACCGTGCCGGTTACTGGCGTTTTGACCTTGAAGCCGATACGACCATCCCTGCCGAATACATGCTGTTGCAACACCTGATGGGCACGGTGGACAGGGAACGGGAGCAACGCCTGGCCGATTATATATGCAAGCGGCAATTACCGGACGGAAGCTGGCCCCTGTATGAAGGCGGCGCCGGTAATATCAGCGCCACCGTAAAAGCCTATTTTGCCCTGAAAACGGCCGGTTATGATCCCGCTGCAGAGGCCATGCAACGGGCCCGCGCCTGGGTGCGCAATAACGGCGGCGCGGAGCAGGTCAATGTCTTCACCCGTATCCTGCTCGCGATTTTTGGCCAGATGCCCTGGCGGACCGTACCCGCCATGCCGGCAGAAATAATCTGGTTGCCGCGCTGGTGGTATTTCAGCCTGGACAAGATTTCCTACTGGTCCCGCTGCGTCACTATCCCCCTGTTGCTGATCTTCGCGCACCGGCCGGTACACAAGGGAACGGATATAAGAGAGTTGTTCAACCGCGAACCGGAGTCCCTGAAGCATATCGATCACTATCAGCCGGGGAGCCACTTCAAAAACTGTTTTATCCTGCTGGAGCGTCTGCTCAAGTTGCTGGAACCGCTGGTGCCCGGGTTTGTCAGGCGGCGTTCCATGCGCAAGCTGGAAACCTGGATGCGCGAACACATGCGCGGCGAGGGCGGAATCGGCGCGATTTACCCGGCCATGGCGAATGCCGTCTATGCGCTGAAGTTATTGGGCCGCGATACGGCCGACCCGGACATGCAGCGCGGCTTGCAGGCTATAGAGGACCTGGTGATTGAGGAAGAAGCACAGACTTACGTTCAACCCTGCGTGTCGCCGATATGGGATACCTGCCTGAGTTTGTCCGCCCTGTCGGAAGCCGGCCTGAGTCCGGATAACGGAGCCGTAAAACCGGCAACGGACTGGCTGTTCGATAAACAGGTATTCACCCGGGGGGACTGGATCAGCATGGCGCCGGACCTGGAAGGCGGCGGCTGGGCATTCCAGTTTGAAAATGACTTCTATCCCGATGTCGACGATACCAGCATGGTGGTCATGGCCTTGCTGCGCGTGGGCGCCCACTATAACCCGGACAGGAAAAAGCGTATTGCCCAGGCCGTTAACTGGGTCATCGGCATGCAGAATACCGATGGCGGCTGGGGCGCGTTCGATATCGACAACCATTACGAAAATCTCAACAACATACCATTTGCCGATCACGGCGCGCTGGTCGACCCGAGCACAGCAGACCTGACCGCGCGCTGTATTGAAATGCTGGCCATGCTCGGCTATGACAGGAGTTTTCCCCCCATCGCACGCGCGCTTGAATACCTGCAACAGGACCAGGAACCCTGCGGCGCCTGGTTCGGCCGCTGGGGCGTTAATTACATTTACGGCACCTGGGCCGTACTGGTCGGCCTGGGCGCCCTGGGCGAGGACCCGAAGCAGCCTTACCTGCGTAAGGCCGTGAACTGGCTAAAACGGATCCAGAACAGCGACGGCGGCTGGGGTGAAAGTTGCGATTCATATAATGACCCGGACCTGGGAGGGTCGGGAGACAGCACCGCTTCACAGACCGCATGGGCCCTGCTCGGCCTGCTGGCGATGGGTGAAACGGAATCCGACGCAGTGGAAAAAGGCGTTAATTACCTGGTGCGTAATCATGACGGCGCAAAGGGCTGGGAAGAAACCGCGTTCACCGGCACCGGGTTTCCCCGGGTGTTCTACCTGCGTTACCACGGTTACAGCCACTACTTCCCGCTCTGGGCATTGGGTGTGTACGCGCGTTACCGGCAGGGACTGGAAACCCGGCAGGAGGCGCTGGTGCGGGAAGGGCCGGTTGACCTGGGCGTATTACCCGTACTGGACAGTAAACATTACCGGTCGAGATTCGTAAACGCGTGAACCCGGAGTGGTATGCTGCAAGAAGTCGCTAACGGCACAATCAGGGAAATAGACGGACTGGAGCGCATTTATTTCGACGGCCACTGGATCCGCTATTACGATGTACCAAACAACCTCGCTTATAAAAAGTCTCTCATCGACCAGTTGACCCGCCGGGTCTTTCATCACGTCGAACCCGGCATCAATACGCCCGGCAACAAACTCGAAGAGGTCAGGCGCAGGTACGAGGCGGAGGACGACGCGTCGAGAAAACGCGTGCTGGCCGCCATGCTGGCCGGCGCCCTGCTGAACCGCGGCTCGGACATATTGACCCACATCGTCGAACTGGAACAGACCGGCGTCACCATTAACCCGGAAAACGAACTGATAAAGGAATGCGGCCTGTGCTTCATGGGCGCGCTTGAATACGGGAAATACATCCGCGTCAAACACGGCCGCGAGGGATTGGAAGAGCTCTGGGGCGAACCTTTCAGGGCCTTCACCACGCCGGTTGAACGGTTCCTGGAAAGCCGCTATATCAAGATTGCGCACACCATGCAGGAGATCGATGAGATTTCCGAAAAAATGAACGCAGTCTTCGCAGGATCGCCCATGTTCCGCAACCAGGTACAACTCATCGAGGAACTGGCTACCTGCGGTAAAAACACCATGGAAACGCTGCGCAGCGACCCGGCCATCATTGAAATCTGGCCGCGTTTCGTCACTGCATCGGAACGGGTGACCGACTGCAAACCCACCCTGGGCGAGGATGCCACCCGGCGCGAACAGGCGCTGGGGAAACGCGGGATAGATATTTTTCACCGTTGCGGTACGCTGATCGAGGACTTGACCAATTACCGGATACCGATGCCCAAAACCACGCAGACCCTGCTCCAGGACTGTGACCAATTCAAGGAAAGGTATGCCGCCCGGCTGTACTGAAGGATCGGAAGGGTCAGGGACAGATTTAAATCTGTCCCCAGCCAGAAAATGAGTAATTACTCCGCCCCCACGCGCGACATGCGCTTTGTACTGAATGAACTGGCAGGGCTGTCGGATCTCAACAAACTGCCCGGATTCGAAGAAGCCACGACAGAGACCGTGGATGCGGTCCTGGAGGAAGCGGGAAAATTTGCCGCTGAAGTACTCGCCCCGCTTAACCGTCAGGGAGACATCGCCGGCGCGGACTTCAAGGAAGACAGGGTAATCCCACCCGCAGGTTTCAAGGATGCGTACCAGGCGTTCGTGGAGGGCGGCTGGGCATCGCTGCCGTTCGAACCCGGATACGGCGGCCAGGGACTGCCGGAACTGGTCGCGGCCGCGGCCAATGAAATCTGGCAATCGGCCAACATGGCATTCGCCCTGTGCCCCATGCTGACGGAAGGCTGCGCGGTCGCCATGGGAATTCATGGCTCTCACGACATCAAGTCCATATTTCTGCCGAAGCTGGTGTCGGGCGAATGGGCCGGGACCATGAACCTGACGGAACCGCAGGCCGGTTCCGACCTGGCGGCGATTAACACCAGGGCTGAGCCCAACGGCGACACCTACCTGTTGTCGGGACGGAAAATATTCATCACCTGGGGAGACCATGACTTCACGGACAATATCCTGCACCTGGTGCTGGCCCGCCTGCCCGACGCGCCGCCGGGAATCAAGGGTATCAGCCTGTTCCTGGTGCCCAAGTACCTGGTCAACGCGGACGGTTCGACCGGACGCCGCAACGACGTCTACCCGGTTTCCATCGAGCACAAGCTGGGCATACACAGCAGCCCGACCTGCGTCATGAGTTACGGCGACAACGGCGGCGCTCACGGCTACCTGGTGGGCGAGAAGCATAACGGCATAGCCTGCATGTTCACCATGATGAACCATGCCCGCCTGTCGGTCGGCCTGCAGGGACTCAGTATCAGCGAGCGCGCCTACCAGCAGGCGCTGGGCTACGCGAAAGAGCGCGAACAGGGCAAGATCCCGGGACAACCCGGGCGCGCCAGGATCATACAGCACGCGGACGTGCGGCGTATGCTGATGCTGATGAAATCCGGTTGCGAGGCGATGCGTGCGGTCGCTTACGTCGCTGCCGCTTCACTGGACCACATGAACCGGTCTCCGGACGGAGGCAACCATGGTGAAAGATTTGCCCTGCTGACCCCGGTGGTCAAGGCCTGGTCGACCGAACTGGCCCAGGAGATCACTTCACTGGGCGTACAGGTACACGGCGGCATGGGTTATATCGAGGAAACCGGCGCCGCCCAGCACTTCCGGGACGCCCGTATCACCAGTATCTATGAGGGAACCACCGGCATCCAGGCCCAGGACCTGGTCGGCCGCAAGGTTATCAGGGACAACGGCAAGGCGATCCGGGAACTCATCGGCGAGATCCGGCAAACCACGGCCGCACTGTCCGATGCCGATGCCGACCAGGCCGTCATCCGGCGCGCCCTGGGCCAAGCGACCGAAAACCTGGTACAGGCAACGGACTGGCTATTGAACAACTACCGGGACGACCCGGATGCGCCGGGATCCGCTGCCGTCAATTTCCTCATGCTCATGGGTTATGTGTGCGGCGGCTGGCAGATGGCCCGGGCGGCGATGATCGCCGCGCAAAAGTCCGCTTCCTCAAATGATGATTTTTATCGAAGCAAGATAATTACGGCGCGCTTCTACGCCGAACACTACCTGCCCAGGACCGGCGGGCATCTCTCGGCCATCCGGGCCGGCAGCGGGTCGCTCATGGCCTTGGACGAGGAGCAGTTCTGATTCAAGGCTTCACATGGATGGGCAGGTTTGAGCTAAGGAGCTAGCGGGAACTGCTTTGAGAGAATACTCACTATTGACAGAATAACTCATATTTTATATATTGCTTTTATCGATTTACATGAACTATCAGCGGAGTTGCCATGCCCCGAATGATATCTGCGCCTTTTTTCAGCACGCACCCGGTTTTTCGCCGTGCCGAATACGCTGCCGCGGTCGGTCGCCCTCCCGGCGACAAGGTCGTTACGGCGATGCTCACACAGCATCTTCAAGCGGGCAACATCCGGCGCATTGCGCGGGGTGTCTTCGCGTCCGTGCCCAAACATGCTGAAGCGCGGGCCTGGACTGTCGACCGCTTTCTGGCCGCCTCTCGTCTGCGTCCGGGCTGCGTGATCGCCTATCATGCGGCCATGGAGTTGCACGGCTATGCTTATACTGAGAGCCATGAGGTACAGGTCATCGCGCGCGGTGAACCCTGCGTGTACGAGGCCAACGGACTTGTCTGCCGTTTCGTCAAGCCGCCGCGAGGCTTTGCGGGTCAAAACGGAGCGCCGACAGACGGTGTAATGATAATCGACCGTTTGGGGTTAGCGGTCGATGTGACGACAGTTGAACGGACCATTACGGACCTGTTCGATCGTCACGACCTGGCCGGCGGTGCAGAGGAGTTGCTCAACTCGCTGGACCTGGTGGCGCGAATCGATGCCGGAATTCTGGTTCGATATGCACACAAGATCGGAAATGCCACGGCTGCCGGCGCGTTGGGTTTCTGGCTGGAACGCGAACAGAAGCGATTGGGTGTGCTGGAACGAACGCTCGAAGAACTGCGGACGCTGGCGCCATCCGGAACCCGATATGCCCTGGGTGCAAAACCCGGCTCCGGCAGGACGGCGAAGGGCTGGAATGTCATTCTCCCAATCGATTTTGTCGAACGCCGGTTTGAGGGACTGTGAGTGGCGCCCCCCTCTGTCCAGACGCTGCAACGCCTTGCCGGAGAGACAGGATACCAACCGGGTACGCTGGAGAAGGTACTCAGGCTGCTGGACCTGCTGGATGAGATCAACCGTGACCCGCATCTCTCCGGACGTCTCGTCCTCAAGGGCGGCACGGCCCTCAATGTCTTTCATCTCCATTTCGACCGGCTCTCGATAGATATTGACCTGAACTATATCGGCGCGCTCGACCGCGCGGTAATGGAAAGCGAACGCTCGGACGTCGATGCCGCAATCGACCGTCTTCTCGTCTCTCAGGGCTACAGCGTTCGTCGTCGTCCCGACGAGCATGCCGGCGGCAAATGGCTGTCACGCTACACTTCCGCGCTTGGCGGTAATGCCACGCTGGAATTGGATGTGAATTATATGGCGCGCGAGCCCTTGTTCGGCGCTACGCGCATGGAGTCCCGTAATATTGGCGGGATCCAGGTAAACAACATCCTTATTCTCAACCTGCACGAAATCGTTGCCGGAAAGATCGTTGCGCTAATCGACCGGAACGCAGCGCGCGACCTGTTTGATGCGCGCCGCATTCTGTCAATCGAGGGACTCGACTGGGGCCAGATCAAGGCCGCCGTTCTGGCCATCGGCGCTTGCAGTCGGTTCGACTGGCGAAACACGTCAGTCGACGCTATCGAAGGCAACCCGCGCGATTTTCGTCAAAAACTCCTCTTTTGCCTGCCACATGGCTACTTTACAGAGAAAAAGGATATCGAACTGTGGGTCGAAGAAACCGTTGCGCTTTGCCGAGAAAGATTTGCTTTCCTGTTCGACCTGTCAGCTAACGAGCGAGCTTTTCTTGACGGCATTCTTGAGCGCGGCGAAATAAATGCGCGCCTGCTTGATGTCGACCCGGATATACAAACACGGATTGGCGCCATGCCGATGCTCGCCTGGAAAACCCTGCATGTGCGCAAGCATCGCCGCGGGCTGAGTGTAACTCTGGATATTGCATGAGATTCGTCCTGTTGTATGTGGTCCATTATGATCCGATAAACCAGAAATATTATGCTCCCTGGTAGATTCCCTCCCAGCATAATCCAGGTTATTCAGCCCGGTCCCCTGGAGGCCATTACGACCTGGAGGGTCGCGTGGGAATATCAAACTTCACCTCGGCGCCACTATCCCATGTGCCCAGGATTTTTCTATTCTCAACCCGATTATAAAATCCGCCGACTTCGACAAGCTTTGATGACATATTTGCTGCGGACAAGTTGGTGTTGACCCATTTTCTGCTCCGCTCTAATTGTGTTTTATGTTCTATTCCTTTAGGAATCTCCTCCCTATTCTCAGATATATGATACCCGGTACCAAGAGCGCGGCTTTTCATTTTGTTGAACTTTTGATTTTTTAGTTCCTCAAATCGACCATATTCGGCAAGAACATAATCGAGCGTTTTCATATATACATCCTTGCCATTCTTGCCATT
This sequence comes from Gammaproteobacteria bacterium, assembly GCA_026710545.1. Classification (GTDB taxonomy): domain Bacteria; phylum Pseudomonadota; class Gammaproteobacteria; order Eutrophobiales; family Eutrophobiaceae; genus JAAXHV01. The sequence continues at coordinate 24,401 of JAPOQU010000015.1, read as the reverse complement.
ATCGGTTTGTCCGTCGATTTTATATCGATGTGTTACTTTTTCTGTTCCAGAATCAGGACCAGATTCTTGCTGACGATCCTTTCCTGGCCCCGGCATAGGTTGCTTTGCAGGCTTCAATCCCTTTAAAAATTCAACCACATCTTCTTTCTTTGGCGTATGTCTCCTGTCGCTGATCTCTTTCACTCGGTCAACAATAACCTCGACCAACATTTCATCTGAGCTGTTGACGAGAAGGGACCAGGCTTCAGGAATTTTTGATTTTGCTTCGTTAGCCGACCGAGCTTGGTCATAATCACGACGTAAATTATCGAAAGCCTGTTCCGTTTTCACTTCTTCGTATTGCAGGTAACGACGGAAATACTTAACGCAACCAGTTGAATCATTCTTCGTAAGCTGGATGTTTTTCACTTTTCTGGATTCATAACCTCCGGTGCCGTAACTATTGTAAAAATGCCATTCATCGCCATCGGTAAAAATAATCATGGGAATGCCGCCTTGCCCGGCAGCGTAATTGAAAACCTGATGCTGACCCTGTGGTGAGCATTTGCCCGGAGCTTTTACCTCGATAAAAATTACCGGTTCTCTCGGCGAATGGCATAAGGCAATATCTACTTTTAAAGTATCGACTTTGTATTCAGGGACCACATGAACGGGCGAATGCGTATCCCAACCCAATTTTTGTAAAATCGGATAACAAATCTGCGCTCTTACCGCCTCTTCGCTATCATAAGAACCTGTATCGAAATATTGCTTGATGGTATTAATTAGACTTTCCATGGGTAAACTTTAGCCTGTGTAATCAGTTTTCACAAGCAGCCCCCGTGACCTTCTATTCAAGAAGACTCGCGATAGTTTTTGCAAACGGCCTTAGCCAGCCCAGAAAAGACCCTGGCGCATTTGCTATCCCGCAACACAGAAGTCGGCTATCCATTCTCGTAACTGATGCAATCGGAAAGCATTATTGTGTGTAAACCGACGTACATGAGCCGCTTCACGTTCCAATATTTTAGGATCTTCGACCACGGCAGGAATAAAACCCTGCCCCCAATCTTCCATAAATGGGCCGATGTATGATCCATGGACTACGGCAGATGCTCGTTGATGGGACAAGTAGCCGAATCCCATTCCAAACTTCCGTAGCATATCTCGTACGGAGGTGCCTACAACCAAGTCAGGAAAATTGTTTACAAAGCGTTTTTTAGCAACGCGGTTTCGGATTTCATCATCCCACTTAGCCAAATCTTCATGCTGAAGCCATCGCCTTAAACGATTTTTCTGTTCTTTAGCAAACCCTCTGCGTTCTGCTCTCCTCGGTACTTGAGTAGGGCCATCGTTTTCGACGTCATCACCCCAAAGTTCTTTTTGTAATTTCTTGAACAAATTGCTGTATTTAGATGTTTCGCTCAGGAGTTCCCGTTCGGAGTCCATCAAGTCATCCACGGCATTAAGAACATCTTTCTCGTACATCTTTATATAGTACCTGCTCTCGTTATTTGCACAGTAAGCGATGTAAGCACAGAGACGGTCATAGACCTCCCCCACTTTCTCTGGGTCGATTTCCCCCAAAGATGCCTCGTCCGGGTTTGCAATCACCATCAAGTCAAGTTGCAGTTCTACCGCTTGCCGACAGAGCACATCAAGCATCCGACGTTGTCCGCCGCCGGTAATGGGGAGTTGGCATTCAAGAAGTGCGAGCGCTGATTGGCCGATGCCGAAATTTCTCGACCATAATAATAACCATGCCATAGCGCAGGGTGTAGCATCCCAGTTTTGACACGGTTCCAGGATGTGTCCCATTTTTTTCATAACTTCCAAAAACCGTTTGCTTTCCCCATTCCGTTCGGAAATTATGTCATCCCAAGGCACACTCCATAAGACATCGTGAAAATACAACTTTGCGTCAGGTAATTTAGTTGTCACTGGTAATTTCTCTCCTAGATTATGCTGAAAACCGACTCGCGCGGGGTCAATACTGAAGCTATCGAAAGCACGTCGCCACGCCATCTCCGGTCGTGCCAGATGGTCTGCTCTTTCAAGCCCATCTCCGTAGTAGCTTTTTCAGGGAAGGATTCAAACCCAGATGTTTAAATTTTGTGCTGCTACGCGAATACGGTGAATTTGGACGCCCCCGGTAAATGAGTTGATGACAGAGTATTTTATATATAGACCGTTTCAACCCCAGAGCTGCAAGGCAGTTCTGGCAGGGGTGGAGGTCTGTCTTGCCTGCGATGGGAATACCAGTCTCTGTCTCTTCATTCCTGCCCCGCGTTGGATTGCTTTTTGCATCTCTTTAATTCCATGCTCAAACGTATTTGAGAGAACCTCTATCTGGTCTGTCGAATGATATAATGCCGGTCACTGTTTTCAACTCATTGGCGCTTCAACATTCCCTGCAAGTCGTAAGCGGGGATCAGAGTCCAGTACAGAACATGCTCCATAGGCCAGGGCATTCCCCCCGTACCACTTCCCCGAAAGTGGGAGTCCAGTGGATATTGTGTCGCCCTTTGGGCGACCCTTTGTTTCACTGGATTCCCGTTTGCACGGGAATGGTACAGGTTAGTTCCATTAGCAAAAATTAATTTATATCGCGCTATATTGCGTAATTGACCTGTCACGCGGCAAGCGACCGATTTAAGCATGCCTCCGCATGTTGTAAGCGGAGGTTCGTCCCCGTATAGTTTCAGAAACTTGCAGCTATGATAGCATCATAGTAAGATTGCTATCATTGAAAGCAAATGATGGTGATGATTATGGCAAGTCTGACGATACGCAATTTGCCAGATGACGTTCATCGCGCCTTGCGCGTGCGCGCTGCCCGTAACGGGAACAGTACTGAGGCCGAAGTCCGTGCAATCCTGAAACAAACCGTAAAGCCCGAGAGCCGCGTCAAGCTCGGTTCCATACTGGCCGGGATAGGCCGTGAAATAAAGTTGACCGACGAAGAAATCGCGCTTATCGACCAAGTGCGCGACAAGAGCCCCGCCAGACACGCGAGTTTTGAATGATCATGCTGGACACCAACGTGATTTCGGAGTCGTTGCGCCCGAACCCCGAATCCCGTGTCCTGGATTGGATCAATGCACAGGCCATCGAAACACTATACCTGTCGGCAATCACCGTGGCCGAACTACGCTTTGGAGCGGCCCTGCTGCCGTCCGGGAGGCGTAAAACAAAGTTACGGAACAGCCTGGAGAACAAGCTGTTGCCGCTGTTCAGCGGTCGCGTATTGCCTTTCGATCTTGCCGTCACGGAAGCTTATGCCGAAGTCATGTCGCAGGCCGGGATGGCCGGTCAGTCAATCAGTACGGCTGACGGATACCTTGCTGCAACGGCTGCAGCCAACGGGATGAGCATCGCCACACGGGACACAAACCCATTTGTCGCGGCGGGCCTTCAGGTTATTAATCCATGGGAGATAGGATAGCCCGGGATCAGCGCTACAATCTCTGACCCGGACGGGACCTGCACCTCCATAGCATAGCGCGTAGTATTTAGAGAGAATACTCAAGCCAGTTTTGATACATTGTTTAACACGGCATAGTCAACTATACTGGAAACATGTCTCCCGAATTTATGGCAACCATCGGCGTTGGCATCGCCCTCGCCGGACTCATCCTGCGCCTGGATAAGCGCATCGACAAGGTCGCCGAAGAGCTTGCCGACGTGCGCGATCGCTTGTCCCGCCTGGAAGGACTCATCGAAGGACTGTTCCGGCCCCGGCCCGTTGTGCAGCCATAGCCAGACCCCGAAGCAAAGCGCCACGACAAAGCCGCCTGATTATTGGCATAGAAACCAAGAGGCTCCTTAAATTTAATTCTGTCCCCAGCGGTCTGCTTTCCAGCCTCCCCTGTATGAGGTCAAGTCTGATATGGGAAGTTGTACCCCTGTGCTATACTTTCTGCCGTGACAGCAAAATATTCAGACCCCGGGTACCGCTCAAAATTAAAGCGCCTGTTTCGCCCCGGCAGCGGCGATGCGCCACCCTTGCTGGCGGGACGCGAAGCGCCGCTGGATACATTGCAGACACTATTTGCCAACCTGCAGGACGGCCGCAGCCCGCCCCGTGAAGCGATACTCTACGGACCCCGGGGCAACGGCAAGACCGTGCTGCTCGAAACCTTCCGGCGACAGTGCGAAGAGCAAGGCGCCGACACGCTGGACCTGACACCGGCCGAGATCAGAAACGTCACGGATCTGGCAGGTCATCTGCTCTATGACGATAGTGCACTGGGGAAGTTTCTTAAGTCCATTATGCCCACCGGTGTCAGTATCGACTTGCAGGCCATTGGCGCCCGTTGGGACAACATGACACCCGTCGAGAAAGATAACGTTAAACGCCGTCATCTTGCCCAAATGTTAATTGCCCGCTGCCGCAAGCGCCCGCTGGTGGTGGCGCTGGATGAGGCGCATACTCTGGACATCGAGGTAGGACACACCCTGTTGAACGCCAGCCAGCGGGCGCGTAAGCAGGGCGCCCTTTTTCTGCTGGTTCTTGCCGGAACCCCCAACCTGAGAGACCACCTGAATAAGATGAGCGTCACCTTCTGGAACCGGGCCGAGGTCCTGGGCATCGGACGGCTCAGCCGGGGGGCCACTGTCGAAGCGTTGGTGAAGCCCCTGACGGACTATGGCATCGTCTTTGATGAGATCGCCTCGGAGACTGTAGTAGAGGAAAGCCAGCGTTACCCCTATTTCATTCAACTCTGGGGTGAAGCCCTGTGCCATGCCATGGTGAACTCCCTGAATTTTAGTGTGCAGGCCGGGACTGTCGAGGCCGCCAGGTCGAAGTTTGAAGCCGGCAAGTCCGCTTACTACGGAGATCGTTACGGCGAGCTGCGCAGGCAGGGGTTGCTCCAGGCCGCGCAAGCGGTAGCCGACGCGTTTGAAGAACAGGAAACGGCCCGTCTGGCCCAGCTTTCAGACTTCCTGGTTACCCGGACCGGCGTGGAGACACAAGCAGTCGATGCCCAGTTGGACCAACTGTCAAACCTGGGCTATATCTGGCAACCTGCGGGCGATGATCTATGCGAGCCTGGGATCCCCAGCCTGATGGCGCACGTCAGGGTAGAGATGGCTGCCGACAGGCGCGCAGTCTTTCTATCTGCGAATTGACAGGGCAATCTTAAAGTCGCGTCCAAGTGGTTGACCTCAGGGCAAGATTATACTTTTTGTCATAAGCAAGAGGTTTTTTATTCCAATGGAGGGTACATTTTGGTTCTGGCTTCGCCAGGTCAGGGCAGAGTAAGAAATTCATCAGGCATTACTCTGACCCATGCTGTATCTGTTGTCCTGATGGCTGAGTCGTAGCCGGCACGTGTATGACGTTCCCGAATTCGTAATCTTCCCGGAACAGGTTGAATGCCTTTAACTCGTTTTCAGGTGGTGGTTGCATTCCCCCGTACCTGCTGTTCTTCCAACCGTACTGTTTCAATAATGCCGCGTTTTCCGCCGCCTTGAAGGCGGCTATTGACGGATCGATAACCGGGATCCCTGCGCCGGGAAATGCCTCCGGGCCGTCCAGGTAGTCCTGGAGTTCCCGGTAAAAACCGATTTCCAGGGTGCAACCCAGGATGATGGATTCCGCCTTGTGGACCTGCACGGCTTCCACGGCAGCGGCTTGCAGTCGTTTGCGCGTCTCTTCCGGATCTTTGTGAAATTCGTTAACCCGCAGATCAACGGATTGGAAGGAGGCCAGCTTGTCTCCGAATCCGTACTCATGAACGGCCTGGCGCATCTGGGTTTCCCATTTTGTCTTCCCTATGAGGATTGAGAAGTTATTTGCGATGTTCAAAGCCGTAACGATGGAGGCCTGACAAGGCGCCACGATGACGGTGTTGCCCGATATTTCACGGGCATCATGCAGGGCGGGGTCGTAAAAACACCCTATCACCATGGCGTCATAGTCATGTTCAGACGCATAACGCGCTGCCTTGACCGTGTCATTGACAATAAAGGATTCATAGCTGCGGTACTCCAGGTTATTCATGCCGGGCGGCACGGTTTCCGGATTCAATGAAACCACGTCCGCGTGCGTTGCGGGATACTTGTATTGTTCAATCATGTCTGCAAATACCCGGTCGTAGGCACTGCTGCCTACTGGATTCAGGTACATAACCTTTATATTCAGAGCGTGGGCCATTATCGATTTCTCCTGAATTACACTTGACAGTTATCCAGAGATTCCGGCGCGGCACAAGCTACCTGTAAGTGTGGCTGTGTTTCATGATGATGTGGGTGTACCCGGCTGCAAGGAACCGATGTATCCCCGCGTTTAACCTACTCCTGCGGGTAGCTTGCGGCAAGTGAGCCTGTCCGCTATTTTCAAATTATGGCGGTTGACAGGTTTACCTCCGGCATTATCCAGGATGCCCTGCAGGCGGTCGGCGATGAGATGTTCGAGGCGCTGCGCCGGACTTCCATGAGTCCGATCATTTACGAGGCCCTGGATTACGCCGTGGGCGCCACGGACGCACAGGGAAACCTGCTGGCCCAGGGCAACGGGGTAACGGCATTTCTCGGTTCCCTCGACAGCGCAGTCAGGGGCGCGCTTGAACATTATGACGGCGGCGCCGGCCTGCACCCCGGTGACATCATTCTGACCAACAGCCCATACCGGGGCGGCGGCACACACCTGCCTGACGTTGTTACGATACTGCCGGTATTTCATGACGGCCGGATTGTCGCGTTCACCGTCAACAAGGCCCACTGGACCGAGATCGGCGGGATGGATACCGGCAGCCTGACCACCCGTTCCACCGAGATATTCCAGGAAGGTCTGCATTTCCGCTTCCTGAAGTTGTATGAAGCGGGGCATCTCAATACCTCCCTGGTCGAACTGATCCGGGAAAACGTGCGCCTGCCGGATGATACCCTGGGCGACATGCACGCGGGCGTTGCCGCGGCGCGGGTCGGCGCCCGCCGCCTGGAAAGTCTGATCGGCAAGTACGGGTTGGATACGGTACTGGCCGCGATGGAGGAACTGCTGGACTACGGCGAGCGAATGACGCGCCTGGAATTGCTCAAGCTGCCCGAAGGCGTATATACGGCGGAAGATGTGATCGAAGAGGATGGACTCGGCAACGGACCGTTTACCATCAAGGTTGCCGTTACCCTGAAAGACGGCTGCTGCATTGCCGATTTTACCGGAACGGCGGCACAGGCGCCCGGGCCGGTCAACTGCTCCTACGCAGGATTGCTTACCGGCGTGCGCTGTGTCTTCAAGGCGGTCACCAATCCGGATATCCCCGCCAATGGCGGCGCGTTCCGTCCCCTGGAGATAATCTGCCCGCCCCGGACCCTGCTTACCGCGGAATCGCCGGCGCCGGTGTCCCTGTATTTCGAGTCGCTGATCGCCGCCATCGACGTGGTATGGAAAGCGCTGGCGCCCGTCGCGCCGAACCACCTCCCTGCCGGCCATAAGCGTACTGTCGGCAGCACCTTTATCTCCGGCCGTCATCCGGACACGGGAGAGCTTTATATCATGGGTGAACCGTTGCTGGGCGGCTGGGGCGCCGCGTGCGACGCGGACGGTATCAACGGCATGTTCTGCTGCGGTAATGGAGAGACCTTCAACATTCCGGTCGAGTTGACCGAGGCGCGTTACGGCCTGCAAGTGGATCAATACGCATTTCATACACAACCGGGCGGTGAAGGGAAATTCCGGGGAGGCAAGGGTGTGGTCCTGGATTACCGGGTCACAGGTGAAGAAGCTTTTTTGACCGTTGCCTTTTCACGCACCCGGTCCCGGCCCTGGGGATTGCAAGGCGGCCGGGAAGGCAGTCTTAACTATGCCGAAGTCCTGCGCACCGACGGCAAGGTTGAACGCCATAGCGTGGCGACTGCCCTCGCCCTGGGCAAGAATGAAACAGCCCGGCTGTATTCAGCGTCAGGGGGCGGATTCGGCGATCCTGCGGAACGCCCTGCGGATGATGTTCACAATGATCTGAAAAACGGTTATGTCACCCCGGAGCAGGCTGTCCGCTATTATCCACAGGCAGGCGGACATGAGCCTACCTGAACGGGTAGCAAAAAGTGCCGGCAGAGATACCCGGAAAGGTAATGAACTACTCTTTTGCGTAATTGAAGCAGTGTCCTCTCGTGGTCTATCGTGGCTCTGTTGATGCTCACTTTAGGGGAATTCTTATGAAGAATTACAAAACGTCAATCGTATTCGGCATTTCATTCATGGCATTAACGGGACTGTGGCAAACTGCATCCGCCCAGGCTGTGCTCGAGGAAATCATCGTTACCGCCCGCAAGGTCAGGGAGAACATCCAGGATGCCCCGATCACGGTGAGCGCGTTTACCGCAGAACAGATCGAAGAGGCGGGCATCACCCAGACGGCCGATTTTATCCAGCTTACCCCCAACGTTACCCTGGCCGAATCGCAGACCATCGGTACATCGTTTCTCACGGTGCGCGGCCTGAGCCGGGTGCGCAACGGCGAGTTGCCGGTTGCCGTCGTGGTGGATGACGTACTGGTAGTCAATGCCCGCCAGTTTATCGGCCAGGTGTTCGACACCGAACAGATAGAAGTGGTGAAGGGCCCGCAAGGCGCGCTGTACGGCCGCAATGCCTCCAACGGCGCCATCATCATCACCACCAAAGCCCCCGGTGAGGAGCCTGAAGGACACATCAAGGCGAGTTACGGCGAGGCGGACGAGGTTGCCATAGAAGGGTCGTTCAGCGGCCCGATTACGGATACGCTGGCAGTGCGCCTGTCCGGACGCATGCTGGAGCGGGACGGCTATTTCAGGAACGTCACCCTGGACGATGAGACGGACCCTTACAACGACCGGACCCTGCGCGGACGCATCACCTGGACGCCCACGGATAACCTTGATGTGGATTTCAAGGCGCAGTATTCCAAGCACAAGGGCAAGGGCATCGGCTTCCACTGGCCCGGCGCGGCAAACTTCGAGGTATTCGGATTTTTTGTCGGCACCGCGGCCGAACTGGGCGTGACAACGGATGAAATCAATGCAAAAGGCGCCGATCTTACCGGTCTTCCCTACGTGGCGAACAATCCAGACCGCGGCCGCCGCGAGACCGTCGGCTTTTCCGTCAAGCTGAACTACGACCTGGGTTTTGCCGATTTCAAGTCCGTAACCACCTATGACGAACTGGAAACTTCGTCGGTTGCCGACCAGGGGCCTTACCTGTCGGTCCTGGACGGCACCCAGCACACCTTCGTGGACGTTGACGGCTGGAGCCAGGAATTGCGCCTGACTTCGAGGCAGGACAGTTCCCTGCGCTGGCAGGCGGGCGCCTATTACCTGTCCTGGGACCGGCTGCGCACCACCGTAACGGGTGAGGACAAGGGACTGGGTATCCTGCGTCCTACGGTCGTTCCCGCGTTCGAAGACAGCACCAATCCCAGCGGGGTGGCCCCGGGCGATTTCCTTTCCTTCCTGGAAGACAGTTATGCCTGGGCGGTGTTCGGCAGCATCGACTGGGACGTGATGGAGCGCCTGACCCTGTCCCTGGCGGCCCGCTATGACGAGGAGACCCGGGAACAGAACGTGAACCCCTATAATACCGCCGGGCGGGTATACCGGCAGGCTGATGAATCCGGGGTGAACCAGCCATACAGCGCGCTGGGCTGCGACGCCACCGACTTTTTTGGACAGCCGCTTATAGCCAACCCCATGCCGGCAGCCAACTGCGGCGCTTATTCGACATTTGACGAACTGCTGATGTACACCCAGCGCTCAACCGAGGTGAACAAACAGACTTACAGCAAGTTCCAGCCCAAGATTACCCTGCGCTACGGGGTCACGGACAATATCAACCTCTACGGCAGCTGGGGCATCGGTTACCGAGCCGGCCAGTTCAATTACCCCGGCATCGGGGTGATCAGCGCCACGGCAAAGGAGTTCATAGAACAGGAAGAGAACACCGCCTGGGAACTGGGCGCAAAAATGACCTACGGGCCGTTCCGGCTGAACCTGGCCTACTTCAATTCCACGGTCGACAACACCCAGTATTTCCCGTTTGACGGCCTGGCCTTCGTACAGGTGTTCGAGGACATCGATGAAGGGGAACTGGATGGCTTTGAAATAGAGGGCGTCTGGCGGGTCTCAGACAACATCGACGTGTATGCGGCCTACGGCCAGACAGACAGCGAGATCACCGGGTACGAGGAAAGACCCGCGACGGTCGGCAACGAGTTGCCGTACATTGCCGACTATACCTTCAACACCGGCGCGCAGGTAGAGTTCAACGTGCTGGACGGGGCCGCATTATTTGCCAGGGTGGACTACGAGCGTCGCGGCAAGCAGTTCTGGACTCCGGAAAACACACATCCGAGATCGCCCCTGGACCTGGTCAACCTGCGCTTCGGCGTGAGGGGCGAAAAATGGACGCTGGCGACCTATATCAATAACCTCACGGATGAAGAGTACAACTCCGAAGTGGTGACGCCGCTGTTCCTGCACCCGGCTCCCCCCAGGATCTGGCGTGTCGAGTACCGTTACGACTTCTAACCGGGGCAGGTACAGGGCGGCCAGTGACGTAGGCGGGACTTTTACCGATCTCGTATATTACCGGGTTGACGGCGGGACCGGCGCTGGTGGCGCGGTACACTCCGTAAAAACCGATACCACGCCGCCCGATTTCGAGACCGGTGTGATGGCCTCGCTGGAGCAGGCGGGGATATCCCCTGCCGATCTTGATTTCTTCGCGCACGGCTCCACCCTGGTCATCAACGCCCTGACGGAAAAAAAAGGCGTCAAGACCGCGCTGATCACCACCAAGGGGTTTCGTGACGTCCTGGAAATAGCCCGCGGCAACCGGCCTGACCTGTTCAACTTCAATTTCAGGAAACCCGCGCCTTTTGTCGACCGTTATCTCAGGGCTGAACTCGACGAACGCGTCAACCACAAGGGAGAGGTGCAAACAGCAGTATGCCTTGAGCCGCTGCCGGCGCTGCTGGACTTCTTCAAGGCAGAAGGCGTGCAGGCCATAGCCGTCTGTTTTCTCCATTCGTACATCAACCCGGAAAACGAGATGCAGGCTGTGGCGCGGATCAAGACACTGTGGCCGGACGTATCCGTGCTGGCATCCCACGACATCAGCCGGGAATGGCGGGAATACGAACGCACCAGCACCACGGTGCTCGCAGCGTTTGTCCATCCCCTCGCCAAAAAATATATCGAGTCCCTGGAACAGCATCTGCTTGCGGGCGGTTTCACCGGAAAGCCTTACATGATGCAGTCGAACGGCGGCATAGCAACAACGGATGCCGCCAGGTCCAACCCGATCGCGATGGTAGAGTCCGGCCCCGCCAGCGGTATTTTCGCGGCGGCCAGTCTCGGCAGGGATATCGGCGAAGAAAACCTGATCGTCCTGGATATCGGCGGCACCACGGCGAAATGCGCCCTGGTTGAAAACGGCGAGATCAGGATCACAACGGAATACCATATCGACCGGGACCGGAAAAACCCCGGCTATCCAATCCAGACCCCGGTTACCGAGCTCGTCGAGATCGGCAACGGCGGCGGTTCCATAGCCTGGATTGACGCGGGCAACAGGCTGCATGTGGGACCGCAGTCCGCAGGCGCGCTGCCGGGACCGGCGGCTTACGGCAAGGGGGGCGCCAGGGTGACGACAACGGACGCCAACCTGGTGTTGGGGAGGATTGACCCGCACGGCTTTGTGGGCGGAACCGTGCAACCGGACTGGAACGCGGTAAAAGCCGCTTTCAAACCGTTACAGGACAGGCTGAAATTGTCCCGGGAAGAACTGGCCAGGGGCATTGTCAGGATCGCCAATGCCAATATGACCAATGCCCTCAGGCTGGTGTCCACCAATAAAGGCTATGACCCGCGCGATTTCACCCTGGTTGCCTTTGGCGGCGGCGGCGCGCTGCACGTCCTGGCCCTGGCGGAAGAATTGCAGGTGCGCCGGGTTATCGTGCCGGTTAATTCCGCCGTTTTTTCCGCCTGGGGGATGCTGCTTACAGACCTGCGCCGCGATTACCTGCAAACCTGTCCCATGGCGCTGGAGCCGGGCAACGCAGGTAGCCTGGCAAACGCTTTTCATACCTTGGCAGACCGGGCGTACAAGGATTATGCTGCCGAGGGCCTCAGTCCGGACAAGCATGAGGTGGTATTCGAGCACCATGCCGATATGCGTTATCGCGGCCAGGAGCACACGGTCAAGATTTTGTTTCCCTTTGCCGGCGGCAGTGCAGACCTGGCGCTTGCCGCCAAACGGTTCCACGCCGCCCATGAGAAACTCTATACCTACCGGCTCGGCGCAGAGCTTCAGGTTGTGAACCTGCACCTGGTGGCAAATGTGGCGGTGGACAAACCCGGCCTGCCGGAAAAACCTCAAACCGGGATAACACCGGAAGCTGCGATCCTGCGCGTGCGCACAGTGGATTTTGACCCGCATGGAATTCACGAGGCCGCCATTTATGACGGTCTGCGACTGGAACCGGGTATGACGTTCGACGGGCCGGCCGTTGTCCAGGAAGCGTCGGTCAGTATGGTGGTTCCGCCGGATTACTCGGTTACTGTCGACAGCTACGGCAATTACCACGCCGGCAGGACTTGTGAGCCGCCGGCTTAACCTGCAACGGTACTTTATGTTCCGTAGACTTTACGCGCACGTTCGGCGGAGATATAGCCCTTTTTCAGATTTTCGAGGATTTTATCTCGCGATCTGCGGTGCGGCTTGCCGGTTTCGGGATGGGGCCCGCCGATAAAGGTGCCGCAGATGGACGCATAATGCCCTGCCGGCAGGGAGTCGCCCAACGCAGGGGCGAGCGCCTTCCAGAGCAGGTCGAACAGCATGATGCCGACTTCATAGTAAACGCTCATGGCCGCCGGGTATTGCGCGGCAAACAGCATTCGTCCGTGAGAACAGACTGGCCCGGGAATACCACCGTTGTACTACCCACCTCTTCGATGACGGCCGGGCCGCTCAAGTCGGCGCCGGCGGGCAATTTTTCCCTGTCATAGATTGTTGCCTCGCGCAGGCCCTGTTCGTCAAAATCAACGGTGCGCCTGCCCTTGACGGCATCGGCAGTATTGCCGCCCCCGGGAAGCTTTGCGAGTTCAGGACGGTCTATGGCTGCATAGGCGATCAGGTTGTAACTGACTATTTCCACCGCGTTATCCAACCGGTAAGTGTATTCACGTTCGTAGGCGTCTTTGAAACGGCCGATCAGTTCACTGATTTCCGCGGCGCCGAAGTCACCGGCCGGCAGATGCACGCTTATGGTATGCTCCTGCCCCTCGTATCTCATAGCGCCGCGCGTACTGCATCCATATCGGGTTCGATGCTGCCGCCGGTAAAGTAGCGGGGGTTTATGCGCGCCAGCAGCAGGTTGGCATCGGTCGTGGTCGGTTCCGTCCCGCCCCGGTTATAGGCTACCGGCCCGGGCAGCGCTCCCGCGCTCCGGGGTCCGACATGCATCCTGGCATGTTCATCGACCCAGCCGATGGAGCCGCCGCCGTTGCCGATCTCGACGATATCGACGACCGGGGTCATGATGGGGTAACCGCTGGAAACGTCACTGCGCTCCACCACGTAACGGTTTGTCGTCGCGACCCTGCCACGGTCAAGCAGTGAGCATTTGGCGGTTGTGCCGCCCACGTCGAAGGCGATGATATTTTCCAGCCCGAGCAGCCTGCCCAGGGAGGCCGCACCCAGCACGCCGCTTGCCGGCCCTGACTCGACGATTGTGATAGGGGTCTCCCTGACCGCTTTTACCGTATCGATGCCGCCGTTTGACTGCATGACGTAGAACGAACCCGGGAACCCTCTTGTTTCAAGGGCATCCTCCATACCCGCCAGGTATTTCCCTGCGCTGGGCCTTACGTATGCGCACAGCACGGCCGTGCTGCTGCGCTCGTACTCGCGCCACTCCTGTGACAACTGGTGGGAAGCGACGCTTGCAACCTCCGGCCATAACGCCCGGACCCTGTCCAGGACCGCCTTCTCATGGCTGGGATTGGCATAGGAGTGCAGCAGGCAGATCGCCACTGCTTCGACGCCTGCCGCCCTGAAGTCTTCGATGATCGGCGCCAGGTCGTCCAGCCGGAGCTCGGCCAGGACCTCTCCCTTGCAGGACATGCGTTCCCTGATTTCCCGCCGCAGGTAGCGCGGAACAAACGGTTCCGGTTTCCGGTAACGCAGGTTGAAGAAATCCGGCCGGTTGCCCCGGGCAATCTCCAGCACGTCGCGAAACCCGTGCGTTGTTATCAGCCCGGTCCTGGCGCCCTTGCGCTCGGTCAGGGCATTGATAACCACGGTGGTGCCGTGGGCAAAGAAATCGATGGCGGCATAATCCAGGCCGGCCTTGTCGAGTGTATCCAGGACGCCTTTTTCAAAGTCCGGGGGGGTGGTGTGCGCCTTTTCGGTCCGGAAAGACTCCATGGCGCCGGACTCCCCGTCGATCTCGTAATAGACCAGATCGGTAAAGGTGCCTCCCACGTCCGTGGCTACCCTGATTCTCCTCACTGTATTACACCTGTTTCAGCTTTCATTATTTCGGACTTGCGGTCACCCGTGATTATTGGTCAGTGAAGATCGAAGTCAAGCCACTCGTTAGGGTAGCTTGTGGCGTGCGTAACTGCCTGCACATACTATGACATGGATGATTTTTCCCGGGAACAGGTGCCGCGGGACAAGACCTACAGCGGCATTCACATCGGCATGATTATCGTCGGCGGCGTCATCGGCATCCCCGGTTTTTTGCAGGCCGCCAGGGTCGGCGGCAGCCTGGGACTGGAACGAGCAACCATCGCGTTCCTGGCCGGCTGCTTCATCCTGGGCAGCCTCGGCGCCCTGACCAGTTACGTGGGCACGAGAACCAGGTACTCGACCTACATGCTGACCGGGTTTGCGTTCGGCAGCGCAGGCGGAAAATTCGTAAATTTCATCATCGCGCTGACCCTGGTCGGCTGGTACGGGGTCATCATCAACGTGTTCGCCGCTGCAGCAGACCTGGTCATACGGGACCTGTACGGCCCCGGGGTCCCCTTGTGGGCGTATATCGTCGCGGGTTCGGCCCTGATGGTCGGCGTCACCCTGTCCGGGTTCAAGGGTATCGATAAACTGGCATTATGCCTGGTGCCGGTCATGCTGGTGTTCCTGTCCTATGCCGCCTGGCTGTCCTGGGATGATATCCCCTCATGGAACCGGGGCAGCCCCGGCGCGCAGCCGTTAAGTTATTCCACCGCGATATCGTCGGTCGTGGGCGGATACATCGTCGGCGTGGTCATCCAGCCGGACTACAGCCGTTTTGCGAAGAATGTACGCCATGCCATGTGGGCGGTCTTCATCGCCCTGTGGGTAGTCCAGGCGCTGGTTTTTTTTCTCGCCGCCATCCCCAGTGTCGCCACGGGGGTATCGAACCTGATCAGGATAATGGTTGCGCTGGGGATCGGTGTCCCCGCCTTTTTCCTGTTGCTGCTCAGCTCATGGTGCAGCAACGTGCTGTGCCTGTACTCATCGGGCCTGTCTTTGTCGACCATCTTTACCCGCGCGCGCCTCTGGCAGATAATCCTGGCCATAGGAATTGCAGGAACCGCTCTCGCATTCATGTATTCCGACGATTACCTGATTCCTTTCCTGGTATTGCTGGGTGTGACCGTCCCGCCTATCGCCAGCATCTATGTCCTGGATGTCATCCTTATCCGGCGCGGCGGGATTGATGTAGAGAAAACGGTGGCAGAGCCCGCTATCAACATGAACGCATTCACCGCCTGGGGCATTGCCGTACTGGTCGGCTACCTGGCGGAGGCAGAACGGTTTTCCATTTCAGGAATCGCAAGCCTGGATTCAATCATGACGGCAACCGTCGTCTATTATGGGTTGACTATGTTAGCTAACAGGGGACGGATTTGAAATCCGTCCCCGGACGATTTCCCGGCATTATGAGATCAGGCCCATCTCCTGGCCGGTGGATACCGCGCGTAGCCGGTTGTCCACGTCGAGCTTCTTGAAGATGTTTTTCATGTGGAACTTGACCGTGTTTTCCGTCATATCGAGCATGCGGGCAATGTCCTTGTTGGAAAAACCCAGTGCAAGTTCCTGGAGTATCTCGAGTTCGCGCGGGCTGAGCAGCAGCGCTTCCGGCGGTTTTTCCGTGAGCTGGTACGGGGTCTTGTAATAGCGCGCCAGGCAGTCCTTGACAAAACTGCCGGTAAAGCTGCTGAGGCGCAGGTTGCCGCGCTGCAGGCGATAGAGGCGTGACAGGAGTTCCTCAAGCGGTTTGCCGAAATCCAGTAATATGCGGTAAGTACCTTCCTTGGCCGCGATGTCCAGCGTGTCCGTCAGGCCGGCAAATGCGCGCTCGTCCTGCCTGCCGGCGAGCAGTGCCAGGGACATGAGCAGAGAGGCTTCCATCTCATGCCAGAGGTTATTGCCGCTGCGGGCGATATTGCTCAGCGCGCCGGCCACTTCCAGGGCGCGCCTGTTACTGCGGGACGCAAGCGCCATGAGACCTTCGGCGGTCCCCACAAGATGATCGCGCCACCAGTTCACGGAATTCGACGCATCCGGGTTGAAACTCAGTTTTTTCAGTCTTGCCAGCGTCCGGGCCTCCTGCAATTCACCGGAGCGCGCCAGGTAGAGGTACTCACAGGCATCGATGAATTCGCCCAACCTCGGAAGATAACGAACTTCCGCCATGCGCCGGCCCCGCTGCAATATATCCCTGGCTGCGCCCAGGCCCGCCCGCCTGTAGGTAATTGATGCAACCGTGCCGTAGCCTGCCGCGTAAATGTCGAACCAACCGTCGTAATGTTCCATCTGTATCAGCGCCTCCGTGAGGCGTTCCTGGTCGAATGTTTCCCGGTCGGTGATATAGTCCGCAGACGCCGTGAGTATTTCCGCAACAGCCTTGAGGTTGCTCTCCGCACCGAAATTCTCTTCGATCATCTCCAGCACTTCGGTGAAGATAGCGCCGGCTTCCCGGAACTGGCCCAGGTAGAGAGAAGCGCGTCCCTGGTGGATCAATGCGTAACTCAACCCCGGCATGCAGCTTATCTCGCGCATGTAGCGGCAGCAGTGGGTAGCGTAGTCCAGGGCTTCCCTGAAGCTGCCGATGTTCAGGGCGGATACTGCAGAGCAGGCTGTGACAATTGAGTGCCCGACCGCATCGGAGTGCGCCAGCTTGACCGAAATGCCGGCAATCTCCTCCAGTTCATCCCGGGCAGTAATTTTATCCTCGTACACATCCAGTAGCGCGCCGATCAAGACGGTATCCCGCGTTAATGCGCGCGCAGCCTCGCTGTTACCGGCAAGCAGACGCTGGTTGGTCTCCAGCAGCCGGTGGTAGAAGCGCCGGGCCTGGAGAATATCTCCATTCTTTATCAGGTAATAAATCCGGGCAATCTCAATACGGGGAAACTCTGAGAAATCCGTAATGGAAAACGAATCGATAAGCCGCCTGAATGACGGGATTCCGCCGAACAGGATAAGCTCCCAGCCACCGGCGTCCTCCACTATGCGCGACGCCTGGGCGAGGTTTCCGGCAAGGCAGGCGTGTTTGACGGCCAGTGCGGGGAAATTATTGCGCTCATACCAGTCGGCGGCGCGTGTATGCAGCGTGGGGATGAGTTCCGGCTCGACCCGTTCCAGTTCGTTGTTGAGAAATTGCAGCAACAGGTGGTGATAGCGATACCAGGTCGTTTCCCGTTGTGTCGAGACGATCAATGAGTGGCGCCGTTTAAGCCGGTCGAGAATATCCAGGCAGTCGATACGTTTGCACACGGCATTGGCCAGACTGACGTTGAAGCGGTCGAGGAGCGAAGTCTGCCGCAACACCAGTTTTATCTCATCGGAGAGCCCGCCGTAAATTTGCTGGTTGAGGTACTCGGCCAGGTCGTCGGTGACGCCGGACAGGTTCTGTATTACGTTGGCGAGCGAGGTTTCATCATCAAGGATGGAGCGCGCCAGTTGCAGGGCGACGGCCCAGCCCTCGGTTTTCCTGGCCAGGGTTTTCAGTTCGGACTTTTTACAATCGTCCGGAAACAGCCGGCAGGTGTCATCGATACTGAAACGCAGGTCGTTACTGTCGAACTCCTGCACCAGGCCGTTGGCCTTGAGACCGGAAAAGTTGAAACCAGGCTTTTCCCGGGAACTCACCACGAAGTGGGTCGACTCCGTGGACAGGTCGAGGATTTTTTCCATGACGGTGTCGATATGGCCGTCACCTACCCGGTGATAATCCTCGATTATGATGATGACAGGCCTGCTTTGCCTGGCCAGGGTTGCCGACAGGGTCCGGATCACCGCGTCTATCGGCACGTCGATAAATTCCTGTTCGGCAAGCTTTTCCAGCGCTCCCATCTCCGCTCCCGTGTAACAGAGAGACAGTACGATATGGGAGCAGAACTGGTGCGCTACGCGGTCGCTTTCATCCAGCGTCAGCCAGGCGGCGATATGGTCTGAAGCCTTCAGTGACTTGAACCATTGGGAGAGGAGAGTCGATTTTCCATAACCTGCAGGCGTGACAATCAGGGTCAGCACTCCCTGCGCAGAGCGGTTCAGTTTCCCGATCAGCGCCGGGCGGGAAACCTGGGATATCAGGCTGTGCTGGGATTCGAACTTTCCGAATATAAGCCAATCCCTGTCACCGAATAGGTTTTCACTATTCTTACCCATACCAGGCCTGTAAACCGGAAGCTAATGACTTTGGATTTTCACAACCAATCCCACACATACGACTATAGTATGTCCGGATTTAGCGGAATACTACCCTGTCGGGTAGTTTCGACTTTTTAAATGGATGGCCAGAACGTCAGGATCACCTGAGTTGGTCAGAACTTCATTAAAATATCAACTGGTATCTGCTCCCGGCGCCCTTACCCAGCCTTTGTATAAAGGCCTTTTCCGTAAGGGTTTTCAGCGCGAACTGGCTTGTGCGTCTTGGCAGTCCGGTCGTTCTTTCAATTTCCGCAACTTTCAGCTTTTTTTCCGGATTGGATTTAAAACACTCCAGAACTGAAACAGCCGATTCAGATAGCATTTGAAGATCTGCATATTTTTTTCGGTATAGGTCGATATCGCCTATTGCCGATTCAAAAATGTTTAGAAAAAAGCGGACTACTATATCGAATTTGTACAGCTTGGCGTCCGCTTTGAACCTGCCATCCGAGCACTGATGCAATACGCTGTAATACCGGCTTTTGTTCTGCTCAATTTTTCTGTCAATCGCAATATAAGATGCGATTTCTTCCAGGTATTGATCACCTGACTGCAACAGTATCAACAGGAACAAAGCCCTGCCCAACCGGCCGTTGCCATCCTGGAAGGGGTGGATAGACAAAAAACGAAAGGTGAATTCGACAGCCACGAGTAGCGGCCAGTGGTATGTATCAATAGTCTCGTTATACCAGTCAACCAGTTCACCCATTGCCATGTCGGTCATGACCCCGGGGTCGGTTGGTTCCAGGACAGTATGTTCTTCACCGGTCTCGTTGTTTCTGGAAATAACTTTATTCGATACTGTTTTATATGCCCCCGCAAAATGGTCTGCGGCAGGATAATATCTAAGCAATTCCCGGTGGAGACCCCGGACTGTGGTCTGGGTCAGTGGTTTGAACTCTCCCGCCTGAAGATAAATGATCGTCAGCACACTACGACTGCCTACGACTTCCTCAATACTCCTCTCCCTGCTCTTTGAGAGCTTGTCGATGATGGATTGCCTGTTTTCCTGGTATGCCGTGGTCTTACCATCCTTGGACAGGACTGTATCCACCCACTCGATTTCTACATCAGTCAGCACCGCATTCTCAATCCGCGTCGTCGCCCCCACGTTGCTGATCAAGGCACATTTCCTCAGGAAATCCTTTTCTTCGGCTGTAGCCGTTTCAAGGCCCTTGCATGCTTCAACCAGTGAAACCTGTAATGTCTTAAGTTGGTTCTCAATTGTACTGCCAGGCGTAAACGACAACATTTGACTGCCCTGTGGTATGGGTATTACCCGGAATAATACAATATAGCGCAATAATGCGCAATATAAATCATTATTATATTGCGCATTATTGCGCCTTTATGCCCTGATGTTCAACTCCCCGGATCGCTTCACCTGCTCCATAACGACGTAGGTATGGGTCTGTAAAACGCCGGGGATCGTCGCGATCCTCTCCCCCAGGAGTTTTCGGTACGCATCCATGTCGGGACTGCGCACCTTAACCAGGTAATCGAAGCCGCCGGCCACCATGTGGCATTCTTCAATCTCGGGGATATCCTGTACGGCCAGTTTGAACCTTTCAAATACGTCCGGTGTAGTCCGGTCCAGGGTTATCTCGACGTAGGCCAGCAAGGAGAGACCCAGTTTTTCGGGATTCAATACCGCCTTGTAACCGCTGATGTAGCCGGCTTTTTCCAGCCTCCGCACCCGCGCCAGGCAGGGGGCGGGACTGAGGTTCACTTTTCTTGACAGGTCAATGTTTGAAATCCTGCCGTTCCCCTGCAGGACGTCGAGAATTCTCAAGTCTATGCGGTCGGGTCGATCTTTCATAACTGCTGAAATATTAAATTTTATTAAAATCTATAATCAAGAAATATAATTTTAATAATGAAGAAATATAAAAACTTAATTAATTAAAACATCGCTATTATACGAAATATATTATATCAGTTTAAGTGACGAGGCGTTAACTGGATTCCTGCTTGCGCAGGAACGACGGAGGGTTGATGGGCCAATTTGCGAAAACCTGTCCACCAGGACAGGAAACCGTTATCAATACGGCAGAAATCAACAGGGACTACCTCGCAGACGAGGGTAGCATCATGGCCCGCCTGCTGCCTTTGGCCCGACCGGAACCCGGGCTGAAACGAAAGATTGAGAGTACGGCAAGGTCCCTGGCGCGATCAGTGCGGCGGCGGCAGCAACAGTCAACCGGACTGCACGCGTTTCTCAACCATTACGACCTCTCCTCTCACGAGGGCGTCGTCCTGATGTGCCTGGCCGAGGCGTTGTTGCGGATACCCGATACCGGCACCGCGGACGCCTTGATCGCCGACAAGCTGAAATCCGCCGATTGGGAACAGCACCTGGGGCAGGACGACTCCCTGTTCGTGAACGCGTCTACCTGGGGACTGATGCTGACGGGAAAGCTCCTTTATACTGGAGAGGGAGATACACCTGCGCCGCTGGACCTGCTGCGCAAACTGCTCAGCCGGCTCGAACAGCCGGTGCTGCGCGCGGCGCTGAAAGCGGCCATGAAAATCATGGCTGATGAGTTCGTCATGGGTCGCACTATTGACGAGGCGTTGCGGCGCAGTGTGACGGACGGCCTCCGGCATTATCGTTTTTCCTACGACATGCTGGGTGAGGCGGCCCTGACCAGTGCCGCTGCAGACTGTTATGAGCAGGCTTATACGCAGGCCATCAAGGCGCTTGGCGGTGTCGTTGACGCCGGGATGCAGGTTCAGGAACGCCCGGGAATCTCCGTCAAACTTTCCTCCCTGTGCCCCCGGTTTGAACCCGGCCAGTCCGCCCGCGCGGTTTCCGAACTGACGGACCAGATGCTGCGCCTCGGGAAAGCCGCCCGTAGCGCAGGGATTGCCCTGACTATCGATGCGGAGGAGGCTGAGCGGCTTGAGATCAGTCTCCAGGTGTTCAACCGGCTATATCGTCATCCCGGCCTGCGCGGCTGGGCGGGGCTCGGCCTTGCGGTGCAGGCTTACCAGAAACGCGCGCTGCGCCTGCTGGAAAGTCTCAACCGGCTTGCCTGTGAACACAGGCGCGTCATCCCCGTGCGCCTGGTCAAGGGCGCCTATTGGGACATGGAGATCAAACGGGCCCAGGAACAGGGGCTGGCGGACTACCCGGTGTTTACCCTGAAACGCAACACCGACGTCTCCTACCTGGCTTGTGCCCGTTTCCTGCTTGCGGAATGTCCGTACATTTACCCGCAGTTTGCGACCCACAATGCCCATACGGTCAGTTACATCCATCATCACGCCGGGGACCGGGCATTTGAATTCCAGCGGTTATACGGCATGGGCGAAGAACTGTATGACTCCGTTACCGATGTGCAAGGTCTCAATATTCCCTGCCGCGTCTACGCGCCGGTAGGCGCGCACGAAGACCTGCTGCCCTATCTGGTGCGCCGTCTGCTGGAAAACGGCGCCAACGTGTCATTCATCAATCGCATTGCCGACCGGGATATCAGCGTTTCCGAACTGGTCGCGGACCCCGTGGCCGCAACAGAACGTAACAACGAAGTAACGCGCCATCCCCGCATCCCGTTACCGCCGGACCTGTTGCGGCCGGAACGGAGAAACTCACGCGGGTTGAATTTCGCCGACCACGCGGACCTTTTACCACTGCTCGAAAGCATCTCCCGGACCCGTGCGCGGGAATGGACAGCCGCCGCCGTGGTCAACGGTAAACGCCTGGGCGGAAAATCCAGGACAGTAACCAACCCTGCCGATACCTGTGAGCGTGTGGGACGCGTATGGGATGCCACCCCCGGCATTGCGGCACAGGCCCTGGCCGTTACGGCAGAAGCATTTGTCTCCTGGCGCCGTACCACTGCGGAGCACCGGGCCGGAATACTCGACAAGGCCGCGGATATTGTCGAGGCACACCTGGCGGACCTGGCGGCATTGTGCGTGCTGGAAGCCGGTAAATGTCTGCGCGACGCACACGATGACGTGCGCGAAGCCATAGACTTCCTGCGCTACTACGCCGGCTGCTGCCGCAGGCTGATGGCCGCGGACCTTGATCTGCCCGGACCCGTTGGAGAGGGCAACGCACTGCGGCTTTGCGGCCGCGGCGTGTTTGTCTGTATCAGCCCGTGGAACTTTCCCGTTGCCATTTACACCGGCCAGGTAGCGGCGGCACTGGCCGCTGGTAATACGGTCATAGCCAAACCCGCGGAGCAGGTATCCCTCGTTGCTTACCGGCTCACGGGGTTGCTGTACGAAGCGGGCATCCCCAAAGAGGTACTGGCATTCCTGCCCGGCGCAGGCCCTGAACTGGGCAATGCCCTGCTTTACGATCCCAGGATCGCCGGTGTGGCATTTACCGGTTCAACGGAAACCGCGCGGCGTATCAATCTTGACCTGGCTGCACGGAACGGCCCGCTGGCAAGCCTGATCGCCGAGACCGGGGGCATCAACGCCATGCTGGTGGACAGTTCGGCCCTGCCGGAACAGGTTGTCCGGGACGCAGTGCAATCCGCGTTCAACAGCGCCGGCCAGCGCTGTTCCGCACTGCGCGTACTCTGCCTGCAAAACGAGATCGCAGGGCGGGTGCTGGGACCCCTGGTTAAACACATGGATGAATGGGTCGTCGGGGACCCTGCCCGCCTGGATACGGACATGGGGCCCGTCATCGACCTGGCGGCGCAAACCCGGCTCGAAGATTACATACGCAGCGCACGGAAAAACGGCAGGCTGTTATACCGCGGACCCGGATCCGGCACCGGTGTACAAGGTTATTTCGTATCCCCGGCGATCATCGGAATCGAGTCGCTGTCCGACCTGGAGGAGGAGGTGTTCGGACCGGTGTTACACGTGCTGCGCTACGACGCCGGAAAACTGGATGCGCTCCTGGATCGGATAAACGGGCTGGGGTACGGCCTGACGCTGGGCATACAGAGCCGTATCGAACAGCGGGCACAATATATCCGCGAGCGTATCCGCGTCGGCAACGTGTATGTAAACCGTAACATGGTCGGCGCCGTGGTGGGTGTGCAACCTTTCGGCGGTTGCGGTTTGTCGGGGACGGGGCCAAAGGCCGGCGGCCCCCACTACCTGTTACGTTTTACCACGGAACAGACCTGTAGCGTCAACCGCGCGGCCATCGGCGGGAACGCCAGCCTGTTGGCGATGTGATATCCGGGTTAGAACAGGGACAACGTCAGCACGGCGACGCCAAAGACATTGATCGCAATGGCTGCCACCCATGCGCTACGGGAGAAATACCTGGTTTCATCGTAACCTGCCAGGTGCTGGTAAACGCCGAAGCGCAGGATCAGCAGCAGGAACACGACCATCAGAAACATCCAGGCGCCGCTGCCCAGCGCGGCTTCGCTCACGTAAATCATGTAGAGAAGCGCCACCAGGACGATGGCCTGGACCGGCTTATTGGAAGTGAGCGGCCGCCCCTTCACGTCATACAGGACAAGGCTGAGAATATTATAACCAATGGCCAGGACAAGATAACAGCCGACCAGGTCATTCAGTAAACTTGTATCCAGCATCATTCCCCCCTGATTTAATCATTCAAGACAACAGTCATTTTCGCCGGTAGTTCCGTTTATGGAAAAATCCCTTTGGGGATAATACCATGCACGCCCCAGTTACCGTCAACTACCTGGGTTACGCCGAAGTCGGCCGCCACCGACATCAGGGTGATGGCCTCGTCTTCGCTCAACCCCTTGGCATTCATCAGGAATTTGCGCATTTTCCGGAACGCATCGCG
>JAPOQU010000014.1 GCA_026710545.1 Gammaproteobacteria bacterium | reverse complement strand
GGGGTTATTGAAGGCATCGTCCGGGAAGTTCCAGCCGGCAAAGAAGCGGACCTTGATGCGGGGGCCTGAGGTGCCGAAGGTTTCCTTGCGGAGCATGGCGTCAAAGATTGATTCCCGGGTGTTCTCCTCTGCCCAGACACCAGCCAGGCCTGTTCCACCCCCCCATTTTCGAACAGTCAGGCCCGCAGTTACGCCCGTTCGACGTTGTTGTGGCGTATCATCGGCAATACCTATTTTTCCGGTGTAATTGTTTTCGTCCACGGGCACGCTGGCATTATGGGAATCCGTGGCGCCCACGACTCCGAATTTATAGGGATTAAAACCCTTTACTTCTTCCAATTGCAAACCGTCCAGGTAGGCCTGGCGGATGTAACTGCCTGATGGCTTGGGGATTAAGTCTGCCGAAGTCTGTTCTTGTCCTGTATCAAACAGCTCCTCTAAAATTTCAAAATTTGACCACTCATCATTTGGTGACAAGGCAGGGTGCACCTCTGAACTTCCCTTGATCTGTGTAATTTCTACCAGTGGTTCGTTGCGGTTTCGAGTATCCGCATACCCGGTATCAAGGGCATTGCCCCAGGAATCGGTTTCCACGGGAAACATGAGGCCATCACTCAGATTAGAGTTGTGGGGAATGGCAAGCGCAGGCATCCCCCTTTGTCTTAGCTGGTCCATATACTCCCAGAGGTCTTCCGGATGTTGGGAATCGAAGGAACTGAATGGCAACTCGGGGACCTTTTCTCTGCCCCCGCGAAAGATAATATTTCGATGAAGGTTACGGGACGTCGGGTTAGAGGTCCATTCATAGGCAATAAACGTCGTAAATTCACCCGGTTCGTAATGCTGTTCAGCGATATCAATGATTGATTGCCAACCACTTATCATCACATCAGCCTTCATCAATTCCACCAGGGGCTGGTTTTTCCTGATACTGGAAGAGATGGCAATAAACGCGCCTTTTACTATTTCCTCATCGTCGCTGATGAGTTCTCTGGCAAGAGATAATCCTGATAGCGCGTCTTTGGGATTTTTCATGCGATGAATAATGCCCAAATACTCGGCATGGTCCGTTATAGCCATAAAATCAATAGGGCGTGCAGATTGTATTTTATTACCACTGGTATGTCCTATCGCAGATCCTCTGGCGTAGCGATAGGCATCATCGGGTGTTGATGTTACATTGTAGATACTGGAATCAACTGAATAGCTGGTATGGACATGGGTTTCGCCGAACCAGGCCTTGCGGTCTGCAGGTATTGCTGAAGTTTCAGCAAGGCTATCTTTTTTTTCTGTTTTCTTTGGTGTGGTTCCAACTGGCCGCTGACCATCACCATCACATGCCGCAAACAAAACGCAAAGTGCTATTACCACAAATTGCGTTTTCATACGGTTTGTATTCTTCCTGCTACAAATCTTCCAACTCTATACCGTTGCAGGATGAAATATCCCTACCCCGAATTTGCATTTTGAATTTCCTGACAAAGGCAATTATATCCTAAAAGTTATAACTTAATTCGACCCCATAAGTTCTTGGCGCTCCGCGATTCACGCGAATGCCGGCCCCGTTGGCCACGTTGTCGTCATAATAATCCTCATCGGTCATATTATGAGCAAAAAGTGCAATCGCCCATTTTCCGTGATCAGGTTTATAGGTAGCGCGTCCATTAAGAAGGCCGTAATCATCTTGGGTCAGGAGCGCCTCACGAGGTCCGGCAACAAAGTCAAAGTCATACTCACCCTTATAGGAATAACTCAGGAATATCGGCAGGCTCGCGTTACTTAACCTGAAAACATATTCACCAGACAGGTAAAAAGAGAAATCAGGCGCGCGTATCATGTCCAATCCATCAGCGACGATGGGTGTTCTTGTCATACCGGCTTCAGCATAAGAACTCGCAGCATTACCGGGTATCTTGAAAATAAATGCAGATGCCGTGTAATCTTTGTATTCAGTATCCAGAACATTCAACCCGGCTGATAAGGTCATGTCATCCGTAACTGCCCACACCGCATCGAGATCAAATCCCCAGATTTCCGCATTGGCTGCATTCTCAGTGGTAACTGCCGCGCCAACACCGGCAGCAGCTCTGGTAACCTGAAGATCAGTGTAATCATAGTAATAACCGGCGGCGCTCAGGCGCAAGGCAGAACCAAGAAAATCACCTTTCAAACCAATCTCATACATATCGAGAATTTCTGGATCCAGAGCGGATTCGGCAGGCGGTTTTGAGGTGACAGCAGGGTAGTTGAAACCTCCGCTTTTAAATCCCCTGGCATACGTGAAATACACCATTACGTCCTCATTGATTAAATATTCCAAAGAGGCTTTGGGGGTAAATTCACTCCAGGAATCACTCAGGTCAATCGGGACTCCGGCGCCAAGCGTAACGGGTTCAAGTTGCGAGGCAACACCTACAACATCTTTATCATCTTCAGTATAACGTCCGCCCAGGGTCAGTGTGGCTTTTTCAAAAAATGTCCAACTCAATTGCCCGAATATTGCCCAGGATTCTGCATCAATGCTCTGGGCGCTCTGTGAAAATGTAAACCCGGGCACAACGTCTGAAAAATCAACAGTCAACTCGTAATCATGTTCGTCACTGAAATAATAACCGCCGAGTATCCAGGACAATGCACCGTCATTATTTGAAAGCAGTTGGATTTCCTGTGAGAAACCATCTGATTTCTCAAAAACGAAAGCATCAAGATGTCTGCTGCTGCCTCCGTCAGCATCTCCGATCCAGTCCAATTCAAAATCGTTGTATGTTGTTATGGAGACGAGGTCAATACCACTATCTCCCAGGGAAATATCAAAACGCAGTTGAGATGAAAACTCTTCCCCTTCGTTGCTATCGGTCATCGCGGAGGCAAGCTTTCCTTTTTCAGTAGTAATTGGATTGTTGTTCGCTGCTGCGAGAAATTTTGTAGTCCCCAGGTTGCCTGGACTGAGGTCGACGTTTTCAACACCTCCAAGGTCGTCACGTTGCCAGTAATCCAGGGTTAATCTCGCTGTTGCTGATTCTGACATATCCCAACGGAATTTTGTCCGGAAAGCCTGATAATCAAGGTCGTCAAAATCACTTCTGCCCCTTGGGTCCACATTCTTTGCATAACCATCCCTCCATTTACCCAGTCCCGTTATGCGCATGCCAAAATTGTCGGCAAGCGGCAGATTGACCGTACCTGAAACAGTATAACTTTCATAATTACCGGCAGACGCTTTGAAGGTTCCGCTGAATTCATCATCAACATCCTTGGTAATTACCCGAATAGCGCCGCCGGTAGCATTTCTACCATAAAGAGTGCCCTGTGGCCCTTTTAGTACTTCTATTCGTTCAATATCTGCCAGTTCAAATAATGATGCTGTGGGCCTTGCGATATAGCGATCATCTACATTAGTAGCAACACTTACTTCCAGGCCGTTTTGGGCCAAACGCGTACCAACACCGCGTAAAAAAGGCTGGGCAGTAGCGCCGGTGTTATTATAGACAAGACCGGGGATTGCTGCCTGTAACCCTTGTGTCCCGCTGATGCCCTGGTTAATTAAATCTTCATCAGAAAGTACGGCTACCGCTATCGGAACTTCCTGGAGGCTTTCTGCGCGTTTCTGTGCGGTGACAACCACTTCTTCAAGAACAGCCGCATTCACCATTCCATTGACCGCCAAAATGGCAAACAAGGCAATCGGGTAATTAAGCGATATATTACTAAAGTACTTTCTCATGTTGCATCTCCAAAAATCCGGAATGGGATTTCTAATAATCTGCTTTGCGGCCATTTCATTATTTTTCCGAACAACAAAAGCCTGCCACTTCTTCCCTACGGCTTTCCAATCAGAAATGTCATTAGCGGCCTTGGTTCTGATACTTACCAAAACATCCAATGTCCGCAATTGAATCTGATATTAATTGTATTTTTGGAAACTCACCTCATGAGAAAGTATGAAATTTCAACGAGGATATGATTAGTCGCTGGAGTTTGACAAAGAATACAGGCGCTGCGTAATGTTAAGTCCGGTGCAGGCCTGATGAGTATTTATAGAAACCTCTGATGTTATACTCGGTTATCAATAATTCTTGCTGTACTTGCTGGCTGATCTTAATGGCGGATAAATATTCATCAGAGAACGCTGCGCTCCCCTTGGTGTCAACCCGGTTAATGCCACCGCAACTGCCAGGTGACAGCATCGCCCGCAAGAGATTACTGCAACACTTGAATGATGATTCCCGTCGCGCCGGTATTCTTGCGGTCGTCACTGCTCCGGCAGGCTATGGTAAATCAACATTGCTTGCCCAATCGAACCAGGCTTACAAGGATGCAGGTTGGATTACTGCCTGGCTTAATCTGGAAGAAAGCGATAATGATGAAGATGTGTTCCTGCACGACTTGCTCGGAGTACTAAACCAATTGCTCCGGCAAACTGACCCAAAATCTGTAAGCGATTATGGCAAGGGTTGGAAACTATTGTCAGGAATAAATCTGGTAGCGGACATAATAAATTCGGTCAGCCATATTGCTCATCATCATGTGATGTTTCTTGATGATTATCATGTCATCCATGACAAACAGATACATCTGATAATACAGAATTTGATTACTCACTTACCTGATAACTTAAACCTCATTGTCGGCAGTCGCACCCAGCTACCAATACCAATGGCAAAACTGAGGGCGAATAATCGTCTCGTGTCCATTGAGATGGATGATTTACGATTCAACCAGAAAGAAGCGAATCTGTTTTTTCAGAAGACTCATAAATTAGACATTGACAGCATAAAACTTGAACAACTTTATCAACGGACCGGTGGTTGGCCTGCGGTACTGCAATTAGCCGCCATATCATTAAGAGAGGCCGCTGATGAGCTCGAATTTATAAATAACTTCTCCGGTTCAACAGGGCCCGTGTCTGAGTATTTGCTCGAAGAAATAATGGATTTACTACCCGAAAACTTCGCCTCATTTCTCGTCCGGTCATCTATCACTGAACGTCTTTGTTATCCGCTCTGCAAGGCAATTACAGAAAACGACGAATTCAGTCGTGAACTGGACGACATCGGCAGGGATCGTTTTTTGATACAAAGACTTGATGATGAAGGTTACTGGTATCGATTTCACCCTATATTCCGTAATTTTTTATTGAAACAGATGGAACTCAGATTCCAGGATGAAACGCACATCCTGCACCAGCGAGCCTCATCCTGGTACGAAGAACATGGAATGATTGCCGAGGCAACTCAACACGCCATTAGTGGAGGCGATGAGAATCATGCCTTGGCGCTCCTGGAAGAACAGGGAATGCATTTCGTAAATCACGGTTATTTGCCACTATTGTTAAGCCTTATACGCAGGTTGCCGAGTAATTTCCTTCACGGTAGCCTGGAGATATTAATCCAGCTGGCATGGGTTGAAGTACTGAATAATCATGTCCATACAGCGCGTGACCTGGTCAATGAAATCAAGTTGTTATTGAAAAGGCAGGAGGTTCGTAGCGAGGAAGAATGGATGAATGTCCATGCCCTGGAAGTACCGATTTGTTTCTTTGAAGATGACTATATTGAAGGTAAAAAACTGGTAAATAACTGGCGGCACAAGGCTCCGAAAACCTCGATTCTGAACGCCTCCTTGAGTGTGATAAGTTCATATATTCACCTCAATGAATATCGATATGACAAAGCATTGGAAGTGACACACTGGCTGATGAAGCCGGATGATCAACTGGAATTCGCTTATTCTCATTCTTTTGCCGCTTGTGCACACGGGCTTGTATATCTCTACCGGGGCATGCCAAACCACGGGATAGACTGCCTGGATGACGCGATGAAATGGCTGAACTTGCATGTCAGCAGCAACTCACAGACTATGACTGTAATAAAACCCATTCTCGCCGTCTGTTATTACCAATTGGGTGAGTTACAACAAGCTGCTCGCTTGATGGAGGAAGGGCTAAGCATTTTGAATTCCCTGGCCGCGCCTGATCATGTTATTGGGCATGTTCCTGTCAGGACGAGGTTGCTGTATGCGAATGAAGGTTCTCGCCGTGCGCTGGATTATCTGCTGGATACGAAGATACTCGCTGAAGAACGTAATTGGTATCGGCTTGAAGCATGTGTCCTGCATGAAAGTATCCGGCTTTATATTGATTTGGGAAGTGTAGACCAGGCCAGGGTGATCTTTGAACAAGGCGTAAAAAAATTAGTGCCCGATATTTCGGGCACTACACACAGGGCATCACAGAGTCGTGAGTGGATGAAAATAGCGGAGGCCCGTATCCTTCTGGCAGAAGGTAATGCCAGGGAAGCAGTTTCGATAATTGCTCGATTGTTATCAAAGTTCAAGGCTGACCGAAGAACTTTTCGTGTAATGGAATTACTCGTTTTGCTGGCCAGGTGTTATGTTGAATCCGGGCACATTGATAGAGCCGGAGAAACACTGACAGATGCATTGATTCTGGACGAGGAACACTCGATCCAGCAATTGTTTCGTGATGAAGGCCAGTCAGTGTTACAGGCGCTGGCAAATCTGGTGCAATCTGACGAAGACAGCAGTTTTCCTGATATTGTTTCTGAACAACTTACCAAGATTCTAAGACCTGTCAAAATTACTGGTACCCCTGATGATAATTTAATAATTCACACGGAAAATACCCGAAACAACAAGTACCAGTTAATTGTCGAATCATTAACGAAACGTGAACTTGCAACCATGAAGAAAGTTGCTGAAGGGTATTCCAATAAGGAAATATCCGATGCCCTTTATATTTCCATCAATACAGTCAAGTCCCATATCTACTCATCTTTCAACAAACTTGGCGTGACCCGCCGTACCCAGGCTGTGCGGCGCCTGAAAGAGCTAGGCATACTCCGTTGATTAAGGGGATCCCTGATTAATTCCGGAGTTCCCTTTAGACTGCAAAATCATACTTTCAGGTGAGTTGAGCAGGCTGAATTTCCATTAGCATTGAACGGCATATTATTGAACCTGGGAGCCACTGGACTAATGAGAGAGCTTCTCAACCCGGGCGGTCAAAATTAGCCGTGAGCATGTAAAAGAAGGATGTAACGTGAACGGATTCAGGGCCGCAAGAGTTATTACAGTATACAAGGGATAGTCGGAACTCCAGACAGACAATATAGACGAGAGATAAAAATGGCCACAATGCCAACGGCAAGTCACTGGGGTAATTATCTTGTGCAAGCTGAAAATGGGAAACTTGCGAAGATACATACTTACGAGGTTGATGAATATCCCAGCGATATACGGCACTCACTTTTGGATGCGCAGGATCCGGATGTTCGTGTCGCGCAGCCGATGGTTCGAAAAGGTTACCTGGAAGACGGCCGTTCAAGTGACAGAACTAGACGCGGCAAAGAACCATTTGTGCCGGTTGACTGGCAGAAGGCCTTGGAGCTTGCAGCAGAATCATTAAGTCAGGTCAGGCGCGATTACGGCAATGAAGCTATTTTCGGAGGTTCTTACGGTTGGGCCAGCGCGGGGAGATTTCATCACGCCCAGAGTCAGATTCATCGTTTCCTTAAAATGTTCGGCGGTTATGTTGACAGCAGGGATGATTATTCCTGTGCCGCGGCTTGGGTAATTCTTCCTCATGTGTTCGGTAGATCTTTCTACGAATGGGCTATGGAGCCACAGACAATAGAGGATATTATCGAACATTCCGGTTCCCTGGTTTTGTTTGGAGGCGCTGCCTTAAAAAATACCCAGGTCAATGCAGGCGGCCTGGGATGCCATAGCGCAAAAGGCAAGCTTGACGAACTTAAGAATGCGGGCGTACAGGTCTATAATATCAGTCCGGTCAGGGATGATATCGCTGATGAAACCGGGGCACACTGGATTCCATGTATTCCGAACAGTGACGTCGCGTTTATGTTGGGTCTTGCACATACCCTGGTAGTAGAAAACCTTCATGATCAAGTTTTTCTCGACAAGTATTGCGTCGGTTGGGACAGGTTTTTGCCCTATTTGATGGGAGAAACAGACGGCCAGGCCAAGGACGCTGATTGGGCGGCAGAACTCTGCACTGTTGACGCAGACATTATTCGTAAACTGGCTTACACCATGGCGGCCAGGCGCTGTGTGATCAGTGTAAGCTGGTCATTACAGCGCCAGGAACACGGTGAACAGAGTTATTGGATGGCAATGGTACTGGCGTCATTATTGGGCTATATCGGATTGCCCGGCGGCGGTATTACATTTGGGTACGGCTGCATACACAATATCGGGTTCGGCGGACGGTCTATGCCGAATTTTTCATTAGGCTCGTTTCTTCAGGGATCAAACCCGTTGGACACTTTTATTCCGGTTGCGCGCATTGCGGACATGCTTCTCAATCCAGGGAAAACCTACAACTATGACGGTAAATCATACTTATACCCGGATATACAGTTGATATATTGGGCAGGTGGCAATCCGTTTCACCACCACCAGGACCTGAATCGCCTATGTCGGGCATGGACAAAACCAGAGACAATTATTGTTAACGAGATGGTATGGACGGCAACCGCCCGTCGTGCTGATATTGTCTTCCCTTGTACGACACCGTTGGAACGACACGATATAGGTGGTGGAAGTTATGATCATTTTCTAACACCTATGCACAAGGCGGTCGAACCATTCGCTCAGTCTCGCGACGATTATGAGATATTTTCCGAACTCTCGAAGCGACTTGGGTTTCATGAAAAATTTACGGAAGGAAAAGACGCCATGGCTTGGGTAAGAGATATCTATGAAACAACCCGTGAGAATGCCGCCGAGGCTGACGTTACGTTACCGGGTTTTGATGAATTCTGGGCAGGTGAACAAATTGATATGAAAGACCAGTTTGCACAAAAAGCGTGGCCCATTGAATTATATCGTAAGGATCCAGAGAAATACCCTTTGACCACTCCCTCCGGCAGGATAGAGATTTACTCTGAAACAATTGCAGGTTTTGATTATGATGATTGTCCAGGTCATCCGACATGGCTCGACAAAGACGAGTGGCTGGGGAGTCAACTCGCCACGCAATACCCTCTTCATCTCATTTCCAACCAGCCGAAGAAAAAACTGCATAGCCAACTGGATTTTGGACGTAGCAGCCGTGATGCAAAGATACATGGCAGGGAAATAGTTCGTATGCACCCATCAGACGCTGCTCACCGGGACATAAAAGACGGAGATATCGTTCGTCTGTTCAATGAACGCGGAGCCTGTCTCGCATCTGCGCAATTGACGGATAGGATCAGACCCCGAGTAGTGGAGTTGCCCACAGGCTCCTGGTATGACCCCGAAAACCCGCAGAGTGACAACAGCCTGGAGGTACACGGTAATCCCAATGTGCTGACCCGGGACAAAGGCACATCAAAACTGGCGCAGGGACCGACAGCCCATAGTTGTCTGGTAGAAATAGAAAAATACACAAAGCCTGCACCCCCTATAAAGGTATTTAAGCAACCGGAGGTGGAAAATCAGCCCCAGGCTTGAAACTACCAGGTTGACTTGAGATTTTCGTTATGACTATCGATGTGAAAGGCAAAGTTGCTATTGTCACCGGCGCAGCAATGGGTATAGGTATGTCCTGTGCCAGGACCCTGGCTGAAGCTGGCGCAAAAATAATTGTTACTGATATTTTGGATGATGAGGGTGAGGACGTCGCGCATTCCATTCGCGCCACAGGTCATGAAGCCCATTTCCTTCACCTTGATGTTACCTCTGAAGGAGGATGGGCTGAGGTCGTTGACGGCACTATCGATATGTTCGGCGGGTTTAATATACTCGTAAACAATGCCGGCATATTTGACGTTCGTTTTTTGTCTGATACGTCTCTGACACAATGGAAAAAACTCATGACCACCAATATCGACGGTGTGTTCCTGGGTACCAGGGAGGCCGTTCGGGCGATGCGCCCTCAGGGTGTCGCAGGACAAGGCGGTTCCATTATCAATATATCTTCTTGTGCCGCTTTAAAAGGAAGTACCGGCCATTCCGCCTATTGCGCAAGTAAAGCGGCAGTACATTTATTTTCCAAGGCGGTTGCCGTTGAGTGTGCCGACCTCAATATGGGAATTCGCGTCAATACCGTACATCCGGCAGTTATTGAATCTCCCATGTCTCAGGCAGCAATGAAGTCATGGGCAGACACCTTCATGGAAGGGGATATAAAAGCCATGAACGAAGAGATTATAAGACAGCATCCCATGGGGCGTCTGGGTATCCCTGAAGAGGTTGCCTACGCCGTATTATACCTGGCCTCCGATGCATCCGGTTTCTCTACAGGTGTGGAAATCAAGGTGGATGGCGGTTATGCAATTTAATCCGTATATCTGGAATCCGCGCACACATAAATAATGTGGAAATATTTCAACAATGATTACCCTTAACTACGTCGTTCGCAAGCATGATGATATATCTCCGGATGATTTCAGAAATTTCTGGTTGAATGAACATAGTGAAAAAAGTTTGCAATTGGCAGGTGAACTGGGCATCCGCAAGTACGTGAAATGCGAAACCCTGTTTGAAGATGAACTACACAAACTACTTGTTCAAATATACGGCACCGCAACGGATGGGTATGATTTCGTCGATCAGATGCATATTAATGACTTCGAACTTTTTAAATCAGGTCTTGCCCGCAGAGAAGTCCGTAATGAAATAATTGATTTACACAAATCCTGTAATAGCTACGTTAACTTTTCACGATCCGATTACTGGCTTTCCATTGAAATTCCTCAGGTTTTTTCTCGTGAGAGCTATGTGGCAACCGATGACACAAACTATATGAAGGTGTTCTATGTGCCGCAACGTCTGCCGGGATTGTCTCTGGCCCAGGCCCAATTACACTGGATAAACTGTCATGGCACTCTGGCGCGCCAGTTCATAAAGCGTTTGCCTTTTGATAAGTACATACAGGGTCATCGCGTCGAATCCAAAGTTATTGATGATTTTAAATCTTTGCTGGGCGATGAGTTTGAAAATCTGGATACCAATATAGGTCAGGCTGAGGCATGGCTCGCACGCTCTGCCCCTGACGCTATGAATGATCCTGAAGCTGAACGCATGATGCACATGTTGACTGAGGATATTGAACTTTTTGTAAACCCTGGATTGTCTCACTACCTGGGAACAAGAGAACATATAATTCTGGACGAACCTGTTATTACCGAACCACTCCCGACCCTGTTCAGCCTGGATTAAATTAACGCTGTGACATTCGGATCTGAGAATCACGAAAACTAATGAGGCTAATGTAAACAGGGAAGAGTGCTATGAGTACAGAAATTGATTTCAGTGGAAAAGTAGCTGTTATTTCAGGAGCTGCTCGAGGCATTGGCGCGGCCGCGGCGAGAGCATTGGCCGATGCAGGCGCAACAGTCGTACTCACTGACATCCTGGAAGAGGTGAAGGATCTTGCCGGTAATATTGAAGCAGCAGGCGGTACTGCAAAAGCCAGGATAACAGATGTTTCCAGGCCTGAAGAGTGCGAGGCAATGGTCAAACTGGCTGTATCAGAATACGGGCGCCTGGATTTTGCTTTTAATAACGCAGGAATTGGCGGGGATCCCGTATCTCTCCACGAAATAACCAGAGACAACTGGGACAGGATGATAGCGGTTAATTTGAGCAGCGTTTTCCACTGTATTAAATATGAGGTCATCGCCATGCTGGAAACGGGAAGAGGCGTTATAATTAATACCTCTTCCATCTGCGGCATGCGCCCGGTAGCCGGCTTCTCCCACTATGTGGCCGCAAAACATGGCATCGTCGGACTTACCCGTTCAACCGCTCTGGAGTATGCCGGTAAAGGTATTCGTTGTGTCGCTATCGGCCCGGGTTTTATTGAGACAGCGATGACGCAAGCCAGCCTGCAGGGTGAAGCCAGAGAAGGGCTAATCGCCCGTATTCCACAAGGACGGCTTGGACAGCCGGAAGATATCGGCAATGTGGTGCGAATGCTGTGTTCGGAGGATGCCGCATACGTAAATGGCGCCTATCTGCAAGTTGACGGCGGTATGCTGGCAAGCTAATTTACAGCTCTTTCCCTGCCCTGCCAATAAGGTTTGCGCAGTTCGGTTTTCAATACTTTTCCTGCCGCGCTCTTGGGGAACTCTTCGATAAAGTCGATGCTTTTCGGCGCTTTGACGCTGCCCAGTTTTTCTTTTGCCAGGGCAATCAGTTCGTGTTCACTTACCTGCCGTCCTGGTCGCAATTGAATGATGCCTTTTACCGCTTCTCCCCATTTCTCGCTGGGAATACCGATGACGGCCGCTTCCTGTACTGCATGATGTTCCATCAACACCTGCTCCACTTCGTTGGGATAGATGTTGAAGCCGCCGCTGATGATCATGTCCTTCCTGCGGTCTACTATGTTGATATAACCGTTATTATCCATAATCCCTATGTCTCCGGTCCACAACCAGCCGTTGCGGAATGATTCCGCGGTGGCTACCGGGTTGTCAAGGTATCCGAGCGTGACCAGGCGGCCTTTGACACAGATTTCACCCGGTTCCCCGCGAGGAACTTCACTTTCATCCTTGTCGAGAATCTTCACCTGGTTGAAACAAGCCGGCCGGCCGATGCTTTTTAATCGTTGTTCATTGATGTTGCCGCGCTCGTCCAGGTAATCCCAGGGCGCTTTCAGGGTAATGGCGGCCGGGGCCTCAACCTGGCCGTAGGCTTCTGACATGCAGCGCCCGAATACCGCTACCGCCTCCTTGAGTTTTTCCAGGGAGGGGGGGGCAGCGCCGACGACGAAATGCTGCAGGGACGAGTAGTCATATTTCCCCACGTCCGGATGGGCGAGCATCATGTACATCAGCGTGGGCGGCAGGAACAGGTGCGTCACCCTGTGCGTCTGAATATCCTGCATGATCGACAGCGGGTCCACGTTTTTGACCACCACGTTCTTGCCGCCGCGCATGAAATGAAGGCAACCCATGATACCGGCAGCATGGGTCATCGGCGCGACTACCAGATTTACGCTATCCTCACGGTATGAGAAATGTGCGTAATAATTCGCTGCGAATGTTTCCAGGGCCTCATGGTTCATCAGCACCCCCTTGGATTTGCCGGTGGTGCCGCCGGTGGGGAATATCGCAGCCAGTTCACCTGCCTGCTGAGGACCTGTCTGGTGATAGTCACCGTGTCCCCCGGTAAATTCAGCCAGTCCCCTGCCGACGCTCCCCGCGCCTTCAATACAGACAAATTCCCTTATTCCGGGCACTGCCGCCTGTATCTCCTGCACCTGTTCATTGAAACAGGAATCGTAGAACAGCATGTCCATACCGAACCGGCTGCCCAGGTCGATATTGGTGGCAGCATTATTGCGCGGGTTGATCGGCAACCACACCCCTTCCGCCCGCATCAGGGCCAGTAATGCCAGCCAGGCAGCGTTTGAATTGGGCGAATACACACCGATGCGGGTTCCCTTGCCGAAACCGTTGCCGTGAATGGCCGCGGCAATCCGGTGTACCTGCCGGTCTGCCTCCGCGTAGGTATGGCGGCTGTTGTTGTCGACAATAGCTACCTTGTCGGTGTAATAGCGAACGCCCTGGTCGAAGAAGTCGATAATGCGCATCGCGATGTGTTAGCTGATTTCCAGTTCAGTGGGCAGAAAATTTTTCAACTCACCCAGCAGGTAACGGTGACCAGCCACTTCGCAGGGTGAGGCAAAACCAGCCTTGTCAGTACCATCGTGCAGCAACTTGTTGGCCGCGGCCGCCTGGAAGATACCGGTCTGGTGGTAGGCCGGTCCGCTGCGCAACACGACCGTGCGTTGCGCGGAGCTGCCCGTACCCACCACCTGGTCGCTGGTGCGGTGGATCAACATGTTCTCCCGGGGCGGCTCTCCCGGTTGCATCCCCGCGGCGAGCTCACTCAAGGCCTTTTCCTGCTCCTCTCTGGGCAGGGGCTTGATATTCTCCTCATAGTGTTTGTGAATATTTACCACGGCCTCGAACATGGGCCGGTTGGTAAAACTGGTCAATTGCCTGCAGTTGCGCACCCGGTAGTCGTCCTCGAACCAGATCGGCAGGCCTCCCCCTCCCCAGGGATGGGCAAACTGGGTAATGGCGTGGCCCGACACCATCACCTCGTAACCCCTGGCCGCCGGCCATTCCACTATGCGGTTATTCTCCAGGAATGTCGCCGGTTCCTTGAACAGGGCAAAAATGGATTGGGTGGACGCATAGGTGGGGATGGCGGTGGCCGAGGCCACGGCCTCCAGGCTGTCTATGCCCTCTTTTTCCAGGCAGTAACGGGCACAGATGTCCAGGGGCGCATACATATAGGCGACGCTGGGCGCCAGGGCGAGGCCGGCATCAGCATAAAGGCTGCCGAATTTCGCTTTAACAGATTTGATGAACGCCGGCTCGCCGGTCGTATCTATATAATGGCAGCCCGCTTTCAACGCGGCTTCCACGACCGGTTCGCCGAGGTACTCGAAGGGGCCTATCACGTTGCAGACCACCTCAGCACCTTTGAACAGGTCAGCCAGTCCTTGAACGCTGTGCTCTACCTCCGCAATCTCATAGTCCGCGGTTTCGATGCCGGGCACCATGGACATGATCTTTTCCAGGCGCTCCCTGTTGCGGCCCGCGGCGACAAAGGGGATCTGGTATTGTCTCAAGTATTCGCATACCAGGCGGCCGGTATAGCCGCTGGCGCCGTAGACGACGACTGGTTTGTTACTCATATTTTGTTCTCCTCCTATTTCGGCAAACGCCGTGGCCTGAATTCAAACAGTAACGTATTTTTTGCCTTTATACATCACCCGAAAGTATCAATTCAGGGGCAGGAACATCATGAATCGGACGGCCGGTCTGCTACCATACCGTGAACCCAGCGCGCCATATCAATGGGGTCGAACACGGGAAGACCGGTTTTCCTGCGCAACACATCAATACCAGCAGGCCCACTGTTTCGCCAAAAAAATACAGGTTTTTTTCATCATCATTCTCCATCTCCCGCAACACGGGTTCGTGCCTGACGGGATCAAGTGAAATGGTGGTTCGTTTCCAGAGATCCGTATAACTAGTCAAGGGCTGACTTCAGCCCGGCGGCTTCAATATCGGCAAGTACTAGCTTCATCTCCGCCTGCGCAAACTGTTCGCACAATGCCAATGCCCCGTGCAGCGCCCGTGACAACGGCAACTTTTCCTGACAGTTCCTTCATTCCGGTTTCCTGGAATTGGCCTGACAGATAATTTTAAGAGAGTGAAAATTATCAAATCGCTGCGCGTTAAAACTCATCGTTGTGAACACACGACTTCTCCCAGGTAAACTGCAAATTGCGCTATACTTTTCATCATGAAATCAAATTCGCTTGTCTTGAAAAATACGTATCTTGGTAATGCAAAGATTGCACGCAAAATGCGGGTTCGCTCTATTGCCAGTTCCACGGCAATAGAAACCCGGGAGTCCATCAGTTCTATTAAAACAAAGCTTACGCATTCAAAACACCTTGCTCGCCTTGGGGTAACACTTGCCTAAAAAGGCTTTTTTTGTTGTAGTTACTGACAGGATATAATCATCAGACAGAAACTTACTAATCATACTGGTGTTGATATTGTGGATGAGATGAAAGTGATTGTATCAAACTCAGATATCATGAGTGGAGCTTGTGTTTTTTATGGCACCCGAGTGCCGTTTCAAACAATGATGGACTATCTTGAGAGTGGCGAAACCCTGAATACCTTTCTTGAAGACTTTCCTACAGTCAGTCGTGAACAAGCGATTATGGCGCTTGAACAGGCAAAACACGCATTGACCAATGAAGTTGCTGCTTGACGAATCCATTCCCAGGCGCCTTAAATTTGACTTATCAGCATTCGACGTAAAAACTGTTCCGGAAATAGGATGGGCAGGAAAACGCAATGGTGATTTACTTCAATTGGCATCAGGTGAATTCAACCTTTTTATTACGGTAGATAAAAACCTGCAACATCAGCAGACTATAGAAAATTATGATATCGCTGTTGTTGTATTGGATGCTGTTTCCAACAAATATGAGGAGTTAACCAAATTAATTCCTTCTTTGATAAATAAAATACATAATCTTGAGAAGGGGAGAATCCATACCCTTTCAATTTGATATACCTGAAATACCTGATTTTGGGATGGGCACTGTTTCAGGACAACAGCAGGCCCCCGTCCACCGGGATCCACGCGCCGTTGATGTAAGCCGCTTCCTCCGAACACAGCATGCGGACGACCCTGGCGACGTCTTCCGGTTGTCCCAGGCGGCCCTGGGGAGTACGGTTAAGCATCCACTCCCGGGTTTCCTTGCTTATGGGGCTTCCCTGGTCGGCGTCCGTCAGCGGCGTCATGATAAAACCCGGACACACTGCGATGCAACGGATGCCCTCGGCCGCGTGGTTCAGGGCGACCTGCCGGGTCAGGCCGATGACGCCGTGCTTGGCGGATGTGTATTCGATACTGGAATCCTGGAGCGGGGCGACGCCGCAGAAAGAACTGTTGTTGATGATGACGCCGCCGCCATCGGCAAGCATCGCGGGCACCTGGTGCTTGATGCAGTAATACACCGCGTTCAGGTTGACATCCATAATCCGGTGCCAGTCCTCGTCCGCCATCTCGCCCACGGGAGCCGGTGAAGAACCGATGCCCGCGTTATTGAAGGCATAATCCAGCCGGCCGAATTCAGACATTGCCGTGCTGACCACTGTTCCGCAGTTCTCCGGTCTGGAAATATCCGTAACGCAGGTCATCGCTTTGATACCGTAGCTTTCCAGGCCGGCAGCAACCTGCTTCACCCCCTCCAACTTATCCGTCAGCACCAGGTTCGCGCCTGCCTCGGCGAATGCCCGCGCAGTCGCCGCGCCGATGCCCCGCGCCGCGCCGGTGATCAGCGCGACCTTGCCGCTCATGTCGATTTGTACGCTCATGATACTGTCAGGTATATGGGATAAGAGTAATGATTATAATATTTGCTGTGTAACATCAACAGGGACAGAATTAATTCTGTCCCCGGCCTGAGTTACGCAATATTTTTACTCTGCCCCCAAATATCCTAAACGGGGTTTCGGCAGGGGTGAAGTGTAAATCTCG
This sequence comes from Gammaproteobacteria bacterium, assembly GCA_026710545.1. Lineage (GTDB taxonomy): Bacteria > Pseudomonadota > Gammaproteobacteria > Eutrophobiales > Eutrophobiaceae > JAAXHV01. Next base: position 1,948 of record JAPOQU010000014.1, on the reverse strand, counting down.
TTGTTCACCACGTAATGATCCTTGCCGGCGAGCAGGTATCCGGTGCGTGAATCGGCAAAATTTTCGATGTCTTCAATATAGAGCGGGAACAGTTCCTGGCGCCTGGGGTTATTGGCAGCCCGTTCCTGGTCAGCGGGCGAGGTCCAGACCTCGGCGTGTCCGAAATGCCGGTCATTTTTCGCCATGTTCCGGTCGGTACGCATTCTTGATGCCAGTTCATTCTCGCAACAATGCACCTGTATGTACTTGGCATTTGGGGAGTTGGGCGCATAGTCCTGGGTCAGGCCGCCATGTACCGCAATCCAGTGGCGATGCACTTCAGGGATAACCAGGTCGGGCAGGGCATCGGGGAAGTAGGCCACCCGGGTATAGTCAGTTTCTTTTGTTGCCTCGATTTTCTCCCGCGGAAAAATCACGGCATGGTTTACGCCGAAGGACAAACGGCAACGGGAAGTATCGATATGTCCCAGTTCGTCCGCCAGTATTTCCTGGTACGCCACCTGTCCGGCAGGGGTTTCCAGCGCAGCCTGTAGTATGCGGATATCCGCCCAGCAGGTTGTGGCCAGGCCATCGAAAGGTTCGCCGGTGGCATCATAGGCCTTGCGGTAACCGATGCCGATGGGGTTTTCAGGATCACCCACCAGTTGCACGTGGCGTCTGATACCCAGCGTCTCTGCGTGATTGCGCCATAAATCGGCATGCAGGCCGGTCCACCAGTTTTTAAAATTCTGCGGGCTGACGCCGGTTTTGCGCCTTATATAATAATCGAGCCTGATCATGGATATCTCCTTGATACCTGGCTGTAGAGGGGGCGGATTTCAAATCCGTCCCCGCAGACGATTAAAATGATTATTCGCCGCCGAACCGGTAATTCCCCTGGATCATGATCGTCCTGGGCGGCTCCAGGTATCCAAGGTAGGTTGTCTGAAACAGGGACGCCAGGAAACTCTGTGAACTGGATAACACTTTCTCATCCGTCAGGTTGCGGCCTACCATGGCCAGGCTCCACTTGCCGTCTGCTGCTTCAACGCCGATGCGCGCAGACAGTTTTGCATAGGAGTCCTGCAAGCCTGCCGGTTCCAGCGAGGCATCGGTATAGAACTCGTCACTGAAAGACACGTTCAGGTGCGCAATAGCGTTAATGCTATCGGCAACAGGAAAGCTGGTGTTGGCGTAAATATTGCCGGTCCACTCGGGCGCGAGGGGTAAAGGCCGGTCAGACTGATCGCAGGGACTGGTCATACCGCTGGCAAAATTACAGGTTCCATTCACGAAGTTGTCGTATTCCGCATCGGTGTAGGCGAATGAGCCGCCCAGTAACAACCAGTCGCCGGCCTGCCAGCGTCCATCCACTTCGATGCCCTGTGATACGGCAGAGGCGGCGTTGGTCACACGCTGTACGATAACCGCGCCGGACGGTGTGAATGAGTTCACCTGCAAGTCATCAAACTCGGTGCGGTAGAAGGCCACATTCAGTTCAGCGGAATTATTGAGCAGGCGGGACTTGAAACCGACTTCGTAGCCTGTAGCCTCTTCATCCTGGTACTCCTGATCTTCGGGTGCAAAGGGCATCCCGCCCGGAGCGGTTCTCTGGGCGGAGGTAAAACCACCTGACTTGGCGCTCTCGCCCCACTTGGCGTACAGCATGATATCTTCATTCATGTCCCACTGCAGCGCCACTTCCGGCAGCCAGTTGTCGCTGCTTCGGTCTACAAATAATCCAACCGAAGAGGGGTCGGTGTTACACAAGCGCAATGGCCCGGGTAAAGGTTGAGGTATCAATAAACCGGAATCGACAAAACCAAGATGACAGCGCGTGTCATATACCCAAATCCCGCGTTAGAGATTTGAAACGGGTCTTGATAATAGATTTTGCCTGTTTACAGTGCCTTACTCAATAGTGTTGGGCTATAGTTTGCCCTTGTTCGTGATCTCTCGCCTCTTTCCC
>JAPOQU010000013.1 GCA_026710545.1 Gammaproteobacteria bacterium | reverse complement strand
TGAGGGCGGAAACCTCAGCGATCAATGTCCTGATATCCTTGCCCTGCTCATCGGTGCGTTTATCGGAACGTTCGCCTTGCGCTTTGATTTCCTGGCGGAGCATGTTCCCTTGTGTTTTGATGTCTTGGCATAGTTCGTTTCCTTGAGCTTTGATCGCCTCGTTTAATTCCTTGCTTTGTATATCAATGCGTTTATCGAGACGTTCGCCTTGCGCCTTGATGTCCTGACGCAACCAGGCAAACAGCGTCACCATGATCGTGGTAAGGGGGATGATAATTGTCAGGGCTTCTATGAGCGGTTGCATCGTTGCGGCCTCCATGTTTTCAATTATAGGTCAATCAGGTTCAGTTTACAGGATAAGGCAGTGACATTCTCGGGGTGGAATCCTGGGAATACACCACTTATGTTCTGTCGTGTTTCTGCCTTGGCTTATCGTGGAGGGAATGCCGGGATAACATGTTCCTTGCTGGTTTACTGTATCAATAGATCGGAATTAAGAGTTGTGTCCCCGGAATTACCCAACACATCATGTACACGAGACTTGGCCAGGTAATCGACGTTAGATTCGCTCCGCCAGCTCCAAAGCGTCCACGGGCCAGAAACACTCGGGGCGAGGACGATGCACATGCGGTTGTCCGGCCGCAGGGCGGCAGTTCAGCACGCATTCGGTCCATTGGTCGGGAATCGCGTTCCGGCCCCACACCGCGCCAAGAAGCGCGCCGCAGATGGCGGCGTTGGTATCGGTGTCTCCGCCGCGCATAACGGTGTCCACGACGGCTTCCTCCAGATTCGGGGCGTGCAGAAGTTGCCACAGGGCGTTGCGGAATGCTGTCAGGACCCACCCCTGCAAGTGGACATAGTCGGCGGGCGGCGCTTCGGCTGCACCTCGGACCGCCTCCAGCAGGCTCCCATCCACCTCCATGTCTTCCGCCCAGGTCACGACCTGCTCGTACAGACTGCGGGCGTCACACCCCTGCCGGACGGCATGGGCAATCGCCATTGTGAATAATGCGTTGGCTTGCCGGCAAACCGGATGGGGATGGGTGATCGCGGCATCCTGTCGGGCCCACTCGGCCACGTGCTCCGAATCATGGTCGGCGCCGAAGATGCCCAGCGGGCTGATCCGCATCAGCGCGCCGTTTGCCTGGCTGTCCGGATTGGGACGACCCCGCAGGCCTCCGGAAATGGTCATGCCGCGATCGAAGGGCCCGGAGTCCAGCCAGAACAGGTAAGCCTTCCTGGCTTCCCCGGGGTCATATCGCCCCTGGTCCGCCAGCATGCGGGCCAGCAACAGCGCCATCTCTGAATCGTCAGTCGGTTGGCCGGCAATCGTGTTCCAGGGTCCCCCGTCGGCAAGTTCCCGGACGCCGTTGGGATATTCCCGCCGGATCTGTTCGGGCGTCTGAAATTCGACCAAGCTTCCCAACGCATCGCCGGCGAGCTGTCCGAGGAGGCAGCCTTGGGCACGTTCCAACTTTCCTGCCTGGCGCAACGGACTAATCATCTGGCCCCCTGTGGGCGGTTGCATTGCAATACGGGGTCAGGTTGCACAATGCATATGTCTGCTAAGAATTGTGCATTGTGCGACCTGACCCCATAAACATGCATTATGGAATTACCTGAAGTTATTCCCAAAATGCTGATTACTTGATATTACCCCCCACCCTGTCCAGTATGCTTTGCGCCTTAATGAGGTTATTGACGGTTTCTGGGATATCCGGTCCGCCATTTGGTTTGAATATCAGCCAAGGGTTTTGTCTGTCACTGTCGTTCCATTGTGCAACAGTCATTGTGTTTCCTGTTCTCATTCGGTTTGGTTTGCGTGCAAGTCCGACTGAAGACTCTAACTTCCCGGATTTTATGATTCGCGTATGGCAATCCTGTTTAACTTGGGATAGATCGTTATTTAATCCTTTTGTATCCACTTTAAAACAAAGTTTACGGTTATTAAGTTTGTTGGGGTTCCTAGCATCCGGTTTGTCCAGTTTGATCTCCAACTGCAGATAAATGTCAACATCGTGCCCGCAGGATTTCACAGTTTTGTAATACCACCAGAAACCCGCAAAACCGCCAGCTCGATTAGCAACCCAACCCCATCCCCAAAAAGGGTAGCCGTTTGGTCTCAAAGTATTTTGGGCAGGTTTGACACTGTCTTTGTTATCAAAACCCACTAATCCACTATCACTGTTAAGCACACAAAGTTGGTTTTCGAGTTCGCGGAAGAAACCCTCACATGACCGGTAACTTACTTTTCCATTGCCGTCTTCTCGCCATTCCCTATAGCTTTGCGTATCGTCTTCCAAGCATTTCAGAAGGTCCCTGAAGTCATCAAGTATAGGGTGTGCACCTTGATAAGGCTCGACCACTTTCAAAAGATCACAACGATTAAAGACCTTATATGGATATGGAGTTAAATTCTCAATTCTCAGACTATCAAAAAATGACTGATTACCAGTCTTCAGGTAGATAGGCAATATGTTTTTGCTATCATCTTTTTCTTTTGCTTGAGTTTTTCCTTCACACACCAGCCGATAGTACCTTTCAAGCTGACGACTATGATCACCCGTACCCGTTTTATCCTCAATTAACAGCACGTATTCCCCAATGCTTACAAGCACGTCAATATTGTTGTCCTGCCGCCAGATTTCCGGCTTCCCACAATTCTCAGGAACTTTCTTATCATGTTTAGCAAACAGGGCTTTGACAAATTGTTGACCACATTCTCGTAGTTTCTCGTGTCCCTGCCCGTCATAAGATGACCATTCGATGAGCCAGCAGATAACCGCGTCCTGTGAAAGTTCTTTAGTTGCATATTTAAAAATATTTGGTTTGTCAGTAGCTTCACACATGTTTACTCTCCCGTATCTTTTTGTCTCAACACATTCTTTTGAACACCACTCAGTGTATCCCCAAACCCCCGCAGCCACCAATTCAGTTGTTCGGTATCGACAACAGTGGCGGTGATCTCGTACTCGTCGTCCAGTTCCTTCACTTCCTGATCTTCGGATAACGGCGACTCAAGTAGGTGAAACCCGTTTGGTTTATTGATCCTGAACGTGAGCCTGATGCGCTCGCCCTCGCCGAAACCGAAGCGGCCGTCATCATCATATTTCTTCAGGTCAAATTCCGGCGGGCGCTCAAAACTCATTATTGATGCTTCCGCGGAAATGATCCGGTGCAGGGCCAGGCTGCGTTCGTTGTCGAAGCCCTCGAAGCGGCACACCAGGTAGAGCCGGGGTCCCTGCTGGGCCAGGCCCAGGGGCATGACCCGGTACTCGTCCCGCCAGCCTTGTGCATTCTCATAATTCAGTTTCAGCCACTTGTTTTCATACAAGGCATTGCTGGCGGCTTCAAACACCCCGGGTTTTATCTTCGGCGGCAGCAGAGGCTGCGTAGTGTCGACGATGCGCACTTTAGAGAGCCACTCCTGCTCCGGACGCTGTCCGTCGTGATACTTCAGTTCGTACCGTGCCTGGGAAAAGAATCCTTCCATCGATCGCATCAGCCTCGCCGGCAGGAGCGCACGCAGGTATTGTTCCGCCAGGGTCAGCAGCAGGGAGTCCTGCAAATTCAGCCGCGGTACGCAGAACCCTTCGGACTGCTCTTTCCAGCGGTAACCGTAAGGTTTGCCCTCGTCGTCACACTCGATGTCAAATCGCTCGCTCAGCAGTTTCAATTGTCGCTGGACGGTACGAAGATCTTTTTTCAGTCCCGCTTCCTGTAATTGCTCCTGCAACTTTTTCGCTGTTATTTTTCTTGTGCGGGGTATGCGGCGCAACAACTCCAGCGCAAACACCAGTGTTTCCTGGTTGCCAGGACGTTTGGCCATGCTCTTCAAACTCCACATTGTGATATTGCCGGTTCGGATAATATCAGCAAAACCCGATAGGGCGTTTGAAGTTTTCCTTGAGGCCGCATTCCTCTTCCAGCGCGGACACCATGTCCGCGGCTGAGCAGAGCGGCTTGAACCGGTGCCGGCGCACAATGGCAGCAAAATCCCCTGGCGTGAGGTTGTGCAAACGACCCAGACGGACCCTCAGCGCATTGTCAGGGGTATCCAGGTTCAGCGTATCGCAGTAACTTTCCAGCAAGGCCCGGGACTGTTGCGGCAGCAGGTAGTCAAATTTTATCTTCAGGTCGAACCGCCGCAGCGCGGCCTGGTCCAGGTTGTCCCGCAGGTTGGTTGAAGCAATGAATATTCCGGCAAAAGATTCCGTTTGAGTCAGCATCTCATTGACGCCGGTGACCTCCCAGCTATGTTTCGCCTCACGCCGGTCCTGGAGAAAACCCTCGATCTCATCGATCAGCAGTATGGCTCCCTCCGTCTCCGCCTGCCGGAAGCACCCGGCGATATTCTTCTCGGTCTCGCCTACCCACATGGATATCAGATCCGAGCCGCGTTTGACGAGCAGGGGAAGCTCCAGTTGCTCCGCCAGCCAGCGCCCGTAGGCAGTCTTGCCCGTACCTGGCGGCCCGTAAAGGCAGAGTCGTCCGGTTTTTGTCTTCTTCAGTCCTGTAGCAATGCTTTCTACGTCGGTGTCAGTGTGGATGAATGCAGGGTCGTAGGTCTCCGGCAGCCGGTTCGGGTCGTAGCGTTGTATGCGCTGGTGTCCCTGCGCTTCGAGGGTGTTGTTGATGATCAATTCAAGCGCCGAAGCCCGGCTTGTCTGCGCCAGTTCATCCTTGATCGCATCGATGACGGAACTGGCCCGGTTTACGACCGCCGGAGACAGGGCGTCTACGGCAGATATGCGCTCGATGTCTTGTTCGCAGAGCAGGTCCGAACAGCTTGCACGAATGATTTTTTGCCGCTGTCTCCTGGGTGGAACCGGTAGCCTGATGATCATATCAAAGCGGCGAATAAACGCAGGGTCCAGTCCATTGATGGAATTTCCCAGCCAGAATGTGGGAACTGAATTCTCTTCCAGTGCACGGTTGAACCAGGCTTTGGGGTTGTTCCTGGTTTTTACAGGAGCAAACAGCATACCGAAATCCCAGGATTCGCCGTAATCGAAAACATCTTCTATTTCATCGAACAGGATCATCATGTTCCGGTTTGAAAGAATGTTTTGTGAAGCCTGAAATGCGCGCAGGCGCAACCCACCTATGCGCGGGTCGCCGTCATCATCCTCGCTGGCAACCTCGAACAGTTCACAGGCTGTCTCAGCAGCCAGGATTTTAGCCAGTTGGCTCTTGCCGGTGCCGGGGTCGCCGTACAATAAAATGTTCACGCCTTTGCGCCCGGTCGTGACAGCTTCCTTAAGATACGGGAGAAGAACGCGAAGTTCTTTTTCAAGATGCGGGTAATCAGCGATTGTCAGGTGCGGAGGAGAAGCTGGAGAGACGACGTCTCGCAACAAGTGCACAGGGTTCGCACCTGACGATACCACGATATCCGCAAAACCGGGAGACAGTAAATCCAGTTTGTCTTTCAAATTATTCGCACAGCTTCGATCAAGTGACAACAGCCCGGACCTGGCCAAAGCCCCCTTTTTGCCCAATGAGTTACTGACCTCAAGCTGCGGCAGGTCCAGCGCCACCGACAAAACCTTGAATACCTGTTTCGACATCAGGTCACCGAGCAGGTCGCTGACCTTCTCCAGGGTCTCCTCAGTGCGGATAAGAATGGCGAATTCCAGAATGCGGCAATCCGTTGCAGACAACCCGGCAAGCGCTGAAAGGCACCGGACGTTGCCGGCCAGGCACTTGGGGGTTGTGGCGAGGTTTGATTTTTTTTCAGCGCTTACATATAACTTGTCCAAACGCTTGAGTACCTCCTTGTAGTCAATGTCGTCGTCTTCCACCATACAAGGTTCCATATCAATCGCGAATATCTCCGCCAGGGAAAAAATCAGCTCATCATCAGAGTAGCGACTGCGGTTATTGCAGTAATGTTTCTTGAATGCGCCAAATCGAATCAGCAGGCGCAGCAACCAGAGTTGTACCAGGGGTTCCATACTGTCCTGAGTGACTGGTTCGTCCTGCGAATGGAATTTGCTCATAAAACCACCTGTAAGAGTTGTGATGGGTATGTTTATCAAACCGTTTCCGGTGCGATGTATAAAGTCATTCTACTCAGCTATGCGTCAGATTGTGTCGCAGAGTGATGATATGATTTACCCGGGTCCCGGGAACAGGAGATCCGGCTTGGTCCGGCAATGGCAGAAAATAATCGGGCGAATGTCCTGGTCAGGCCAGAATCATTTCCATAGCGGTTAGAGGCGGAATTACAATCATGTGCATTGTGCGGCCTGACCCTGTCTTCCCGCGTTCTCCCGCACCACCCTGCTGGATACGGGAGATTTTTTGGTGTAGGGAAGCATCCTGCGCTAAAATTCCGTAAGTATTGATTTATACTCATTTTATCCTTAAAATATTGGTAAATATACTTTTTAAGGCAAAAACCATGAACATCAATGAGATAAACGAAAATTCACGACGTATCCTGATTGACGTGTCTCAATTGTACGAAGCTTACCTGTCAGTGGACTCCGATTTCCGCAGCTATCGGGGCACCATGAGGTGGAAAAAAGTCAACGGGAAGGAATACCTGTTCAGGCAGCGAAACAGCCGCGGCGACGGAAAAAGCCTTGGCGCAAGGGATGCACGGACTCAGGAGATATACGACAATTACCATGCCAGAAAAGCCGAACTTGGCGAGAAACGGAAATCGCTGCTGGACAGGTTAACGCAGCAGCGCGGGTTTTGTGTCGCGGCAGGGATCAACCGGGTACCGAAAATTACGGCAGATGTTGTGCGGTCTGTCCGCTTGGTTAAAACCGGTTCCCATCCGCTCATTGTGGTCGGAACCAACGCGCTGTTCGCCTATGAGAACATGGCCGGTGTGCACTTCGACCCCGCCTTGCTGGCGTCTGAGGACATCGATCTGATGTGGGACGTCAAGAGAAAACTGAATCTCGCCGTCATTGAACCTGTCGGAGGATTGCTGTCACTGCTTAAGGAGGCGGACAGAACCTTTGATCGCCTGCCAAAAGCGCCCTATCGAGCCGCCAATGCCAAGGGATATATGGTGGACCTGATCAAGCCGGCGCCAACCCAGGGCCATAAAACCACCAAGACATCCTTCACTGGGTACAAAAATGACCTTGTCGCAGCCGAGATACACAATCTTGACTGGCTATACGCAGCGCCCGTTGTGAGCGCTACCGTGGTCGGGAATGACGGGTTGCCCGTTGTATTCGATGTGCCGGACCCCAGGGTGTTTGCCGCGCATAAACTCTGGCTGTCGGAACTGCCGGACCGGTCTCCCGTTAAGAAAGTGCGTGACGGGAGACAGGGAATCGCCGTATTACGACTGTTGAAGGCGTACCTGCATGATTATCCACCGGACAGTGATGCGCTGAGAGGCCTGCCGCAATCCCTTCGGGATAACTTGCAATCTGAATTTGACCGGATTGTAATTGATCTACAGGAGCAGGCGTCGATGCCCGCGCCCGGCTTCTGACATGGCGAATTTGTTTTAAATGGTCCCGGAATGGACCTGAAAATGTTGAGATAACCGATTACCACTGATAAGGAGGAAGCGCTTATGAGCAGAACTCCAATACATCCGGGCATTGTTTTAGGAGAAGAGTTAGCCGAAATTGGCATCAGCGCCGCGGAGTTGGCGCGCCAACTCAAAATACCGACTAATCGCATCACACAGATTATTGGCGGCCACAGGAACGTCACTGCGGATACTGCACTGCGTCTCGGCAAATGGTTCGGTACCTCTGCGGTATTCTGGCTGAATTTGCAGAAGAGTTATGAACTGCGTCTCGCACAAAAGAAGATAGGGAAAGAGTTAAACGATATTCCATCTCGCAACCAGGATATGGTTCATGCTTCCTGGTAGTGTATGGGGCCGGACCAATATAACTTATTCAACCCACTGCATGATCAGGTCGTGTGCATTGTGCGACCTGACCCCGTTCTCTTTAAAAAATATTGACTAAAATGACTAAACCAGCTAAAATAGTCAATCTATTATTGTAAAACAAATAACCAGCCAGCCAAAATGAATGTGACTGCAACTGAACTGAAGCATCGTCTGGGACGCTACCTTGAGGTTGCCCAGGTGGAGCCCGTGGTGATTGAGAAGTCCGGCCGCGTAACCAGCGTTGTCTTGTCCAAGCGCCGCTACGACCAACTCTGCGAACTGGAAGATATGTTCTGGGACCTGCAAGCGCGAACTGCCGAACAAGAAGGCTTTATGAGTGATTCAGAGATCAGGGAATTACTGCAAGCTCGCGCATGAGCCTGACTCTCAGGCTATCCCGCCAGACCGGGCGATTCGTCAAAACACTCCCGCCCAAACAATACAAACAGGTGGTCAGCACGATATTCTCATTATTGAATAATCCGAAACCCCACGACAGCCAGGTATTAAGGGGCAGTCAACAGAATAACCGGCGCGTGGACGTGGGGGAATACCGTATTGTGTACCGGGTCGAAGGCGAGGAGTTGCTGGTCCTTGTCGCAGGCAAGCGTAACGACGACGATATTTATAAACAACTGAAACGACTTAAGTAGCTGGTCGATACAGACTGCAACCAAAAAAGGATGTGCTGTGAACCTGTCATGATAGTTTCCTGCTTCATAGCAGTGTTCCTGTTCACAAATTCAGTGAAAGCTGCTCTTATTTTGCAGACTGGAGATTATCTCGCCAACACTCTTTTTCGGATGCTCTACGTCAAAGGGGAAACAATACAGGCTTAAATTATCATCAAAACGATAATACAAACGGTTCTCGAATTTAAATTTATCTGTGCTCGGGTAAATCAAAGCGACTTTTTCACAGCCGTATTTTTTGCCGTAGCTGTATAACTGGTACATGTCGGTCTGGCTGATGTCGCGCTTCGGGTCATTGGCATTTTCATTGATGTGTTTCCACTTGGTATCCAGGATGTACCTGACATCGTCAGGCTTATCAAAAGGCGTCAAACTGATATCCGGCTTCATTTGGAAAGCTGGAGTTGTTCCATCAAGGTGCGCCAGGGGCCTCTGCGGCCTTTGTGCCTTCACACTGAACTGGTCCTGGTGTTTCCTGATGTGGTGGGTAACAAAGTCCTCAAAAACTTCTTCCATGGGAAAGAGCAGGGATTGATTGACGTGTTTGCCCCGGAAAGTAGTCAATCCATGTCCGAACAGGAAAAGACCCACCCACTGCATGACCGAATTGTAATGCTGCATGGTGCGGTCAACACGGTGTCTGTCCCAATCGGTCTGCCATTGTCTGGATAACGGGATTTCGTCAAAGCATAGCCTGAGTTGATACAGCAATTGTTGATTTTGAGACTGCCTTACCATTGGTATCAGTTTGTGGATTGCGCTGTTAATCAGGCGGTTGGCCGGTCTATCGGCGCTGAATTCATCAAATCCCACGTAGAACCGAGCTTGGTTGGTAAGGTTATTGCCTAGATGTTGTGGGAACAGCAGGCGGCCTTTCAGACAAGCCAGATTGTCTTCTACTGCTTGATATTGCTTTGCTATACCGCGCTGGGTCAGCGATATCAGGTTATCCAGGAACAGCCGGATGAATGCTTCCAGCATGCTGAACCGCTGTAGGGCGTTGATGTTGCTTTGGCTGAACTGAGCTTCACTCAACCCGCGCCAGGTGCGCAGCATTTTGAGAAATATCTCTTTGGTTTTCTTATTATTTTTATCGTCACCGAGATCGATCTTGGGAAGTATTTCCAGTACAGTTCCCTTTCGGGTGGTAATGATACCGACATAGTTCTGGGCACGAAGGTCATTATTGTTTCGTAGTTGTAGGACTGGTCGGTGGTTGTCCTGCTTGTCGCGTTGGTTATCAAGTGCAAATTGTTTGAGGTCGTTGAATTCCTCATCGGTCAACTGAGGTTCAAGAGTGGTCAGGCTTTTATATTCCTTGATGATCGGCACGATATTTTCTCACTCAGACGAATTGTCTTGCCCGTCTTGTGAAGACTGTTTATGAGTTTGGTAGATGTCATTGTAGCTATCTGGTTTCTTCCATTTATCGTCATTTTCAGGCAACAGTTCATAAATTTTGCGGTCGGCATCCACAAGGTTTGAATCCCGGAGCAAACTTTCATCTACGTCTCTTCTTTTAATAAAGCCATTCCTGTTCAACACCAGCTCTATCTTTTCCCAGTTCTCATAAAAATATTCCTGCAACAGGGGTATGATCCTGTTTTGGAATGTCTTTGCCAATGAATCTATATTCTTTACATCCAAGAAATATGTGTGGCCGATTTGGTGGTCACGGTCATGTAAAACGCGGATACGCTCATTTATCTTTTCGAGTAATTCCCGGCAATTAACTCCTTCAATATTTGTGCTAATCCCGGAATGCTTCGGATTAGGCATCATTTCAACAAAGTCAAAACGGCGTCGTAGCGCAGTGTCCAGCAGGGCAATGGAGCGGTCGGCGGTATTCATCGTACCGATGATGTAAAGGTTCTTGGGGATGCTAAAGGATTCCTTGGAATATGGCAGGGTAGTGGTTGCCCCATCATCATTTCCACGCCGTTTGGATTCTTCGATCAGAGTGATAAGTTCGCCGAAAATTTTGGCGATGTTTCCGCGGTTGATTTCATCGATGATGAGGACATATTTTTGTCCTGAATTTTTTTTGGCACGCTTGGCGATTCGCTTAAAAATGCCCTTGGAAAGTTCATACTTGATATCGCGTTTATCTCCTTGTTCCCCGCCCTCCGTTTTCTGTTTCAGTACCGGCCTGATACCTTCAATAAAATCCTCGTAGGCGTAATTCTGGTGAAATGTCACCATTTCAATTTGGCTGGCTTCTTTTAATTTATTGAACCGCTCTTTTATTTCTTCGCGATCTTCCTTATTTAAGTCTTCTACAGATTTGGCTTCTATTATGGCCAAGGCATAATTCACCGTATTCCAGGTTTTGCCTGTACCAGGAGGGCCAAAAAGAATTTGGTTCAATGGATGATTTTTCATGATTTTGGGTTCCTGCTCCTGGTCGCCCGGATATGACGCGGGGTCTTCTTCGATGGAGTCTCTGGTCAAATTATCGATAAACTCAAAGGTGGGTATATAGCCAGGGTTACCCCTGAAAGCTTTATATGTGGAACTATGTGGCTCAGCTCGAGTAAAGCCACGTATCGGCGTGTTGCCCGATAATTCATTTTCAGATTTATTTAGCCATAAAACATGGATTACGCTCTCCTCATTTAAGCCACCAGCTTCAGCATAATCATTATGAGCTACAATGCCTATTGCCCGACCTCTTGTTCGACCAGTTCTGACAAGAATAATGTCACCTCGACCAGGTTCTGTTAGAGGATAGCCCTCCCCGTCCTTGGCTTCTTTCCAGGATTTGCGACCACCCGGCCCCCCGACATAAACCCAGTTATTTTTCTCGAAACCATAATCCCCATCAGCTTCCCAAAAATCTCCTCTATTTTCCCCATACGCCTGAGAGCTAATTTGAAAAAAGTTTCTGCTTGAGCTCATTGGCCAAGACATAAGGCAACGAAAAGCCCAGGCTATTTCGTAGAAATGACATTCCGGGAAAATACGGCTTATCCTCTCTAATTCCTTTTCATATATAACAAAGCCATCATCTGATGCGATATCATTGATTAACCTGTCCAGCGCCCTCTCCAGTTGTGCATCCGAATACTGTCCGGATCTATCAATAACCAATTTAAAATGGTGATCAACAGGAATAAAGCGATGCGGATTAATTAAATACAGAGTTTGTGTCAGTTTGCGAACTGCAACATTTTTTATCTTGAAAACGGCATGAAAGTCTTCTGGCCTGATATCAGGTAGATCTTTTACGGCTTGTCGATACAATTTCCACAATGCCTCAGGATTGAAACTTTTTTGCTGTGCATGAAAAAACAAGGCTGCGCTCTGGGGTGTTGGAGTAGGAATTCCCAAGACTTCGCTGCCGTCTGCGTCATGGAGTTGGTGAGAAATTTCAAACACATCCTGGACACTGCGGTACACAGGGACTCGCTGTTTTTTGGTATTTTTTTGCGCCAGAAAATAAAAAAACGAAAACGGGTCGATGTTTTCATCACCGTAATTGAGCAGAGAAGGATTCTTGACCCAATCCACCTCCTTCGCCTTTTCAATTAAATATGCTTCGCCCCTTTCTTCGATTTTCTTCGCAAGTTCTCGAAACCATGGAACCCAATCGTATATCTCTTTCATGTCCGCATTTCCGGTTCTTTGTGTTTTACAGTGTCGTTGTCAAGGAGTTCAATCGTGATATTGTAGATGGAGAGTACTATCGCAGCTTTCAATGTAAATGATTTTAAAGGTATTGAAAAATCTGGCGTGAAAGCCACTATGCTTGTGATTCGCGGCGGTAATTCGGGACACACACAAATTCCCGGTAACCCTGCCATCCTGTGCATTGTGCGACCTGACCCCGTTCTCTCTCGTCAGGATGTGTCATAGCAGATAGGAACAGGCCTGGCCTGCAAAGCGCCTTGAAATTCTGATGAATTATCAGCAGCTTCTGTAGGTTCAGACTGGTATAACCCTAAAATAGGACTACAAATTGTTGCTGAATAGTCGTTGATGTTTCTCTATCAAAAGAAATTACAGTTTCAGCATTGTTTTGAAATCTCTTTCTTCCTTTTTTGACTGGCCACTCCCAGATTTTCCAGATACCCCTTTTATCGTCCAGGTATCATCTTTAGCATGATGTGTGTTCATTATATCTTTATTCCGTTCGTATCCGGCCTTTATGAGAAATTTCTCCATCTCATTAATGGTGTTAGTTGGGGCCTTATTTTTCCTTTGTCCGGGAAGGAGAAAAAACATTACTGGTGTGCCTTTTTTTCCATCGTGGAGAACTTCGTTATACCGTCTAATCTTTCCATCCTGCATACATTCCTGGTGGATTCCTTTGGTAGCTTTGCCCACATACCACGGGCTATATCCACGACCTGTCCGTAGACAAAAAATATAACATCCCTGCTTTTTATCAATGCCTTCCTCTACAAGATTCCTAAGAAACTCGTTCGTATTGTCTCTATTTATCCGCTTGACATTATTTGTTGACGTGAATGGAATTTCTATCGGCTCGTAAACTTCAAAAACTGTCATTGTTATACCCCTCGGAGGCGTGATATTTCACAGATAAAATTCTAATTTACTTCTATGTTGGACAGCACACATGGTCTTCACTTATGAACTTGTCCTTTTCCGACACTCTTCTTCAACCCACCGATAAATTTATCCACTTCCTCTTCGGTGCGGAAAGCGCCTTTAAAACCCACTGCGCAATCCTTTTCATAGTCAGAACTATTTCGCCATTTACGTACTTCTTCATTAGCTTCCTGCCAGCTGGCGGGTAATAAGTTTTCCATATTCTCTTTGCTTATGCCTATAAGGTCATTGAACCGGGTTACGTGTATAAGAAACCGCAACTCTTTTTGTGCGGATTGTTCGGGTGACGAAAAATCGACGAACATCACCGTACGGGTCTTACCATCACTATCTTTGTTGTAGAATCTAAGGGTATTGGCCCGGGCGTATGATGCCTCATGTCCGATGTTATCGATTTCCTTAATACTATTTCTTAGCCGACGGCATAATTCACCTATGCCGCAATTTTCGGCTGTTTCTAGAAGCTCATTAATCGTTACATATCCTTTTCGTCTTTTTGACGAACCCCGGACTTTAGCAACTTCTGGGTCAACCAGGAACACTCGTGCCAGCAGTTTCCTGCCATTATTGTCCTCAAAATACTGCACGGTAGCTACGTTGACAGGCACGGTCATTTCCGAGAGATAGCGTACAATCCGCTCGGTGGCGGCATCCATAGACTCAGCTACGATTAATGCGCGATGGCTTGAGTTAAGTGTCTCGGGCAGTTCCTCAACACGAAACTTTTTTGTAAAAGCATCCTCCAGCGAGTCTTTCAGTTTGGAATATTTGGATGCTATTTCCTCAATTCGTTCAAAATCCAGATCTTTCACCCACGAGGCATAGTCCATGGCTTGGGCAACTACATCTCGAGGAGTTTTTCCCCGCTTGAGTTCAATGACTACGATGTCGCCGTTCTCTTCGATGCAAAGCAAATCAATCTCACCACCATAATCAGTGCGTACCTGCCGACCTATTACTAACAGTTTTTCATCAAGCACTGAAATATCGTTTTCCAGCCAGTCCTCCAACTCTTTCTCCAGGCTGACTTGGGTGCTTTCAATTTCGGCAAGGGTGTTTTGCTCCGTTACTTCCCACATACGAATCTGTTGAGGCATTTTTCCCTCCGGGTAATCGATTTCTTCTTTAGGGTCCAGCATATCATCTATCATTTCATATGATTCTCTAAACTCTCATGCTCAGGTCTCTGCGCACCCGGACGAAATGTAACTCAGGCCTGGGACAGAATTAATTCTGTCCCTGTTGATGTTACACAAATCAAAAAGATGCTCGGTGTGCGTGTAAAGGTTACGAGCATCTCGTCCAAAATGATGTTAGCTTAAATCAACTGATAAGATGATGAAGTGGTGCGTTTTTTGTTCAAGCAGTAAGTCAGACCCATCAACCAGGATACCTGTAACAGAATGGCCAAAACCTACCCCTCAGGCCTACCCGGCCCCGATATGCCGGATATCAATTCCGCAGAATTAGACACGTTAAAAAAATTACAAGCCGAACTGCCGGCAGACTATTCTGTATTCCACAGCGTCCACTGGAGCCGGGTCGACGAAAAAAATACAAGGAGAACTCATCTTCGACACGATCTTCCGCTATAAAGGCCAGCAGGCGCCGGTCATCATCCTGACCGACCTGGATGAATCACTGGAAGTCAATGAAAGGACCCGCAAAATTCTGTATTGCGCCATGACCAGGGCGACGGTGCTGTTGGAGTTGATCGTTGAGGAAACCTGCCCCTGGCTGGATGTGTTCAGGGAGAATATCTGATTCTTTTCCTGCGCCAATGCCGGTTGACCGGGTTACGGGCGTGAATACCTGTTTATTTTTCGCCCTTGGCATGACCGCCATCTACTGAGAATGGTCAGGCCAAAATCATTTCGATGACGTTTCGAGGCGAAATCACTATCGCACCGGTCGGTGGATTGCCAATGAGCAGTTTATCACCTGTTATGAGCAGAGCGTGGGGCTGACTCTCGAGCAACGCCCAGATATGATTATCACCGAAGTCTGGCGCCATATTACTGATAACAGGATCATGCCAGATTGCGTTCTCAGTCAGGTTGGTCAGCAACAGGACTACTTCAGGCTCTGTCAGTCCGTGTTGCCTGACAACAGCCGGTCGGCGTAATACTGAGGAATATTCGTTGAACAAGGCAGTAGACATAACGTACGGAAAGTCGCCCTCAAGCATCGCGTCAAGTATCCGTGCAGGCGGACTGTTCGGGTCCGAACCAATCAGGCCTGAAACAATAACGTTCGTGTCTACTATGACAATCTTCCTTGCCATTGACCTCCTGTCTCCATCGTCCCATCGATTTTCCTCGTCTCAACTGCATTGACGCGTGGTCACGTGCGTTGAACAGATTATCGACCTTCGCGCAATCGCCTCACTTCCTCCACTGCCAGGGACATGGCGGCGTCGTCATTCAGGCCGGACTTTGTTCGCGCTTTGGCGATGACCTTCCTGGGGCTACCACCAGACGGAATATTCCTTGGCTCCGGATTTTTTTTAACAGTAGAATCAAAGGAGCGACTCTCCCGAGACGCGGCACCCTTCAATGCGCGGCGGGTTAGGTCAGTCGAGCCTGTAGTCTGGTGTGACATGTTATTTAATCCAACTCATAAGCAACGGTATAGCTGACCCCGCACTATACCATTAATGCACTCATATCGACAATTCACAATTCACAGAACATCGCATTTATTTTGTCCCGTTCTGACTGCCAGTTCCTGTCGATATAATTCGTCCACCTTTCCATGATAGCGTAGTCAACCCGCTGACAGATGAACTGGACCTTTGGTTTATCTCCACATTCACTCACGGAGATATCCAGGCCTTCTTTAACAAAGCCAAGAAGCCCATGTCTAGCACCATCGCTCCAAAAGACGGGGCCACCACTCATTCCGCTGAGGCTTCCAACTGTGGGCATCTCAGATAACTCGCTGAAGAACTGTACTTGATCGCTTAATCCGTCGGAGTCCATTCCTTCAGCTACAGCATGAACGCATGATAGTGCTAAATTGAGGTTACCGTGGCTGTTTTGTAGATCATGTTTTTCATCGGTCGGAAACCCAATGGCCACCGCCAGAGAGATAGGCCAATTCGCATCGTTCTGAGCGAGAACCTGGAAAGCCTCTTTGTTGATGCGACTAGGAAGTTTTTTGTCAATCGGACAAATTGCCATATCGGGAGTTGCTGTTATCAACCCTGTTGGAGGGGGTGTCAGAAAAGGACCATTAATGTCTACACCCGGGGACTGGACACACAAGTAACCTTCATCCTCATACCCTTCCTGCAGAGCGGAATTTCTAAAACTTTCAATTACATGGCGGGCCGTTACTGCATAGGATTTATCATTGACTTCAATAAAAGTAACAGTAGCAGTTTTGCTGGTCGCGGGTGGAACGAATGATCGGTCCGGCCCATGATATTTTAATCTCGAAATAGTCGCGACGTGTTTGCACGTTTGCAACAGTTCATCATCAACAAGAAAATTCATTGATCAAATCTCCATAAGACTTGGTGACTTTTTACCCAATGGGATTCTGGCGTTGTTTATATTCTTCGCCATATTCACGGACATATTTCTCGGCCTTGGCATGACCACCTTCTACTGAGAGCGCGGCTTGGACGAGCTATCCGCCCAGGTGCCAGGGAACAGCCTTTATATCCGGTCTTAACGTTTGTGGCCGGTCCACGTTACAGGCAAGCGCGCCCCGGGTGTTCGAGTCGGCAAGTTCAAGCCAGCGTTTGAGGGCGCTGCCATGTTGCGCAGTCGGGGTTGCCGTTGCCTTGACCTCTATGCCATACAGTCTGCCGTCGCGTTCGATAATTAAATCCACTTCTTTGCCTGCGCCGGACTGCCAGTAATAGACATGGGGTTGTTCTCCCTGCTGGCGGAAGAGTTTCAGCCACTCAGTGACGACTGCCGTTTCAATCAGCGGACCCAGACTCGGTCCCTGCAGGACAGCTTCCCAGCTATGCAAACCCAGCAGGAACGTCGCCAGACCGGGGTCGAGCACGTACAGTTTCGGGCTTTTGCGGATGCGCTTGCCGAAGTTTTTGTAATAGGGTTGCAACAGGTAGATGAGTTGGCTGGTTTCCAGCACGGACAGCCAGCGCTTTACCGTCGGGGCGCTGATACCGATTTCACCGGCGAGATCCGCCATATTCAGCAGGTTGCCGGTGCGCGCGGCAACCAGCATGAGGAACCTGGAGAAAGCGCCCAGGTCGCTGACCTGGGTTAAATCCCGGACGTCGCGCTCAAGATACGTTTGCACGTAACCGGAAAACCAGAGCCGGCGGTCTGCCTGTTTAGTCAGGCAGGGCTCAGGGAAGCCGCCCTGCAATAACCATTCGGCAAGGTTGACCGTGGGTCCTTCACCATTGCCGGCTGTCCGGGGCGCCGCCGTGAATACCCGTTCAAGCATGGTTTCCGGCGTCACTTGCGCTTGTCGCAACCGTTCCCTGACGGACAAGGGGTCAAGGGTCAAAACGGCCACCCTGCCGGCGAGTGTCTGGCTCACCCCCTGCATCAGGGAAAAGTTCTGTGAACCCGTCAGCAACCACCAGCCGGGCTTGCGTTCCGGTTCTATCAATTCCTTGATGTAATGCAGGAGTTCGGGGGCATATTGAATTTCATCGAGGATCAGCGGTCTGGTGTATTGTGCAAAAAAGCCGACTGGGTCCGCCAGGGCGCGGTTGCGTATGTCGGGTCGCTCCAGTGAAATATATTCGTGGGATTCGCCGAACTCGGTGCGCAACAGGGTCGTCTTACCGGTTTGTCTTGCGCCTGTTACCAGTACCACAGGGAAGGAAGTCATCGCCCGTTTAATGGTGCTGGTCAGGTAACGCTGGATATACATTTTGCAAATATAATATCAGATATTAGATCTGCAAGAATTATGGATGTTTACGTCTCAAATGTCAAAATTGGTGCGCCAGCTTAAAATACCGACCAATCGCACCACGCAGATTATTGCTGGCCGCAGGAATGTCGCTACGGATACTGCATTGCGGGAAAACGGTACTCAAGAGCGCGGGAAAACGGCACTCAAGGCTGCGGGAAAACGGTACTCAACGCAAAGATAAATGGTATCATGCCAGCATGATGAGTGCCTACAGGCCCCGCTTGATAGATCCGCTGCTGGTGGAACTTCTGTCCGAATTGCCTGCCCTGCTGGTCGTGGGACCCCGGGCCACAGGCAAAACGACTACGGCTGCCCGGTACGCGGCCAGGGTCGTGCGGCTTGATCGTGCCGATGAAGCCGCAGCGTTTCGCGCCAACCCCGACGCCGCGCTGCGGGACCTGCCGGAGCCGGTATTGCTCGATGAATGGCAGGCCGTGCCGGAGGTGCTGGGCGCCGTTAAACGAGCGGTGGACTCTGACAGTCGCCCCGGTCGTTACCTGCTGACCGGGTCCGTGCGCGCCGATATTGATACGGAAACCTGGCCTGGAACAGGGAGAGTGGTGCGAGTCCCGATGTACCCGTTGACCGTCGCCGAACAGACAGGCAATGCCGCGCAACCCCTGGTGGACCGGCTGGTTGCCGGTGAGGAACTGGCGCCCGCCTCCGATACGCCCGATTTACGCGGTTATATCGACCTGGCATTACAAGGAGGGTTCCCCGAAGCGGCATTGGCATTATCCGGGCGCGTGCGCGAGCGCTGGCTGGAAAGTTACGTTGAACAACTATTAACCCGCGACGCGCTGACGCTCAACGGCAGCCGTGACCCGGCCCGCCTCGGGCGCTACTTTGAGGCGTATGCGCTCAACTCCGCCGGCCTTGCCGAACATAAGACCCTCTATGACGCCGCCGGCATCAACCGCAAGACTGCGCTGGCCTACGAACGCTTGCTCAGGAACCTGATGGTAGTTGATGAACTGCCGGCCTGGACCTCGAACCGCCTCAAGCGTCTGGTCCTGTCACCCAAACGCTATTTGATCGACTCTGCGTTACTGGGTGGGGCGCTTGGCGTTGACACTACGGCGGTAATGCGTGACGGCAAGCTGATGGGACGTCTCCTTGAAACTTTTGTGACTGCTCAATTTCGGGCCGAAGCAACCGTGGCTACCGCCCGGCCCAGGCTGTACCACCTCCGCTCGGAGCGGGGACGTATTGAGATAGACATCGTCGCCGAACTACGCGGGCAACGCATCATAGGGATAGAAGTCAAGGCAAGTAGTGCTCCTTCAGGCGAGGACGCCCGTCACTTGGCATGGTTGCGGGATAATCTCAGCGATCAATTTATCGCCGGGGTCGTGCTCCACACCGGCCCCGCCACCTACTCGCTCGGAAGCCGGATTACCGCCGCGCCCATATCGACTTTATGGGCCGGGAAGTAGACGGCAGAAGTTCTCCAGCGCCGGCGACTATCAAACAAATATGCAAAGGCAGTAGATTGCCACAATATAAGTTGAATTCACCGACAAAACCCTACCTCTCCAAATCCCGCCTGATCTCGGCCTGGCAGTGCGGTAAGAAACTGCACCTGGAGGCGCATCACCCGGAACTGGCCGAGACCAGTTCCATGGCGGAGTCGTTGTTTGCCGCCGGGAACCAGGTGGGGGAAATAGCCAAGCAGGTATTCGGTTCAGGGGACGGGGTGGATATACCCTATTCCGTTGGATTGAACGAGGCGCTGGAGCAGACGGCTGAACTGGTGGCAAACGGGCACGACGCGCCCATCTATGAAGCCACGTTTCAGTTTGATGGTGTGCTTGTGCGCGCCGATGTCCTGCTGCCGGTCGAAGGCGGAGGCTGGCGCGCCATCGAGGTGAAAGCAGCCGCCAGCGTCAAGGCCCACCACGAGGTGGATTGCGCCATCCAGTACTGGGTGCTCAGGAACGCCGGCCTGGATCTCAAGACAATATCCCTTGCCCACGTGGACACTGCGTTTGTGTACGAAGGCGGCGCTGATTACCGCGGCTTGCTGGTTGAAGAGGACCTGACGGCCAGGGCGCGGCAACTCCAGGACAAGGTGGTTGAATTGATCAGCGCAGCCCGAAGCGCCATTGCCGGAGCGGTCCCGGAAATGCCGGTCGGCGGCCACTGTTACAGCCCCTATGGGTGCGCGTTCATGTCCCATTGCTGGCCGGCGCAGGCAGAATACCCGGTCATGGGCCTGGGCGGCAATAGGGCGGAACTGGCTGACTGGGTTAACGCCGGCTGCCGCGATATCAGGGATGTGGACGCAGCCGCGCTCACCAGTGAGACACGCTTGCGCATTCACGCGGCCACGCGCAAAGGGGAGGCTGATGTATCGGTGGACGCGCAACAGGTCTTCGAGCAGTTCGGATACCCGCGCTATTTCCTGGATTTTGAGACAATAGGACCTGCCGTACCCTTCTGGGCGGGGATGCGTCCATATCAGTCCGTTCCCGTGCAGTGGTCGTGCCATGTTGACTACGGCGCCACCGAAGGCGGTGTTGAGGATATCCGCCACCACGAGTTCCTGGATTTGTCGGGCGACCCGCCGATGCGCGCGCTGGCGCAAAGACTGGTTGAATGCCTGGGGTCGAGCGGGCCGGTGTTTATGTATACAAACTATGAGAAACGCGTTATCAACAGCCTGGTCGAGATGTTTCCGGACCTGGCGGCGCGCCTGGCGGGAATCGTCGAACGCCTGGTCGACCTGCACCCCATAGTCAGGCAGCATTACTACCACCCGAAGATGCTGGGGTCATGGTCCATAAAAGCGGTTTCGCCTACTGTTGATGCTGCAATGGATTACTCCGGGCTGGCGGGAATAGCCGAGGGAATGGCCGCAGCCGATGGCTACATCGAAGCGATTAACCCCGAAACCACCCCGGCAAGAAAAACGGAACTTGAAGAACAGTTGCTGCGTTATTGCCGGTTTGATACCGAAGCCATGGTGCAAATTGTACGGTTTTTGACGTCTTCTTGATTGGTTGTTAGGCTGGTGCGATGGACATAGGTGAACCGATAAAATCTCTGGGTCAGGTAGACATGGACGCATTGCGCGAGCGCATCCTGGACCAGGAGCAGGGCGCCTGGTACGAACAGGAACAGCGCCAGAACGAATACGACGTTCATCGCTACACGGAGTCCATCGTACTGGTTTTCACGGACGGGACGGGCTGGCCCAATATCGAAGTGAGCAAGCAGCCCGGCTGGGACCGGCTGGTCGAGGTCGCCATGCCGTTGATGCACGCTATCATCAGCGATTTTTACCCCGCGGGCGGGACCATCATACGCGCCATGGCGGCGAAACTCCTTGCCGGCGGTAAAATCAGGCCCCACCGCGACGCGCATCCGTCATTTCATTTCAGTCATCGCATCCATGTCCCGATCACTACCAACCCCAGGGTCCGTTTCATGATCGACGGCCGCCCGTTTCGCCTGGAGGTGGGACAGGCCTATGAAATCAACAACCAGAAAGTCCACAGCGTGATGAACAAGGGCGCAGAGGACAGGATTACGTTTATCTTTGACTACGTGCCGCCGGGTGGAAATGCCGGGGCGCATTAACGGAGGCAGTATCCCGACCATGAACAGTCTTATCTCCGCATTTGCAGTTGTATTGATGCTGACGTGTCTGCCGGCAGGCGCCGCCGGACCCGACCCGGCAACACAGGCGCTCATCGAACAACTGCGCCTTGATGAAGCTGAACGGCCTGTGCGTGAATCACCCGGGTGGGAAAGGCCGGAAAAAATCGTCGTAATGATACCTTCCGCGCGCTGGGGCTTGCGCGATGAACTGCTGGAGTCATTGGGTAAAGTCAGCGACGGCATTGAAATCGTTACCGTTACCGGCCAGGAATTCAGCGCTGAGCAAATCACCATACTTGGGGAGGCGGAAGTGATCCTGGGCATCTGCAGCCCGCAACTGATCAGGATTGCAAAAAACCTACGCTGGCTGCAGCATTTCGGGACCGGCGTTGATCGTTGTCTCCTGTCGCCGGAAGCAAAACAAGCCGATTTCATCCTGACGAATTCGCAGCACACTGCCGGACCGCCGATAGCGGAGCACGTCATTGCCATGCTTATGATGCTGACCCGGAACCTGCAGTATTTCCACCATCTGCAGCAGGAGCAAGTCTGGCAGAGACCGCCTGATACGCCTTCCCCGATGATCGAAATCAGCGGGAAGACCATGCTGGTCGTGGGGCTGGGCGGTATCGGGACAGAAGTTGCAAGGCGGGCGGCAGCGCTGGGCATGCGGGTCATCGCTACCCGCCGTTCCGGCAGGGAAGGGCCGGAGTTTGTCGACTACGTGGGTCTGTCTGATGAACTGCCGGAACTGGCCGCACAGGCGCACGTGGTCGTCAATACCCTGCCCCTGACCCGGGAAACGACGGGGATATTCGGCAGGGAATTCTTTGCCGCGGTCAGGCAAGGCGCGTACTTTATCAGTATCGGGCGCGGCAGGAACACCGATACCGCAGAGCTGATCGCGGCGCTGAAGAGCGGCAGGCTGGCCGGGGCAGGCCTGGACGTCACCGACCCCGAACCGCTGACCGAAGGCCATGAACTGTGGACCCTGCCCAATGTCATCATCACCCCCCATATCTCGTATATGACCGACCAGGGCTTTGAGCGCAACCGCATCGTCATCACGGAAAACCTGCGGCGCTATATCAATGGCGAGCGCATGTTGAACGTTGTGGATATCGGCCGGGGCTACTGAATACGGCGCATGGCGAGTAACAGGCCGTACCTGCCGAAGCTGATCGCCACCTCGGTGGTGCGCGGCAGCGGGCAGGGGGACAGCCATGGCGGGATATTTACCGTGGATTTCGACCGGCGGGAGGCGTTCCAGCACGTGGACTGGAATACCTCGGACATTGATTTTACCGGGCGCGGCTGGGACCGGGGCCTGCGCGGCATTGAGTTTCACAATGGCGAGATTTACATTGCCGCCAGCGATGAACTGTTCGTTTATGACCAGGATTTCCAGATACAACGTTCATTCAGGAACCCGTATCTCAAGCATTGCCACGAGATATGCAAAAAGGACAACCTGCTGTTCCTGACCTCGACGGGTTATGACAGTATCCTGGTGTTCAACCTGTCGCAGGAAGAGTTTGCCCGGGGCCTTTACATTGAGCGGCAGCGCTCTGAGTGGCAGCTTCAACAGTTCGACCCATGTTCCAGCGACGGCCCGGAATTTGTGAACAACCTGCACCTGAACATGGTTTCCGTGCAGGCTACCGGTGTCTATTTCAGCGGCCTGCACACGGGCGCCATGTTGCATCTCGGAAAAGATTTCAGCATATCCGAAGCCTGCAGTTTACCGGCCGGCAGCCATAACGCCCGGCCGTTCAGGGAAGGGGTGCTGTTCAACGACACAAAATCCGATTGTGTGCGCTACGTGGGCCGGAATGGGGGCGACCGGGCGTTCAGAATAAAGCGCTACCCGGAAGAGGAAATCCGCTTTGCCGGGATGGACGATACAAAAATTGCCCGGCAGGGGTTCGGCCGGGGACTGTGTCCGCTGTCCGACAGGTTTATCGCGGGCGGTTCTTCACCTTCCACGATCACCATATACGATCTTCACTCGAACAAGACAGTCGTCAGCGTCAACCTGTCCATGGATATCAGGAATGCGATCCACGGACTGGAGATCTGGCCGTACGCTTGACCCGGCAACGGACCCGGCAGGGAACCCGGGGTTACATATCCATGACGGCATCGATGTCTTCTGCCAGCGGTTTCGGCGTTTGCAACAGCGAGATCACGATAAAGCTGATCATGGATACCAGCAGTGCGATAAACCCGCCGTGTATGCCCCAGGGGATATCTATTGCAAATAACTCGAGTGACAGGTTGAGCGCCAGGCTGATGACGATGGCCGCGCAGGCCGCGCCGGCCGTAGCCCGTTTCCAGTTCAAACCCAGGGCTACCACCGGCACGATCGCGGCCGCGAAGGTGCTCCAGCCGAACACCCCGAGGATGGCCACCAGCCGTTCATTCACATAATAGGAAAACAGGGCAAAACCTGCAGCCGTCACCGAGAGCAGGACCGTGACCACTCGCGCCCAGAACAGTTCATTCCTCACTGCATGGCCGCGTATGGCAATGGGGATATCGTGGATAACCGCGGCGGTTCCCACGTTCAGGAAACCGTCGGCAGTAGACATGATCGCCGCAAACAGCGCGGCAAAGACGACTCCTGCCAGGATGGGGTGGGTATAGAACTGCAGGAATTCCGCGGCGGCCATGTCGGGCGAACCCAGTGGTGCGTGAGCGCCCTGGATTACCAGCGCCCGCATGGCAAAACCCAGCATAATCCACAGCAGCCCGGACAAGGCATAGCCGAGGATCGATGCCGGCAGGACATAACGGTTGTCCGCGAGATTCCGCGTCATCATCATCTTGGTGATGATATGCGGCTGACCGGCCAGTCCCAGGCCGAACACGAAATACCAGGACAGCGCGCAGATCATGCCCTCGGTACCGAACGGCCCGATCGCAGCGGGATCGTCCTCGTACAGGACACGGGAAGCGCCGGCCAGGCTGCCGTCAAACACTGCGTAAACGGTAAACACGATAAGGATGCCCGCCACAGCCATGGCGGATCCCTGTATAACGTCGGTATACACGGACGCGATGATGCCCCCCGTGACGCAGTAAAATATCAATACGGCGGAAGACACCGCCATGCAAAACAGCAGGCTGGTCGAACCGAACCAGCCGACACTGTTGATGATGGACTGCATGACTACTGCCATGGCCAGTATCTGGGTGGCGAGATAACCCATCACCCCGAGCAATATGGCCAGGGCTGTTAATAGACGCGCGGGATTGCTGTTGTAACGGGCCGCGACAATACCCGGCAGGGAAACGTTGTCGCGCAGTTCCGCGATCAGGCGGATGCGTTTGGATACCAGGAAAAACCCCATCGTGAAACCTGCCGTGGACACGATGATCATGTAGGCGGAACTCATCCCCATCGAATAAACCAGTCCGGGACCGCCGACAAACCCGAAACCGCTCAGGGTACTGGAAAAAATGGCGAATGTGAGCACCAGCGGCCCCAGGGAACGGCCCGCCATGAAGAAGTCCCTGGTCGAGTGCGTGCGGCGCATGGCCCACAAACCGAAGCCGATGCAAATTCCGAGGTACAGCACCAGGGACAGCAGGATAATCGGGTTGCGCCAGGCTTCCATCATGGTCGTTTACTTTCCATGATCTGCCTGAACTTTTCCTCGTCTTCCGGGGTGAAGATCCAGCGTCTGAATCCCAGGACATAAATAAGAGAAAACGACACCGGGGCTATCCACAAACCCAGCAACATGACCAGGGTAGGCAGGGGAAACGCGGAACCGATCATCGGGTCGCCGGAGTGCAGGTATTGCCAGGACAGGTAAATCAGAAATGACCACATGCCCAGTACCGCCAGCGTTGCCGCCGAATGCACCAGCCTCAGTGTCCGGTCACGTTTTGCCTGCGGCACCCCGATATAGACCAGGATGCTGAATATCAGGTAGATTAATACCCCCAGGCAATAGCCCACACGGAACACGGGCCCGCTCTGTTGCCAGGCGTCGCCCGCCTGGCGCATGCCGTCTACGGCGTGGTGCGCCACAGCATGACCGTTGCCGGGTTCGGGAATGCTGAAGATCAGTGCGCACAGTGCCAGCAGACCGGCCAGCAGGCCGAGTAATACAGGTATGGGACGCATAGAGTACACAGGGAGATTATGCCGCATGTTTAACATGGATGGACAGGATAGACAAGATAAAGCATAAACAGGATGAATTGTGTAGATTTATCCGGAATAGTAAAAATGCGCTATAGTTAAATTCGATTACCAATTAATGCAGGAGAAAGTGATGGCCGGTGGATGGTCCCGCGACGGGGCGGTGCAGGAACAGATCGATGCCAGTATTGATGATGCGGTAAAACACGCACGCAGCCGGTTGCCCGAAGGCGAGAGCCTGGACCATTGCGAGGAATGCGGAGCAACGATCCCTGCCGAGCGGAAACGGGCAGTCCCCGGTGTGCGTTTTTGCGTCAACTGCCAGACCGATCATGATAAGGAACAGGCCTTTTCCAGCGGATACAACCGGCGCGGCAGCAAGGACAGCCAGTTACGCTAGTATTTTTATTCCTTTACCCACTCCGTGCTGTGTTACAATGGAAAGTCCGCCGCAGTTCCTTGTTGAAACCACTTTGTTATAACTGTACACCGGGTCGTGCTGGAGATCGCAGATTTTGATAGGGGCGTAGCCAAGTGGTAAGGCACAGGGTTTTGATCCCTGCATTCCCAGGTTCGAATCCTGGCGCCCCTGCCAGATTGAAAAATTGCGGGAAAAATCGATGTCACTAGACGATGTAATGTTGTTTTCCGGGAATGCCAACCCGGTTCTGGCGGGTGAAATCGCGCGCCGTCTGAACATGCCCATGGGCAAGATCAACGTCGGCCGGTTCAGCGACGGCGAAGTCATGGTGGAGATTGCGGAGAATGTACGCGGGCGCGACGTGTTTATCCTGCAGTCACTGTGTACGCCCGCCAATGATAATTTAATGGAAATGCTGATCATCGCGGACGCATTGAGAAGGGCATCGGCGGAACGGATCACGGCCGTGCTTCCCTACATGGGCTATGCGCGCCAGGACCGCAGGTCGAGGTCGGCCAGGGTTCCCATCACGGCAAAGGTAGTGGCGGACATGGTCGGGATCACCGGCATCTCCAGGGTGTTGACGGTGGATCTCCATGCCGATCAGATCCAGGGTTTTTTCGATATGCCGCTGGATAACGTGTATGCGACCCCGGTGTTGCTGGGCGATATATGGAAGCACAAATACGAAAGACAGATCGTGGTTTCGCCTGATGTGGGCGGTGTGGTGCGGGCGCGCGCCATTGCCAAGCAACTGGATGATACCGACCTGGCCATTATCGACAAACGCCGGCCAAAGGCGAACGAGTCCGAGGTAATGAATATTATCGGCGATGTGAAAGACCGGACCTGCATTATCGTGGATGACATGGTGGACACGGCCGGCACGCTGTGCAAGGCAGCCAACGCCTTGAAGAACTTCGGCGCCGACCGGGTCGTCGCGTACTGCACACACCCGGTACTGTCAGGCAGGGCGTTGGATAATATCAATTCATCTCTGCTGGATGAACTGGTCGTCACGGATACCATTCCGTTGCGTGACGCTGCCGCAGAATGTGATAAAATCCGCCAACTCAGCGTTGCAACAATGCTGGCGGAAAGTATCCGCCGGATTTCCGAAGGAGAATCGCTGAGTTCCATGTTTATTGATTGAGAGTTATGAAATGCAAGCTTATGAATTAAATGTACAGCCGCGTAACGAACTGGGAAAGAATTCAAGTCGGCGCCTGCGCCGTTCGGGCAGAATTCCCGGTACCGTGTACGGGGCGAATAAAGAACCGCAGTCGATATCGGTACTGCATGATGATGTGCTGCACCGGCTCGACCATGAGGCTTTTTACTCAAGCATCCTGACCATCAACTTCGACAGCGGAAGTGAGCAGGTTGTTTTAAAGGATTTACAGAGACATCCCTATAAAAGCGAAATTCTGCACGTCGATTTCCTGCGCATTGACGAGAAACAGAAAATCACCATGCGGGTGCCGATTCATTTCATTAATGAACACCTGAGCCCGGGCGTCAAGACCGGTGGCGGCGTGGTGAGCCGCATCATGACCGAACTGGAAATCAGTTGCCTGCCCAAGGACCTGCCGGAATTCATAGACGTGGACCTGGCAGACATGAACCTGGGCGATACCGTGCACGTCAGCGATATCGAGTTGCCCGAGGGGGTCGAAATCTATGCCCTGCTACATGGCGGGGATGCATCTGCATCGGTGGCAACCGTGAACCTGCCCAAGGGCGGCATGGAGGAAGAGGAGCACGAAGAAGAACTGGAAGGAGTAGAGGCAGAAGCAGAGGATCAGGAACAGGCAGAGGCGGATACGGAAGAAGAAGAATAGGCAGGGGACCTGATCCTGGGCAAACCTGGCAATATTCACGTCAAACCGTAATCTTCTGGTTTCCGGGTGAGCGAACCAACCGGCTTGAAACTCATAGCAGGCCTGGGTAATCCGGGCGCTGATTATTCGACGACGCGCCACAATGCCGGTTTCTGGTTCGTTGACATGCTTGCCGACAAGCACCAGGTCAGCTTCACCGCCCAAAAAAAATTTTCCGGCGACCTCGCCCGCATCAGGGCTCCCGGTATTGATTGCCTGCTTTTCAAACCGGCCACCTTTATGAACAACAGCGGACGCGCAGTTCATGCCGTTGCCGATTATTACCGGATCGAGCCTGCACGGATCCTGGTTGTTCACGACGAGATAGACCTGGAAGCGGGCGTGATTCGCCTGAAACAAGGCGGCGGTCATGGCGGGCATAAGGGGTTGCGGGACATCAGCGAAACACTCGGCGCGTCCGAATACCTGAGACTGAGAATAGGGGTAAGCCACCCGGGGGACAAAACCCGGGTGCTGGCGCACGTACTGGGAAGGCCCGGCAGCGGTGACACGGAGTTGATCAACCAGGCACTGCTAAGAGGTATGGAAATACTGCCTTTTCTGTTCAGCGAAGAACTGGACAAGGCCATGACCCGCCTGCACACTCAATAACCCGCGCAGACATACCGTAATGGGTTTCAAATGCGGGATCGTCGGGTTGCCAAACGTAGGTAAGTCCACCCTGTTCAATGCCTTGACCAATGCCGCGGTCAGCGCCGAAAACTACCCGTTCTGCACCATTGAGCCCAACACCGGCATAGTGCCCGTACCCGATGCCCGGTTGCAGGCTATCGCCCGGATTGCCAGGCCGGAACGCCTTGTGCCTGCCCATGTGGAATTTGTCGACATAGCGGGCCTGGTCGCGGGCGCATCGAAAGGGGAAGGACTGGGCAACAAGTTTTTAGGTCATATACGCGAGATGCACGCCATCGCCCAGGTGCTGCGCTGCTTCGAGGATGACAACATCGTCCATGTCGACGGCAGGATAGACCCGCTGACCGATCTTGACACGGTCAACACGGAACTGTGCCTGGCCGACCTGGAGAGCGTGCAACGGGCTTCACAAAAGACCGGGAAAGTCGCAAAAACCGGCGATAAACAGGCGCTGGAACGCTGCCGGAAACTGGCCACCCTGGCCGCCCATATCGACACTGGTGCACCTGCCAGAACCCTGCCGGAGGGGAGCGCGGAACGTGGCATGGCGCGGGAGTTGGGCCTGCTGACGGAAAAACCGGTCCTGTATATCGCCAACGTGGAGGAAAACGGCGTTTCCACCAATCAATCGCTGGCGCAACTGGCGCCGCGCGCACGCGCGGACGGCGCTCACCTGCTCGCCGTATCGGCTGCTTTTGAGACCGAGATAGCCGAACTGGACGAAGACAGCAGGGACGAGTTCCTGCGTGACCTGGGACTGCCCGAACCCGGTCTGCACCGGCTCATCCGGGCCGGTTATGAACTGCTTGACCTGCACACTTTTTTCACGATGACGCCCAGGGAAGTCCGGGCCTGGACCATCAGGAAGGGAACCGGCGCCCCCGGCGCTGCCGGTAGTATCCATACGGATTTCGAGAAGGGATTTATTCGCGCCGAGGTAATCGCCTATGATGATTTCGTTGAGCACCAGGGCGAACAGGGCGCAAAAACCGCCGGCAAGTGGCGCCTGGAAGGACGGGACTACATTGTTGCGGATGGTGACGTGATACTGTTCCGCTTCAACGTCTGACGCTCACCTGCCTGGCATGTTCAGGGTCAGTATAAAATAGCCCCACCCCCTCAAGTCCGATATAATCCGCGTCTATGTCCGATTACATCATCGCCCCGTCAATACTGTCCGCCGATATGGCCCGCCTGGGCCAGGAGGTGGAGGCTGTGCTCGCGGCCGGCGCCGACTATATCCACGTGGACGTAATGGATAACCACTACGTGCCCAACCTGACTTTCGGCCCGGTGGTCGTGCGCGCCTTGCGGGATTACGGCGTGACCGCGCCCCTGGACGTGCACCTGATGATCGAACCGGTGGACCGGATCATCCCCGATTTTGCCGCCGCCGGCGCCGATATCATCACGTTCCACCCCGAGGCGAGCCGGCATGTTGACCGGACCCTGCAACTGGTGAGGGACAACGGGTGCCGCGCCGGGCTGGTATTCAACCCGGCAACGCCGCTGGAGCATCTGCGCCACGTCATCGACAAGGTCGATATGGTCTTGATCATGTCCGTCAACCCCGGTTTCGGCGGGCAGAGCTTCATCCCCGCCGCGCTGGGCAAGCTGCGCGCGGCAAGAGAGATCATCGATGCCTCCGGTCTGGATATTCGCCTCGAGATTGACGGCGGCGTGAAAGCGGAGAACATTGCCGAAATAGCCGCCGCCGGCGCCGACACGTTTGTGGCGGGGTCGGCGATTTTCGGGAGCGCCGATTATGCCGGGGTCATCGACGCCATGAGGACGGCATTGCAACAGGTTGCCGGGGAATAGTGCGGGATTGCCCATGTTACTGATGATCGACAATTACGACTCCTTTACCTACAACCTGGTCCAGTACTTCGGCGAACTGGGCCAGGAGGTGAGCGTTTACCGGAACGATCAGATTACCCTGGAGCGAATCCACGAACTCGAACCGGAGCATATCGTCATCTCGCCCGGCCCCTGTACCCCGAGCGAAGCAGGCATATCGGTTGACGTCATTAACGAGTTCAAGGATAAAATCCCCATATTGGGGGTATGCCTCGGACACCAGAGTATCGGCCAGGCCCTGGGCGGGCGCATCATCCATGCCAACAGTATCATGCACGGCAAGACCTCCGATATTTATCATGAAAGTTCGGACGTCTTCGGCGGGCTGGAAAGCCCGTTTGTCGCAACACGTTACCACTCCCTGGTGGTCGACCGGGCATCGCTGCCTGAGTGCCTGGAAGTCACCGCCTGGACCAGGATGAATGACGGCGGGATTGACGAGATCATGGGGGTAAGGCACAAGGAGTATCCTGTTTTCGGCGTACAGTTCCACCCCGAGTCGATACTGACCACTTTCGGTCATGACCTGCTCAGGAATTATCTCCGCATCAGTTCCCAATGATGAGTGTCCAGTCCGCACTGAACGAAGTCATCAACGGCGGTGACCTGCCTGTCGATATCATGCGGGCCGTGATGCAGGACATGATGTCGGGGAAAATGACCGAAGCGCAAATCGGCGGCTTCCTGGTAGCCCTGCGCATGAAAGGTGAAACAATCGAGGAGATCGGCGCAGCAGCCTCGGTGATGCGCGAATTTGCCGTAAGAGTACACGTTGACGGCCCTCACCTGGTGGATATCGTCGGCACCGGCGGTGACGGCGCGCACACCTTCAATATTTCCACCACGGCGTCCTTCGTTATCGCGGCCGCCGGGGGCAAGGTTGCAAAACACAATAACCGTTCGATTTCGAGCCGCTCCGGCAGCGCCGATGCGCTGGAACAGGCGGGAGTCAAACTGGGACTGAAACCGGAGCACGTAGCTGAGTGCATCAACCGGGTGGGGATAGGTTTCATGTTTGCGCCGGCCCACCACCCGGCGACCAGGTACGCAGCGGGACCGCGCCGGGAACTGGCTGCCAGGAGTGTATTCAACCTGCTGGGGCCCATGACCAACCCGGCATACGTCAAACGCCAGTTGATCGGTGTCTACCAGCCGGACCTGCTGGATGTGTTTGCCCGCGTCATGCAGCGGCTCGGCAGCGAACACTGCATGGTCGTGCGCTCGCACGACGGAC
Source organism: Gammaproteobacteria bacterium (assembly GCA_026710545.1). GTDB lineage: Bacteria > Pseudomonadota > Gammaproteobacteria > Eutrophobiales > Eutrophobiaceae > JAAXHV01. The sequence goes on along the minus strand of JAPOQU010000013.1, from coordinate 46,626 downwards.
TTGATGAGATAAGCAACTCTGCGCGAACCGACGTGGCCGAGCTTAAGGACGGCCGCATCACCAGGTATCAAATCACGCCGCAACAATTCGGGATCAAACCCGGAATTGTCTCCGAACTGGTCGTCACCAGCGCAGAACAAAGCCACGGCATCATGCTCTCCGTCCTCGAAAACAACCCGGGACCGGCCATGGATATCGTCTTGCTGAATGCCGCCGCCGCCATTTACGTCGCCGGTCTGGCGCCGGATGTGGAACAGGGGATCGGACTTGCCAGGCAGGCCATTGCTTCCGGCGCGGCAATGAAAAAGTTGCAGGAACTCGCGTCGCTGACAAACCGGCTGGCGGGCTGACAGCGTTGAATACGACCGATATCCTGGCAACCATACTGGACTACAAGCGGGAATGGGTTGCCGCAAGGAAAACAGCCGTGTCCCCGGCGCAGTTGCAGCAGCAGGTCAGGGATACGGCTCCTGCCCGGGGGTTCTACCGGTGTATCCGCGGCGCCATCGATAACGGCCGGGCCGCGGTCATTGCCGAGGTCAAAAAGGCATCTCCCAGCAAGGGTGTCATCCGCAGGGATTTTGACCCGGAAGCGATCGCACGGGCCTATGCGGACGCCGGGGCTGTGTGCCTGTCCGTACTGACCGATGAGAAATTCTTTCAGGGTTCCGACAGGCACCTGCAACAGGCCGGGAGCGCAACCGATCTGCCGCTGCTGCGCAAGGATTTTATCATCGACCCGTACCAGGTGTACGAGGCAAAAGCCATCGGGGCGGACTGCATCCTGCTGATCGTCGCTGCCCTGGACGACTTCAGCCTGCAGGAACTGGCGGCAACTGCTGCCGATATCGGCCTCGACGTGCTGGTGGAGGTGCACAATCGCGAGGAACTGGAACGCGGCCTGCTGCTGCGCACGCCGCTGATAGGCATAAACAACCGCAACCTGCATACCTTTGAGACATCCCTGGAAACGACGCTGGGCCTGCTGCCGGACGTGTTCCATGACCGGACCGTGGTGACGGAAAGCGGCATTAACAGCCGTGCGGACATAGAACTCATGCGCAACCGCGACGTGCATGCTTTTCTGGTAGGTGAAGCGTTGCTGCGGGCTGATGATCCCGGCGCGCAGTTGCGCGCGCTTATCGGTTAGAAAACTACGGGATCAACCCGGATTTGCTCAGGTGCTATTTATTCAAATCAAACAGGTCATCCAGTTCCTGCCGGGATTGTTCTGCCGAAGCAGACGTCCCGCTTGCCCCACCCGCCGCGTCCAGGCCGAACAGGTCATTCAGGTCTGAGGCGGCGCTGTCCGCTTGCGAATGATCGGCGGGCTCCCACGCCTGCGGGTTTAATTCAAGATAATCACAGAAATTCGGCCTGTCCTTGTCTTTGACCGCATCGGCGACGGGCTCACGGCACTGTTTTGCAACCCTGGGGTCATAAAACCGGCACATCCTGCACACGTGCAGCGCCGCCTCACAGGCCTTGCAGTGGGCGCTCCTGGACAACGGCATGAGCAGGTAGTCCAGGCCGGCGCCGCATTTCCAGCATTTCAGGTGTTCCGGTTTACCGTGCATAGTCTCTGAAAATTATATCCGGGACCAGCTATCTTATTGCGTCAACTGAAGAATAACAGCTTGACGATAATCAGCACCAGTACGGTGTTCAGCACTACCTTGATAATCCATTCGCCCTTGCTTACCTGCACGTGGGCGCTGATCCATGCACCGATGGATGTGCCTACGGCCAGGCAGATGCCTAAAACCCAGAAAATCTCCACCTGCCAGGCGAATACGATCAGGGCGGCCGTGGTGTAGAAACTGATAATGAAGGTCTTGTGCATGTTGACCCTGACCAGGTCAAGTCCGAGGGTCCTGTTCAGTATGGGCAGGAACAGGAAACCGATCCCGATCTGGATAAAACCGCCGTAAAGTCCCACAAAAAACATCAGGATATGGGCAAGCAGCAGGCGCGGTTTTTCAGAAGGCGTCCCGGCATAGGTTTTCTCATCCTGTTTAATAGCCATAAGCAGCATTACGGCCAGCGTGATGATTGCGACAATACGGTTAAACCAGATACCTTCGAGGCGGGTTCCGGCATAGGCGCCGGCCACTGCACCGGGGAGCGCGGCAAGGGCCAGGGACAGGCTGAGCCTGAAATCCGAATAGCCTTTTTTGAAAAACGCAACGACCGCCGTGGCCATCTGCGCGATTATCGCGATCCGGTTGGTGCCGTTGGCGACGGGACCGGGGACGCCCATGAACAACATGATCGGGATGCTCAGCAGCGAACCACCGCCTGCCATGACGTTGACGAAACCGACGACAATACCAACCAGGAAGAGGATGATGTATTGCCAGATTTCCATCTATTTTATTCGCAGATTACGCAGATTAACGCAGATTAGATTTTGTTCTTTAAAAATCAATGTTTGCCATAATCCCTGAATTTTTCCAGGTTGACGTCCATTTCAGCCTCGTCCAGCAGCACGGGAGACCCCAGCATGCGGCTTAACAGGTATTGCCTGGCCAGTTCCTCAACGAGTTGCGCCATCTTGAAGGCGGCGCCCACGTCCTTGCCCAGTGCGATGACGCCGTGGTTGGCCAGCAGGCAGGCCTGGCGGCCCGCCAGCGCCGCCAGTGCGTGGTCGGACAATTCCTGGGTACCGTAGGTGGCGTACCCGGCACAACGAATGGAAGCGCCGCCCGCGCCCGCGACCATGTAGTGAAACGCAGGCAGGTCCTGGCGGGTACAGGCCAATGCAGTGGCATAGGGCGAATGGGTGTGGACGATGGCGTGTGTATCGGGCCGTTGTGCATAGATGTCCTGGTGAAAGCGCCATTCACTTGAGGGTTTCAGGTCCCCTTCGGCGCGCCTGCCGCGCAGGTCCATGCTGACGATATCCGCGGGCGCCAGCGCCTCGTAATCCATTCCCGTCGGCGTTATCAGGTAACCTTGCGCGACCCTGGCGCTGACGTTGCCGGCGGTGCCTGTGCCAAGCCGGTTTTTTTGCAGTGCGCGCGCGGCGCCTATAATCGCTTCCCGTAAACTTGTATGATCCATGGGCGAATAATATATGATCCGTATCAAAGTTTCCCTTTAACGCATTGATCGAAACCACATGACAGCAACTGATGGAGGGGACATGAATAACAAGCTTCAGCTGCCCGGCGCCTGCCTCCTGTATTTTTGCCTGTCTGCCGGCGTTCAACCCGCTGACCTGGCACATCCTTTTGACGCGCGGCAGGTGGTCGACCTGACCCATGCCCTGCATGAGGACATGCCGTTCTGGCCGGGGACCGCGCCGTTTGTGATTGAGCGGCTGGCGGACTATGACAAGGGATACCGGATGCACCGGTTTTTCCTCTGGGAAAATATCGGCACCCATATCGATGCCCCGGCGCACTTCATCGAAGGCGGAGCCTCCGTTAACGAACTGGGCCTGGATGACCTGGTGCTCCCCGTTGCAGTCATCGGGGTTCAGGACAAGGCCGCCCTGGAGCCTGACTACCAATTATCCGTCGCTGACGTCCTGTCCTGGGAGGAGCGTAACGGCCGCATCATGCCGGGAGGCCTGGTAGTCATGAACACGGGCTGGCACAAAAAGTTTCACGACCCGCAGGCCTATGTCAACCAGGACGAGGCAGGCGTGCTGCATTTCCCCGGGTTTTCCGTCGCGGCCGCGCAGTTGCTGGTGGAGCGGGACGTCGCCGGGATAGGCATAGATACCCTGAGTCTGGACCCGGGTAACGATTTAAGTTTTCCCGTGCACAGGCTTATGCTTGGCGCAGGAAAATTCCAGGTCGAAAACATGAACAACCTGGATGATCTGCCCGTCAGGGGCGCAGTTGCCGTGATCGGCGTGCTGCCGGTGAAGGACGGCTCCCAGGCCCAGGCGAGAATATTTGCGTTTATGGAATGAGATGGTGACCCGGCCCCGGAAACGCAAACAGGGAACGGCGACGAGCGCATTCGGCGCGCCCGGGAGAAGCAGCCATGATGCTTCCGCGTTTTACAATACCAGGATGTACGAGGGCCAGGGCAGGGAGGATACGGGAGACTATGAAGAAAATGAAATCCCGCCGGCGTATATAAACAGGATTTTCTGCAAATCAAGCGAACACATGGCGGAACTGCCTGACAACAGTGTCCACCTGATGATCACTTCGCCGCCATATAATGCCGCCAAGGAATACGACGATGATTTGAGCCTCGACGAATACCTGGACCTGCTTGGCGCGGTCTGGAAAGAGACATACCGGGTCCTGGTTCCCGGCGGGCGCGCCTGTATCAACGTGGCGAATCTCGGGCGTAAGCCTTACATCCCGCTGCACGGCCATATCATGGAAGCGATGACTGCCATCGGTTACCTGATGCGCGGTGAAATAATCTGGAACAAGGGGTCCAGCGCCGGTTCATCCACCGCCTGGGGTAGTTGGCAATCCGCGGCTAACCCGGTATTGCGGGATGTCCATGAGTATATCCTGGTGTTTTCCAAAGGGTCGTTTTCCAGGGACAAAGCCGGCCGGGAGAGCACCATAGAGCGGGACGCATTCCTCGAGTGGACCCGGAGCGTGTGGGATTTCCCGGCGGTGTCGGCAAATAAAATAGGCCATCCCGCGCCTTTTCCGGAAGAGTTGCCGCACCGGTTAATCCAGTTATATTCATTCAGGGGTGACGTGGTTCTCGACCCGTTCGCCGGCAGCGGGACGGTTTGCCTTGCTGCCTTGAAGGATCGCAGGGATTACGTGGCCTACGAAATCGACCCCGAATACGCCGGGTTGGCCGAAACAAGAATATCGGCGTACGCCGCAGACGTGCCCGGCTGTTCTACCTGAGCGTTTCCCGGTGCTGTGCCAGGGCCCAGTTTACGTGTTCCCGCACCAGGGCCGAGGGATGGTCCTTGCGAGAATTCAGGGCATCGATGACCGCTGCTGAACCGGGTGCGTTACCCAGGGCGACGGCAACATTGCGTAACCAGCATTCGTAGCCGATACGCCGGATGGCGCTGCCCTCCGTTTTATCGTTGAAGTCGCTTTCACTCCAGAGGAAACACTCGACCAGTGTGACCGAATCCAGCCGCTGGCGCGGGAGGTAGTCCGGCTCAGTGGAATTCTGTGCGAACCTGTTCCAGGGGCAGACCAGTTGGCAGTCGTCACAACCGTAGATGCGGTTGCCCATTGCAGTGCGGAACTCCTCGGGTATGACGCCGCGGTATTCAATAGTCAGGTAGGAGATACAGCGCCGGGCATCGACCTGGTAAGGCGCGACGATGGCGCGGGTCGGGCAGACGTCGATACACGCCTGGCAGGCGCCGCAGTGTTCCCCGGCAAACTTTTCGTCCACGGGCAGGGGCAGGTCGGTGTATATCTCGCCGATAAAAAACCATGATCCGGCCTCGGTGTGCAGCAGGTTGCTGTGTTTCCCGATCCAGCCCAGCCCGGCGTTGCGCGCCAGCGCCTTCTCCAGCACCGGCGCGGTGTCGGTAAAAACCCGGTAGCCGAAGGGACCGATGGCCGCTTCAACCCGGCGCGCCAGTTTTTTCAGCCGCGAACGCATCACCTTGTGGTAATCCCGGCCCAGCGCATAGCGCGACACATAAGCCATCTCCTTGCCGTCCAGCACTGACTGGGCAGGTGTTGCCTTGGCAGGCAGGTAGTCCATGCGCGCGGAAATAACCCGCAGGGTACCCGGCCGCAGGCGCTCGGGCCGGGAACGTTTGCTGCCGTGGCGCTCCATGTAAGCCATCTCCCCGTGCATCCCCCGGTCGAGCCAGTCGAGCAGGTGGTGTTCGTCTTCCGCAAGGTCGATGCCGGTAATGCCTACCTGCTGGAAGCCGATTTCCGTTCCCCAGGTCTTTATCGCGGCTGCAAGTGTGTCTGGTTCCATGGTCGGATCGGGCGGGGGAGAGGATTGTGCATCAGCAGCGAATTGTCTCAGGTCGGAAAAACATCATACATAAAACAGCCATACCCGTCTGGTCTATTACCTTGTTTGACGTTATCATGCAGACGTTGATGGTTACCGGATATTTGGGGTCAGTGTAAAAATACACAAAATAAGCCGGTAACACTCAGATCAAATATCTGCGATTGGCCGGTGACTAGGTAAACACATGTTCGACTTTATAAACGATTGGTACCGGCGCTATTTTACCCATCCCCAGGCTGCCGTGCTGGTAATTCTCCTGGCTGCCGCTTTTGTCGTTTTCTATTTTATGGGCGGCATGCTGACGCCGTTGCTCGCAGCGGTTGTGATCGCCTACATGCTGGAAGGGCCGATTGTGAAACTGACCGCCAGACAGGTGCCGAGATTAACGGCCGTCTCGCTGGTATTCCTGTTGTTTATCCTGGTTATGGGTTTCATCGTGATCGGCCTGTTGCCGATCCTGTCCGGGCAGGCAAGCCAGTTTGTCCAGGAATTTCCAGGCATGCTGAGCCGCGGGCAGGAACTGTTGCTGCACCTGCCGGAACAATATCCCGACATCATTTCCGCCGAACTGGTTAACGAGATAGGCCTTGCCCTGCGGCGCGGCGCCAGTGATTTCGGACAGGGTGTCGTGTCCGTTTCGGTGGCGTCGATTCCTGCCATCATCACTGTTCTCATTTACCTGATCCTGGTGCCCTTGATGATTTTCTTTTTGCTGAAGGACAAGGACCTGGTCCTGGGCTGGCTGAGCCGCTTCCTGCCCAGTGACCGCACCCTGGTCGGCCACCTGTGGCTGGAGATGGACGCGCAATTCGGCAATTACATACGCGGCAAGGTCTATGAGATAGCCATCGTCGGGGTGACCTCGTACATCGTTTTCTCTCTGTTCGGATTGAATTACGCTTCCCTGCTCTCCATTACCGTGGGCCTGTCCGTATTGATCCCCTATATCGGCGCCGCCGTGGTGACCTTGCCTGTCGCCCTGGTGGCTTATTTCCAGTGGGGTTTCGATCCGGTCTTCATCTGGCTGGTCGTTGCCTATTTCATCCTGCAGTTCCTGGACGGCAACGTGCTGGTGCCCATCCTGTTTTCGGACGTGGTCAACCTGCATCCGGTAGCGATCATCGTCGCCATACTGGTATTTGGCGGGTTATGGGGGTTCTGGGGCGTGTTCTTCGCCATTCCGCTGGCTACCCTGGTCAAGGCCTTGATCAATGTCTGGCCCACCAGCGAGGAGCAGTTGCCTGAAGCAGGTGCCTGATATTTGGGGTCAGAGCAAAAATTATTCTGAAGACAAACCGGTGTTTTTCACGGGTGATTATTTTTGCTCTGACCCCAAATATCCGCGCCGTTCCGGCGGATAACGGGGGCGGCTCCGGCCGTCAGAGAGTTTTAACCGCCTCCAGTACTTCGTTCACGTGGCCTTTTACCTTGACCTTGCGCCACTCCCTGCGCAGCGTGCCGGACGCGTCAATCAGGAACGTGCTGCGTTCGATCCCCATCACCTTTTTGCCGTACATGTTTTTTTCCTTGATGACGTCGAACAGCCTGCATAGCAGTTCATCCCGGTCGGACAGCAGATCGAAAGGGAACGACTGGTTTGTTTTGAATTTTTCATGGGATTTTATACTGTCCCTGGAAACGCCGAGGATGATCGTCCCGCGCGAGTTGAATTCTTCGATATTGTCGCGGAAGTCCTGACCTTCCAGGGTGCAACCCGGCGTGCTGTCTTTGGGGTAGAAGTACAGGACCACGTTGTTTCCCTTCAGGTCGGTTAATTTGATGGTTTTGTCACCCGTAGCCGGCAACTCAAAGTCCGGCACCGTGGCGCCCGTGTTTACAGTAGTCATTCAGTGATATCCAGGGTTGTGAGATTTGGGGTCAGAGTAAATATCCTTATTTTACCGGTTCGATGATCGCATCCAGGTTCAACTGGTCGCAGAATTCCAGGAAGTCGTTGCGCAGCGACGAAATGGAAATTTCCACCGGGACGTGGATGGTCAGGTGCAGGGAAAACATCTCGGTACCGGTGTGAGATGCCTCGTAAGTGGTTGTGTACAAGTCCCGGATTTGAATGCCGTTATCCAGGATAAAGCGGGTGATGCGGTTTACCACGCCGATACGGTCGCTGCATACGACGTCTATGGCGTACGGCATCAGGTTTTTTTGCGACTTGTTTAATTCGGTCCGGCGCATGTTGATCGATAAATCCAGCTCTTTTCCCAGCCTGTTCAGGGCATCTTCAACCTTTACAACGGCATTCCAGTTTCCGGAGAGGAGCAACAGCATGGAAAATTCCTGGCCCAGGATGGTTATCCGGCTTTCCCGGATATTGCAGCCGCATTCCGATATGGCGCCGGTCAGCCGTTCGGACAGGGCGGGATCGTGTTTGCCGATAACGGTGAGGGCAAGAAACTGTATCATTAATGTGGTCCGGGTGAGGGGTCCAAAAAGCCGGTGTTTAAAACGGATCCCGCGTAATAAACAGTTTCCTGATTATCTTGTCTTTAGCGGGTCGGACAAGTACCATACTCGTTTTATTATACTACAATGGACTTACTTCCCCTCATTATACGCAATATGTGACGTTGTGCCAGCAGGGGAACGACAGGTGTGCATTTGATACATCGGATTTGTTTTCACCTTGCAGAATACGAGCGATATGTTTACAGGTAGCCTTGTTGCCGTTGTCACCCCCATGAAGAGCGGGGCCGGGCCGGATACGCAGGTAGACCTGGAAGGACTGGAGAGGGTGCTTGAATACCATATCGAGAACAAGTCTGACGGTATCGTAGCCGTCGGCACCACCGGCGAATCCGCTACCCTGATGACGGCGGAGCACTGTGAGGTCATCAGGCGGGTTGTGCAAATAGTCAACAAGCGCGTCCCCGTCATCGCCGGAACGGGCGCAAATTCGACTATTGAAGCCATTGAATTGACGGACTGCGCCAGGGAGGCAGGGGCCGATGCCTGCCTGCTGGTAACCCCGTATTACAATAAACCGACCCAGGCGGGTTTGTATGAGCATTTCAAAGTTGTCGCCGAACGCGTGGCTATCCCGCAGATTCTGTACAACGTACCCGGGCGTACTGCCTGCGACATGTTGCCCGGCACCGTATCCGCATTGGCACAGCTTGATAATATCGTCGGCGTCAAGGAAGCGACAGGCGACTTGACGCGTGTCAGGGCAATCCGGGAAGATTGCGGTGATGATTTTTTGCTGTTGAGCGGCGATGATGAAACAGCTTGTGATTTTATGCTTATGGGGGGTGACGGCGTTATTTCCGTGACCGCCAATGTCGCACCGGCTGCCATGCATGAATTGACCAGGCTGGCGCGCACCGGTCAGCGGGAGGCAGCGAAGGCGCTTGATGCAAAACTGCTGGGATTGCACCAGTCCCTGTTCCTGGAGTCGAACCCGATTCCGGCCAAGTGGGCTGTCGCGCGCATGGGTCTTATTGAAGACGGCATCCGTTTGCCTATGACCTGGCTGTCCGAAGAATTTTGTCCGCAAGTTGAAGCCGCAATGAAACAAGCCGAGGTATTGTGATTTATGAAAAAAACGATTTTAAATTTCGTGTTGGGTGTGAGCGGCTTATGCTTCGTGACGTCCTGTGCTTATATGCCTGATGTCGGGAAACTACTGCCTGATAAGAAAACCGAATACAAGAAAAGTGAAAGCATGCCGGATCTGGAGATCCCCCCCGACCTGACTGCGGATGCTATCAATGATTCCATGAATATTCCCAACGAGGCGCCTGCTACGTTATCCAGATACAGGAACCCGCGTGGACCGGCGAGCACAGAGGCGCCCATGGGGACAACGGATACTGACGAGCAATGGTTATCCCTGTCCATGCCGTTATACCTGGCCTGGCCGGCGCTGCTCGAATTTTTCGAGACAAAAAACTATCCCATCGAACTGGAAGATGAGGAACTGGGAGTGCTGGAAACAGGCTGGTCCGAGGCAGCTGAGCAAACCGGCTTGCAATATCGTCATAAATACAAGATTTTTGCCGAACAAGGCGATAGCCAGGACGTTACCATGCTGATCATCAGCCAGCAGCGCCAGACCCGGATTGATGAGAACGCAGACTGGCTTGACCATGACAAGGATGCGAGACTGGAGCGGCAACTGGTTGCAGATCTCAGCCTGTTCATTGACGCCGGCAAACCTGTCGCCGAACCCGCGCCCGCGCCTGCAGTAGCCTCTAATGAGGTTGCCGGCGCTGCCTCCCGCACCGGTTCGGGCCGGGAGGTTCGGGTGGTTGACGCCGGCGAGGGTAAAATGTACCTGACCATTCCGGAAGCCTTTGAACAGGCCTGGAAAAATACCGGGGTCGCCTTGCGCAACAGCGGGCTGCAGGTAACCGGCGGGGATGCGGCAAAGGGGTTTTACCAGGTGACCGCTGCCGAAATGCGCGATAAGAAGAAAGGCTTTTTCTCCAAACTGGCCTTCTGGAAAGACGGGGAAGCGGCGCAGGCTTCGTACCAGATCAGCCTGACAGGGGTGGGCAACAAAACCGAACTGATCGTGGTTAATGAAGATGATGAATGGGAAGCAACGGATGACGCTGCCCGCATACTGACGTTAATCCGCGACCGTTATCCGGTAAATTAATACCGTTTCAATTTAAGAGAACTCAATAATGAGTTCCATGGCTCTGGTTTTTTAACGATTTCACTTGCAAAATGTATCATTTTTTGATACTTTTAGAAAGTGAAATTGAACTCTGAACGCATTACAGCCAAAGATCTCATCACGCAGCTGGCATCGAAGGGGCATTACAGCTTCACCTCGGAAGAGGCGCGGGCAGCACTGAAGGTCTCACCCGATGCCTGCAAGCTGGCCTTGAATCGGCTCGGCAAACAGGGGCAGGTTGCATCTCCCTTCCGCGGATTCTATGTCATCATCCCACCGGAATACCGCTCCCTGGGCTGTCTACCTGCGCATCAGTTCATTCCGGACCTGATGGAGTACAAGGGACTGAACTATTACGCGGGCCTGCTGACCGCCGCGCAATACTACGGGGCGGCTCACCAGCGTCCGCAGGAATTCCAGGTCTTCCTGGCGAGAAACCGCAGACCGATTCGTTGCGGCAAAGTGCGGGTCAAATTCATCGCCAGAAATAAGATTGAGGAAATATCGGTGCGCTTGTTCAATACAGAGCGGGGCGAACTTCGCGTTTCGACACCGGAAGCAACGGCGCTTGACCTTGCAGGTTACCCGGAACATGTCGGTGGGCTGGACCAGGTTGCGACAATCCTGTCTGAACTCGCCAGCGAGATCGACCCGGCAGCATTAGTAACAGTTGCGGTAACGGCGCCTGTCACCTGGGTCCAGCGGCTCGGTTACATCCTGGAGCTGGTCGAGCAGGTCGCCGTCGCAGAGAATATACGGACCTACGTTCACGAACACGCTCGCGGATATACTATGTTGGCGCCGGGGCATGAGGGTGCAGACAGCCACCGCGCTTCCGACTGGAAGCTGATTGTGAATACGGAACTGGAGCCTGACATATGATCCCTCAAGACTACATCACAGAGTGGCGGGACCAAGCGCCGTGGGTAGATGACGCACAGGTCGAGCAGGACCTCGTCATCAGCCGCGCGCTCGTAGAGATATTCTCGAATGAAGTATTACACAACGCGCTTGCTTTCCGAGGCGGTACGGCTCTGTTTAAACTCCACCTGCCACCGGCAAGGTATTCTGAAGATATTGATCTCGTTCAGGTGAACGCTGAACCGGCGGGACCGGTCATGGCCGCACTGAATGAGGTTCTGAATCCGTGGTTGGGTAAACCGAATTACAAACAAACCCAGTCCCGCATCACCTTCAACTACCGATTTGAGTCCGAAGGCTCTCCGCAATTACCCCTTCGGCTAAAAGTCGAAATCAATACACGCGAACACTTCGCTGTGGAAGGCTTCAGAGAGATACCTTTCGAACTACGCTCTCGGTGGTACGAAGGATCGTGTTCAATCCAGAGCTACGAGCTTAACGAACTGCTGGGCACGAAGCTCCGCGCTCTGTATCAGCGAAAGAAGGGACGTGATCTCTTTGATCTCGCTATTGCACTGGATAGTGGGAAGGTTAGCCCCGAAAAGATAGTCAATATCTTCTACGAGTACATGGACCACGGAGGCCATACAGTCTCGAGAAAGCAGTTCGAGGACAACATTACCGACAAGCTGCGAGATGAAAATTTTACAAGCGATATCGGACCCCTTCTTGCCCCGGGCTACACGTGGGAACCGGACATGATGGCGGAAAAGGTCCGGAACGCGTTGATCTCTCTGCTGTCAGAATGAGTAACTTCATCTCTTAGAAACAAACTTTCACAAAATCCGTGACAGCCATAAGACAGTCTTTTCCGTATCAAAAGCCTTTGCGCCATAAGCTGTATTCAATAGTTGTTCCGGTAGTAGATGATCAAATTTTTCCGTGTGTTTGTTTTTTACCGCTTTGGCTAGTTCAGTATTTTCAGGTATTGGTGAGGAGATTATAGATTTTAGACATTCGCCAATTTCAGATTTGTTTGCGTTATTGATTTCAATTATCCCTGCGAAAGCACTAGCCTCATATCCAGAGGACTTCAGCATCGCAACCAACGTATTTGCTAGCTTATCTCCCATCCATGGAACAATGAAAACATCACTTCCAAGTTGGACGATGCGGTCAAATTCAAGATTAATATCTCTGAAGTATTCAAGACCCTCACGGAATAGGTTCTGACCTATCTCATCCATAAACTCCAATTTAACATCTCCAACACTGATTCTATGGTCGCCAGACCGGTATATTTCGTACATTTCCTGCCTGATCCGGTCATGAATTCCCATACCGCCCCCTCCAAACCTGGGCGGTTCCCCTCCTTTTGCGGGCGTAACAGAGATTGTCTTCTTCTCGCTGTCGACATCTTTGACCTTCCAGCGGCGACCACCAAAAACAATATGCTGGTCGGGTAATATCATGGAATCTATGGGGAGTGTACCCAATGTTTTTCCCTCAACAACAATTCGATATTCGTCAGGGGTTTTAAAAACGGAATAAAAACTATAGTGGTTTACAAGGCGTTCACCTGTTTTGCCCAAGACCAGTTCTCCACTATTAAGCTGAACAATGAAATCTGTTTGTCCCATGTATGAAAGCAACGTCTTGAAGTGATCAACTGTAGTCCGCCTGAAAGGGCCACTTTTACATAAAAGCCCCCAGACCTGATCGGGCCTTACCCCACCCCATTGTGCAATGATGGCCAGGATTTGATGAAGCAATGTCGAAAAATGATACAAGTGTATATCAGGCGGCTCATACCATTTTTCACTCACTAATAGACGGAGCATGGCTATACTTTGCAACAGTTCTAATCTGAGCTTGTCCCCCAAACTGGAATTAACATTCAACTCGTCTTCTGATATATATATTCTTAGAATTGCCGGCTCTCCTCTTCTGCCCGACCTGCCAAGCCGTTGTCTTAAACTGGCAACGGAGTGAGGAGCAGTCACTTGCGCAATTGACTTGACCTTTCCAATATCGATTCCAAGTTCAAGGGTCATGGTACAAACTGCTGTGGTAGGCAAGTTTTCTTTATGAAGACGACCTTCCAGTTCAAAACGCAATTCTTTAGACAATGACCCGTGATGAGGAAAAAATTCATTAGGCACATGATGCCGTTCGCAGAGGTCGCTCAGTGACACTGCAAAGTGTTCAGTTCTCCTCCTGCTATTTGCAAAAATGAGGTGGGATTCGCCGCGAAGAGTCCCGAATAAATCATCCGCTATTTTTTCATCAGCGCTTGAAGGTTGGCTGGTGATTCCATCAGGATTATGGGTTTTTGGAGGAGGCTTATTTAAATAACCGCGCACTTGTATTTTTAATGTGTTCCGGGCTTGCTTATCCTGTATCAACTGGCAAGGAATGAGTTTTGATGGCCTCAAATAGCTTTGAACGCTATCCATGTCACCCAGTGTTGCACTGAGTGCGATTCTTGGTATCGGTTGTGTATGTCTATCTATGAGGTGTTCTAATCGGTGCATCAGCGACTGTAAATGACAACCGCGTTCAAATCCGACAAACGCATGGTATTCATCAATGATGATGCCTTGTATTGTTTCAAAGGCCGACCTGACCCAACCGGGTTCCCGCATCAACAGAGACTCAAGAGACTCCGGCGTAATTAATAATATTCCCTCAGGATTCTGTTTTGCATATTTTTTTCTGGCTTGAGAACTGTCTCCATGCCAGGCCGTAACGGCCATATCAAGGTCATCACAAAGGCTTACCAGCCTACGGTACTGATCATTAATCAGCGCCTTTAACGGGCTGATGTACAGGATACCGAATCCTTCCTTTTTGTCCGCCGCTAAACTGCAGGCAGGTAAAAAAGCGGCCTCGGTTTTTCCCGCCGCAGTAGAGGCGCTGATGACAACGTCAGTATTGCCAGCGAGAATTGGAGTTATGGATTTTTTCTGGATATCCCTCAGGTCTTGCCATCCTTGTTTATAGACCCATTTTTGAATTCTGGGGTCGAGCCGAGCAAAGTCGTTGCTTTCACTAAATTGTGAAACTTGCCAGTTCATCCTCTCTCATTGTCTCCACCTCCGGCATATCGCTCACTTTGTCCTCTTCAATGTCTATCTTCTCAACAAGATCATGCCAATTGATACCAGGGTTTTGCTCAAGTACGGCAAGCATATCGACAAAAGCTTTAATTGTATTTCGAGGCGTTCTGAAGTAGGCATCGCCAATTTTTTGGCTGCAATGATTTAAAAATGACTTTAGCGCTTTATCCGGTACCAGATAGTTGTTTTGCTCACCAGAAGCGAACACATGCCTTAAGTTACCAAGCAGTAAATATAGTTCCTCGGGGGTCAGATTTGCCAGATGTAAGGCCGGCGAGGAGTAATCAATCACGCCCGCTTTTTGTGCAAAGGGGTTTTCAGCTAATCTTGACTGCAAGGCTTCATAGCTATAGAGACCTTTACGAGTGTCCAGAAGAAATTCAGGTGTGCCCCCCATCAGGAAACCAATATATTCAGCTGTCCCCTGTAAACAATCATTTAATATACGCATTATTTGCTCATAATTTGATACTCTGGCTCGCGTATTATTAAGCTTGTAAAGATTGACCATCTCATCCAGGTTCACCAGAAGCCCTGCATAACCCGCCTGCCGAACAAACAGACTGAGTAATTTCAGCGAATCGTAAAATGAATTATCGGAGATAATTGTTCTAACATTCAGATCCCTCCTTGCATCTGTCTTTGTGGTATATTCCGCACGCAGCCAGCGAATGGCATGTGCTTTCAGAATGTCATTACCGGATTCAAAGCCATCCCAGTATGCTTCTATAACCTTGGCAAAATCATAACCGCCAACAAGCTCGGTCAATTGACTTAAACGCTCATTGATAACTGATACTACTGTTTTGTCATGGTTGTCAGCCTCTTGCCTTGCCAGTGTGATAAAGCGCTCCACAACGCTGTTGATAGCGTTACCCTCCGGTTTATTTCGGGTGGCAAGATTCCGCATAAGTTCAGAATATAAATGTCTTGCCTGACCGCCCGAAGCATGTAGGCGTCTATCAGGGGAGAGGTCGGCACTCACCGTTACCATTTTCATTTCCAACGCGATAGACTTCACCACACTGAGAAAGAATGTTTTGCCGGAACCGTATTCACCGATGATAAGCCTGAAAACAGCGCCTCCGGAAACCACTCTTTCAATATCTTTGTATAGTGATTTTATTTCATTCACGCGTCCTACCTGGATGTGCCGAATACCCACTTTGGGTGTAACGCCTGATTTCAGTGACCGGATGATTGAATCACGTTCTTTTGGTCGAATTTTGTCCTTCGCCACAGATAACTCTCCTCGTAGTTAAAGCGCTCGTATTTCTTGTGCAACCGCAAGGTCAATATTGATAACGCCCTCGTCTTCTATCAGAGGAGCATTAACATTATTAAATGCCCACTCATTGATGACTTCAATCGCGCCATAAACCATTAGATTTAATTCTTTACATATATCTTCAACTTCTTCTGATGACCATTTATCCTTGCAAATTAACTTCTCGTAGAAGCGTGTGTGAGCATCATCAAGCCCTGTTATTTGTGGAGTTGCGACAACATCGCCCCTCATATTCTCGTTTTCATCCTTGATATTCTCTTCCACAAAGATTGAGTCAAGAACAGCCTTAACGCCTTCGGTTTCTTCTTTA
The DNA here is from genome assembly GCA_026710545.1 of Gammaproteobacteria bacterium. GTDB lineage: Bacteria > Pseudomonadota > Gammaproteobacteria > Eutrophobiales > Eutrophobiaceae > JAAXHV01. The sequence continues at coordinate 30,478 of JAPOQU010000013.1, read as the reverse complement.
CATACATCAAGCAGTACGGGATTAAGCGAAGTTGCAGGGCTTGATAGATTGTTTACCTTCGTTTGTGTCTGACTGCCATAGGGTGAAGATTTGATTTTCCTTGATTTCAGATTATGAATATCACTGGGAACCAGCGCATCATCAAGTCCCAGCAAAGTATATAATTTGCGGAGTTGTTTAATTTCCATTGGTTCGATTTTTCCGTCTGCAAGAGCGACACCTACAAGAATGTGACCAATTGCTGACTTTTGACGATAATTTAAGTTCTGTAATTGGTTCTTAAGGCCACTCATATCAGGTCTCGTTTTGAGACGCCAATGTAAATAAGCATGTAAGGATTTCTTTTCGGTTTCTGAAAGATCAGAGTTATCTGAAATTAACCTGTCAACTACAGATATTTCCGTTTTATCAACTCGACCGTCTGCGGTTGCAATCATGGCTCCCAGCCGCAGAATCGTTCTAAGATGGTTAAACTCATCACCAGGAGTGAAATCCGGGCCATGTCCATTTTCGAATATAACAACACGTCCGCTGATTTCTGGTTTAGCGTGGTGGAACCGTATATCAGGCGCTAATCCAAAACCGGCTTTTTCAACAAGGTTTGCTAACGTTTCTGCTTCTTTTTTGTTTATCTTTATAGGACTGTTTCCCCAAACTTTTGATGAAAGATCTTCTGTTTGAACGATACCAAAAGAATTTGTCGTCTTGGAGCGAAGCCAGGATTTCAGGTTTCTAAACTTGGCCTGCTCATAATAAGCATCCAACTCATCAGTGCACAACGTTACGATGTGCATCAGTGTTTTAACTGGGGCCTTTAAACGGCTGGGATCAGGAAGATCTAACGTAATACTCCGATAACGTCGAAGAGTAGTGCTTGCAGGATAATAGTCCAAACGTAATTTAGTTTTGTTTGGTTGAAGGATGATCCCAGGCCCATATTTTTCCTCATACCGCAGTTTAAACAACAAGTCGAACTTTTTTGTGTAACGTCTGGTAGGAGACCTGAGACTAAAATCAGGATGGCTTCTAACCCAAGCCAGAGCAAGCTCACTTGAAACGGGAGCACCTTCGGCCACTGCTTTGCCCAATAAATACTTGAATTCCTTGGTGAATTGTCGTGTGCCGGCTAGCAATGATTTATCGGACTGTGCTTCAATGATTCGAAGGAAATCGAAAAAGTTTGTTACATTATTGAAAGAACTCTTGTCACCATATATTCGCTTTAACCGCCATATTTCTTCGATTAATACACCTCGCTCCACAGAAGATATATGCTTTCCATCAACAAGAAGCCTGTATTCGATGCCGTAGAAATACAGAAATACATAGCCCATGTAACAGTCTGGATCATCACGGTTGCTTGCGAGCCAGCGCAAATAAGCGCCACGATTTCGAGGAGACATATCACGATATCGAGGCCAAAATTTGTTTAACCTCAGTCTATATTCAGAAGATGATTCGTCGACCTGTAAATCAGTATCTATCAGTGAAGCTTCGGTATTATCAATGCTCTTCCCAAAATAAAAATATCCACCTTTGATTTTAATATTCCCAATCTTCACAATTTGACCAGGATAAATCCACTTGGCAGACTTTCTAATGTTCTTCTTTGTAACTTTGGGGACAGAATTTAACCTGTGACCCACACATAATTCTGCGAGTTGTACCAGCTTTATAAATGGGCGTGTTAAGCGACCAGGATTGGGGTCAAGAATATCTAACTTGATAATATGGCAACCGAGAGTAGGGCTTGCAGGATGATACACCAATTGCAATTTTGTGCTATCGGGCCAAATAGTAATGCCTTGTCCGTATTTTCCCTGATAGCGAAGTTCAAACGATGATCTGAACCCTTTATTATAAAGCATAGCAGGATCAAGAAAATCGATAATCTTCGGATGACTTCTAACCCATGCTAGGGCAAGTTCACTTGAAACAGGAGTGCCACCAGCCACTGCCTTGCCCAACAAATACTTGAATGCAGAGGTAAATTCTCGTGTCCCAGTCAGCAATGATTCATCAGGCTTTGCTGGTATTGTTCGAAACTTTTCACGAATTATGACCCAAACATGGGCTAAAAGATTAGTAGCAGTTCGGTTGAAAGTACTGTCGCCACCATAGATTCTTTTTAATCGCCATATTTCATCGATCAAAGCCTGCCGATCAAAAGGAGACAATTGTTTTCTGTCCACAAGAAGCCTACGTTCAATCCCATAGAAATACAGAAAAACATAGCCTATGTCACAATCAGGGTCATCCCGACTGCTTGCCAGCCATTCTACGTACCCTATACCCCTTTCAGGATCATCGGTGATGCTTCGGTGCCATAAATTATCCCGAGCCTTTAATTGTTCTCCCCCATAATAAAAATAACCACCTTTGATCCCAAAATTTGCAATTTTTACGGTTTGTCCGGGAGATATCCACTTGCCTGTAGCTACCTGCTCGGCACGCGTCCTGTTTTGTTGATATTGGTTCTCTGACACAGTTCGAAATGGCGCTAATATTGATATGGGCAATACCTTACCCACACACTGCTTGGTTCACGCGCAGGTAGTCAACCAAGAACTGGTCTATGAGTTGGTACAATTCACCACGCCGCACTCGAGGCGGTTATGTACAGCTTGTGAACAAGTTCACGGCACCTTGATATTGCTTGCCTGTGCTGTTTCGGTTGCATCAGGGAATGCGCTATCTAGCTTGGTCTCAACCCTGGATATACGTTGTTGCAAGTCGCTTATTTGTGATTGCATGATACGCATATCCGCGCGCAACTCCGAAGCGCCAGCCTGTACAACGCCAATGACGGAAGCGGTTGCAACGGCCAGGCTGATAAATAATCCAATTATGCCGATTAATTCTTTGCTCATTGTCAGACTCCTTTGAATGCAGCGCCCTGTAAGCATATCACTTTTTTCAATTCAATCGGGCAATGAAAAAATCGGGACGATTATCAGGCGGCGCAGGCCCATAATAATAGTGACTTCGTCCCGGGACATTTGTACGCCAGGGGACGGATTTAAATCCGTCCCCGAACGCCTTGGGGCTGTTTGCCTGCGCGTCAGTTCATTCCGGACCTGATGAAACACAAGGGACTGACCTATGCCGGTTAATCAAGCTCAGTTTTTCCGGGAGTGTTTGATCAAGCGCCTGCGTTTGCGGATTTGACGTTTGGTCAGGGTGTTGCGCAACGATTTGTATGGATTATCGCCGTGCTTGAACTCGATGAAGACAGGCGTTCCCGTCAACTTCATTCTTTTGCGGAAATGATTGGCTAAATAACGCTGGTAATTTGCCGGGATATCCCTGGTCTGGTTTCCGTGGATGATGATGCGGACCGGGTCGTTTCCTCCCAGGTGGGCATACTTGAGCTTGATGCGCCGCCCCCTTACCAGGGGTGGAGGATTTGCCGCCAGCGCTTCCTGCAGCATACCGGTTACGGTTGACGAGTTGAGATCCTGCTGCCGTGAGCGGATAATTTTATCTACGCTGTCGAACAGTTTCCCTATGCCCGTCCCGTGCAATGCTGATATGTACCGGGTAACGGCGTAGTCGATAAAACCGGTCTTCCTGTCGAGTTGCCGCTCAATGGTCGCTTTCTGGTAGGCGCTCAGGCCATCCCACTTGTTGACCGCGATAATCAGGGATTTCCCCGACTGGCTGATTATTCCGAGCAGGGTCTGGTCCTGGTCGGAAATGACATCGCGGGCGTCCAGCACCAATATGACAACGTTGCATTCTTCAATGGCCTTCAGGCTTTTTATGACGCTGAACTTTTCTATTTTGCCGGTTACCTTGGGGCGTCTTCGAATGCCGGCCGTATCTATCAGCAAGTAATCGTTCTGCCGGCGCCGGAACGGGATCGTTATGCTGTCGCGGGTGGTTCCCGGCAGGTCGGAGGTCAGCACCCTGTTTTCCCCGATGACCCTGTTAATCAGGGTCGACTTGCCGACGTTGGGACGGCCGATAACGGAAATTTTGACGGCACCGGCGTTTTCTGGCGGCGACGCGCTGGCTTGCGGTAATGATGCAGCGATTGCATCGAGCAATTCGCTGATGCCGTCCCCGGCTTGTGCCGAAACCGGTATGGGCGCGGCAAACCCGCCCATGGAATGGAACTCGGACATTGCGGTCTCCCGGCCTATCCCGTCGATCTTGTTTACCACCAGTAACACCGGTTTCGCCAGTTTCCTCATGATTGCGGCCAGTTCAATATCGCCGGCCGTCAACCCCGAACGGCCGTCTACCAGCCATAAGACCGCATCTGCCTCCTCCATGGCCTGCATGGTCTGCCCGCTGACCGATTCCACTATCTGGTGATGATCTTCGGTACTGCCGGCTATCCCGCCGGTATCACACACGAGCATGCCGGAATTGTGCAGGTTGGCATAGCCGTATTTCCTGTCCCTGGTCACGCCCGGTTCATCCGCTACCAGCGCCGCACGGGAACGCGTCAGGCGATTGAACAAAGTGGATTTCCCGACGTTGGGACAACCGACAATGGCGATTACAGGGGTCATGGGGGATCAATTTGGAATCAGGCATTACGAATTCGTAATGCCTGATTTCCGATTGTATTCAGCGGTAGGTATAGGCAGCCAGGCGGCCGTCACTGCAATATGCGTAGGCTATCTTGCCGACTACAATAGGTTTTGCAATGACAGGGTCCTTGCACAGTCGTTCCCGGGCGGTGAACTCACCGGTTTTTTTGCTGATCCAGTGTAAATAGCCTTCCAGGTCGCCTACGACGATTTGATCGCCGATAGCGGCGGGCGCGGTGATCGCCCGGGCGTGCAGGTTATCCTGCTCCCACAGTACCGACCCGCTGAACCTGTCCAGCGCCCACACATGGCTTTCCTCGTCACTGACATAGATGTTTTGTTCATCCGCGCTGAAACCGGCATAGGAAGAGAGATCGCTGCTCCACAGGATGCGGCCTGTTTCCAGTTGCACCGCTGCTACATGGCCCTGGAACGTGGCGATATAGACAGTGCCGTCTACTATCATGGGTTCGGAATCGATATCGACCATCCGTTCGAGTTCGGAGCGTCCCCGGGCGGCGGATATGCTGGTTTCCCAAAGCAGTTTACCGGTGCGCACATCCAGCGCGGCCATTTTTCCGCCGTCGAATCCGGCCACCACGATGCCGCTGTCTATTGCCGGCGTGCTCGTGCCCCTGAGAGTCAGCGGCGGCACCGTCCGGTCATAAATCCACAGTCTTCTTCCCTTGTCGCCATCGATACCGAATACCTTGCCGTCGATTGTCCTGACGATAACGATATCCGAGTCCCGTTGCGGAGCGGATAACACCTCACTGGAAACCCGTGTACGCCACAGTTCACTGCCGTTTTCTGAGGACAGGGATATGATTTCACCCTCAAGGGAACCGACCATGAGCGTATTCTCACCGTAGCCGGGGCCGCCCGTTATATGGATATCGCCACCCCGTAACCAGCCGGATTTACCGTCGATTGATTCAGACGCGGCAATCTTTTTCTGCCATAAGCGTTTGCCGTTTGTCGCATCCATTGCCCCGATGCTGCCGGCCGAATCGACAATATACAGGCGCTGATTGACGATGACCGGCGCCAGCTTCAGGTATTGTTCATCCGTACCTACACCGTTATTTTTTTTCCAGAGCTGGATAACGTTGACAAGCGGCCTGAATTCGACCAGGGGGTTGGGAGGTTCGGCGTTGTCGCTGCCCCCCTTGAAATAATTTGTCACTCTTTCCGTCGCGGCGCAGCCTGACAGGATTACCGCAAGTATGAGCAGGGTGATATATCGCATGTTCAGTTTCCAGTAACCAGCAACCAAGAACCAACTACCGGAGACGGCTATTGTCCAATATTGTTGAGTTTGAGTTCAAGGGTGGAAATATCCCGTCCCGCGGCGAGCGCCCCGTTGATGGACTGCTGATATGCGGCGCGCGCGGCTTCGAAGTCTCCCTGCAGGGCGCTGATATCTCCCATCAACTCGTCATAGGCGGAAGCAAACTCTCCTGTTCCGTGCCGGTTTATCATGCTGCTTGCTTCATCCAGCCTGTCCTGGCTGATCAGGACGCGCACCAGCCTCATGCGGATGACGTGAGAAAATGAGGCATCCCTGTTCTGTTCAAGCGCCTCGCGCAGGTGTGATTCGGCGGCGTCCAGGTCATCATCGGCTACGGCCAGCCGGGCCAGTCCCAGCATGGCGAAGACACCGTAAGTGGTGTTCCTGTAATCCGCCAGTATCCTGTCGGCATTATCCCGGGCGTCTGCCGTGTCATCGTTCACGAAGGCGGCGATCATGTCGGAGTACAGAACGGAAGCGGCTTCTGCCTGTTCCACTTTCACGTCCTGCCAGTAACGCCAGCCGAAAATGCCGGATACACCCAGTGTCAGGCCGAGCACGACGGACAAGCCGTTTTCACGCCACCACTTCTTAATTTCCTCGACCTGTTGCGTTTCTGATGAGTATGCGTCCAAGAAGTTCTCCAAGTTTCCAGTAAATAAGCGATTATAAATGATAATCCGCCTCAAGTCCTGTTGTAACAAGACCCTTCCCTGTGAGTCTCGGGTCATAGGACACAGTGATATTTTCGGGATATATATTTTATAAGACATGCCTGGCGAAAGCCTGTAAACTCGGCACCTTTGCGTAGATAATTTCCACAGGGGAACTAATATGACCAATCCCGACACCAGGAACAAAACCGGATATGCAGTTGGCATTTTCCAGCTTTTTTTGTCCGCTTGCCTGCTCGTAACTACATCTTCCGAATTGCTCGCGCAGGCGGGCGCCCTGGAGGAGATTGTAGTAACCGCCAGAAAGCGTGAAGAAAGTTTGCAGGACACGCCCATATCGGTCGCGGCATTCACTGCTACCGACCTGGAGGAACGCGGCGCAGTTGACTTCTCCGACCTGGGTGAGTTCACCCCCAACGTCGTATTCGATTTTACCGCGCCAATCGCTGCCGGTAATTCGGCAGCCATCGTCATGATCCGCGGCGTCGGCAGCGCCGACTGGGCCTTGCCCGTTGATCCGGGTGTGGGTATTTACCTGGACGGGGTGTATATCGCCCGTACCATCGGCCAGGTCATGGATACGGTGGACGTGGAACGGATCGAGGTGTTGCGCGGCCCCCAGGGCACATTGTTCGGAAGAAATACCATAGGCGGCGCCATCTCCGTGGTTACCAAGAAGCCGTCCACCGACAAGGTGTTCGGCCGGGTGGAGGTGACGACCGGCAGTTATGACCGTATTGACGCCAACGGTTATGTGAACATCCCCATGGGCGAGAGCCTGGCGGGCAGCCTCTCTTTGTCCACCAGGAACCGGGACGGTTACGTGAAAAACCTGGGAGACGGGCCGGACCTGGGTGATAACGAAGACCTCTCCGGCCGGCTGGCGTTCCGCTGGACGCCGTCCGACGCGCTCACGGTGGACATAACCGGAGATTACTCCACTACCGATGAGGCGCCCGCGCCCAATGTGCTGATCGACGTAGCGGAAGACGGGTTCTTCCCCAAACTTAATAACCTGGTATCCGGCGACCCGGCCTGCGGCGGTTTCGTGGTCAGTACTGACCCTGCCCGTTTCGGAAATGACAAATGTTACAACGATCAATGGGTGGTAGGGCCGTTCAAGACCTGGAGCAGCCACCTGAGCGCGACGCCGGAACTAAGTAACAATGACCGGTTCGGGGTTGCCGTACGTCCGGATTCCGAGTTGAATGTCTGGGGTGTCAGCGGCACCCTGGAATGGGATATTACCGATAACCTTACGGTAAAATCCATTTCTGCGCACCGCCGGGTGGAAGACGGTTTCTGGTCCCGGGATACCGGCCATTCGAAGCTGCCGGTCCACGTGATTGTCCGCACCGCCAACGACTATGAGCAAAAACAGACCACCCAGGAACTCCAGTTGCTGGGCAACGCGTTCGAAGATCGCCTGGAATGGATGATCGGGTTGTATTACCTGAAGGAAACGGGCAAGCACCTGGACGTGGTGGAGTTGCCGTTCAATACCGTGTTCGACAGCGGCGGCACGATAGACAACGAGAGCAAGGCCGTGTTTGCCCAGGGCACTTTTGACGTGACGGACCAGTTATCACTGACCGCGGGCGTGCGGTATACGGACGAGGAAAAGGAATTTGTCGCGGACTCCCATGTGGGTATCGACAGGGGTGTCCCGTTCCCGCTGTCCATATCGCCTGCCTCGCCGTTTGATTGTGAGGGGACGCCGCTGACACCTGCCAATACCGAAGGTTCCTGCGTGTTACCCATGGTGCCGGCCCATTCCAATGCAAGTGAGGTGCAACCCTATGTCAACCTGTCTTTCCGCTGGACCGACGATATCATGACGTACGTCTCGTACTCGGAAGGATTCAAGGCCGGCGCCTTCACTCAACGGGTCTTTCCGGCAAAGCGTGAAGCCCCGGTTGCGGGGCCCGAGTTCGTGAAGGTCTACGAAGGCGGTTTCAAAACCACCCTGCTTGATAATCGCATGCGCTTCAACGGCGCGGTATTTTTCACCGACTACACGGATATGCAGGTCACCTCCGACGAGAGTGACAGTGCAGGCACCATAGGCCTGTCCACGGTCAACGCGGCAGCAGCGGAAATCCTCGGATTTGAACTGGAAATGACCGCAGTGCCGGTACCCGAAGCGCTACTGCAGGTCGGCGTAGGCTACCTGGATGCGGAATACGTCAAGCTGGATGAGGGTGTCGCCTTCGACATTGATGATGACCTGATCAACGCGCCGGAATGGAACATCAACGCCGCTGCGCAATATTCCATCAACCTGGGTGATATGGGCACGTTGACGCCGCGGCTTGACCTGTCCCATACCAGCAAGGTCGCCAATGATGACCGGAATACGCCGTTACTGGTGCAGCCCGCCTATACCCTGTTGAATCTCTCGCTGACCTGGCGCGATGCCGCCGATGCATGGTCGGTTACCGCGGCGGGACGCAACGTGGCCGACGAGGCTTATATCATCACGGGTTTTGCCAATAACAATGGTGTAGAGGGCGTGTACGGCATGCCGGCCACCTGGTCTGTCAGTGTGCGCCGGAATTTTAACTGACCGGGATAATTTTCAAGTCAGCGCCGGTTAATCTTTGCCGGACATTGCAGGTCAGGGAGAGTGAGTGCCGGGCACTAGTACCCTTTCCAGTTAATATTGACATGTTCAGAGCTACACAGCAACGCCAAGACAAGGCGCAGCCCGCAGAGAATGGCGCGCCCTTGTCAAGGGCTGCAACGCCGTATTGGCGTTGCTGTGTGGCTCCCTGCGGGCGGGCCGGGAAGCGGTCGCCCGCGGCGTTACGCCGCTTGGCAAGGACGCGCCATTCCCGGTGCGGCGTGCCTTGCGCTCAACCGCTTCCCGACCCGCTGAACATGTCAATATTAAGTTGAAAGAGTACTAGAGGTTAGTGTATCAGGCCATCATCGACTAGAAGGGACCTGGTTTTAGCGCGGATCGGGGGTAGTTGCGGTATTCGCCTGGCGGGCCTCCTTGCCGGCGAGGAGTATTACCACGAATAGAATCAGAGTTAGCGAAATACCGGTACTGCACAGTATTGACCAGCCCAGTACATTTATGCCTCCGTACTGTACTAGGATACCCCCGACAGCAGGTCCTATAATACTTCCGAACAACGTTGATCCTGCTGTCACAGAAGCCCACCGGCCCCATTCATCAAGCTTGGCCGCCACGCCAACCAGAAACGAGACACAAAAATAGAATGAGATCGAATTAACAATAATAAGGACGGGAAACATGGTTGAACTCGGAACCAGGCACATCGTACCCCAGGTTAAACCTAGTGCCGATACCCCTGCGGCCGCCGGAATTGCACGACCAAATCGTGTGCCAATCGACGCCGACAGCATCGCTCCCGCCACACCGCTTATGGCCGAAATGCCGATAATTTTACCAATTTGTTCTAGATTGAACCCACTGGACTCACCAATTGCCACTGCGAAGACCCAGCCAGCGTTCTGTCCGATCATAGCAATGACATAACCAGCAACGAAAGTAACTCCTAAGCCCACAACAGGCAGTTTGTGTCTCTCTTGCTTTTCCCCGCTTAAATTAATATCAGTCGGCAGTAGAAAGATCAGGGGTATCATCGCGGCATAGGCTACTGCAACAAACCCAAACACACCCGGTTTGCCAAATACTCCCAGAACGTTACTGACGATTACTACCGATGCCGAAAAGGAAATTGCCAGCAGTACATTTACGACACCGTACATCCGCTCCGGCTCACGATACCTTGCCACGGCTGCTGCACCGCCAACCACAGCAGATCCCGTTCCGATACCCGCAAGCAGCCTTATCGCCAACAAACTTCCATAATGATCAATGAACATGCTGCCAACATTGGCGGCAACCGCCAACAAACACCCGGCCAAGGCAACTGATCGTTTTGAAAGTCTGTCGACTTGAGCACCAACAAATAAGGTTGCCAACCCCGCACCCGCAAACTCTATTGATATCAGGTAGCCCGCAGCGCTCTCTGAAATAGCTAACGTTGAACCAAGCGTTTGCATGAAAATCGGTGCAATGCCGTTAACCAGGTAACCAACAAACCAGGCTCCAGCGCAGCCTCCGATTAGTAGTAATGCCTTGTAATCGTAGCCCAAAAAGCTCTTACCATTCATTGGTGTTGATTCTGTTATTTCTTCGGTCATTGTGACCCTCTCTCCGTTCTTATGCCACGCACCGTTTAGGAAAACTCATGATAACCCTGGGGCAGACCACATTTTTTTGCCAGATTAACAATTGTTCAGCATAATACCTTTCTCAAATGGTGGCTTAAATTTTTCTGTTCCTCACTGGAGTTATCGGAGCCTAATCACTACAGGCAGGTGCAAATCATTGAGAATTATGCACTCAGTTCTTTCTGGAAAACTCCGCCCACCACCACTCGGTGACCATACCTTGCCGAGAGTGCATTTGCTTAACCGCTTGATGAACGAGCAACAGCGGCTCACTCTCGTGCAATCACCTGCGGGCTACGGCAAATCGACATTGCTGGCACAATGGTACAACCATCGGGTTGAAATGAACCTAAAAACCGCTTGGGTTAGTTTTGATCCCGTCGACTCGAGCGCCCTGACTGTTCTGATGTATATCGTTAACGCCTTGCAGGAGGCAGGGCTTGATTTAAAAGCTTTGCGAAATTTCATGAGCAATCCCCTGCACCGACTCACCTCGCCGGAAGTTGTTATTACCTTGTGTGGCGAATTGGAAAAAAGTTCTGAGAATACCGTCCTTATATTGGAAGACTATCATTTCATCGAGTCTTCTGAAGTTGATATTGTATTGGATCTGCTAATCAAAAGGTCACCCGAGAATTTCCAACTCGCTATCTCCAGCCGAGATTTCCCATCCCTGACCATCTCGGCGTTGCGCGCTCAAGGACTTCTGTTGCAACTGACCGCCAACGAACTACGCTTCGTCGAACAGGAAATCTGTGAGTTTATGCAATTAGACAGCACCGATGATACGTTGACTTTAGTGGCAGATCAGACCGAGGGATGGCCCATTGCATTGCAGCTCATGCGCTTGCATTGGCTTGACGACCGGCAGGGCTCCAAACCACCGGCACGATACGGGAGTGTTCGTGAAGACATAGCCGATTATCTTGCCCACCAGGTACTGGAAACTTTACCGGAGACTTGCCAGGAATTTTTAATCGATACCGCATTTCTGGACAGGATTTGCAGTGATTTATCCAACACGATTTTAGGTCGTGATGATAGCGAACAAATCTTCGAAATTTTAAAATCATTAGATGGCTTGCTGGATCCCATCGACGACGAGCATACCTGGTATCGCCACCATTCCTTACTCGCCGATTATCTGCGTAGACTGCTGAAACGAAAAGGAAAAGCCTATCTGATCACTTTACACCAGCGCGCATGCGAATGGTTTGCTGACAATGATTTAGCTTTGGATGCCATTGAACACGCGGTTCGTGCCGGCGACATAGAACTCACTGCCACTTTATTTGAGAAAGTAGGTGGCCCCAACCTCGGTTGGCAACAAGGATTCGAGTTATTGCAACGGATATTGTCTTCCATTCCTGATGATTGGATAGATCAAAACCCATCGTTGAAAATTGGGAAAGCCATGATCTTCGCCAACGAAGGTGATATCGATCAGGCAAAGAAATTACTGGCCGAGGCGAAAGCTACAGAAAGTTATACTCCGAGCCCAAACTTTCTGCGCTACGCGCGTACGCTGCGGTTGATCCTGGTCGGTTATGTGGACTATCCCAGCCTGGAAGCAGAAATCGAGGAAACTGAACGTGCTTGCGAAGAAGTATCCGGCTCAGATCTTTGGCTTCATGGCTGGGTCTATTGCTCATTATGGTTATTGTATTTCAGGCGAGGGAAGTTTTCCGCTGCCCGGATGGCCGCTCTTACTGCAGTAGATAAGCTCGGCAGAGCCCAGGCGTTCTATTCTGAATACCATGCCAGCCTGGATCTGGGAATAATTTCCATGGCCTGCGGCAGACTTAATGATGCGCTAAGATATTACGGCCGTGCGGGAGAACTGACGCGCCAACACCTTGCCAGTGATGCGTCGCTGATGAAGTTAGTGCAATTGTTAACCGCCGGCGTGCATTACCAACGCAATGAGATGGATACCGCCTATGCATTTCTGGATTGTGCTTCAGATCAACTAGGGCACTTATCCATCCAATCGGAGGTGTGCATCAACAGCTATACGACCGCGGTCAGCATAGTATTTGCCCGGGATGGCCTCGAGCCCGCGCTGGCGCTGCTGGAGCTTGCTGACGACTTTGCCAGCAGGCGACGTATGGTACCATTACAGTGGCTTGTGATTTTACTGCGAGTTGAATTGCTGACCCGCGCGGGAGAATTGCAACAAGCCCAACAAGTTGTCCGAGACAATCCCCAGGTAACACAGTTTAGACAGCTATATGAACAGAATGAAATTGGCTGGCGGGAATGTCAGGTCGCAACCCTGGTGTTGAGCAGACTCTACTTGTACCTCGGTAAGCCAAAACAAGCACTGGTAGTGCTGAATACTATCCAACCAGGAGAGATGGCGGCAGATCGGCTGCCTTTTCGGATCGAGCTACATGTCCTGAAGGCTGAGGTTTTAGCTGAGTTGGGGGAGGAGCAAGAGGCCTTGGCCCTCTTATCCATGGGCCTGGATGAAGCGATGAAGGAGAATCTGATTCGTGCCTTGCTCAATGAAGGCAAAAGAATAATCCCTCTATTGAAACTCCTGCTGCGTAATATCAACACGCTGAACACTGATCTCAGGTTGACCGAATTTACGCTGGATATTATCAGGCAGATCGAAGAGAAACTACAAAAGCCGTCCAGTCTGTTTACACCCCGAGAAGACGAAATATTGGATAAAATTACAGAAGGCAGGCCAAACAAGGTTATTGCCGGAGACCTTGGTATCAGTGAGTCAACCGTTAAATTCCACCTGGCCAACATCTACGTCAAACTGGGTGTTCATAATCGAACCCAGGCTGTCAGCGCTGCCAGGTCAAGAAAAAGTGTTGTTCCAATACCGAATTTATGAAAGAGGCAATTTGATACGAAAGTACCTAATAATTTTCAGATTTAAAGACTACTTGACCACCCAGTAAGGTCATTAATACTTCAATATGGCGAATTTCTTCATCAGGCACTGTCAAATAGTCTTTGGAGAGAATGGCCATATCCGCCAGTTTGCCCACTTCAATGGAACCTTTTATATCTTCTTCATAACTTAAATAGGCTGCGTTTATAGTTAACGCTTTCAGCGCTTCTTTTCGGGATATTCTTTGTTCAGGGGAGCTTACTTTCCCGGTGGTTGCATCCACTCGAGTAACGGATGCCCACAATGCATGTAGCGGGTTGTAGGGCATATTATCGGTCCCGATAACAAAAGGGATCCCTTTGTCGACAAAGCTTTTCAGTGGCACATAGGTATTTGCTTTTACCGGTTCCAGGTTTCTGGTTTGCCTCAAGCCGCTTTTCCAGATCATCGGACCAGGTATTACTGTTGGGATCACTCCCAATTTTTTAATTTTATGCTGGTTTTGTTCACTGACAAAACTTACATGCTCCATTACAAAACGCTTCTTATCGATGGGGGTTTCCTGATGTACTTTCTCCAGGACCTGCAAATGCTGATCAATATCTTTTTCCAGATATGTAATTGCATGGGCGCGTATATTTGTCTTGGCGGAGGCCGACAGTAGATCAAATAGAGATGCCCTGTCCTTCGGTAATAATACATCAACACTAAAACCGGACCAGTTTGGGTAGTTGCTGTCTTTACGGCGAATATCATCTACTCTTGAATTGCCAACTGCAGTATAAATACCACTTATTCTAAGCAGTTCATCTCCTGTGCCCTTACCACTGAGGTAACTTGCCCAATTTCGCATTATCGTCAGAGGTTTGACTTTGGCGACAGTATCCCAGGCCGGACTCATCACCAAGTGGCTCCTTACAGTGAGTTTGCCCTGTTCATGCAACTCTTTATAGGCCTGTATTACTGGTGGTGCAACTCCATGACCTTCATAAACACTGGTGGTGCCGACAGTATTGTATTGCTGCATGGAATATATCAAGGCATCGACTCTATCCTGGTGGCTAAAGCGAGGCGCCACTTTCATCAGGCTATACTCAATGGCAGTAAGAGGACCGGGCTCTTCAAAGATTCCGTTTGGCACACCCAAACTGTTTTTTAAAATTTTTAACGCCGGGTAAGGAGCTTGCGTTTCATTACTGATCCCAGCCAGTTTCAGTGCATAACTGTTAGCAATAGAAACTATTGGAGAATCAAAGCTCCAGTAAAACCATCGGCCTTTAATATACACAGGATTATTGGGTGCGACTCGATCCAGATCCCAGCGAGTAGGGTAGCGCTTCTCTTTAAGCTGGCTGGGTTTTTTATTGAAGTCAGGGTAATCCCCGATGGGCATGGTGACAATCCATTCTCCGGGTTTTTTGTTTTTTACCTCCTGCCGGACGACTGCAAGAATATCCTCAATGGAGTGCACTCCTTGAAGAGATGGCAATATAAACTTCAAACCTTCTCTATCCATGTGGGCATGGCCGTCAATAAAACCTGGAATTACTGTTCTCCCCTTCAGGTCAATGATCTCGGCATTGGATCCGGCTGCCTCCAGTACCTGCTTGTTACTGCCCACGGCAAGAAACTTGCCTCCGCGTATAGCAAGGGCCTCAACGATATCGAAGTTTTGATTAACGGTAATAATTTTTCCGTTAGTGAATACTTGTCCGGAAAAGTTTTCGGCCTGGCTAAAACATCCGATAAAAATCAGTACGGATAATACTGCACTTCTGAGGACTACTCTCATACGGCTTAATTGGTATTTACACTGGTGTCAGCCATAGTCTAGCGAAGCTTCGCCTCATACCGACAAGCATGTAGCTGTCAATGCGATTGTGCATCGCCACAAAAACTTGACCTTTTTGTAAAGGAAAAAACCATTCAAGGATTCTAGTACTCTTTCAACCTGATATTGCCATGTTCAGCGGGTCGGCTACTACCTGTGCTTTTGGTCAGTAGTATCCGCCTTTGATCTCAACAACAATAAGCGTCAATCTACATCAACATGAGGAGTCTAACATGGGGATTATGAATACTGATCGCACTCTGCCGTCTAATCGTATGGTTTTTGAGGTTCGACGGAGTCCGGAAATGTACGAACGGTTTACCAGAGATCTCGAACAAATTATGGCTGTATATGGATTATCCGAAGAGGAAAAAGCCGCGTGGCGCGAGGAAAATATTGGTCAATTGGCTGAACTGGGAGTACATCCATATTTCTTGCCGCAGATAAGCCGTCTGTTCCATGGCGTTGCTCACAACCATAATGAGAGCGAAGCATGCAAGGCCTACGCCAGGCATCTTGATGATCTGCATTGAGTAGAATTAAGACAGATTATCTAAAAATTCAAAAATCTGAAAAAATTGGAACCCTGAAACAATGGCAGAAATAGTTGCAACTGCTGCTCTTAGTCACGCCCCGTCCTTGACTGGATGGCTATACAAAGCGCCGGAAGATACTCAAAAGCGCATACTGGCAGGCTTCCGGAAAATGGGTGTCCTGGTACGTGCAAAAAAACCGGATTACATAATCGGCATTGCCAATGATCATGCGTTGAATTTGCCTTTTGACAATACGCCCGACTTCTGTATAGGAGTTGCCTCTGAATGGAGTGGGCCTGCTGAATGGTTCAAAGATTGGGTTGCCTTGCCTGACTACAAGGTATTGGGCAAGTCGCATCATGCGCGTACCCTGGCAAGAGAGATAAATCGATCAGGAATTCGTGTTGCATTTTCCGATGATCTTTTATTTGATGATAACTGGTCAGTACCTCTGCACTTTGTTACACCGGAGCATGATGTTCCTCTAATCCCTATCAATATGAACTGTACCGTTCCTCCCTTACCGAGCGTTGATCTGTGTTATCAAATGGGTGAAACGCTGGCTGAAGTCGTACGCGGCATGCTGCCTGAGGGCGATCGTGTAATAATTATGGCAACGGGGGGTCTGTCTCATGACCCGGGTGGCCCTAACTATTTTGAAGTAGATGAAGAATATGATCGCTGGTTCCTGGCTTTACTGGAAGAAGGAAATCCGCAAAGGGTGTTAAAGGAAGTGACTATTGAAGGCATGCTGGCTGCCGGAGATGGCGGGACGACAGAGCTATTATCCTGGATAGCCGCAATGGGGACAGTCGGAGACCATCCTGCAAAAACTATCTGTTATGAGGCAGAACCGGCATTACGATGCGGTCTGGGCTGTTCGTTCTGGGATCTGACATGAGTGACATGGCAGCATCAGCCCGGCCAGCGGAGTTTGCGGTGGATATATCACCTGCAAATACAGCGTTGCTGGTAATTGATATGCAGAACGACTTTTGTGCCAGGGAAGGTTATGTTCAGCGTGTGTTGGGTATGGAAGTTGGTCAGAGCAGTGAAGTGGCAGGCTCGATAAATCAGCTCGTTGAGGTTGCACGCGATAACAGGGTTACAGTTATCTGGATAAAAGCGGCATACGACCCTCATTACATTCCGGATAATATGCTGAGCAAATTGCGACAGGCGGGCTCCACCAATGAGATTTTATGTGAAGAGGGAAGTTGGGGCGCCGAATTCTTTGGTGTTTCACCACTTGATGGGGAATTAGTTATAACCAAGCATTGCTACAACGCCTTTTTTGATACGGAATTGGACGCTGTTTTGCAGCAACAATGCGTGAAGACACTTGTTGTTACGGGTGTGGCCACTAACGTATGCGTGGATTCGACCATACGAGACGGTTTTATGCGTGGTTATAATATTGTTGTTCCGGAAGAGTGTGTCGGCTCTCCGGCGGTAGAGCTGCATGAGGCGGCACTACTGAACATTCATTTAATGTTTGGTACGGTTTGCCATAGCGCGGCGCTTATGAATTCCTGGGGTTCCTGACGAAGGCATAGCAGGGCTGGCGCACCGCCTTGTCTTTAAACTCCGGTGAATTTGGAGAATTTATGAAAACCGTGTGCATTTTTGGTCTGGGCGAAGCCGGCTCCATCATCAGTTCAGACCTGCTGTCGGCCGGTATTTCCGTGCAAGCCTACGATCCCGCACCCGTGATAACGCCGGCTGGAGTAAGCCGTTTCGAAGACCCGGGAGAAGCGGTAGCCGGTGTGGATGCGGTCCTTGCGTTAACGGCGGCCTCGGACGCTACCACAGCATTGTCACAGTCCTTCGAGCAGATACCCCAAAATGCACTCTATGCCGATTTTTCTACCGGACCCGCGGGCTTGAAACGCCAACTGGCTGAGAAAGCAGACGAACGCGGTATCGCTTTTGCCGACGTTGCCCTGGTGGAGATCGTGCCGGGCAGCGGCATACGTACCCGGGCACTGGCAGCAGGTACGGGGGCTGACCGGTTTGTAAAATCTTTTTTGCCCCTGGGCATGCCGGTAGAATCTCTGGGACCCAGGGCGGGTGACGCGGCCACTCGCAAGTTGTTACGCAGTGTATTTATGAAAGGACTGGCCGCCGTGACCATTGAGGCCTTGCGCGGTGCGCAACAAGCGGGTTTGTCCGAGTGGTTGTGGCAAAACATCAGTACAGAAATTACACAGGCTGATGAACGCTTTCTGGGCCGCCTGGTTACGGGCTCCGAGGTGCACGCTGAGCGCCGCTTGCATGAAATGGAGGCATCTGCCGTGTTATTGCGGGAACTGGGCATTGAGCCATTGATGACTGATTCCACAGTGGAAAATCTTAAAAAGCTCATGTCCGAGGGCTTGCCGGCTATTCCCTCAATTCAAAACGCCGGAACTACTGACGGAAGCAAGGCCGGTAAATGATGGATCCCGATTGGTTGCCATTTCACCCGGCGCCCAGTACGCCTGAATTTATGGTGCCTGACGGAGCTGTGGATGCACACTGCCACGTATTTGGCCCCGTGGCAGAGTTCCCTTTTGCGCCGGAGAGAAAGTACACCCCTTGCGATGCAGGCAAAGACAAACTGTGGCAATTGCGTGATCACCTGGGTTTCTCCCGCAATGTGATCGTGCAGGCCACCTGCCATGGCGCAGACAATCGTGCCCTGGCGCATGCCTTGCAATCCTCCCGCGGCAAGGCTCGGGGTATCGCTACGGTGCGGTCCAGTGTAACCGATGATGAATTGGCACAATTGCATGTAGCCGGTGTACGCGGTATACGCTTCAATTTTGTAAAGCGCCTGGTAGACAGCTTGCCCTTTGACGAACTGGCCGGTATCGCAGAGCGAATCGTGCCTTTGGGCTGGCACATCGTTATCTATTTTGAGGCAGCAGACCTTGCCGAGTATTACGATTTCTTCACATCCTTGCCTGCTACGGTGGTGGTGGATCATATGGGCCGCCCCGATGTCAGCCAACCGGTCAATGGCCCAGGGTTTAATCTGTTTATCAAACTGTTGGCCGAGAACGAGAATTTCTGGTCGAAGGTCAGTTGTCCGGAACGGATTTCAGCAGTTGGTCCGCCAGGCTATGAAGATGTCATCCCCTTCGCCCGGCGTGTGATCGACGCTTTCCCGGACCGCGTGTTATGGGGAACCGACTGGCCTCACCCCAACATGAAGTCTCACATGCCGGACGATGGTAAACTGGTAGATTACATACCTCGTATTGCCCCTACGGAAGAACTGCAACAAAAACTGCTGGTAGACAACCCGATGCGCCTGTATTGGCCGGAAGAACTCAGCTGATGATATTGCAAGTGATGGGGTCAGGTCGCACATTGCACACATTGCATACGAAGGAATGAATATGAGCCTTTGAGAATGTGTGCAATGTGCGACCTGACCCCATCACTTTCAATGTGCGACCTGACCCCATCACTTTTACGCCGTGCCCTGGTGGTGAATTTCCTCTGAGACTTCCCTGAGGAATCCCAGGAACAATTCAGCCGCAGGCGAGGGTTGGGTATGGGCCCGCAGCGTCAGACCGATGGGGCGATAAGTGTCCTCCAGTACGACCGGCAAAACGTCCAGTATGCCGAACTGCATGTCATAATAAATCTGGTGTTCCGATAACAGGGCTACCCGGTCACTGTCCATCAGGAGCCCTCTTACCATGGACAGGGAACTGGTCTCCACCGCATGCTCCGGCACGAGCATGTCGTGACGCAACAGCGTCTCATCGAACAATTGCCGACTGGGGCTTCCCCCGGCGGGCAACACCCATTGCGCGTCCTGCATCTCCTTGAAGTTGATTCTCGACCTGCCGGCCAGCGGGTGGTCCTTGCGCGCAATCACAGACAACCGATCTTCAAAGAGTTTTTCGGTAACGATATCAGTACGGTTTTCGATATTGCGAATGGCGCCCACAATGAAGTCGATATCGCCGCTTCGCAAGGACGACTCCAGTATATCGTAGGGACCCTCCCGGGTGACCACATCAATCTGGGGATATTTTTCCAGCAACCTGTTGATGGCGACAGGTGTCAGGTAGGTTCGGGTATAAGGCAGCGTTCCGATCACGACACGTCCCTGGGTCACTCCATCCAGGTTGGCGATATCGTCAATGGCTTGATGGATTTGTGAAAATGCCAGTTTGGTGTGTCGTACGAGAATCGTGGCCAGGCCGGTTGGTGTTACCCCGTGAGGTTCAGTCTGGAAAAGAGGTAATTCCAGCAACTCCTCCAGGTATCGCATGGAGTTATAGACTGCTGTTTTGCTTATCCCCAGAGTCTGCGCAGCGGCGGTGACGTTACGCTTCTCGTAAAGCGCCACAAAGGCTGCCAACCGCTTGTAACTGATATCCAGTGAGAAAACCGGTATTGAGTGGTAGTGCCGTCCGCCGGGTTTGAATGCCTGGTATGATTTCCCGGCCTTGTCAAATTCATCAACCACCAGTCTTACCCTGCGAGCCAGGGCTTCGCCATATACAGTGGGCATCATACCCGTTGCGGCCCGGTCAAACAGCCGTGCGCCCAGGGTTGCTTCCAGTTCACAGATTGCTTTAGTAATGGTGGTCTGGGAACGGTTCAGTTTGTTGGCAGCGCGCGTCACGTTTTTGTATTCTGCTACGTACAGGGCAGATTTGAGATGGCGGAGACTGACTCCCGGAATGTGGAGATTATCGTTACTCACTCTGTTCCAACATGACGTTTTTTCAGTAAGATAGCAGTTTTTATACAATTATTCAGGACGGGAAACAGGCATGTTGCATTGGGGACTGTTACATTGGGGACGGACTCAAGTCCGTCCCCGGATGGACCGGGGCGTTGTTTGCTTTGGGGACGGACTTAAGTCCGTCCCCGGATGGGCCGGGGACATGGTGAGGACGGCCGGATTACTTTTTCGCATGATTGGGTAATTAATTCCCATTGGATGGCTGAACGGAATATAAATACGCTGTTATTACACAAACCAGAAGCGCGAACGTGAAACAGTCAGCGATTCCGTATATGCAAATACGCGGCGGGAGTTCGAAAGGATTGTATTTCCTTGCTGAAGATTTACCCGCGGACCCGGCACGGCGTAACGAAGTGCTGCTTGATGCCATGGGCCGGGGTGAGCGGCAGATAGACGGCCTGGGCGGCGCCGATCCCCTCACCAGCAAGGTGGCTATCGTGAGCCGCTCGTCCCGGCCGGACGCAGATATCGACTTCCTGTTCGTTCAGGTCGTGGTGGGGCAGGACAAGGTCGATACCACACCAAATTGCGGAAATATCCTCGCGGGCGTCGGGCCCTTTGCCCTGGAGGCCGGCCTGGTCCCGGTAACTGAAGAAACAACCCGGCTTACTGTGCATCTGGTCAACAGCGGAAAATTGAGCGAGTTGGAACTGTCTACTCCCGGCGGCAAAACAGAGTACGAGGGCGAAGTTCAGATTGATGGTGTGCCCGGTAGTGCGGCGCCGGTGCTTTGCTCCTATCAGGATCTGGCCGGCTCAATCTGTGGAGACCTCCTGCCCACCGGCCGGGTACTGGATATTGTAGACGATGTGGAAATGACCTGCGTCGACAATGGCATGCCTGTGGTGGTCTTGCGGGCAAATGATTTCGGCATCAGCGGCTATGAGTCACCGCCTGAACTGAACGCGAATGAGAATTTAAAGTCGAGACTGGAGTCGATTCGACTTCAAATCGGCCCCGAAATGAACCTTGATGACGTGAAAAACAAGACCATTCCGAAGATGTGCCTCGTATCGCCGGCTGTAAATGGAGGATTGGTCAACACACGAACGTTCATTCCTCATAAATGTCACGCGGCTGTCGGGGTATTGGGGGCGGTGTCGGCAGCTACCGCCTGCATATTACCCGGATCGGTCGTAGAGGACATCGTCGAACGTCCACGAGGTGAAGTCAATACCATATCAGTGGAACACCCCATCGGAGAGATTTCCGTAACTCTGCAAGTGGATGCATCCGGACAATTTCCGGTGATTGAAAAAGTAGGCTTGCTGCGCACTGCACGCCTGTTGAGCAGGGGTGTGGTGTATGTTCCCGCTGGAGAGGGAAACAAAGGTAATGAGAACGGTAGCAGTTAGAAACATTGAGCGGGCAGATGCCGCGGTCGTGGAGGCGCTGGGTAGCCTGGGCGTCGCCACAATACATGAAGCACTGGGACGGACGGGTTTGTTAAAACCCTATATGCGGCCCATATACCGGCGCGCCCGGATGGCAGGCAGTGCCATAACAATTCTGGCCCAGCCTGGCGACAACTGGATGTTGCATGTGGCTATCGAGCTTTGCCGGCCTGGAGACATCCTCGTGGCAGCTTGCACCACGGACAATACCGACGGCATGTTTGGTGATTTATTGGCCACTTCGGCCCAGGCCCGAGGTGTACAAGGCCTTGTGATAGATGCCGGCGTACGCGACGTGGCAACACTGGAGGATATGAGTTTCCCCGTTTGGTCCAAAGCGGTGTCTGCCCGGGGCACGGTTAAAAACACGCCTGGTTCGGTAAACGTACCCATCGTCTGTGCCGGCCAGGCCGTCAATCCGGGTGATGTAGTGGTTGCGGATGATGACGGCGTGGTAGTAATACCGAGACATCGGGCCGAATCTGCTTTGGCCGCGGCCCGGACCCGGGAACAAAATGAGGCGGGGAAGCGTGAACAACTGGCAAACGGTATTTTAGGCCTGGATATATACGACATGCGCCCGCGACTGGAAAAAGCGGGCCTGGTTTACCTGGATTCACCGGACGATTTAAACGACTGATCATGGTTATTGATTGCCACGGGCACTACACCACGGCGCCGGCTGCGCTGGGCGAATACCGCGAGCAACAAAAAGCGGAGCTGGCCGAAGACGCACACTTCCAACATGAGAAAGGCGTCATCGATATCAGCGATGACCAGTTGCGGGAAAGCCTTGAAGGAGCACAGTTAAAACTGCAACGGACACGGGGTATCGATCTCACCATATTCTCGCCGCGCGCCAGCTGGATGGGGCATCATCTCGGCAATGAGAGCACCAGTAAATTCTGGTCTGAGCACTGTAACGAGTTAATCTATCGCATCACGCAGTTATACCCGGACAACTTCGCCGGCGGTTGCCAGTTACCCCAGACACCAGGGGCAGGATTAGGTAATGCCGTTCTGGAACTGCAGCGTTGTGTACTTGAGTTCGGTTTTGTCGGGTTTAACCTGAATCCTGATCCATCGGGCGGCCACTGGGACTCCCCTCCCCTGGGAGATCGCTACTGGTATCCGATATACGAAAAAATGTGCGAACTGGATGTCCCCGCCATGATCCATGTGAGCGGGGCTTGTAATCATGCCTTTCAAACCACCGGTTCCTATTACCTGAGCGCCGACACTACGGCCTTTATGCAGTTGATGACATCGACCGTGTGCCGGGATTTTCCGGACATCAGGTTCATCATCCCCCATGGTGGCGGTGCGGTACCCTATCACTGGGGGCGATTCCGCGGCCTGGCCGACATGATGGGACTGCCTCCGCTCGATGAATTGTTGATGAATAATGTTTACTTTGATACCTGTGTTTATCACCAGCCCGGGATTGATTTGCTGGTGGACGTAATCCCCTCCAAAAATATCTTGTTTGCATCTGAAATGATAGGCGCAGTACGCGGCATAGACCCTGAGACCGGCCATTATTTCGACGACACCAAACGTTACATCGATAACAACAATGCACTGGACAAAGACGAGAAAAAGGCCATCTTTGAGGGCAATGCCCGCAGTGTATTTGCCCGCTTAAACGAATATAATTCGGACCAGGAGACAAGACAATGCATGTACCAGTCGTGATAGTGGGCGCCGGCCCGGCAGGTTCGCTCCTGGCCTGGATATTGCGCCAGCGCGGGATCGAAAGTGTCGTCCTGGAAAGGAAAAGCCGTGAATACGTCGAGAGTCGCATTCGCGCCGGCGTCATGGAGAAAAACGCGGTAGACCTGATGATCAAGGCCGGTGTCGGCGAACGCCTGAAAAAGGAATGCATGTATCATCCGGGGGTGGTCATCGGCCTGCATAACGAGCATCACTTTCTCGATTTCGATAAGCTGATAGGGGTTGGCGTCACCATATACGGTCAGTCGGAGCTTACCAAGGACCTGTTGGGCGCGCTGGCAGCGGAAGATCACAAGGTTTTCTATGAGGCGCCCGCCACGGCAATCGAAGGTATCGAGGGCGATTCCCCGACAGTGAAGTACGCTCACGAGGGCGTGGATAAGGAAATTAGCTGTGATTTCGTTATCGGGGCCGACGGTTTTCATGGCCTTTCGCGTCATGCGATCCCGGCCGGCATCCTCAAGACGTACGAGAATGTTTATCCCTATGGTTGGCTCGGTGTGATGGCCAAGGCGCCTCCGTCGAAAGAGGTAGCGATGTTTTGCCATCATGAACGCGGCTTTGCCCTGTTGAGCATGCGTTCACCGAAAATATCGCGGCTCTATCTCCAGTGCGCGCCGGATGAAGATCTCAACGAATGGCCCGATGAGCGGATCTGGGAAGAACTCGATACGCGCCTGGGGGCACCCGGCTGGGAGCTTGAGCGAGGGGAGATCTTCCAGAAAGACGTGACCCCGCTGCGGAGTTTTTTCTCCCAACCCATGTCCCATGGCCGTTTGTTTCTGTGCGGTGACGCCTCGCACATCGTCCCGCCGACGGGCGCCAAGGGCCTTAACGCGGCCTTTGCCGATGTGAGTGTCCTGTCCGCCGCGCTGATCGAATACTTTACAAAAGACGATGCTACCATTTTAGACCGCTATGCCGGCGTCGCCCTGGCGCGCAACCTCCAGTGCCAGCGTTTTTCCTCCGGTAACACGGCCAAGTATCATATCCACCCCGACAGCAACCCCTTCGAACGCCGTATGCAAGTGGCGGAACTGGAATACCTGGTGTCTGACGAGACCTCCCAGATATCCTATGCCAGGCAACATACAGGGCTACCGTTCGATTACTGGCCGGAGATTTGAGTGCGAACCCCTTCCTGTACATTGATCACCTGTGCCGATATGCGCATACTGCACAGTCTGACGGGGTCCGCGTCCCTTCAACTTTTCACGAACCAGGTAGAGAATAATGAGTAGAGAAACCGGTCACAGTGATCATATCCCGGGCACATGCGTGTTCACCGGGCAAAGGTCGCAGCAAGGGCTGAAGCTGAACAGTTTTGCCTTTTCTCTTCACAAAGCCGAAAACCGGGAGGCCTATCGTCAGGATCCGGATGGCTACATGGATGGCTACGGTCTTTCCGCGTGGGAGAAGCAAAAGGTTAAAGAGAAGGACTGGAAGGCACTGATAGAAGAAGGCGGCGGCAACATCTATATGCTGTTGAAAGTGGGCGCCATGACCGGTGATGGCCTGGTCCCCATCGGTGCGCAGCAGCGTGGCGAATCGGTGGAAGAATTCATGAAAACCCGCAACGTGCCATTGCGGCAGAATATGTAGCGGCAAAACACAGTGGAGCAAAACAATGGGTAGACTAGTTGCCGGTATCGGTTCGTCCCACGTTCCTTCGGTTGGCGTGGCTTTCGATCAAAACCAGCAGGAGGCGCCGGGGTGGAAGCCCCTGTTTGACGGTTATAAGCCTGCAAAAGCCTGGTTGAAGGACGTCGGGATAACTCACGCCATCGTTCTGTACAACGATCACGGCACCGATTTCTTTTTCGACAAGTACCCGACGTTCGCGCTGGGTGTTGCCGATGAGTACCCTATCGGTGATGAAGGCTGGGGCGCGCGTCCGCTGCCCGCGGTAAAGGGTGATGCCGTCTTTTCCTGGCACCTGGCCAACTCCCTGGTGGTAGAGAGTGAATTCGATCTTACCATTTGCCAGGAGATGGTGATGGACCATGGCCTCCTGGTGCCATTGCCGTTATTGTTTGATCATGAGCCTGACTGGAGCGTCAGGACTGTGCCCTTCCAGGTCAACGTGCTGCAGCATCCGTTACCGACACCGCACCGGTTATGGAAACTCGGACAGGCACTGCGCACAGCCGTAGAGTCCTATCCCGATGACGTGCGTGTTGTTGTTGTGGGCACCGGTGGACTTTCTCACCAGTTGCACGGCGATCGTTTCGGCCATATGAACTCGGACTGGGACAAGGAATTTCTTGACCGGATCGAAGACGATCCGGAAAGCCTGGTCGATATCCCTCATGATGAATGGATGGAACGTGGTGGCGCCGAAGCGGTGGAGATGATGGTGTGGCTAGGGATGCGCGGCGCCTTGACCCCGAAGGTCAACAAGATCCACCGGAATTACTACCTGCCGATGTTATCAGGGATGGGATTGACCGTTCTGGAGGATACGCTCACAAGCGCTGCAGCCTGAACACGAGAAAATGGGGTCAGGTCGCACAATGCACAGCTATAGTGTGCATTGTGCGACCTGACCCCGCATACAGGGGAATTACATGACCAGTGAGAAAACAAATGGCCGGTTTATCAAAGAAGAGACCTGGCGTCACTTTTGGCATCCTGTCTGCACACTGGAGGAATTGTATTCAGCAGACCCCTCCGGTAATGGCCCGCTCCAGGTGCAGTTGCTGGGTGAGGCCCTGGTTATAGCAAAACTGGACGGGAGTATTTCCGCTTTCGCTGATCGGTGCGCGCACCGGTCAACATCCTTGTCCAGGGGATTCATAGACGATGGGAGAATACGCTGCCGTTATCATGGCTGGGCCTATGACAGTACCGGAAAATGTGTCGACATTCCTGCGTGCCGTGATTTAAGAATACCGGGTCGTGCGAAAATTCAAAAATATGCTGCCGAAGTAAAATACGATCTCGTTTGGGTTCGTCTTGAAACTGATGCAGCGACAGAAATCCCTCCCTGTCCCGGATTTGACGATGACGCGTTCAAGGCAGTTATCGGCAAACCCTATACCTGGCCAACTTCCGCGGCCAGGCGCCTGGAGAATTTTGTGGATTTAGCCCATTTTCCTTACGTGCATCCGAATACACTGTTTGATCCGAACATGACAGAAGTATCTCCCCCGTCAATCGAACGTAATAACGGCCAATTGGTTTTTCATTTCAACCCCCAGACTGACGATATGCCTATCCCGGACGTGTCTTTAATGGGAAAAACGAATTACCGGATTACCATGCCGTTTACCGTTAACCTGGAATTTGAACTCATCAGCAAAGCCGGAAAAGGAAATCGGGCCATATTATGGATGAGCGCATCACCCCTTGACGAGGGCCATTGCCGCAGTTTCTGGTTTACCTGCCGTGATCACAACAAGGATGAGCCCGATTATCCCCATCTTGCCTTTCAGGAACGTGTACTGGAAGAAGATATTGTGGTGATCGAAGCACAGAACCCGCCGCAAATCCCATTCGACATTAACGAGATTTCCGTTCCGACTGATATGGTATCCATCCAGTACCGCAGGTGGCTGCGTGAAATCGAAGGGGCCGTTGATAACGACAGCTTGTTGAAAAATCTTGCTGCCAATGAAATATGTGCTTAGCCCGGTCAAGTACAGGTCGGATAAGAAAGACGTTATTTCGACTGCTCAAGCTGGGCAATAAATTCTTCCTCCCTATCGAGACAACGCAGGTCCAGGAAGTACGCTCCCTTATTGATGCGGCCAATGACCGGTACAGCCAGCCGGCGCATGGACTCGGCCAGTTGCCTGATCGCTTCATCCGACTCATCCGCCGCGCTGATCCTTAAACCATAGCTGGGTAGCGTATCAACCGGTAGTGCGCCGCTACCCACCTGGCTGTGGCATTCGCTTACCGCGACTTCATAACGGGGCGCCAACGCTTCTGCTACCCTGGGAGCGATCCGTTCGGCCTGGGTGCGTATCTCGGCAGCCGGCCGGGTCAGGAATGCAAGGGTCGGCAGTTTTTCCGCCAGCCGGGACGGGTCCTGATAGAGCCTGAATACTTCCAACAGGGCAGCCAGCGTCATCTTGTCGACGCGCAGGGCCCGTTTCATGGGGTTCTTCTTGAACCTGGTTATCAATTCCCGTTTACCTGCGATTATGCCGCACTGGGGACCGCCCAGCAGCTTGTCGCCACTGAACGTGACGATATCCGCGCCGCTTCTCACCGTGTGCGCCACGGTGGGTTCATCGGGCAGGTTGAACGCGGGAAAGTCGACCAGGTTACCGCTGCCCAAATCGACAACAAAAGGCAATCCGCACTCATGGGCCAGTTGCGCCAGTTCCGTTTCGGTAACGCTGCGGGTAAAGCCCTGGATCTGATAATTGCTCGCATGCACCTTGAGCAACAGCGCGGTCCTATCGTTTACGGCATTTTTATAATCCTTCAGGTGGGTACGGTTGGTCGTACCGACCTCGACCAGGACGCACCCTGAACTCTGCATGATTTCCGGGATGCGAAATGAACCGCCGATCTCGACCAGTTCGCCCCGGGAAACCGGGACCTCCAACCCCGTTGCCAGCGTATTCAACACCAGCAGTACCGCGGCGGCATTGTTGTTCACCACCGTTGCTGCTTCCACATCACAGAGCTGACACAGCAGCCGTTCTACGTGACTATCGCGATCACCGCGCACTCCGGTCTCCAAATCGTATTCCAGGTTGGACGGTGAACGCGCCACGACCTGCACCGCTTGCAATGCCTCCTCGGGGAGTGATGCGCGGCCCAGGTTGGTATGCAATACCGTGCCGGTCAGGTTGAATACGCTGACCAGACTGCTCTGCGCGGCATTTTCCAGTTCAGTTTCAACGGCAGCCGCGACATGGCTTAATAATGATGTCTTGTCGGCAGTGTTTAACGCTTCCGGGTTATTTCGCATCTGTTCAAGCTCATTGCGAATTGCCGCCGTGACACGCTCATGTCCCCATCGTTCGGCAAGATGGCCCGCCTCGCGCAGCACGCGATCTACCGACGGCAGGCTTCTGAGATGCTGTTTGTCACTGTTCATTCCCGAATTAAGTCCTCAATGTGATAGACATCTAATATTTCACATTTAGTTTATTTCTTAACTTATTAATATTATATTAGTTTTTATAGCAACTAACTTGAAGTTAGCGCGCAGGTCCTGAATCCCGCCAGCACGTCGCGCCGGTCCGGGGTGAAAAAATTACGGTACCGGCCCGTGATCATGCGACTCCGGGTTGCCCAGGCGCCGCCTTTCAATACCCTGGTGTCATAAAACAGTGGTTCGGAATATTCCTTGTAGGCATCCGGAGAAAACCCGGGAAACGGGGCAAACGTACTTGATGTCCATTCCCATACGTTGCCGATCATCTGCCGGCAGGCAAAGGCGCTGTCTCCTGCAGGCAAGGCAGCCACGTCGATACATCCCAGCGCACGGCCATCGAGATTGGCCTGCCGACTATCCGGCGACTGTTCTCCCCACGGATAGCTGCGTTTTTTCAAGGCAAGTTTGCTGTTGCCTTGCGCAGGCTCGCCCAGTGCTGCGGCTTCCCACTCCACTTCCGCCGGCAAACGCCTGCCTGCCCAGCGGCAATACGCGTCGGCTTCATACCAGTTCACATGAATGACAGGTTGGTGCAGCGGCATTTCCACAGTCTCATTAAACCGCCTCAACCGCCATTCCCCCCGGTCGCCGGCAATCCAGTACACCGGATGTTCTGCATTTGCCTGCTCACGCCAGGCCCAGCCTTCGTCGCACCAGAATTCCCGGTATCGATACCCCGCCGCATTGACAAATTCCATGAACCCGGCGTTGGTGACCGGCGCTTTTGCCATGTGAAACGGTTCGACGGTTACTTCATGCGCCCATTTTTCGTTATCGAAGACAAACGGTGTTTCCTTGCCGGCTCCAGGAAAAAATACCCCTCCCGGGACAGCCGCATCCCCGGGCCAGGCCCCGGCGTCCGCATCTTCCGGTCTCAGCGCATTTGCAAACGAAGGCTTCGAATAGGCCAGGGTCTGGCGCGACCAGCAATAAGCCTCGGTATGCATGTCTTCATGGTAGGTGGAAAACCGGTAAATGTAACTCTGCGCCGGGTCCGCGTCACCGTCCGGCAACAGCGACAGGCAGTCATCGAGGACGTTCTCGATGTAATCCAGCGTCTCCTGCATGCTCAACAGCGGCAGGTCCCAGCGCTGCTCGTGATGGATGGCGATGGAATCATAGATGGCGTCACCGTTTGCCAGCAGCGGGGGGCGGCCATACAGGTCGCGCAGGATAAACTTCTCATGGAACCAGGCCACGTGGCCGATCTCCCAGCGTAACGGATTGACGATGGGTAGCTTCGGCCCGATCAGTTGCTCTTCATCCAGGCCGGCCACCAGTTCCAGGGTCCTGTTATGGGCATCCGTCATGATTTCCTTCAAATAATTGCTGCTTACCTGTTGCATCATGGTTTCAGTTGCTTAAAGTGTGGAGAGCAAACGGGGACAGATTTAAATCTGTCCCCTGCCCTGTTCTGCCTAGTACTCTTTCAACTTAATATTGACATGTTCAGCGGGTCGGGAAGCGGTTGAGCGCAAGGCACGCCGTGCCGGGAATGGCGCGTCCTTGCCAAGCGGCGTAACGCCGCGGGCGACCGCTTCCCGGCCC
>JAPOQU010000012.1 GCA_026710545.1 Gammaproteobacteria bacterium | reverse complement strand
TGATTCGACGCTTGTTAAGGCCACTGTAACCCTCCCCCTGGCTGTTTGTTTATATTATTCCGGTTGGTGGTTCGTCACGTCAAAGGATATGTTCTGGCCGGAGTTATGGCAAGCAGATTCCTGCTTTTCTCACTACTTGATATTGACAAACGGACATTGTCATTCAATCATGACGAATAAAGAGAATGGGGAGTATCTGACATGTTACCTGCAATAGCCCGCGTACAGGAACTGAACCCGGCCAAGCTGGGGATGCTGTTTAAAAAAGAATTCGATCTCTGCCGGGTACGCCAGGGGGAGACCGTGATGTTGCTCAGCGACCTCGCAACCCGGCGTGAGTACGTGGAGGCGGCCTTCGCGGCGGCCGAGGATATGGGCGCCGATGTCTACGAGATGTGCGTCAATTCCATTCCTTCCTGGACCAAGGTCGGCGTCCCCACTGTCGGCCAGTGCAAGGGGACCCTGGAAGCGGCCAAGGCTGCCGACATCATTGTCGCCCTGCACGTACCCCTGTTTACCGGCTGGTTGAAGGAAGTCAGGGACGCCGGTACCCGGGTGCTGATGATCATCGATTCGCCCGACGACCTGGAGCAGTTGATGGCGCCGCCGGGCCTGAAGGAGGCCGTACTCTACGCTGACACCTTGCTGGCTAAAACCAGAAAAATACACGTTACCAGTGAGGCCGGCACCGACCTGACCTATGACTGCGGCGAATACCCGGTGATGAGTCAATACGGGTTTGCCGAAGCACCGGGCCGGTTCGACCACTGGGGCGGCGGCCATGTCCACACTTTTCCCAATGAAGGCAGCGCCGGCGGCACGGTGGTATTCCAGCCGGGAGATATCGTGATCCTGCCTTATTGCCGCTATATCCAGGATGAAGTCAGGCTGACCATCAATGATGGGTTTATCGACAAGGTGGAAGGCGGCCTCGATGCCAAACTCATGCAGGACTGGCTGGATGACAACCGGACCGGCGCTGATGACCGGGACCCTTATGCGGTCTCCCACCTGGGCTGGGGCCTCAACCCGCAGGCCCTGTGGTACGGCATTGCCCTTAACGGTGATGAACCGGAGCGCAGCCGCGCCGCGGCCCGCACTTTTCCCGGCAATTTCCTGTTCTCGACCGGGCCCAATAACCAGGGCGGCGGTAAACGCACCACCCGCGGGCATTACGACGTGCCCATGCGGGATTGCACCATGGCGCTGGACGGCGAGGTAATCATAGAAAACGGCAGGATTATTGACGATAATATGACCGTCGAACGAATTAAACATATATAACAGGAAATAAAACAATGAAGGACTTTCAATACCTGGCGCCGCGTAAACTGGACGAGGCAGCCGTGCTGATGGCCGAACACGCAGGCTCAGCGCAACTTCTGGCCGGGGGAACGGACCTGCTCATTTTCATGCGCAACGGCCGCAAGTCTCCCGATGTCATCATCGATGCAAAGCAAATCCCGGAACTCACGCGCCTGCACCTGGATACGGAGCGGTTGACCATCGGCGCCGCGGTCAGTTGCCGGACAGTCTGGGAGAACACGGAGACTACCGAAAGGTTTCCGGCCTTGACGGATGCGGCAACCTTGATCGGCGGTATCCAGATCCAGGGGCGGGCAACGTTCGGCGGCAACCTGTGCAATGCCGCGCCCAGCGCCGATACCGTACCCCCGGTGATCGTCTACGGCGCGACAGCCCATATCGTCAGCGCCCGTGGTGCGCGTGACGTACCGGTAGAGCAAATCTGCACGGGACCCGGCCTGACCTCGCTTGCGCACGATGAAATCCTGGTCTCGCTGTCTGTTCCCGTACCTGCGGCGAACTCCGGCGCCGCATTCCTGCGCTTTATCCCCCGCAACGAAATGGACATTGCCGTGGCGAATGCCGCTGCCCGGGTCGACCTGGACGAGACCGGCGCAACCTTCAAGGCGGCGCGCATCGCCATAGGCGCGGTAGCGCCGACTCCCCTGTTCGTGGAAGCGGCAGGCGCCGCACTCAACGGCAAACCCGTGAGCGACGAGTCGATAGCCGAAGCCGCCGGCATCGCCCGGGATGCAGCAACGCCGATCAACGACATGCGCGGCACGATTGAACACCGGAAACAACTGGTCGAGGTACTGACGTCAAGGGCGCTACGGCGTGCAATTGCCAGGGCCACAGGAGAAAAATAAACAATGATTCGAACAGGATGGACATGATTTATTGAATATATATCCTGTTTATCCTGTACATCCATGTTAAACACAGAAATGATTGACGGAGAACAGTTGAATGAGCGGCAAATCACTCGTAACAGCAACGATTAACGGCGAGTCCAGAGAGTTCCTGTGTGAACCCAGGCAGAGCCTGCTGGAGGTATTGCGGGATGTCCTGTACCTGACCGGCACGAAGGAAGGCTGCAACGACGGCAACTGCGGCGCCTGCAGCGTCATCGTCGACGGCGTCTTGCTGGACGCCTGCTGCATGCTGGCCGTCGAGGCGGAAGGCGGCAGCATCGAGACCATAGAAGGGCTGGCGACAGGCGCTGAACTGCACCCCCTGCAACAGGCTTTTCTTGAAGACACCGGGTTGCAGTGCGGGATCTGCACCCCGGGTTTCCTGATGTCGGCAAAGGCATTGCTGGACAAACATCCCCGGCCTGATGAACACCAGGTACGCCACTGGCTGGCCGGAAACCTGTGCCGTTGCACCGGTTACGACAAGCTGGTGCGATCCGTGTTGAAGGCAGCAGATAATATGGCGGAGGCATAACGATGACTGAAGCAACGAAGAATAACGGTTTTAACGTGCTCGGCACCTCGCCGATACGGCCTGACGGGCTGGACAAGGTTACCGGACAGGCGCGCTTCGCCGATGATTTTCACCTGCCGAACATGTTGCACGGTAAAATACTGCGCAGCCCGCACGCCCATGCGCGCATCATCTCCATCGACACCAGCGCCGCGCAAGCCCTTCCGGGCGTGCGCGCCGTGGTCACCGGCGCCGACTTCCCTCCCGTCAAGCATGAACTGATCCACGCGGGCGCGGCCGGCGTGCTCAACGTGCGCGAGATGGCGGAGAACTGCATGGCAAAAGACAAGGTCCTGTATGACGGGCATGCCCTGGCCGCGGTGGCCGCGGACAGCCCGCACGATGCGGAACTGGCCGTAAACCTGATCGAGGTGGAGTATGAACTGTTGCCGCCGGTGATGAACGTGCGCGCGGCCATGGCTGATGACGCCCCGGTCATCCATGAGGATTTTCACCCGGGGGGGTTTATTGCGCCTACGGAAAAATTCATGCCCAACGCCAGTCGCGTGCAACTGGGCAGCGGTGATACCGAACAGGGATTTGCCGAGGCCGATCTCGTCCTGGAACGGGAATACACGGCGGAGACCATTCACCAGGGTTACATTGAAAGCCATGTCACCACGGCAAACTGGGACAGCAACGATCACGTGACGGTGTGGACTGCGACCCAGGGACAGTTCGCCCTGCGCGACCACCTGGCCGACATCATCCAGGTGCCCATAAGCAACATCAACGTGGTGCCGCTGGAGATTGGCGGCGGTTTCGGGGGGAAAGAGCGTATTTATCTCGACCCGGTAGCGGCCATGCTCTCGAAAAAGTCCAGCTGCCCGGTCAAGATCGCCATGCGCCGCGACGAGGTGTTCCGCGCAACCGGGCCGAGTTCCGGCACTTATATCAAACTGAAGTTCGGCGTCAAACAGGACGGCGCCATCACCGCCGCCGACCTGCACATGGCCTACGAGGCCGGCGCTTACGCCGGCGGCCCCCTGTTTCTCGGCATCCTGTCCTCCACGTCACGCTATAACATACCCAACATCCATATCGACGGCTTCGACGTCATCGTCAACAAGCCCACCATGCGCCCCTATCGCGCCCCGGGCGCGCCCCAGGCGCTGTTTGCGGTGGAGCAGATGATAGATGAGTTGGCCCGCGCACTGGGTATGGACTCCATTGCCTTCCGCATGAAGAACCTGGCAAGGACCGGAGACCGGCTGGTGCCGGGTTTCCCGCTGGCGCCCATAGACACGGACCTGATGATGGAAACCGTCAGGGCGCATCCCCATTACCATGCGCCCCTGGACGGACCGAACCGGGGACGGGGCCTTGCCTACAGCATCTGGTTCAACATCGGCGAAATTTCCAGCGCACGCATACAGGTCAACCCGGACGGCTCCGTCATCCTGGCCACTGCCAGCCCCGACCTGAGCGGCACGCGCATTGCGCTGGCCATGCAGGCCGCAGAAATGCTGGGCATAGACGTTGAACAGGTAAACCCCTCGGTTGCCGATACCCAATCCATCGGTTTCTCGGTACCGTCGGTGGGAAGCCGCACCACGTACGGCACGGGCACTATCGTCTGCGAGGTAGCGCAGGAGATACTGAACCAGATGTGTGAACGGGCCGCTTTGCTGTGGGAGACGGATGCGGACCAGGTGACCGTCGAAAACGGCACCTTCAGCAACAAGGCAGACCCCGCACAGTCCCTGTCATTCAATGAACTGGCGGCAAGGATGTTCGAGACCGGCGGCCCCATCAGCTACCACAAGACCGGTACTACCCAGAGTTTCATCCCCGGTACCGCCGTGCACCTGGTGGATGTAGAGGTGGACCCGGAGACCGGCAAGGTAGACATCCTGCGCTACACCATATTCCAGGACGTGGGCAAGGCCGTACACCCGGATTACGTGGAGGGCCAGATGCAGGGCGCCGCGGTACAGGGGATTGGCATGGCGCTGAACGAAGAGTATTTCTACGACGAGGAAGGCCGCCTGAAGAACGCCAGCCTGCTGGATTACCGCCTGCCTACTTCACTGGACGTGCCCATGCTCGAAACCGTGGTACTGGAAACGCCTAATCCCGCCCATCCTTTCGGCGTGCGCGGCTGCGGCGAGATCTCCATCGCCCCGCCGCCTGCGGCAATCGCCAACGCCATCCATGATGCGGTCGGGGTACGCCTGGACTCCATGCCGATGGCGCCCCACAAGGTCTGCGCGGCCATCAAGGC
>JAPOQU010000011.1 GCA_026710545.1 Gammaproteobacteria bacterium | reverse complement strand
GTCCTGGCCTGGCAACTTGCTGAAGCAATGAAACAGCAAGGTATCAGTAAAGTGGAAATGGCCAGACGGTTGTCTACAAGCCGTTCTCAGTTGGACCGGCTGCTGGATCCAAAAAACGAACGCGTCACTCTGAATCTCCTCTCCCGAGCAGCACAGGCGGTCGGACGTTCTTTGAAGCTGGAACTACAGTGAGTTTTTGGGCAAGGCGAAAGTATGGCCAGGGACGTAATAGAACTGCCTTTATAACCTATTGATTTATCAAATTATTTATTATCTTTATTACTTGTTGCCCCACAATTTAACCAACATTTTTAACGGTATGATACTGCGTCACTTCAAGAGAGATATGTAATCTTCGTGAGGGTTTGTAACTCATTGTATTAATGGTAATTATCGAATTTTTCGATGTTTCCTGATACTACTCAGACCCTGGCTTGATCCCAAACAGGAATCATCTATAATATTTCCGGTGCGGGTAATCGCAAAAAGGTCATTAAGGAAGTTCTGGGAGTCGGCGCCTGAATATGCTGATGCAAAGGGGCCATTGGAGGCCTGGTATTTTGAAGTAATCAGGGCCTCATGGACTACTCCCCAGGAGTTGAAAGCACAGTTTGGATCGGCCAGCATCCTCAAAAACAGCCGGGTTGTTTTCAATATAGCGGGGAATAAGTACCGGCTCGTTGTTGCCGTCGATTACCGGAGACAGGCCTGTTTTGTGAAGTTTATCGGTACTCACAAGCAATATGACACTATAGATGCGGAGACGTATGATGGATATTCAGCCCATAAAAAATGAACGGGATTACGACCAGGCCCTTGCAGCAATCGAAAGGTTGTGGGGAGCTGAAGAAGGGACGGAAGCGGGTGATAAACTGGATATCCTGTTAATCCTCGTTGAAGATTATGAAGACAAGCACCACCGGATATCACCACCTGACCCCGTGGATGCCATCAAATTCCGGATGGAACAAATGAACCTGACGAGAAAGGACCTGGAGCCCTGTATCGGCAACCGGGGCAGGGTTTCGGACATCCTGAACCGGCGCCGTGAACTCTCGTTGGCCATGATAAGAAACCTTCATTCCAGGCTGTCCATTCCGTTGGAGAGTCTTATCGGCGAGGCCTGAAAGAAGGACCCGTACACCCGCCCTTCGACATTTCACCCGGCCCGCGGCTCGTCCCATCCATAATGTTGTGCTGATTGACGATGAGGATCGTCTATCAAAGAATACACAGCAGTAAACACGGCCGGTTCGATTCAGGCGAAAATATGGCTAGGGACGAAATAGTACTCTTTATATAACTACCTGATTTATAGACATTATTTAGTTTGATAAGATCATTTAGCCAACATCTTACCCAACAATATTTCCGGTATGTATTCGAGACTGTATAAGCGGGTCAGAAAAACCTCTATCATATTGATATATAGAACATATTCTGTTTTGGCGGCACAAACAAAGACTTTATTTGATTTGTAATTAATCAATTTTGACATCCGTAATCCAATGGATTACTATTTGATATGTGTAAACAATAGTGGAACTGCCTGAATTTCAGCGTCAAGCTGCTTCATTATTTCGTGATGACGAGAGAACGGATATTGTCAATTTTCTCGCCAAAAGCCCGAAAGCAGGCGTCGTAATGCAGGGTACCGGTGGAATACGTAAATTAAGATGGGGCAGGTCCGGTAAAGGCAAGCGCAGCGGTGTAAGGGTAATTTACTATTATCTGAACAATGCAATGCCTTTGTTTTTGCTCACGGTATTCGGCAAGGGTGAGAAAACAAATCTCAGCAAAGGGGAACGAAATACTCTGGCCGGACTAACGCATGACCTTAAACAGAATTATCAAAGAGGCAACTGATGAATACAGAATATAACAGCATCAAGACAGGTCTGGAAGAGGCGATAAATTTTGCTGAAGGGAAAGTTCAAACGGCTGTGATTCATAAATTCGAGCCCGTGGATGTTAAAAATATTCGGGCTGATGTGGGCATGAGCCAACGTGAATTCGCTGCTGCTTTCGGCATCAGTGTCAACACACTGCGGCACTGGGAACGAGGTGACAGACGCCCTAATGGTCCGGCGCTGGTTTTATTAAATGTATTGTCCAGGGAACCGGAAACCGTCCTCAAAGTGTTGGCGATGGGTTAAGCAGCGTTTGTGTTTGTTCATTACTCCATCTCTCCAGAACCGGTAGATATTCAGGCGCGCGCTGCCGGTCACCAGTATATCGCAGGGTATGTCCAGGGTATCGTAAACGCCTTTGAGGTTTTTCTTCCAGGATTTTGCCTTGTGCAGTTCATCGAGAACGATTAACGGTCTGGCGTCATCCTGCACGGCAGGCGGGATTATCCCGCTCGGGTCTTTGGTCCAGAGACGGCGGAACTTAATCTCGTCCCAGTTGTAATAAGCGCCGGTTTTGTACTGTTTTAAAATGCGCTTGGCCAATGTGGTCTTGCCACATTGCCTGGCGCCGGACATGAAGGCCATTTTCCCGGATTGAAAACAGACCTCATTGAGTATATTTTCCAGGTAACGCTCTTTCATTATATGACCATTTTAGCGACTGACGCCAAAATAGTCAACTCCAGCGGAAGTCTCCAGCGGAAGTATGTGACCATTTTATTGATTGTCGAAAAAATAGTCGTCTGTTTCCTTATAATGAAGAGCGGTTCGTTTTCAAGTCAATGGACATTGTCCATTGCCCAAAGGCATCTGTCCTGAGTTTTCTGTACTGCTCAGCGCCGACCGTGGCGGCCGGTTTGATTCAGGCGAAAGTATGGCCAGGGACAGAATCGAACTGCCGACACAGGGATTTTCAGTCCCCTGCTCTACCTACTGAGCTACCTGGCCATAGCGGTGGGAGCGCCGCTGATAAGGCGGCGTGAAATAAAGGCATGTATTAAATCCGACTCCGCGTTCCCCGTCAAGCGGGAGATTGTTAACCAGCAGGCGGGGTGCTGGTAAACTGGCGTACCGGGAAAGCATAATGCACAGAAAAGAACGGCCTGGATCGCCTGGCGCCGTTCATCCTGATACGAAGGGGACACAACGCCATGACACAAGAAGAGATAAAGCTCGCGCTACGCGGCACCCTGATACATGCGCCGGCCGCCGGTGATATTGAAGTACTGCAAGATGCATTAATCGCAGTGGACAACGGGGGCCGGGTCGCCGCGGTGTCCGGCCCCGGTCAGCCGGACTACGGAAAACTGGAACACATGGCGAGAGAGGCCGGCAAGCTGGAGGTGCTGTCAGCCGGGGAGTACCTGTTGCCCGGCCTGGTGGACACCCACGTCCATGCGCCGCAATGGCCGCAACTCGGCAAGGCGCTGGACCGGCCGCTGGACGAATGGCTGATGAACTACACGTTTCCCCTGGAGGCCAGGTACGCCGATACGGATTTTGCCCGGCGTGTTTACGAAAACCTCGTCCATACCCTGGTCGCCAACGGAACGACGACGGCGATGTACTACGCCACGATACACCTGGAGGCATCAACACGCCTGGCAGAGATTTGCCTGGAGAAGGGGCAGCGGGCCCTGGTCGGCAAGATCGCCATGGATAACCCTGATCAATGCCCGGACTATTACCGGGACGCCAGTACCGGGCAGGGGCTCGATGACACGCAGAACTTCATAGAACAGGTGCAGGGTATGCCCGGCAACAGCCATGGACTGGTCCTGCCCGTCGTCACCCCGAGATTTATTCCCAGTTGTACGGACGAAATGCTGCAGGGACTGGGCGAAATTGCAACGCGCACCGGTTGCCATGTCCAGACCCATTGTTCCGAAGGCGATTGGGAGCATGCGTACGTCCTGGAGCGTTGCGGAAAAACCGATACCCTGAGCCTGGACGGGTTCGGCCTGCTGACCCCGCAGACGGTACTGGCCCATTGCAACTTCATCGATGACGATGACATGGGGGTCATCAAGGAAAGAGAAACCGGTATTTCGCACTGTCCGTTGTCGAACCTGTATTTCTCGAACGCGGTCTTTCCGGCGCGCGAAGCGCTGGACCGGGAGTTACAGGTCGGACTGGGCACGGACATAGCGGGCGGGGCCAACCCCGGCATCCTGCATAACTGTGAAATGGCGGTCACCGCATCCCGTGCGCGGGAGGATGGCGTCAATGCAGATCTGGGAGCAACCGAACGCGGCACGCCCGGCGCCCGGATCGATTTCCGCGAGGCCTTCTGGATGGCAACGGCGGGAGGGGGCGAGGCGCTCGGCCTGAAAGTGGGCAAGTTCCTGAAGGATTACGCGTTCGACGCCATAGTCGTCGATACCTCGGTAGCCGATACCAATCTCATCATCTGGGAAGAGATGGATACCGGCGACGATATATTGCAGAAAATTGTCTACAACGCCGAACGCCGCAATATCACCCGGGTCTGGGTGCAGGGGGAACAGGTTAAGAACTGAGAGGTACGAACTCCTTCGGTTTCTCCGAACCGTCGCCGAAGAAGAATTTCTCCATTTCCTCTTCCAGGAACGTTCGCGCCTTCGGTTCGAACGGGGTCAGGCGGTATTCGTTGATCAGCATGGTCTGGTGTGACAGCCACATCTGCCAGGCTTCCTTCGAGACGTTTTCATAGATGCGTTTGCCCAGATCGCCCGGATAGGGTGGCGCAACCAGCCCTTCCCCTTCCCGGTCCAGTTTTATGCAGTTGACGCTTCGTGTCATGTCGGTTTCTCTCCTGTGTATAAACTATTTGCTGTGTAAATTCGGGGACAGAATTAATTCTGTCCCCAGCAAGCTGAGTTACATGCCGTCGGGGTGTGCAGAGACCTGATCATGAGAGTTTGGGGTCAGAGTAAAAATATTCAACAACCAGCCGGCGCAGTTTACCTGTGAATATTTTTACTCTGACCCCAGAAATCCCGGATCAATGCCTTCACCGGCGCGGCCATGCCAATCTCCGGCCCGTGTTCCGGCGCATACCATAGGTAAGTTTCATTATCCCCTATTGTAACAGTCTTATCCCGTATCATGCCCCTGACCGGGGTGATATCGAGATGAAAGTGACTGAAACTATGGCGCAGCTGCGGCAGCGTCGTCATTTCATCCGAAACCAGGGAGGCCCGCGAGCTTATCCAGCCCGAGAGTTCCTCTTGTGATCGGTATTCGGGAAAACTCCATAACCCTCCCCAGACACCGGCAGGGGGGCGCTTTTGCAGCAGGACTTCTCCCTGTTCGTTTTCCAGCAGGGCAAATATGACCTGCCGTACCGGCAGCGATTTTTTTGCTTTCCCGGTCGGCAACAGTGGTTGCTCACCATACCGGTGCGCGTGGCAAGCCGATACCAGGGGGCAAGCGGCGCAACGCGGCTTCGAACGGGTACAGACCGTAGCGCCCAGGTCCATGATCGCCTGGGTGTAGGCCGCCGTTTCCCGGTGCGGAGTCTCCCGTTCGGCCAGTTCCCACAGGCGTTCGTTCACCTCTCTGCGGCCCGGCCATCCGTATATTCCATAGCAGCGGGTCAGCACCCGTTTTACGTTGCCGTCGAGAATGGGAGCGCGCCGGCCATGGCCAA
This sequence comes from Gammaproteobacteria bacterium, assembly GCA_026710545.1. Lineage (GTDB taxonomy): Bacteria > Pseudomonadota > Gammaproteobacteria > Eutrophobiales > Eutrophobiaceae > JAAXHV01. Next base: position 62,399 of record JAPOQU010000011.1, on the reverse strand, counting down.
GGACGAGTATGGCCCCTGCGGTCGAACGCCCGATGCCGGGCAAGTCCATCAATGCATCCAGGTCAGGAGGCAGGCTGCCGGCGAAATCGCGCACGATAACCTGCGCGGCCCGGTGCAGATTCCTGGCCCGGGCGTAATACCCCAGTCCGGTCCAGAGATGCAGCACCTGGTCCAGGGGCGCATCGGCCAGGGCGCGGGTATCCGGGAACCGCTCAACAAAGCGGTTGAAATAAGGTATCACGGTTTTCACCTGGGTCTGCTGCAACATGATCTCGGAGACCCAGACACGGTATGGACCGGGTTCCTGCTGCCAGGGGAGATCATGCCGGCCGTGCAGTTTGAACCAGGGCAGTAATGCAGCGGCAAGCTCAGGCATCAGCGCTCAGTCAGGATGCTTGATGTTTGGGGTGAGAGTAAAATTCATCTGATGTGGGTGGTTGGAATACAGGTATTGATGAATTTTGCTCTGGCCCCAAATCTCCGGATATCTATCTCGTCCCCTCGCTGTAAGCGCCGGCGGCCAGGCTCTCCATTTTAAGAATGCTTTCCTTGGCTTCCCTGACCATTTTGCGCTTGATAAAAAACGGGCCGATTGCGGGCGGTATCCAGAAATCAGGCCGTAGGTGGAAACTATAGTTAATCTCACTGCGGCCCGGACCGAGCGGCTCGATCTGCCATTCCGTCCTGCCGTACTTGAAATCACTTTGTTCCGGGACCATGATTGCCAGGAGTCTATCGTCGAAAGGCCGTTCAATATCTTCCACCATTACGACCTTGAAACAGAAGAACACGATGCAGGTTTTGACGACGAGCCGGCGCCGGGTCTTGTCCTCGGGCGCATCGTCAACCAGACCCGATTCGAGCATTACTTCGCTGAGTTGTTTGAAATTTTCGTGGTCCATCAGGAGCGCCACGATCCCCTCCCGTCCGGCCTCGATCTCCATGACGAGGTCCAACCGGTAATCTTTGCCCTTGTGCTCGACGTTTGCAGATTTTATCTCGCCGGCGCTTGACGAGATGCCGTAGAAAGCCAGGTAGAGTAATAATAACAGGCGCATGTTTTCAATTATAAGTCAGTTTTTCTTGAAAATGCCTTTCAACCCTTCTTTAAGACCCTCTTTCAGTAACTCTTTAACCGGGTCAAAATCGGATTCCTCTTCCGTTTCTGTGTCAGTTTCCGAAGCTTCGGGCTGTTCCCGGCCGGGTAGCGGCAAATCGAGAACATCCAGGACCTTCTCTATCAGCAACCCGGACAGTATGTCTTCCCAGGCCAGTCTTATTTTCGGGTCATCAAGGGCGCCCTCAACCTTGAGGGGCAGTTGCAGTCCTTCCAGGTCGGCCAGTTCTTTTGCGCCGGCGCCTTTGGCGGTGTTGACGACCGTCGCCACTGCCTGGTAGTCGATGGTATCGGTATGCAGGTTCGCCAGTACGCCCGCGCCCTGCAGGCGAAATGCCGGCGCCTTCAGAACCAGGTCATCCATCCGGATTATGCCGTTTCTTGCCACGGGATTGCCGGAGAATTCGGTGAAATCGGTAGCCGCGGTTTCCTCCAGGTTCACAATCCTGCCCTTGCTGAACTGTTTCCACTGGCGCAGTGCCCGGCCCAGGTTGAATCCGGCAATAGCGCCTTCGGTAAATGTCAGGCTCAGCGCGCCTTCCAGGCTGCGTTTCATGGCGGCGATGCTTGCTCCCTCCGCAGTCAATGCGGCGCTGAAATTCCCCCTTCCGCGCAGGCGCGCCTTGCCTTTTACGTCCATGAGCAGAGGTTCGGCCTGGATATCCGCCAGGTTCGCGTTGAGCGTGAGCACCGGCACGGTCGGGTTCGTGTCCAGGCTGATATCGGCGGACAACCTGCCTTCGTACAGGGCAGCTGCCAACGGCTCCGCCTGCACCACGCCGTTGCGCGCTTTCAGGTGTAACCTGAACCCGTCAAGACGCGCATCTGCGACAATCAGCCTGTCGATATTCACATCGCCATCCATATCCGCATAAGCGGCTGCGACTACGGGAACCGCGGCAAGCCTGCCGGCTTTCGTCGATGCAGGCGGCAGGTAACGGTCCAGGTCGATTTGATCAATGTCCAGGTCGAATTGCACAACTGGTCCGGATGCCTCGTTGTCCAGCATGAACTCGCCGGTCAGGCGCGTATCATCCAACTGCAGTTCCAGTTGGTCCAGGTTCAGGCCGTGCGCGGTCCGGTCAAAGCGGCCGGCCAGGGACACCCTGGTAAAGGTGTCATCGCCCTGAGTTGCGGGCAGTTCCTGTTTGAGTTGCCGCGCAAGCCGGCGTAGGTTGAAAGGCAGGACCTCCAGCTCGCCGCTGGCGGCAGGGTCGGCGAAAATATCGTTTACCTCGACGTTGCCTGAAGTCTCAAGTCCCAGACCCTCCAGGGTAAACCTGTCCAGGACCAGCGTCTCCTCATCCAGGTTCACGTCCAGCGTGGCCGACAACCGCGCCGAGGTCCTCCCGCCGGGGATGTTCCCACCCTCGATTTCGGCATTGATGTCCAGCGGAGCGATGGCAAACTGTTGTCCATCGGTTGCATAGGTGATGTTGCCGGCCAATGCCACAACGGCTTCCAGCGCCGGTTTGTTGCTGCTGCCGCGGAAATTCAGGTTGACATCAACGGGTTCACCGTATTTCAGTTCAGCCGTCGATACGTCGAGGCCGGACACTTCGTAGCGCACTCCATCCTGCTGATCGTCAAGGACGATCCTGGCGTCTTCGATGGCGACGCCGCCCAGGGCAACTGCAGCCAGGGGCAGCAGCGCCTCGTCACCTGCCGCGCCAGCGGCTTCGTCCACACCGTCGAGGTCATCCCAGTTTGCGCTGCCTTGCCCGTTGCGGGCCAGGTTAAGAACGGCGCCCTTAACGGCAATCGTATCCACCTCGTATTCCTCGCGTAACAGCGGGAGTGTCCTGACACGCAGCTTGACGTAGTCCAGGTAGGCTAACGGTTCGGCGCCGAACCCTTCGGCATTGGCAACACTGACCTGTTGGGCTTCCACCCCCAGCCAGGGGTACAAGGTGATGGCCAGCGGCCCGTCCAGGGTGATGCTGCGGCCCGTCTCATCCTGGATCCTGGCCGTGATCCAGTCCTTGTGCTCATTGGGATCGATAGTCGAGACCAGGATAACCGCAGCCGCGGCCGCGATAACGGCAAGACCGGCCAGCCAGAACAGCAGTTTCACCAGGTTCTTCAGGAGGTTCATCAATCCGCCAGGGGTAGCAAGCGCGCAGTCAGCAGATCCCGATGGGAAATCAGGAATATTGAACTTCAGCCATCATCGGCAGTGAGCGTAGCGAGGTAACGGCGCGCCTCGGCTACGGCCTCCCGGACCCTGGCGGGGGCGGTCCCGCCTGCATGGTCCCGGGCTGAAACGGAACCCTGCAGCGTCAGGTAATCGTATACGTCGGCTTCAATCCCCTCGTGGAATTGCTTGAGTTCGGACAGTTCAAGGTCTTCCATCTCGCTTCCCTGCCGGATGGCATACTGGACGAGATTGCCGACAACAGCATGCGCCTCCCGGAACGGTACGCCCTTCATGACCAAGTAATCCGCCAGGTCTGTTGCGGTCAGGTAGCCTTTCTGCGCGGCAGCCAGCATGGCCTTGCGATTGACCCGTATGGAGGGAACCAGGCCCAGGTAAGCCTCTAGGCACAGCTTGACCGTATCCACCGCGTCGAACAGGCTTTCCTTGTCTTCCTGGTTATCGCGGTTGTAAGCCAGCGGCTGCCCCTTCATGATGGTCAGCATGGTCATCAGGTCACCATAAACCCGGCCGGTCTTGCCGCGCACCAGTTCCGCCACGTCCGGGTTCTTCTTTTGCGGCATGATGGAGGAACCGGTACAGAACGCATCGTCGATATCGATGAAGCCGAACCCCGGTGACAACCACAGAATCAATTCTTCGGAAAACCGGGACAAGTGCAGCATGATAAGCGCTGCGGCGGCACAGAACTCGATGATGAAATCCCGGTCGCTCACGGCATCGATCGAATTTCCCGCCAGCGCAGAAAACCCCAGCAGATCGGCGCTCACCGATCGGTCTATGGGAAAGCGCGTACCGGCGAGCGCCGCAGCTCCCAGCGGCAACACGTTGATGCGTTCCAGGCAATCCCCGAGCCGTTGCCGGTCCCGCTTCAACATTTCGTACCAGGCCAGTATATGGTGGCCGAACGTGATCGGTTGCGCCGCTTGCAGGTGTGTATACCCCGGCATCAGACTGGCGGACTCCTGCTCGGCCAGTGTGACCAGAGTATCCATATTCTGCAGTAATAATGACTGGATGTTATCCACTTCGGCACGCAGGAACAGGCGCAGGTCCGTAGCGACCTGGTCGTTACGCGAGCGGCCGGTATGCACTTTTTTTCCGACTTCACCGACCCGCTCGACCAGCGCAGCCTCGATATTCATGTGGACGTCTTCCAGTTCCTGCCGCCAGGTGAATTTTCCAGCCTCAATCTCGGACAGGATGGCGCTCAGCCCGCCGCTGATTTGCCCGGATTCGTCCTCCGTCAACACGCCGACGCGCGCGAGCATCGCCACGTGGGCGATAGAGCCCTGAATGTCGTAAGGGGCCAGGCGCCGGTCGAAAGACACGGATTGGGTAAACTCCTCCACGAACCGGTCCGTATCTTCGCTGAACCGCCCGCCCCAGGGCTTTACTGTGTTTTTCTCGGTTGCCATCGGCAGGGACTAAGGTTGACAGTCAAACGCACAGTATACCGCAGTATCCACGCTATCGTCATTCCCCTGCTTGCGCGGGGGGCGGCCCTGCGCAGACGGAATCACTTCCAACGGCACGACGATGCCGGCATTTTCAACTCACTTCTCCTGCCATGCATCATCAGCCGCGTCGTAAACGTAACGGGGCAGCAACTCTCCCGCCTCGACAACGCATATCTCCGTCAGGCGCCTGACCCCCCTGGCTTCAAGGTAGTCCATGTGCAGAACCAGGTCCAGGTTGTGCAGGTATTCGGCTTCGATCACCTCGAAAGGCAATGTTGAACTGCCCATTGTCAGGCTGACGAGGCGCTTGAGCGCGGCCCTGGCGTTGTTCGCATGTATTGTCGTGTACACGCCGCGGTGGCCCGTATTCAGCGCCTGGAAGAACACCTCGGCGGCATCCGGTTCCCTGATCTCCCCGACGATGATCCGGTCCGGTCTCTGGCGCAGGGAGGTCGCGAGAAGTATTGCGAGGCTGAGAGAGGGAGTATCCCCGGGATCTTGTCGTTGCGCCTCCATTTGTATGGCATTGGGCGCGTTGAGCCTGATCTCGGTCACATCCTCACAGACCACGATCCGTTCTCGCTGCGGAATGGCAAAGGACAAGGCATTCAACAAGGTGGTTTTGCCGCTGTTGGTGGCGCCGGAAACCAGGAGATTATCGCCGCGTTCGACGGCATCCAGCAACACGTCTTTCATTGCCGCATCGATGGTATGGCTCTTTACCAGGTGTTCCAGGTCGAGACCGCGGCGCCGGTGCAGGCGAATCGACAAGGTACAACCTGAAGGCGTGGCGCTCGGCAGGGTCGCACAGACCCGGCTGCCGTCAGGCAGGCGGGCATTGATGACAGGCGTCCGGGCCGGTTCGAAATACTGCGCCAGCGCATTGGCAATCTGTTCGATCAAGGTGGCGACCGCGGCATCATCGGGGAAGGCAAGCGTGGTTTTATACATCCCCCGCTCCAGGTCGTCCGCCCAGATGTCGTCATAACGGTTGACCATGATATTGGTCACCTGGTCGTTATCCATGAGGGGCTGGATGGGGGAGAGATAGAATTTGACCAGTTCCCAGTCGGCGCTGGTTAACGCGGTTAACATGATTGTCCTTTATCCATATCCATACCTGTTCCTGGAAATTTGGGGTAATATCCCAAAAATCCTGCTAAAATTCAAGGCTGATGGAAATAACAGGAGGAAGCCGGCGTACGGAGTGCCGGCTGACAGGAATATGGATGATCTTCTGCCCCGACTGGCAAACTGGAGCGACCCCTGGTTCTGGGTGTGCTTTGCCGCAATTCTTTATACCAATACCGTTATCGGCTTCCTGCCGCTGACATCGGAAAGGGAACTGACATCGGCTGAACACCTGCTGATGCACGCGCGCCGGGTCCTGCTGCTCCTGTTCCTTATGTTGTTCCCGGGTTTCCCCCTGATCCTGTGGTTCCTGGCGGCCGGTGTTACCGGGGATCTTACGGCTGCCGGCACTATAGTAAACATAGTCGTCATTGACCAGGCCGGCAGGATGTGGGGCCTGATTGCGGGGGGACTGCTGGGCGGCGCGCTTACCCGGGTCGTATTCCTGCGCTACCTGTACCCGCGCTTCTCGTCCTGGTACATATTCAGGCGGGTATCGCAACGCGGCGACCAGGTTTCCGATATACGCAGTGAGGCCGACCGGTTCCGGAAAAAACAGTTCCTGCCCGGGAAATACTACCGGGCCGGGAACATATTCATGGGACTGCGCCAGGACAACACTCCCCTGCACGTCGCCGCGGATGACTGGAAGTTGTGGAACCAGCGGATGGTAGGCGCCACCCAGAGCGGCAAGGGGGTGTTATTCGGCGTGCAACTGGACCAGTCCGTGCGCCAGGGGTTTTGTACGGTCTTCTTTGACGTCAAGCCGGACCGGCACGCATTGGGGATAATGCGAAAAGCCTGCGAAGACAGCGGCAGGCGGCTGGTTACCGTGGATTTCAACGGCGAACTGCCGGGGAAGTGGTCGCCGTTCAGGACCGGCACCGAGCGGGAGGTCAAGACACGGTTGATGCACGCCTATAACCTGTCGGAGCGGGGCGACACGGCGGATTTCTACAAGATAGGGGAGCGGGAATTCCTGGAATCCGTGTTCGACAAGTGGAACAGGGAACTTATTGATTTGCCGAAACTGCTGAGGGCCTCAACGAAACCACCGCCGACCGTCACTAACCTGACCCGGGAGTTGCTGGCCCTGTCCGCACTGAGGCCCGGACGCAGCAAGGGAGTCGATATCGAGCGTGTGCTACGGGAGAACGCCGTCCTGTACGTACGCTCGTCGGCGACCGACCCGGTTGTCAAACGCGCCACCCAGGTATTCCTGCTGTGCCTGCTGCAGGCGGCGACGCGCATGCACAGGCGCCGCGAACGCGCCAGTCACCTGTTCATAGCCATAGACGAAGTCAAGTTCCTCGCCACCGATATTCTCGGGGACATGCTGGCGACCATCACCGGCTTCGACTGCCATATCGCCATTGCCTACCAGAGCCTGGGCGACCTGAAATCCGTCAACCGGCGCCTGGTCAACATCGAAGCCCTTGAATACAGCGTGGAGAACAACTGCAAGATGTCCCTGTACTACCAGCCCAATGACTTTGAAACTGCCGAATACGCGGCCCGGCAGAGCGGCACGAAACAGGCCAGCCGTTACCGCATGAACGTGGACATCAACAAGGCCGGCGGCGAAGTCTATGCCGACAGGAACCTGATCACCCAGGAGGACGTGTACTACATCCACCCGAACACCCTGATGATGCTGCCGTCCAGGGTGGCCATGGCAAAGATGCCGGGACGGCTGGCCGAGATTATCCATACCGCCTGGGTGGCCGTGGAACCCACATACCTGGACTGAACCTACCCCCCTCTATGTCGTTCCGCTCTTATCGTCGTTCCTGTGCATCGTCATTTCCCCGCTTGCGCGTGACAGGCTCTGCGAAAGCAGGAAGCAGGAACCCAGTGAAACACACAGCCGCCATAGGCGACCCTTTATTAACGCGGGACAGTCCTGACGGCTGTCCCCGGCGAAGTAACCCCAGGCCCATCCTCCCACTTCCGGGGCGCCCCCTTTGCCACTTCCCGGGCCAGTCCCGGCGTAGCCGTCGGACACTTGTTCAGGAATCTCAGCCGCGCCGCAAACGTCGCCGGCCAGGTGAACTTCCTGATGGCAAAATAATGGGACAGCGCCGGGTTACAGGCCCCGGGCCGCGCCGGCGATGACAGGCACAGCAGGGCTTCACAGGACAGGCGGGTGACGCCCGTCAGCAGGGCGGCGCCGGAAACCACCTTTCCCTGGCCAAGAATAAACAACAGGAACACTATGTAATATATCCGTTTCATTTCCTATACTCCTTTGAAAAAACTTCTGGACTCCGGGGACAGACCTAAGGTCTGTCCCCGGAAGCAATAGCGATCAAATAATAGCGCAAAACAACGCTTCCGGCATAAAAAAAGGCGACCGTAAGATCGCCTTTTCCGCCGGTCAGCTCCAACCTGATGCAAGCGCGACGGGCATGTCGCGTTGCTGTTGGACACTGTGAAGGTGACGCACCGGTTCCAGGAATGCCAGGCAGACCGTTATTTTCTCGAAACTGTCGAAATTATTGACCGCCTCATGGTAGTCAACAATGACGGAAGAGTAATAACCTTCCACCGCATCCTCGATACGGATCTCGGCAACGTAGAAGGGAGCACCAAAGCCCGTGACCGCAAAGGTCAGGTTCCGGTACTTGTCAGTAACCAGGTCACCACGGTTGACTTCGCCGTCCCTGACTATCGTGTACCAGCCATCTTCATTTTTCTCTGCCCTGTGGACAGAATCAATACCAGCAATGAGTTGATAATTTACGCTCATGATCGCTACCTCAAGAGTTGATTTCAAGGGTAGGCAATCCGCAACTATCCGGGGGACCCGGATAAATCCGGGTCGCCCGTTTACTCAAGATAAAGTATAGCTGATCGAAGCTGATTATCCAGCGTTTTATCCAGATCTTTCCTGCCGGAGTGCTTAATTTGCTGTGTAAATTCGGGGACAGAATTAATTCTGTCCCCAGCAAGCTGAGTTACATGCTGTCGGGGTGTGCAGAGATCTGATCATGAGAGTTTGGGACAACCATAAATTTAAAACGCTCATGTAATTTATGGTTGTCCCAAATTTGCTTTCTTGCGCAAGCAGGAATCCGTTAAAAAGTGACTATCTCCCTGTCCCTTTTCATCGGCTTCCTGTTATATTGGCAAGCTATGCAACAGGCACAGCTACAGCATTCCGCAGAACTGCCGGACACTGCCCGGTTTGATGCGCTTGAGCACTGGATAATCGTCGTCAGGGAACCGGGTACAAAGGGTCAATGGCCGTCATTTCCCTACCACGATGTCCTGCAAAAACGTTATAAACGGTTGCGCCGGGACGAAGACGACAGCGCCCCCCTGCTGCTGACCGACCTGCCCAATGACAAGGCCGGGCGCGTGGCGCTCTCCACCGTCAAACCGGACCTGTCCTCTTTCGAACTCCTCACCCTGGCGCGCAAACTGGCCGGCGGCCACGACGACTACCAGGCGACCGAACTGGGGATTGCCGTCATCGGCTTCAGCGCGAAAAAATCCGCGCGGGTGGCGGAGGCGCTGTTGGCGGCGGCGCTGGCGGCCGATGCGGAAATGCCCGACTACCACAGCAAGGACAAGAAAGGCACCAGGCTGGAACGGGTCCACCTGCACGGGGTGCCGGACAAATACGGGTTCGAGCGCACCTTCGCGGAAGACGAGGGCAATGCCCTGGCCCGTTACCTGACCGCCCTGCCCCACAATGAACTCACACCGGCTCTGTACCGCAAGCGCATCGCACAACTGGCCAGGGAATACGGCTGGAAAAGCCAGTTCTTCAGCATCGCCCAGCTTGAAAAGAAGAAGGCGGGCGCGTTCCTGGCCGTCGCCCAGGGCAGCCCGGAAAAGGATGGCGGTATCCTGCGCCTGCGCTATACGCCTGACGATCCGACCTCCGAAAACGCCCTGGCCCTGGTGGGCAAGGGCATCTGTTTCGACACCGGCGGCGTCAACCTGAAACCCCATAACTACATGATGGGCATGCACGAGGACATGGAAGGCAGCGCGGTGGCGCTTGGCGCCCTGGCGGCGCTGACCCGGATCAGGGCGCCGTTTCCGGTTGAATGCTGGCTGGCTATCTGCACCAACCACATCGGCCCGGACGCCTACAACCCCGGCGATATAGTGACCGCGCTGGACGGCACCACCATCGAGGTCGTCCACACCGATGCCGAAGGCAGGATGGTGCTGGCGGACACCCTGACACTGGCCTCGCGCAACAAACCGAAACTGATCATGGATTACGCCACGCTGACCGGCGCCTGCGTGTATGCCATCGGCAAGGCCTACAGCGGCGTGTTCACCAACCAGGAAGAGTTTCTGCCCCGGATGGTCAAGGCAGGCGTGGACAGCGGCGAACGGGTCTGGCCGTTCCCCATGGACGAAGATTACGACGAGGCGCTGGAGAGCAAGTTCGCGGATACAAAGCAATGCAGCAGCGACCCCGGCGTGGACCATATCCTCGGGGCGCGTTTCCTGCAGCGTTTCGTCAAGCACGACTGCCCGTGGATCCACGTTGACCTGTCCGCCGGCAACAACAAGGGCGGCCTGGCCCACATCCCCACCGACACCACCGGCTTCGGGGTGCGCTTTACCCTGAACCTGCTGCTGGATCAGAAACTGATGAAATAAGGGGTCTGTTACCAGACTCCAACATTCTCAGCAGATGCCCATGGCTCCTGAGGCGTACGCGGCCCGCCTTTCTGCAACAACTCAATGGAGATATTATCCGGCGTACGCAGGAATGCCATGTGACCATCCCGTGGTGGCCGGTTGATGGTCACACCGCTGTCCGCAATCTTCTGACAGGTGTCATAAATATCATCCACCTCAAAAGCGACATGACCGAAATTACGCCCGCCGGTGTATTCCTCCGGGTCCCAGTTATGGGTCAACTCCAGCACCGGCGCCGGCTGGCCCGGCCCTTCCATCCCTTCCACGTCACCGGGCGCGGCCAGGAATACCAGGGTAAAACGTCCCTTATCGCTTTCCATGCGCCGCACTTCCCGCATGCCCATGACGTCACAGAAAAAAGACATGGTCTTGTCCAGGTCGGAGACCCGGAGCATGGTGTGCAGATATCGCATTGGTTTTCTCCTTTATCGGGATTATTTATCTCATGTCATTCCGGTTTAAGTTTATCCCTGCGAAAGCAGGGACCGGAATCCACTATTTGAATCATATTTTAGCCGACGCCGGCCATCGCTGAAGCCTTAATCTGCGTGGCCGAAAGTCTATTAAGCGCATTGTCTATCAAGTTTACCGCATCATCAATATCTTCGTCTGTAGTGTCAAAGCCAAGACTGAAGCGGATGGATGCTTCGGCATCTTCAAGGGACAGACCTATGGCTTTGAGAACGTGGGAAGGTTCCGGAATGCCGGACGTGCAGGCCGACCCGGTAGAAGCGGCAAGATGGGGTTGAAGCACTTGTAAAATATCCTGGGCGTAGAAACCTTCGAAGCAAATATTGGCATTGCCGGGATGGCGGGATTCTCCGGTGGGGCCGTTCAATCGGATGGCCCAGGGCAAGTCCGACAATTTTTCGAGAAAGCGGTCCCGTCTTTGGCACAGGAGAGTATGTTTTTGCATTGCCTCATAGCCACTCAGAAGTTCGGCGGCCGCACCCATGCCGACGCACAAGGCCGTAGGGACGGTGCCTGAGCGTAAACCGTTCTGCTGTCCCCCGCCGTAGATAAGCGGTTCCAGGCGATCCTGTAACTCCCGACGGATGTAGAGCGCGCCGATGCCTTTTGGCCCGTACATCTTGTGGGCGGATAGACTCAACATGTCCACATGCTCGACAATTCCCCGCATGTCTACGGAAATAGGGGCCTGGGCTGCGTCGCAATGAAATATGGCGCCTGCATTCCTGACCAGTTCGGAAATTTTTTGGATGTCCTGAATTGTGCCGATTTCATTATTTACCGCCATGATGGAAACGGCGAGTACGTCTTCATCCAAGGCATTTTCCAAAGACGTCAACAGGACGTGGCCTTCATTGTCGACAGGTAGATGATCTACGGGAAAACCAAGTTGGTCAGAAATAGCCCGCCCGGCTGCAAGTACGCACTTGTGTTCAATTTCGCTGAGGATAAACCGCCGCCTCCTGCTTTCAGGATGCACACGTCGAGCAAGACCGAGCAAGGCCATGTTATTCGCTTCCGTGGCGCCTGACGTGAAAATGATCTCATCGGGGTCGGCGCTGACCAGACTCGCTACTTGGACTGCCGCCTGCTCCACAGCCTGAGAGCTTTTCCAGCCTAGAACATGATCTGCGGAGTGGGAGTTGCCGAAGGTTTCGCTGAAATGAGGCAGCATGCGGTCTGAAACGCGCTGGTCAACGGGAGTCGTAGCTTGATGATCGAAATAGATGGTTTCTGAAATTCTCATTTAGTTCAATCAGGTAGAATATAAAACCCTACTTTGGACAGAGCCAGGACGCCATATGCAAAACGCGAGAAAAACCTGCGATCACAGATTGACTATAACATATCCCAGACATTAAAATTGAACTTGAAATAAGTTGTTCGCAATTTCAATATCAAGAAGAAAGGACGCTTCCGTACATATTCTCCAATTACGATAGAGTCCCTGTAGAGAAACCAAGCCGATAATGCCGAACGAACGTGTCCATATTGCAAGCCGCTTTCTCAGATCAGTACGCATAGACACAGACCTGACTGATGGTTCAGCCTTGGAAGGGTATATTTGCCCACAGTCCTTCGCCGACGTTCTGAAAACCATGGCAAACCATATCTCCGAAACCGGGCAAGGGGCATTTACCTGGACGGGTCCTTACGGTAGCGGAAAGTCAAGCCTGGTCCTTGCGTTAGGCGCATTGTTGAATGGCAACCTATCTATGCGCGAGCACGCGGAGAAAGTATTTGGACCGGAACTGACCAATGATGTCGGAAAAGCGTTACCGCTCGGCCTTGAAGGATGGCGCATTGTTCCGGTCGTTGGCACACGAGATGATCCTGTCAGCGTTATTGGTGAAACCCTTTTACAAAACGAGGTCGTAGCGCGTCGACCCCGTGGAGGTTGGACCGAAAGCAAGCTGGTCACCTCACTCATGAATGCCGCCAAATACAGGCCCGAAACCTACGGCGGCCTTGTGTTGTTTATTGATGAAATGGGCAAATTCCTTGAGGCCGCGGTGAGAGATGGTTCAGATATTTATGTTTTTCAGCAGCTTGCCGAAGCTGCGTCACGGAGTGAAGGGCGTTTGCTTATAATCGGCATATTGCACCAATCATTTGAGGCATATACCCACCGTCTTTCACACGAGATACGTGATGAATGGGCCAAGGTACAAGGACGCTTCATTGATCTTGTTATCAGTGTCACGGGTGAAGAACAGGTAGAACTGATTTCCCGCGCAATTGAGAGTGATTACCAGCCTGAAGGCATGGACAAGCTCTGCACTGATGTAGCCATAGCTGTCCAACGGAACAATACGCCTGACGCTGAGCGACTTGCCTCCAAGCTTCTCGGATGCTGCCCCTTACACCCGGTCGTTACCTGCTTACTCGGACCCATCTCGCGTCGCCGTTTCGGGCAGAACCAACGCAGCCTGTTCAGCTTTCTGAACTCGGCAGAGTTGTACGGATTTCAGGATTTTCTGAAACACGCCGAGGCTGCAAAATTGTACACCCCTGACCTGCTCTGGGACTACCTGCGCGCCAACCTGGAACCGTCTATCCTGGCCTCGCCAGACGGACATCGCTGGGCTTTGGCGGCCGAAGCGCTTGAGCGGTGCGAAGCTCAAGGCGGCGACGAAATTCATGTCAAGCTGATGAAAACCATCGCGGTGTTGGACTTATTCAAAGAACGCTCAGGGATCGTTGCGAACTCTGACATATTGAAAACCTGCTTTCGTGAAATACCCTTCCGGGAGCTTGAGGAAGCCCTGTCGCAACTGGATAAATGGTCACTCACCATTTTCAAAAAATTCCTTGGCGTACACGCCATCTATGCGGGAAGTGATTTTGATATTGACCAAGCCACCCGGTCAGCCCTGAAAGAAATAGATGAGATCGATTTAATGGAACTTAAATCGCTTGTGGGCTTACATCCTGTCCTGGCCAAGCGCCATTACCACGAGACAGGGGCACTGCGCTGGTTTGAGGTCAACATTACGTCACTCAGTGAGCTGATTGAGGCTGTGACTTGTTTCAAGCCGGAAAATGGCACCATAGGCCAGTTTTTACTTGCGCTTCCGACTGCGGATGAAAGTGAAGAAGAAGCAAGGGAACGATGCCGGGAGGCAGCAAACCATCCTGGCCTATGGGATAGCACTATAGGTCTGTCCAGGATTTCCTGGTCCATTATTCCGCTAGCCCGTGAATTATTTGCATTGCAGTTGGTGAATAAAGAAAATCCCGATTTGACAGGCGACCCTGTGGCGAAACGGGAGATTTCGGAGCGTCATGGGGCCTTGCAATCCCTTATTGAGGAAGAGTTGCTCAAGACATTCGATACTGCTGAGTGGTTCAGCAGAACACACGACGGACGACATTTGCGGCGAGCCGATCTTAATTACCTTGCATCGGAATTGGCAAGCCTTCGCTTTAACAAATCTCCGCGCCTGCATAACGAGTTGTTAAACCGCCAAAAACCCTCAAGCAGTGCAGTAGCTGCACAAAACAGTTTATTGCGACATATGGTTTTGAACGAAGGAGAACCACGGCTGGGTATCGAAAAATTTCCTCCGGAAGTCGGTTTGCTTGAATCGATATTAAAAACGTCCGGACTGTATCGTCAAAACCAGGACAGGTGGCAATTCATGTCCCCTCTGGAAAGCATGGATCCCTGTAATTTAGTACCAATGTGGGACGCTGCAATCAATAACATAAAAGAAACAACTATAGCTGTCTCAGACTTGTATGCTCTCTGGCTTAAACCGCCATTTGGCGTTAAAGACGGACTACTGCCGATTCTCTCTGTCGCATTCATATTATCCCAACGGGATAAACTGGCGATCTACCGGGAAGGGTTGTTCAAACCTCGATTTGACGACGTGGACGTTGACTACCTGGCAAAAGATGCACGCACCATCCAAATCAGGTGGATGGATTTATCCGACATTGCTCGAAGGTTGTTGTCAGAAATGGCGGCAATCGTCCGGGACCTGGATGAAACCAACCAGCTTACTCAACTTGAACCGATTGACGTTGCCCGCGGCCTCGTAGCAATTTACGATCAATTACCACAATGGACCAAACGGACGATGCGGCTATCAGCCAATGCGGTGCGTATCAGAAACATGTTCAAGCACGCACGGGATCCGAACAAGTTTCTGTTTGACGACATTCCCGCAACACTGGGAGAGCATATCACCAAAATAGACGAGAACTCGCTACCCCACGTTGTCGATAATATTCGTGATGGCCTGGAGGAATTGGTACAAGCCTATCCTTCGATGCTACGTCGATTACGCCACATTATGTTTGAAGAGTTGCAAGTGCCCAATATGTCCCAACAATCCCTGGCGGAATTGCATGAGCGTGCGAAGAATATCAGCCAGGCAGTCGGAGACTTCAAGCTTGAGGCATTTATCGGAAGGCTTGCACAGTTCAGTAACAGTGACGCAAGCTTCGAGAGCATAGCCAGCTTGGCAGCAAGCAAGCCGCCCCGTAACTGGATTGATCCCGATCTTGATCGGACAGCAATCGAGATTGCTGAACTGGCGCAAAAATTCCTCCGGGCTGAAACATTCGCTCGGGTAAAAGGACGACCGGACAAACGCCATGCCATGGCCGTGGTGGTTGGAATGGATAACAGACCCACACCTTTTCACGATGAATTTGTCGTTACCGACCTGGAACGTACTCAAGTGGACGAGTTGATCAAACGGGTAGATAAAACACTTGAGCGCAGTGGGGAAAGACGCCGCAATATAATCCTTGCAGCCTTGGCGGAATTAAGCGCCCGCTATCTCAAACAAGCAGCAAACGAACCCAATGATTCAAAGCAAAAGGAACAGACAGCGTCATGAGTATCGTTGCCAATGAGCGGCATGTGTTGGGCTTGTCAGGTGGTCGAGACAGTGCGGCCTTGGCCGTATATATGCGGCAACATCACCCGGAACTGGATATTGAATATTTTTTCACGGACACCGGTAAAGAACTGCCGGAAGTGTATGAATATCTCGGGCGCCTGGAAGGTTTTCTGGGGCAGCCGATCTTACGACTGAATCCAGACCGGGAATTCGACTTCTGGCTTAAGCAGTACAATGATTTTCTGCCGTCACCGCAAAGCCGCTGGTGTACCAGACAACTGAAACTGCGGCCATTCGAACACTGGCTGCGCCCCAAGCTTGAAGACGGGGAAACGATCTACAGCTATGTCGCTATCCGTTCGGATGAGGAATATCGCGAAGGCTATGCATCCAAAAACGAGCGGCTTATAGTACGACTACCTTTTAGGGAAACAGGCATTGATAAGCTTGGCGTGCTTGAAATTCTTGACGGAGCGGGCCTTGGTTTGCCGACATACTATGCATGGCGAACCCGTAGCGGGTGTACATTCTGTTTTTTCCAGCAGAAAATCGAATGGGTCCGATTGAAAGAACACCATCCCGAAGCATTTAAGGAAGCCAAAGCTTACGAAAAAAATTCTCTGGACCAAGGTTCCCCATTCACTTGGAGTCAAGGCGAACCACTGGAAGAACTGGAAAAACCCGAGCGGGTACAGCAAATCCAGCAGGAACACGAACAACGTCTTCTACGTATGCGCGCCAAAATACAACCTAATCCACTACGGCCTGATTACGACCCGCTGGATATTGATGATTTATATGGACAGACAAAGGTTTGTTTAGCTTGTCACAAGTAGACAATCCAAGCAAAACCAAGTAAATATAAGCGCCGCTTCGGGAGTTGCAAACACAAACTTCAGCCCAACCACTCCGCTAATTGTTGATTCGCTTTCAATTTTGCACGCTGGTGCATCACGGCTTCAAAAATGGCAGTCAAATCCATCATCCCATCATCCACCAAAGGTAGAGTGGATGCGGCTTCCAGCAGGAATTGTTCTTTCATCCTGCCGTTAATATAAGCCGAGTTCCACCAGTCTGTAATACGGCCTTGGGAGTGATGCAATAAAGGCGCTGACGGCAACTTCTCTCTTTTTTTCCCGTTAGCCGTTGTGCTCGCAGGCATCAAATTCCAGAGATCGTTGTTGTACCATCGACTCCAGGGGAAGCAATGATCAACCTCATAACGCTCTTTCAGCCTTGCGTTGGTCCAGACACAATAGACAGATTCGCCGTTTTGCCGAAGCTCCTGCACTCGTTTGCGTACCGGTTCGGTATCACGGTGACCTTCCTCCCATTGCAACGCCTCGCAATAATCCTTCCTGGAATCAGGACTCTGGTCGGCGATGTGCCGACCCGAAATGGCCCATTGCGGGACACCGAATTTGTAATCATTATTTTTTATATCGTATCCCTGCATCAGCCTTGCCCACTCGTTGATGATAACCGGTTCCAACCAGCAGGCATATTGTCCCAGACATTGCCATACGCTGGCTGGTATTACGAAGACTCCAAAATCAGCCAGAGTTTGCTTATCGATGCGCCAGGGCTTGTCGTTTTTTGAACGTACCGTTTGCCTTTCACAGTTAAAAACCTGATCGCTTCTGCCGGGGTAAGTAATGTAGTTCGCAGGCATATCCTGAATATTTTTACAAACGTCCCTGATTGCGCCAACTACGGGGCGGGTGTGCTCAGCGTCAAACATTGCGCCAATTCGCAGGTCAAACGACGAAAACCTCGCTAACTGATAGAAATGTTCTTTTGCGAAACCAAGCCCTTTTTTCTCCAATGGTTTATGGCTTGGAGACTGGATAAGGCCGTGTTTCAGCACCAGGGGCATATAGAGCTTGATCCAGTATAACCCGACTAATCCAAAGGGTATCTCAACAGTATCATCGGTACGCTTGGTCACCATCCCCGGTGCCCCTTCCGCTATACGTATCAAGGCGCGCAACAAACCCAACTTATAGGTGGCTGACTTGTCGTCATTGACGATGATGTGGCGCAACAGCGGCAGGCTGCCCGTGCCATCGTCCAGCAATTGAAAGACCAGAGTCTCCCAGCGAACGTTTGACCTGGCCAGATGGTCCTCTGATCCTTCATAAAACACCTGCGCCAAAGCACGCTGTTTAGCGTATTTTTCCAGTTCTCCACTACTGACCGGATGGAAACCTCTGTCAAGGTTTTCCCGCTCATCAGTGCCGTAACGTAGCGTGAATACCAGAATTCCTCCTGGCGCCAGTAGTTCGCTGATGATACGGAATGCTCGCTCTCTCTTGTTCGGCAATACATGCATCCATACGGCGCTCAACAATATCAAATTGAATCGATGACCGGCAGTACGGAGGGATTTCAGTTCGGGCAGTTCATCATCCTGCCATATGACGTTAGCATGACTATCCGGTTTGGCCAGTTCCCGCGGTTTGGCCAGTTCCCGAAACTCCCTGCATGGCTCAACGGCAATCACGTCCCAGCCTTTTTCAGCCAGCCAGTATGCATCGCGCCCACTGCCAGCGCCTATGTCTAGGGCAATGCCCGGGTCATCTGGAATTAAACTGAACCAGGACGCGTGCAGAGATTCGGGCTTCAGGGAATTATACTTTGAGACCAGACTCGGCGCATTTTCTGAATAATAGTTCACGGTTCTCAATGATAGTACATCAATAGAGCCCAATCCATTTAATGGATTTTCTCCAAAACCCCCTCAAAAACCCTGAACGCCTCCTCCCCATACAAACAGAAAACCACTCTCACCAGCCCGGTTTCTCCCCGCAGGTAATCTATCGTGGCGGATAGCATGATCTCCGCGCAGCGTTCAATCGGAAAACCAAAAACGCCCGTACTGATGGCCGGAAACCCGATGCTTTTCAGGCCGTTTTCGTCTGCGACTCTCAGGCTGTTGAGTGTCGCGTTCCTGAGTTTTTCCTCTTCGTCCCCTTCTCCCTTGCGCGGGCCGACGGCATGGATGACGTGCCGCGCCTTGAGGTTGCCGCCGCCGGTGATTACCGCGCCGCCTACCGGACAGCCGCCGATTTCATCGCATTCCTGCTGGATGGCAGGGCCGCCTTTGGCGCGAATGGCGCCGGCCACTCCCGCGCCTAATATGAGCGAGGTATTGGCCGCATTGACGATGGCGTCGGTGTGGAGTTCGGTGATATCGCCTTCGGCGAGTTGCAGGGTTTTATTGTTGATTTGTATTTGCATTTTGCCTTCTTCCAGAATATTACATCTGCGCCCCCTTATCCACTTCGTTGTCCGTTCTGTCCAGTGGCCGTAGTGGTTATTGAATATGATTGAAGCATTGGTATAATTACTAAGGTACGGACAGTTGAAATCAACTTATTGTTATGGGCGAAAAATTAAAGAACTGGTTGCGAGGAGCAACATCTGTATTGCAGTTACATCCGGATACGTCATCAAAGATGAGAGAAAGGTTTTTGCAACAGTCCGCAGCAGAAGCGCTTTACCATGATTGGGAACGCATAGGTAATGATATAAGAACCGCGACAGGGAAGTACGAGCATGAGAGGACGACAAGGTAAAGCACCTGTCAAAAAAAGACAGTCAACCGTACAACGACAAAATAAACAGCAAGTTATTCAGGTCACGGAGCAGTTCAGTGGCCCTATTCCTCCACCTGATACGCTGGAAAAGTATAACCAGATAACGCCGGGCGCCGCTGAGCGTATTATCGCAATGGCGGAAAGAGAAACCGGCCATCGCCATGATACGGAACAACTGATCATCTCCAATGAATACAAAGAAGCCAAGAGAGGGCATATCTTTGCGTTAATTATCTGTTCACTGGGAATTTTAACAGGCGGTTATATTGCAATTTCAGGGTTGCAATGGGCGGCCATGGTCATAGGAAGCAGTGTGGTTATTGGTCTTGCCTCGACTTTCATTATTGGCAGGAATAGAAAGTAGATGATATGAAAACACAGGTACTAAGCTGAGAAACGCATGGTAGCGAGGACGGCTTAACAGGCCTGATCCGCTCTTTCACCCTGCCTGCCCAGGGTCCGTCCTGGTCCCCGCAGGCCAGGTTGGCCTGCAGGTGGTCGCAGTCCAGCGATTCCATTTACATAAATCCGGTCAAAACACCGAACAAGCTACTTGTGTTTTGATCGTTTCCTACCTAGAATACACACAGAAGTGTACACACAAGAGATTTAGATGACTACATTAAATAGCCGGGTATTCATGAACGGCAATAGCCAGGCGGTACGTATTCCGCAGGAATTCAGATTGAATACTTCACAAGTTGAAATTACCCGGAATAGAGATGGCGACCTTGTGATCCATGCAATACCTGAAAATCGCGGGACTGCGCTGCTTAATGCATTGTCAGCGTTTGATGATGAGTTTGTTGAAATACTTGAAGAAAATTATCGGACTCAGCCTACAGTGCAGGAAAGGGAAGACTTATGAGGTATATGCTGGATACGAATATCCTGATTTACCTGCTCAAGAACAGGCCTGTGTCAGTAGCGCAACGCTTCAACAAGCTGGGAGAGGATGCCCAGCTATGCATGTCTTTTTTTACCTATGCGGAAATGCTTAAAGGAGCAGAGCGCAGTACGCGCAAACACAGGGTATTGCGCCAACTGGGTCAATTAGTCAGGCAGGTTCCCGTGATTTATCACGTTAATCGTACTTTATGTGAACAATATGCCGCTCATTTTACCTACCTTAAGGAAAGCGGCATGCCTGTCGGCGCGAATGATTTGTGGATTGCCTGCCATGCCCTTGCAGAAGATGTAATACTCGTCACCCACAACACTAAAGAATTTAACCGGATAAAGGGGTTGTCATTTGAGGATTGGGTGGACTGGACGTGACGCGCCTTGAGATTGTCGCCAGCGGTGAGCAGCGCGCCGCCGACCGGGCATTTGATTCCCTATTTAAAAATTATAAGGTCTTTTAGCATTGCTGCCGTACGGGAATGGGATGCCTGGGCGCTCAGGCTTATGAATATCAGGAATATTATGCAGGTATTCCAAGTCGCTGAACTGCTTGAGCAAGCGGTTAGCATCATCAAAAACCTTTTCATAAGGATTTTCCTGTTGCTTATTTTTGAGTTGACTTTCTTTTTTCATAACACCCTCCTCATACCCTGTGGTGAATGGATATAACCTCGAATACCACTTTTATTTGTATAATAATCAACACACAGACCATGATAATGTCTTATCAACTGGTTTAAATTTTCGTCATCTCCGAAGTTGTCGATTTTTAACTTAATTTCTGGACCTGATAGATCTTTCATTGAAATGCCGCGTCCATGTGAGTGCCACTTTTTTGCATTTCCGAGTACTTGGGCAATTTTTTTAGCTCGATCTTTCTTCATCTGTGAGGTAACTGTATCTCCCTTTGCTTCTGTAACTTTCCAATCCTTAAATTTATACTTGGGGAGCCATTCAGTAACCAACGAAATGCCATGATTAATCGCCTGTTCAATATGAAATAATTGCGCAGGATCAAAATTATTTACCAAGTAAGCTATTTCAGCTTTAGCATCAGACTCATTCCATCTTTTATTCGTAGCTCTGTTCAGAAATTTGTGAATTGACGCTGGAATTTCCGTCCGTCATGCAACTATTATGTTTTGAAAGAACCTTCGGTATGTTGTCTTTGGTGTTTCAACAACAATTTTGGTAATCAGTATCATACAACCTACCTTCTTTAGAAGGTTATCTCTCGTGACCTGCGAAATTCTCACCTAAAGAGTGTAGCCGTATTTCACAAAAAAATTAAAAATTGATTTACCACCTATCATCGGTATCAGCAAAGAATATCCTAACTCCTGATGGATGATACCATATCGCCAGAAAAATACTGATGCTCCGGCAAGTTTGAATAACAGGATGACTGTTATCTGCTGAAGAATGACCATATTTGCCAGAAACTATGTCATTGGATACTACCAGAGCCAGTTTCTTTTTGCAGGTAGCTTATCGTATTGGAAAGCATAATCTCCGTGCAGCGTTCAATCGGGAAACCGAATACACCGGTGCTGATGGCCGGAAACCCGATGCTTTTCAGGCCATTTTCATCTGCGACTTTCAGACTGTTCAGTGTCGCGTTCCTGAGTTTTTCCTCCTCGTCCCCGTCTCCCTTGTGCGGACCGACGGCATGGATGACGTACCGCACCTTGAGGTTGCCGCTGCCGGTGATCACCGCGCCGACTGCATCTGTTTCCACTCGATAAATTCCGGTACCCGAAGCCTGTATCGCGCCAGTGCCGCCTCATGCAGGCGGCGCAATTCATCGTCAACCAGAGCAATGAACCTGTCGATATCTTCATCAGGGACACGGCCTTCTGTCAGGCTTGCAATGGATTCCGCAGTGGATGCAAGCCTGTCCTTGACGATGCGGCTTATGACTGATTCAATTATCGGCCTGTATTTATGCCTGAACGGATCGGGCTTGACGGCAGGGTCCTTTGAGAGATTGTACCGTTGGCATGACCGTTCATAGGCCCAGACGAACACGTCCATCAGCAGGTCGGGCTGGTTCAGTTCGTACACGCCCAGCATCCCTTCAATATAGATTTTTTTGGGGACGCCAACGAACGATAACGGACACAGCCTGTTTTTGATCAGCGGGATGTTGGCGCCCAGCCGCGCCACCCGCTTATTGACATCGGTAAAAGGCTGCAGGTACGGGATATGAACCATCAGGAAAAACGCCTGCTCAAACGGGTCGTCGATGGCCTTTGCCTTGTCCAGAATCAGCCTGAAATACTGCTCTACCTGTTGGGGGACCGCCAACGGCATGTAAACAGACCCGCCTATCTCAACGATCTTGTTCCGCAAGCGCCCGCTGTCATCCGGGTCGCTCATTAAACTGTCCGACAATACGGCGTGCAGGCTCAGGAAGGTATACATGTTGAAATCCACGTATTCCACCTCCTGAACCAACATCTCTATGGCGCGTTTGTGGTTCAGGATCATCGTCGCCTCAAAAGGGTCTTTTCCTTCGGCGAGCCTGCCGGCTTCAATCAGGTTCTGTGTGTCCATGAGCGAATAGGTGTTTCCTTCAAGCCTGCCTGGCAAGGCGTATCAACTACACATAGATGGCACGATACTGGCATAATACTGGCACGATATTGGCACAATTTTAAGTCGACCAGCAAGAAAACAGGGGCAGAACCGCCACTTGGTCACATCAGGAAAAACACAGTTGTAACAAAGACGGTAATCTTGTAGTCCATACGTTGCCTGAAAAACGCGGGACTGCGCTGCTTGATCTATTGTCAATATTTGATGACGAATTTATAGAAATTCTTGAGGAAATTTACCTGAACAGCCGATTTGATCGAATTTAGCAAGTTTATGAAATTTCCATAAACTTGCTAAATTAGCTATAATTCTGCCATGGACCCTGTCAGAAACCCCTTTACACCAAGCGCCGGCACGCCACCTCCGCAATTGGCTGGACGTGATGAACTACTGGAACGGATGCGTATCGTCCTGGAACGTACGCGGCTTGGGCGGCCATCCAAGAGTCTGCTACTGGTGGGGCTGCGTGGTGTCGGAAAGACCGTACTGCTGGACAAGATGTGTGACGATGCTGAGGCTTCCGCTATTCAGACTCTCCGTATTGAGGCGCCTGAGGGACGTTCCCTGCCTGCCATTCTTGCGCCGCAACTACGTCGAGCGTTATTGCGCTTGTCTGTTATTGAACAGGCAAGGGAATTGGCACAAAGAGCCCTGCGCGGGTTGGCCGGCTTCGCCACTGCGTTAAAGTTTAAATATAACGACATTGAAGTTGGACTGGATTTCGACTCAGAACCTGGACTTGCAGACAATGGTGATTTGGAACTGGACTTGCAGGCGCTGCTTGAAGTGTCCGGCCAGGCAGCCGCGAGCGCCGGGACGGGTCTGGCGCTTTTTGTTGATGAGTTGCAATACGTCGATGAAGACCAATTGGCGGCCTTGATTACGGCGCTGCATCGTACCGCCCAGCGTCGCTTGCCGGTGGTACTCGCAGGAGCGGGGTTGCCGCAGTTGCGCGGGCGCATGGGAAAAGCGAAATCCTATGCCGAACGCTTGTTCGATTTTCCTGAGGTAGGCCCATTAGCTCCGGCTGCGGCGCGTATTGCCGTCAGCAGACCCGCTGAGGCCGAAGGTGAAAGCATAGACACAGATGCGCTGGATTACATCATTTCGCAAACACAGGGTTATCCTTATTTTTTACAGGAATGGGGCAAACAGGCATGGGATATCGCCGAGTCATCCCCCATCACACTGAAAGACGTGGAAATAGCGTCTCGGTGCGCGGTTGCCGCATTGGACGAAGGTTTCTTTCGCGTACGCTTTGATCGACTGACGCCTTCCGAAAAGCGTTACCTGCGCGCTATGGCGGAATTGGGCCCAGGGTCTCACCGTTCAGGTTTCATCGCTGACGTACTGGAGCGCGGAGTGACGTCGCTGGCTCCCGTCCGCAGCCAGCTTATCGCCAAAGGAATGATCTGGAGTCCCAGCCATGGTGACACAACGTTCACGGTACCACTGTTTGACGGCTTCATGCGACGCATCATGCCCGGCGACGACTGGAAAACCGTATACTAGAGCAAGGAACTCCGGTAGCGTTTTTTCCCTCTCATCCTGCCCTTCACTCCAGGAGAGAAGGGATGTTAGTCCGGGAGCACTTGAGAATTGCCTGGGGCCATCAGCAAAGTCCAGATTGCCTACATACAGTACGAAAGGTACCGCAATACTGCATGGTCGCTTATATTCGTTCTTTGTTTCATCGTGTGTCACCATTAAGATCACATCCATAATCTTTTGCAAAAAGCTCCCGGTAGCGTGCAGCTAACTGCTGTGTCTCAGTACTCATCCTGCTTTCAAGCCACTCAATACGTTTGTCTTTTGCCGTCTCTGTCATCAGATCTGAGGGGATCTGCGGCACGCGCACGTCACCCCTGATCAGGGCAAACAGCCCCTCTAAGGACTTGCCTGATATTTCAATCAGAGAATCCGGGCAAATGAGATAGTTAATAATGCACCAATCAATATCGAAATTATTGAAAATGTCACCAAGCACATTATCATTTTGAGTATGTCTTTCAGCCAGCTTCCATGATATATGTGGGCTATTGAATTGGTTTGTATCATCGGGCATTTCACCATGCTGTCGTATAAATTGGTCTCTCCGCTTCTCTTTGAGGTCAATTCCAGGACCAAAATCTTCATTAATCATGTTCTTCACATCATTACCCAAAATGGAATCGACCATAACAGATATATTGAGTTCTTTCGTGAGTCTGGTCACGTAATCCAGAAACGGGGTTTCCATATGATCAGAGGAATCCCAGTAGCCTTTCCCAGACAGGATTTCGTCACCTAAAAGTTCTTTTTTCTTTATTGATTCCTGCTCTGCCTCGAAACTCTCATCCCATTCCAAATCCAGTTCTTCGGAGTTAAACATGTCGCGCTCGCTAGTAAGCTGTTCCAAACGTTCCATAGCAGCTTTTGTTTCCTCGAGCCACTGCCGGCGCCAGGAAAGACTGCCTTCGGCCAACAGGACGAAAAGAAGAGGCGCTAGATTGATGATGTCCTTCTGACTTGGACCATAACGATGCTTCACCAAGTCGTAGGCAAGACGAACCTGAGGACTGATCTTAATACTGAGTTGGACATCCTGTGAGGGGGGCACCGGTAACGGGTCAAGAGTTGAGGGGTCGTCAAGCAACATTTCGGCCTCAACTCCCAGCGCAGAAGCCAGCTTAATCATGGTATTCATGCGCACCGGCACATTTGTTTCTGAGGTTTCAACTCGGCTAATCTGTTTTTCTGAAAGTCCGGATTTTTTTGCAAGTTTGCGACGGGAGAACTTCTTCCGTGTGCGTAGATCTTTGAGACGTTTAGGATGGATACTTTGGTAATTCCTAACTGTGCCGTCCACCTGGCCAGAGTCAACTGTCACGTTGTCGGCAAGCGTATCCACCGCTACGCCCAGTGCACGGGCAAGACGCTCTGCCGTGTATTCGCGCGCATCATAGTATGTGCCAGAGGACTCGATTCGAGAAATCTGCCGCTCTGAGACTTTGGACTTTTCGTAAAGCTGCTTGTGAGACAGTCCGCTCTGAATACGCAATGACTTTAATTGTGCCGGGTTGATTTTCATAGTGTGCTTATGTCCATAGTTGATTACTGTTATATAATTTAGTTGCTGGGATAACATGTGGTCAGTGTGCCATCCTGAACACAAAAGATGCCATCGGCTTTCTTAACCTTACAACGGGCCTGACCAGCAAATTCTATTACGTCGTTCATTCTGGGTGTGTCCATTACCCTGGCAAGGGATCGGCGTGTTTCTTCCACGTCAATACCCTTGAAACGTTCCAGGTACCGCAATACTGCGTGGTCGCTGATTTTCATAGTTTTGCCTCCTGATTGATTTAAACTGTAGGCACATTATTAATCATAATTTAATGTAACTAAATAGACATTACATTAATTTATTGAATAAATTTAAGACATAATAAGACATTAAACAGCAGAGTAGTAAATATTATTTGTTCTTGGAGCACAGGGGCAAGAAATAGACAGAGGCACTGTAGATGATCTCGAACATCCCCTATGCCAGTCAGACACTGGTCGAGACGTAATATGTGGTATCCATTGACAAACTAATGGGACATTCGCCTCCGGAGCTTCAGCGAAAATCAATACATACAGGACATCGTCGTCCTGAAATCGAAAGCAGAGATTTAGCTGGTCAGCGCCGCTTTTCTAATCATACCGGCGTATTCGGCAAGTTTTTGCGGCTTCATTGGAACTCCTTCAAACCCCCCTCAAAAACCCCAAACGCCTCCACCCCATACAAACAGAAAACCACCCTCACCAGCCCGGTTTCTCCCTGCAGGTAATCCATCGTAGCGGAAAGCATGATCTCCGCGCAGCGCTCAATCGGAAACCCGAATACACCGGTGCTGATGGCCGGGAACCCGATGCTTTTCAGGCCGTTCTCATCTGCGACTCTTAGGCTGCTCAGTGTGGCGTTCCTGAGTTTTTCCTCCTCGTCCCCTTCTCCCTTGCGCGGGCCGGCGGCATGGATCACGTACCGCGCCTTGAGATTGCCGCTGGTGGTGATCACCGCGCCGCCTACCGGACAGCCGCCGATTTCATCGCATTCCTGGGACCGCCTTTGGCGCGAATGGCGCCGGCCACTCCTGCGCCTAAAATGAGCGAGGAGTTTGCCTCATTGACGATGGCGTCGATGTTGAGATCTGTTATATCGCCTTCGGCAAGCTCCAGGGTTTTATCATTGAATAGCATCTGCATTATTGCAAAGACGACATCAATGCCACTTTATCCGTCCCCGGAGTCAAGCAAATCAACCGAGTCGGACCCCGTTGATTCAATGATTTTCTTTTTCTTGACAAAAGAGCGTTCTCTCACCTATAGTTGACAAAAAGGAAACTCAAAATACAGGGAACTCTAATTGCACATTATATCCAGGAAGATTTTTAATGCTGCCGCAAGCAAATATCCGAATGACGCAGCAGCGATTGAAAGGACTTATAAAGTTCTGCGCAAAGGTGAGTTCAAACGTCCGGAAGATTTGAATAAAGTATTTCCGTCACTGGACAACTTCAAGCATAAGGATAAATGGTGGGTCATCGATATAGGAGGAAACAACCTGCGTTTGATCGCCTTCATTGGGTTTAATGATAATCGTATGTACGTAAAACACATTGTCAATCATGCTGAATATGACAAGCTCTCCAGACGCTATGCAAAACAGGCAAGCTGATATGGGATTTGCTGCCATCAAAGAACATGCCTTTGAACTATTCAACCAGGCGCCTTTTATCAGCCACATCAGCAATGAGGCTGATTACGCACAGGCATTGGCCCTCATGGACGAATTAATAGAGGACTATGACAACCAGCAACCACTCATTGACGTCCTTTCTGCTTCTATCGCTCGCTGGGAGGATAAATCGCCCGAGTTTAAGTCTTTTAATGACCGAATTGAAAAACTCGACAGCGGCATAGCAACGCTTAAAGTCATTATGGAACAACATAAACTCGGCGTTGCAGACCTGCCTGAGATTGGGAGTAAATCACTGGTATCCAGAATTTTACACGGTGAACGCAGGTTTACGCGTAATCATATCGAAGCATTAAGTAAACGTTTCAACGTAAACCCGGCATTATTTTTTTAACTCGATGAACCAGGGACGGTGCTGCAAAGAGATACTATCAATCCCCTCTCCCTTGCGCGGGCCTACGCCATGGATGACATGCCGTGCACTGAGATTGCCACCGCCGACCGGACAGCTGCCGTTTTCATCGCAGTCCTGCGCTTCCAGGTACAGAATACGGGAGTCTGTGATGGACGTATCAATGTCCCCTGATCCACTCCATCACCCTTCCCGCCCAGGGTCCGTCCGGGTCGCCGCAGGCCAGGTTGGCCTGCAGGTGGTCGCAGCCCTCAAGTTCCAGGCTGGTAGTCTCACCCCCTGCGGCGCGTAAAGCCTGTTCCATCTTCTGCGCCTGGGTGATCAGGTGGGGGAAGTCCCTGCTGCCCCAGGACAGGAAGAACGGTGGTGGCGTACCCTGGATATTGCAGATGGGGCTGGCGGCATCCTCATTGCCCTCCGGGCCCAGGAAGCGCGGGCGCATGGACAGGCCCGAGCCTTCGCGAAAGTCGAACACGCCGGAGACGGGCAGGCAACCGCGTACGACGTCCACGGGCAAGCCATAGTTTTCCTGCCAGTCCCTGCGTACAGCCATAAGGCTGGTCTGATGGCCGCCGGCGGAGTGGCCGGATATGAACAGGCGAGTGCGGTCGCCGTTAAGCTTATCGATGTTGTCGTAAACCCATTTCAGCCCGCTCATGCAATCATCCAGTCCTGCCGGGAAAACGTGGGCCGGGGCCAGCCTGTAACCGATGCTGACGAAGCCGATACCCGCCTGGTTGAATACCGGCGCCATGAATGCCATCCACTCCTTGTATCCGCTGGTCCAGCCGCCGCCGTGGATCATGATGAACACGTTGCCGTCCGGTTTCGGCGCCGGGTAATACAACACGCTCTGGTAGGGATTCAGGCCATAGCTGTCTTCAGCGCCTCCGATTTCCGCCGCTATTTCCAGTACGTACCTGTTGTAGTCCCTGGCAAAGTCGGATACGGGCTCCTGAGGGGGATGGTCTTCCGGTTTCATGGTGCTCAAGCTGCTTTTTCAATCAAATGTCTTGCAGCATCGACCGGTGAAGTAGTAGAGAATAAACCTAACTCTCTTCTGGAGGCTTCGTAATCCAACTCCTCTACAAATTCACTGACTTCAGAGGTTTCATCACTATCCGGTATTTGCAGCAACAACTCACAGAATTTCGGATGAATCAGGGCGCTCTCATCCCTGAGCCGATCGAGCTGCCATAGCTTACTCTGGGCTCTAACCAATACTCTCTGGATTTGTTTTGTTTCTGTAATTGCATCGAACTGCGCAGCATAGTTACTGGACAGAAAACTGAATGTTAACGGTACGCCTGAGTCCCGGACTGGTACGCTTTTTTCAAAATAATTCAGGAATTCTTCTCGTTCGTCTGTTACGACCTGCCTTATCGCTTTCTGCCAGGATTTGGGTGCAGACACGGCGGGACTTGTGCTTGATCCGGTTTTTTCCTCTTCAAGAGAAACACTGAAAGAGGAGGATTGCCTGGCCGCTCTTGACAGACCCTCCTCAATGTTTTCAGCAACGGAGGAATGCAATTCTCCGACATAAAATCTGTCCAGGGGAGGTGACCACTTATTTGACAGTGGGTTTGTTGAGTAATATTTTTCGGCATGGTTGATACACAAACTCAGAGCCTCTGCAATTCGAGCACCGAATTCACGGCCATAGATTTTTCTCAAATGAGGTTTTGAAACTACTTTTGCAGCGAGCAATTCCTGGTTGTCTCCTTTAACAATCGCTCCCAAAGTTATCCTCTCACCTGAGACTGGGACAGGTTCGATCTGAATACTCCTCCATGAAAAACCGTAACCGGGTAATTCTGGATACGATGCTGACATTAGTCCCCCTCTCTGACGGTCTTGCCTGGTATCGAAAGATTTAATTCTTGTTGTTTAATACCCAGACTTTGAGTAATGATAGCACGCATGTGTTCACTACGGACACTGAGAAATTGTATGAATTTGTCGAAAATTGGTGCGCCCCCTGGCAAGTTATCCGGGAGCAGGAGCTTATAGATTTCACCCCAATTTACTGACTAATATTCTTCAATACTCTCAAAAGCCTTCCTCCGCATCTGATGCAACTCTATTTCCGATTTGTTGCGCGCCAGGTGTTGTAAAAGCTGTGCATTTGAACAGGCATCTGGGGACGCGTAATTTGGCAAAGCTTCATCGTGGTCAATCAATCGAAAACGCCCTTTACCAGTAAATATCAGGTTGGTCGGAATTCTGTCCCGATTATAAATCCACTCATCGAATACTGCGACGCGTAAAACATCACTCCATCCTGAAATCTCTTCTTCCGTCAACTGATGGATTACTCGAAATGTGGGCGCCTCTTCAGCTTCAAGACCAAAAGCTATGTCATGAATATTTCCTGCACGGTAATCACCTAAGACACTGGGATCAACATGAACATAATAGGGCTGCAACATGGGAAGTTGAAGTTTCCTTGCCAATACTGCACAAAGCGCTTCTCTGGCTATGTCATCAATACTGATTAATTTTACAAATGCGTCTTTACGACCTTGATCAGTTGATATTTCGGCCTTTAATGTCGTCCCTTTGGATGACTGAACTGGTTGTGCACCCGGATAGGCTGTTGCGAGTCTTACCTGAAAATTATTTTCTGTCATTTTTTTCAGTCAACTCGCAGCAATGAATCACAGACATATTTGGGTTGAGTTTAAAGTCTTCGTTTACCAGGTTAAAGCATAACTGTGGTGGTTATGCATAGCAGATAAATTGTAGCATGTCATGGGTTTGCTGATTAAGTGGTGAATAAGGTCAGTATATGTAATATTTCAGGTTGACTCTGAACTTAACACGATTATTATAGAGTGTACTCTAAAATTTACGTTAACGTTCCATGGCGGAAATGACATTGCTGAACCGGTACCTGACAGCCTCCATCAACCAGGACCTGGCCGAGAAAATAGTTTTCCTGGGCGGGCCGAGGCAGGTCGGCAAGACGACGCTTGCGCTCAGCCTGCTCGAAGGCGCTGATGAATCCCACCCTGCATACCTTAACTGGGACCTTTATGAAACCCAGCGGATGCTCCTGGACGGTGGTCTGCCCGCAGATCAATCGCTGCTGATATTCGACGAGATACATAAATACAGGCACTGGCGCAACCTGGTCAAGGGTTTTTACGATAAATTCAAGTCCACAAAGCGCTTTCTTATCACCGGATCTGCGCGGCTGGATCATTACAGGAGGGGGGGTGATTCATTACAGGGACGTTATCACTACTACCGCCTGCACCCGTTTTCGTTGTATGAATTGAACAACAAGCCGACCCGCTCGGACTTGTCTGTCCTGTTGCGCTATGGCGGTTTTCCCGAGCCGTTTTTGAAACAGAACGCGCGCCATTGGAAGAGGTGGCAGCGGGAGAGGCAAAGCCGGGTAATACAGGAGGATCTGATAAACCTGGAAAACGTGAAGGAGGTCTCTCAACTGGACCTGCTTGTGCGGATGTTGCCCGACAAGGTTTCCTCCATCCTTTCTCTGAATAAGCTGAAACAGGACCTGTCGGTAGCCTACGAAACCGTGGACCGCTGGATTACGATCCTGGAGAACCTGTATTACTGTTTCAGGATATCTCCCTACGGGCTGCCCCGCCTTCGGGCCGTGAAAAAGGAACGCAAGCTGTACCTGTGGGATTGGTCGCTGTGCGGGGATGAGAGCGCCCGTTTTGAAAACCTGGTAGCGTCGCATTTGCTGAAGTACTGCCATTTCCGTGAGGATACCGAAGGCAGTGAAATGGAATTGAGGTTTGTCAGGGATGCAATAGGGAGAGAACTGGACTTCGTGGTAGTTGAGAACGATAAACCGCTGTTTGCGGTCGAGTGCAAAACAGGGAATAGGAACCTGAGCAGGAACATAGCTTATTTCTCGCAGCGTACCGACATCCCGTATTATTACCAGGTGCACACGGAGGACAGGGACTACGAACGGGCGGAGTTGAAGGCGAGGGTTCTTCCTTTAACCAGGTTCTGTGAACTGTTGAAATTATGAAACCTTACCTGGGGCGAACCGGATTCGTCTTCCGGGTTACCGTTACTGAATGATGATACTGGCGAGTGTTGTGGCCTGCTTGGTGGTTTCCCGGGGGGCCTGCTCGATAAATTTTACCTGGCGTTGCACGATGTCGAGTGACTTTAACTGGTAAACCAGTATCGAACCATTCGTCTTCAAGTTATCGGGCAGTATTACTTCCAGCCTGGTGTTGCGGATGGTACTGGTAATCGGGGCCACGACGGCCATTCCGGTATGATCGTTGAATGCCTTCCTGGATATGACGAAGGCCGGGCGGCGCTTCATTATCTCGTTGCCGCTGCTGGGGTCGAAGTCAAGCCAGACGATGTCTCCCTTGTCCGGCGTGTAAGTCAAATCAGTTCCTTGCCGGCCGGAGCCTCAGAGAGCCATTCCCGATCCTCGTCGGTCAGTCCGAAGTTTTCCCTGGGGCTCCTTGCCAGCAATTCTTCCAAGGTAGGTTCCTTGGCTGCGGGAGTCAGTACTATCCGGCTATCTTCCAGTGACAGGTTCAGCGTCGAACCTACCTCGAGGCCTAGCGTCTTCAGGATTGCTTTCGGGATACTGATGATATTGGCGCCTCCCGATTGCCTGATTGCGAGTTGTGTCATCATGCTTCTCCAGTCATACAAGATCGTCTACAAAGTTTTACTAAAGTATAATATTTAAACGTCGGCGCCGCAACAAATCAATGTGTCGCGCTGACCGGCTTCAGGCTAGCGGGCATATATTCCGGGTCGTGAGCGCGCTTGATAACGTAGGCATGGATGGCGTCGGTTTCGGTTTTCTCCAGGTACGTCCGTGGTTCAGCCAGTTGTGGGGCTCCGCATCGGCATTCACCAGGCGCTCGTCGCTGACCCCCGCGGCCCCGGCTGTGCTGCCGCCCTGCGGCGCTTCGCTGCGGTCACAGGCGCAGAGGAACAGGCATGACGTGATGACAACAGGCAATAAGATACTAACGCGCATAGCTGTCTTTACAACGTGAGTGGATGGTGGATTAAGTTCAGTTAAGGCCGGCGGACCTTCTCAGCTCGTCGGCGCGCAACTGGGCCTTGTGAATGATCTCTGCTTCATCCATGGTAAGCACTTGCTTATCCTGTACGACAACGTTTCCGCCGACCAGCACGGTTTCCACGTCCGCGGCGCGGGCAGAATAGACCAGGGTCGCGAACGGGTCGTGGATGGGCCGCAGGTGGCTGGCCAGGGTGTCGACGATGGTGACGTCCGCCAGCTTGCCGGTGCTGAGGCTGCCGATCCGGTCCGCCTTGCCGCAGGCTTTGGCGCCTTCTATGGTGGCCATGGCAAACACGTCCCGGGCGGTCAGCGACACGGGATCCCGGGTGGTGACTTTCTGCAGCAGCGCCGCGTCCTTCATTACCTCGAACATATCCTGGGTATTGTTGCAGGCCGGGCCGTCACAGGCCAGCCCGACGGTGACCCCAGCCTGGCGCAGCTTCAATACGGGGGCGTTGCCGGAGGCCAGGATCATGTTCGAGGTGGGATCGTGCACCACGTGCGCGCCGTGGGCGGCAATGGCCTCAATCTCGGCATCGGCCAGGTAGATGCAGTGGTTCAGCATGACTCGCTCGTTCAACACACCGGCGTCGGCGAGGAATTCAACGTTGCGTTTCCCGGTGCGCGCCAACATCAGGTCGTTGTATTCAGGCGTTTCCGCGGTATGCAGGTGGACACCCACTCCGTCGTCCCGCAACGCGCAGGTGTCGGCCCAGTACTCGTCGGTGGCGGTCCAGGGCACCAGGGGACCTACCCCTATCCCGACCCGGTCATGGGCGCGCCAGTTTTGCAGCAGCGCCTTGCTGCGGGCATCGATCTCGCCGGTCGTTTCGATAAAGCCCGGGGCAAACTCCTCATCGCTGGAACAGCGGAACAGCAAGGCGCGTATCCCCGTCTCGTCCAGGGCCGCGGCGGCCAGCGCATCGGCGCCGTCGGTATAGCGTGACGAGAAGAAGATCTCGCATACGGTGGTATTGCCGGCCTTGAGGTTCTCGATGGCGCCCAGGGTAACGGCCAGCGCATAGTCTTCGGCATCCATCTGTCCCATGAACGGCAGTTGCGCCTCGGCCAGCCACTGCAGCAGGGTACGGTCGGCGCCCAGGGAACGGCCCAGGGTCATGCACAGGTGGGTATGGGCATTGACGAAACCGGGGATGACCAGCTTGTTGCGGGCGTCGATGGCCGCTGCTCCCGGCACGTCCGGGCCTGCGCCTGTTCCGACGGCCGTGATGATGCCGTCGTCTATCCTGATGTGGCCGTCCTTCAACAGCGGTTGTACAGGATCGGCGGTGAGGAGGGTTCCACCTTGAATGATCGTGGTTTTCATGAGTTCATGTGACGCTGGCTGGTCCTGTTAACAGGGGACAGATTTCAAATCTGTCCCCGCAACCTGTGAACCTGTCCCCATAGGGACTTCGGCTTAATAACTCACCCTCACATTGACGCCGCCCCAGCGCGGTTTCTCAAAGGATATCTCGTCCGCCCCGCCGATGGTCGCCAGGTCGAATGTGGTCGTCTGGGTGCGCGAGTTGGAGAAGTTCTTTACGAATCCTGCGATGGAATAACGCCCGTCCGCGCTGCTCCACTGGACGCGGGCATTGCCGATCCAGCTTGCAGGCATGATATGGCTGTCAAAATTGTTGATGTTGCTGAAACTGGACGAGGCATAGGTGCCGTCCAGTTGCAGCGTGACCGAACCGCCCATAATGACGTTGGGCACGGTATAACGGCCGACCCCGGAAAACTGGACCTGCGGGGTGAAGGTCGGTTCGATGTCCCTGAACGTGTTGTCCGCCACCTCCAGGTCTTTCACTTCGGGGTCTATGTAACTGAAACCCAGCCAGATGTCCGCATTCTCCACCGGGTTGGCGATCAACTCCGCCTCGAAACCCCAGTATTCGGCATCGGCGTTGAACACCGCGCCGGAGGTGCCGACAAACTGGAATGCCTGGTAATCGTTGTAGTCGTAATAGTACGCGGACACATTGAAACGGGCCTTGCCGCCGAACAGGGTGGATTTGAAACCGGCCTCGTATGACCACAGGACCTCTTCCTTGTACCCGTATTCATCCTGGGTCAGCGTGGTCAGCAGGGGACCGTTGAAGTTGCCCGCCTTTACGCCGCGGTTAACGCCGGCATAAACAAGCAGGTCGTCGTTGGGCGAGTAGTTGAGTTGCAGCTTGCCCGACCAGAGGAAGTCCGAGGTCTTGTCCTCATACGGGGCAAGAAACTCGAACGGCACGCCCGGCACAAAGATGAGGCTCAGCGGCTCGGCCCCGGCAAACTGCGCGCCGTCAGGGTAGCCATCCCTGACGTTGCGGTACAACCGGTTGGTGAAGGTGAAGTCCTTCTCTTCGATAATGCCGCGGAACCCGGCCGTGACCATCAACTGGTCGGTCAGGTCGAAATCGACGTGGCCGAACAGGGAATAGGAATCGGTCACCAGGTCCGTATCCGTGGTTGCCTCCAGGTACAGGTCGCCCTGGTTAAAACCGGTCTCGCCCGTGAGGATGTTAAGCGGAGTCCCGCCTATACCCGGCACAAAAAACGGAATGCCGTTAGTGGAGTTGAGTACCGGGCCAAAGAAATAACCGCCGAAAATGTTCAGCCCGCCGATGGTGTCCGCGAGGCCCTGGGCGGCCTTTGCATCGATATTAAGGTAATAGGCGCCGGCGATCCAGCGCATGCGATCGGCCTCGCCTTCCAGGCGGATTTCCTGTGAGAACCAGTCCATATCGGTCTGCCGGAAATAGATGAACTGCGGCACCGGGGCATCGCCCACGTCCAGTGATTGCCGGTGCTTGATGTTGGAAAACGCGCTCACCGATACCAGCCTGGCGAAGTCCAGGTCCCAGGTCAGCTTGCCTGAGATGTTATACATCTCCACCTCGTTGCCCGGGTGGGGGGCGTGGTCGTTGGGGCCGGCAAAATCGTGGATCGGGTCCGGGTCGAAAAACCCGAACAGGTCGCCCTGGTCATTGGGGCGCACACCGTCCAGGTCGCCGTCAAATATGGAGTTTTCACAGCCGCCGTCGGTGACCCTGATCATTTCACAGGTGGTGCGCACATCGCGCTGGAACGCAGTATTCACCGTATCGTCGAACACACCGTCGCCGTCGGTGTCATCCACGAATGCGACCGTGGGGATACTGTTATAGGCCGCGGGCGCCCATTCCTGTTCGCCGTAGTTGGCCGACAGCAGAAATTCCACGTCCTCATTGGGTTCGAATAACAACTGGCCGCGCAGACCCCAGGTCTCCTCGCCGTACTTGTCATGTACGTCGACATCGGGGTTGAATGTCGCGGGCCGGCCGACGGCCTGCAGCAGGCCGGGTACCGGCGGCATGTCTTCCGGGGTGAACGGGTTGTCGATGAGATCGTCATGGTAGATGAAGACCCCGGAAAGCCTGGCCGACAAGGTGTCCGACAGGCCGCCGCTCACTGCGCCTTCCGCCCTGACCGTATCATAGGAACCGTAGGTCAAATCAGCGAATGCTTCGGATTCCTGTGAGGGCTTGTTGGTAACGAAGTGGACCAGCCCGCCGGTCGCGTTGCGGCCGAACAGGGTGCCTTGCGGGCCTTTCAGTATTTCCACCCGCTGCATATCGAAGTTGGCGAACAACTGGGCCTGCTGGGCCGCCTGGTAGACCTCGTCCACGTACATGGCATTGGGCGCCTCGGCATGGTCGGCAAAATCGTTCTGGGTCGCGCCGCGGATGGTAAACTCGTTGCGCTGGTCGCCGCCGCCGCCGGACATGGAGACGCCGGGCGAATAACGGGCTATCTCGATGCTGTTGGCAATTCCCAGCGCTTCCATCTGCTCGCCGCTGATCGCCGTGATGGCAATGCCCACATCCTGGATGGATTGCTCGCGTTTCTGCGCGGTGACGATGACTTCCTCAAGCAGGCCGCTCTGGGAAAGGACCGGTTGGGCAGGGATTACGACGAGTAACAAGACAAGTAACGGACTGCCGATGCCGAAACGGCCTGAAAAAAAGTGATTCATAACCTCCTCCCCACATTCAGTATGTCAAACCAATCTACCTGACAAGGTATGTGTGGTCAATACAATCTACGAGAACTGATCCGAATGCGGATTTCCATGATCTGCTACGGATGTTACCATGCGGGTTTTGGGGTCAGGTCGCACAATACACATACAGTGCAGGAGCTGGATTAACAAAGAGGGGGATTGTAACGCATGACTGATACACCGATCCGGGAGATGGAAGATAACATCGACGGCGCGAACAAACGCCTTGAACCGTATCCCGACTACCTGAAGGCGGAACTGGGTCTGCGCAACCACTGGTATGCTGCGTTGTTCGGCCATGAACTGGAAGAAGGGAAATGCAAGGGTGAGATGATAATGGGGGAACGGATCCTGTTCAAACGGGTTGACGGCGATGTGTACGCCATCGCTGATCGCTGCCCGCACCGCGGCGCGGCCTTTTCAGCCCGGCCCGAATGCTACACCAAAAACACGGTGACCTGCTGGTTCCATGGTTTTACCATCGATGTGCGGGATGGGATGCTCGTGCAGATCGTTACCGACCCGGACAGCAGGCTGATTGGCAGGCTCAAGCACAAGACTTATCACGTGCAGGAGATCAACGGGGTTGTCTTTGTGTTCATGGGCGACATGGACCCGCCGCCGCCCATAGAACAGGACCTGCAGCCGAAATTCCTGCGGCCCAAACTGGCGTTCCACCCGGTTGCGCGCAACAAGTTCCGGGCCAACTGGCGTATCGCCGCGGAGAATGGTTTCGACGCCGCACACCTGTACGCCCACCGCAAGGCCGGCATATTCGATTTCACCGATGCCAGCATGCCTCTTTCCAGCTTCCCGAAAACGCCGGATTCACTGGAGATCATCGATAACGACGAGGGTCCCTGGGGCATTGTCAAGGTGGATGACTACACGGTCTGGACGACGGAGATCGAGGGCGAGACCGTGAACGCGGTGAACCTGGACCCGGACAACATCCCTCCCCCGGATGTGCCCCAGGAGACCGTAGTGGGTATTTATCTGCCCTGCGGACTGGAGGTGGACTGGTGGCCGGCCCCCGGGGTGCTGCACTTCGAGTGGTTTACGCCCATCGACGAAGACCATCATATGTATTTTATCTGCCATGCCACCGAAGTGAATTCGGATGAGGAAGCAGAAGCCTTCTACAAGGCGTGCCGGGAAGAATACATACCGGTCACCTGGAAGGCGGCAACGGACCAGGCCGCGCCCATGGGTGACGGCGCCGAATGGGGTTTCAACAACTTCGATGCATTCGGACGGGAACAGATCCACCATGTGTATCAATACGAAGATTTCTGGCACCAGGAAAAACTGATCCGCCCCGACATGACCGTATCGAAATGGCGCATGCTGGCCAACAAGCGCATGCGCGGCATACAGCAGCGCCAGGGCTGGGCCAGGATGCAAGGCTGGTCGCCGGACGGGCAGGACTATGACCCGAAGAAGACCTGGTAGATGACGGACTTGCCTAGGGGACGGACTTAAGTCCGTCCCCGGATGAATCCGGGAATAATTAACAGTAAAAAAAGACCGAGTAATCATGACTGATAAAACCGAATTATCCGTAAAAGACCTGTTCGGCCTGGAGTACTGGCCGGCGCTGCCCGCGTTCCTTATCTCCAGCGCAGATGATGCGGGCAAACCCCACGTGGCGCCTTACAGCCTGGTGTTCTTTCCTTCGTATACCAACGTGGCAGAGGACGAAGATACGCCCAAGATCATCTCCCTGGTCATCGGCGATTACGACACCTTTGCCGGCGCCAAGGAATCGCGCACCTACCGGAATATCACCACTACCGGGGAATTCGTCGTTAACGTACCCACCGCGAAAATAGCTGAAGGTGTGAATACCACCGTGTTTCCGGCCGATGACAAGTTTGCGGCCTCGGGGCTGACCCCCGAGCCTTCCGTAAAAATAGCCGCGCCGGCAGTAGCCGAATGCCCCGCCAACTATGAATGTGAACTATTGCGGGTGGAAGAACACCGCTGGCTGGGCGAAGTCATCCACGGCAAAGTCGTCGCGGTACGGGTCGATACATCTTTGCACAACACCCCCGCCAAAGACCGCATGGCGTCCCTGGCGCCCGTCCTGCATTACGCCTACGACCATTACAACGGCACCTACTACGGCCTGGGAGACGCCTTGCTGGAAGAGATAGACGAATAGGACATCTGGGGAATGGGGACGGACTTAAGTCCGTCCCCGGTGACCTGAATTCCGGCCCCGGAAGCTACACAGTAAATATCAGACGAATTCGGAATTCAGTGGTTTGCCCAGTCTTGAGGCGCCCCAGAGTTCCAGGTTGTTCTCGTGTGCCAGGGCCGCGTGCAAGGCCATGGCCTTGGCATCGCGGTTGAGTTGCTGTAACGGGTGTGTCTCCTGTATAGCGGTGCCGCCGGACGCCAGGAACAGTGACTCGATTGCCGCAACGCATTGTCTGACCGCGCCGGAACTGTAGACCCGCACCCGGTTTCGTTCCACGACAGGCAATTGCTCTCCGGCTTCAGCCTTCTCGCGCACCATGGCTGCGCCACGCTCCATCATCAGTTCCGCCGAACCCGTCTGCAGCATCGCTTCGCCGAGGAGACGGTGCGCCTGGGCAGCATCAACCTGTTTGTGTATGGAAAAAGGCAGGTTGCGGTTTTCAATATGGCCGATAAAAACCTCGACCGCCGTTTGCGCGGCGCCCAGGGCCGGCCCGGTCAGGTTAAGATAAAGCAGGCCCAGCACCGATGACTTGAACAACGGTGACCGGTCTTTACCCAGTTCCCCGGCTATGGCGTCCATAAAACTGATTGTCCTGTGTTCCGGAACAAACGTGCCGCCGCCTGCCAGGCTCTTGCTGCCGGTGCCGCGCAGGCCTGTCACCTGCCAGTCATCGACAATGTCATACTCATCCCTGGGCAACAAAAAAACCCTCATTTCAGGCGGACCACCGTCCCTTTGCACCAGGCCGCCCACCGTAGCCCAGCGCGCAAAATCACAACCCGAAGCGTAAGGCCATGTCGTTTCCCCCAGTTCATATCCACCCGCTACCCGTTTTGCCATGGCCCTGGGTTGCAGTACGCCGCATACCAGGGTGTTGCTGTCATCTTCGAAGACTTCATCCTGGGCCTGCTGCGGATACACCCCTATCATCCAGATGTGCATCTGCATGATAGCCAGTACCCAGGCAGTGGCAGGACAGGCCCTGCCAACCTGTGTAATAAGGGGTATTACCTCTGCCATCGAGAGTTCCGGCCCGCCGAAACGGGCGGACTGGTAGACTCTGAACAAGCCTGCGGCGACCAGTTCGTCCACGGTCTGCTGTGATAGACGGCGCTCTTGTTCTGCTTCTCCGGCCCGTTCTCGATGGGCAGGCGCCAGCGCTGCGATGCTGTCGAGGTATTCGGTAATGGAAATTCGATCGGTCATGGTTGTTTCCCCGGGAGTGCCCTTTTCAGGTTCGTATATAATCCATAAAAACGATAACATCATACTCTTACTACTGCATCCATATTTCCTGAATTGGAGTCCGGAATGATCATCGAAAACCAGGAACAAGTTACCGAAGCGGTACTCAGCGAGTTGCAGCGGATCAAGGACCCGCGCCTGAGGGAAGTGCTCTCTGCGGCGGTCCGGCACCTGCACGAATTCGCCCGTGAAGTGCAACTGTCAGAAGCCGAATTTCGCAGGGGATGCGCAATCCTCGCGCAAGCGGGGCAACTGACGACCAAAAGTCATAACGAAATGGTGCTTCTGGCCGGCACAATGGGTATATCGTCACTGGTCTGCCTTTTGAACAACGGCCGCGACCGGGATGAAACCACGGCTAACCTGTTGGGCCCGTTCTGGCGTGAACACTCGCCGGTAACGGAGAACGGCGGCTCAATCGTGCGTTCAACCACCATCGGCACGCCGTTGTTCGTGACTGCCCGGGTCGAGGATAATGACGGTAACCCTGTTGCCGATGCAGAGGTTGACGTATGGAACACCTCCGCGGAAGGTCTGTATGAGAACCAGGATCTTACCCAGGCCGATATGAACTTGCGCGGTAAATTTCGCACCGACAAATACGGTCGGATTAATTTCCGTACCGTGAAACCCGCAGCCTACCCGGTTCCTGTGAACGGGCCGGTCGGCGACCTGCTCAAGGTTCAGGGACGCGCCAATATGCGGCCCGCGCACATGCATTTCCTGGTACACAAACCGGGCTATAAAACGCATATCTCACAGGTTTACGTCAATGATGACCCCTACCTGGAAACCGACGCACAGTTCGGCGTGACCCGGGCACTGATCGGAGATTATGTTTATCATGCAAACGAGCCAGCGCCGCACCCGGAAGTCACCGGACCGTGGTATTCCCTTGATTTCACCTTTACCATGGAACCGGGTGACGATTCCCTGCCGCTCGCGCCGATCTCGGGCAGAACGGAAGGAGACCAACGGCCGGAGCAGGTAGTGTGGGAGCGTGCTTGACATTATAACGTTATGACGTTATAATGTCTCACATGAAGACAGAATCCAAACGGGCAACCATCTATTTATACCCTGAGCTTCACCATGCATTGCGCCTGAAGTCAGTTGAGACAAACCGTTCCATCTCGGACATGGTGAACGAAGCTGTGCAGTTAAGCCTTGCAGAAGATGCGGAAGACCTGGAAGCCATATCAAATCGCGCCAAGGAGCCGAACCTGGTGTTTGAAGACGTAGTAAAGGATTTGAAACGTCGTGGAAAAATATAAAATCCTTATCAAGCCTTCCGCAGTAAAGGAACTTGAAGCAATCCCCCAAAAGAAAATACGGCAACAAATAATTCGCCGGATTCAGAGCCTGGCAACAGAGCCCTTCCCGCCTGGCGCCAGCAAGCTAACCGGCAATGATAGATTCAGACTGCGTCAGGGTGCATATAGAATCATTTATACAGTATGGAAGCTGCAACTTACGATCAACGTCATCAAGGTCGGACACAGGAAAGATATTTACAGAAATCAATAGACGCGGGGTCGGTCCCTGGACTCGTCATTCTCGCCGGTCTGCAGCAGTTTCAGCGGCAAAGGGTAAGTTTTAACCTCACTTATCTCCCCCCAGGACCTGGTTTTTGTCCAGATTTCACCCTGCGGATATTGACTGATCTGTTTGATATCCTTGGGCCGCAACTGGTTGGTCCATTTGACCTCGACAGGACAGCATTGCCCTTTTTTAATACAGGCGACATCGACTTCACCCCGGGCCTTGATGTAGTAAGTGGGAAAAAAACGGCGATGATGGGTTATCACGGCGGCCTCGACCAGTCTTGACGTCCATTCCGGGTCCTGGATGAGCGGCAATACCTGCGCATTGTAAGGATCGGCAACGGGCTTGACCCAGGCATGTACGGCATGGAATATAAACGGGTCGCAGAACATCAGTTTTCTGGCTTTTTTCGGTGCGCCAACCAGCTTGTCTTCCAGCAGGGCGGACTGCACGAATACGGCGTCCATGTTTACCAGCACATCAATATAATCGGACACGGTTTTGGGGTGGTCGATGGACAGGTCACGCGCCAGGGCGTTCCAGGTGACCTGTGAAGTATAGCGTTTGATAATGGCTGCCATGATTTCACGCAGGTAATTTTCCTGTTTACCGCGTTTCAGCACATCGCCTCTTATCCAGTCGGAGTATGTATTCAAGGTGGTTTTACTGATCAGCCCGTTTTCGGCCAGGTCGTTGATGGCTGTCAAATATCCGCCATGCAATAAATATCGATCAAACTCCCCGTAAATTGCATCGATAGTGCCTGCTTCAACCTCCCCGGGTTGAAAAACGATATCATCAACATTGATGTCCGGGTTTTTCAGGTTCAAACATTCCCTGAATGAAAGCGGATACATGTGGAAATCCACCACCTCCGCGCTGCCGCGCCGCCCGGGAAAGCGCATGCGCGCATCCCTGATCAAGCCCAGGTC
Source organism: Gammaproteobacteria bacterium (assembly GCA_026710545.1). GTDB lineage: Bacteria > Pseudomonadota > Gammaproteobacteria > Eutrophobiales > Eutrophobiaceae > JAAXHV01. The sequence continues at coordinate 19,301 of JAPOQU010000011.1, read as the reverse complement.
CGAACCGGTCAGCACCATGACGGTATGCTCCAACAAGCCCGCATCTGCAGCGTATTTAACTGCCTTATCCCACTGCCGGATATAGGTAACTTCATCAATTATCAAAAAATTAACGGAATCTGGGTGCGAATCACCCAGTTGAGCCTGCATCAACCCGAGGAGGCTGTGATGGTCATCGATAAGTTCGCCGGTAAAAAAACTGATCGATCCGGGCGCGACACCCCGTGCCAGCAATTCATTCATCCACTGTTTCAGCAGGGTCGATTTGCCGATTTGCCGCCCTCCGCCTAAAGTGTAAATACCCGGTGAGGCGGCAGCTAATTCATCCAGCAGTGCCGAGCGATATTGATAAACCTGACGCTGCAGCAGGCGTAATTGAGGATCCTGTTCAGCAAACCCGGCAGGGTTGTCAAGGTGGCTGTTATGGGGCAGAAATCTTGGGTCCATAAGGCCAGCCTGCCATAATGAACAAATTTAGTCAATTATAAATGACTAACTTTGTTCACCATGTTGTGACTATACAGCAGCCCACCATCAACATTATCAAGGTTGGTCACAAAGTGAATTTCAGATACGAATCCCTATATGGTAGCGTATATGCAGGGGTCGGATTACATACGGGTGATATCGGATGATGACAAACGACACAATTATGCTCAATGACTGGCATGTGGTAGCGAATGCCAGGGAATTGGCGGACGGTGAAAAGTACGCAACACAATTGCTGGAACGGGACATTCTAATCTGGCGCAGTCACGGTGAATTACATGCCTGGCTGGACCGTTGTCCTCACCGTGGTTCAAAATTGTCTTTGGGTGAAATCAGAAATGGCGACACGGTCGTTTGTCCCTACCACGGCTGGCATTTTAATTCCGCCGGCCGCTGCATCAGGATGCCCGCCCATCCCGACCACCCTGTGTCGGAAAGGGCCAGGACGACCCGGTTGCATGTGCGGGAGAAATACGACCTGGTGTGGGTGTGCCTTGGTAAACCGGCAGGCGACGTGCCACTGTTTCATGGCCTGGATGCGGATTATCACCTGGTCATTACCGGGCCCTACGACGTCGAGACCAGCGGCCCCAGGGCCGTAGAGAATTTTCTGGACCTGTCCCATTTTCCCTTCGTACATACCGGTTACCTGGGAGAGGAACCTTATACGGAAATGGACGATTACGATGTCGAGGTGATTGGCAGCGAAATCAGCGTAACCAATGCGACCGTTTATCAACCCCGGGCCAATGTGACCAGCGAAGAAGGCACCAAGGTCGCCTATTCCTACCGGGTACTGCGGCCGTTGACCGTCATGCTCACCAAGGAGCCCGGCGCGGCCGGCGAGAAACCATCCGACTTGATAATGATGTCGATACAACCGAAGGAGGAAACCCGTATCCGCGTCTGGTTTGTCCTTGCCATGAACTACGGCCATAGCGACCCGGAAGAAAATTTCCGGGAATTTCAGGATACGATCTTCTACCAGGACAAGGCAGTACTGGAATCACAACGGCCCAGGTGTTTGCCTCTGGACCCCGATGCAGAGTTACACCAACCGGCCGACAAGGTTTCAAACGTGTACCGGCGCTGGCTGAAAGAAATGGGATTACGTTATGGAACGAGTTGATCCGGTCTGGACGACGCAACTAACCATCAAGATAAACCCCAAACCTTCCCGGCAACCGCCAGCATCAACTCGAGTTTTTGCCATTGCTGTTGCTCGCTGAGATGGTTGCCGCCGATGCCGGAAGCAAAACCGCATTGCGGGCTTATGGCTAACTGGTCGATGTCTATGTACTGTTGAGCATCCTCAATTCTTCTCAGCAAATCGCCGGCAGCTTCCTGTTTTCTTACAACCTCCCGGATCGCATCATCCTGCAGTCCTTCAAGCTCCGAGGAATCAATCTCACCCCGTCCACATTCGAGAAATGCATCGATCAGGGATTGGGGGCGCAACAGACTCCCGATATGATCCACTCTCATTTTTTTCAGGTGATTCATATTATCGCAATCGTGCTGGAAGCCCTTGGGAAATGGCGCGCCCGGAGAGATTCGAACTCCCGACCGCCTGGTTCGTAGCCAGGTACTCTATCCAGCTGAGCTACGGGCGCGTACGCCGATTATCTATTATGTGGGACCAAAAAGAAACTATCCATTGGGCATCTGTGATAATGCACGGAGTCCGCTACGCAGGCGTTTGCTATCTGAGATCGTCAATTCACGCATACAATGCCGGAAGTATCGGGAATCATCTCCCAGTTTACTGATAGCCTTGGTTAATGACTTGGCAACAACCTCGCCGTAGGCATCTGTTGCGCGTTCCATACCTGGTGGTGCCTGGGACGTTTGAACTCAGGCATTGATGACACCATTACCATACTCTCTTGTCAGTTTTCCAATCAGTTCGCTCTCCTCTGCACTCATTCCATTCATGTCAATGAACCGCCAGTTGCGTTCGTATAGCTGAAATGCTTCAGGACGAGTCAGGTACCGTCCGGAACGATTCCATGCCAGCAATTTCAAATTCTCATAATCGTCGATGCAGATCACCTGATAGTCGATAAATCCCTGGAGTGCAGCAGAAAAATCGGCATGCCTGTTACCTGCCTTCAGTTTTCCTGCAAGCTGGCGTGGTAAACGCAATTGATACAGTACGAGATCACGTTGTTTCTCCCGCTCGCGCTGCCGCCGTTTCGCCCGGCGCATTTGTTCGCGGCGAATGGCAACAGGATCAACATGCAAAGCTCTCGTTTTTTCTTGTTTCATCATTGATTAAAGTAATTTACAAATGATGACATGTCATCATATCATAACAAGCAGATGTTTGATAGCGCTTTATGAGCTTTGTTGTCGCGTATTGATACACCATTAATTTGATATTATAATGTATGCATTATGATGGTACGTACACAAATATCTCTTGATTCAGAATTGCACACCCGGGTGCGCGCCCGCGCGTTAGCGCTTGGCGTTTCGCTTGCCGAATACATTCGCCGACTGGTAGACCAGGACCTGGTGGAGATGCCTCGAAGTGTTGACCGCTCCATCATATTCGACCTCGGCGCGTCGGAAACATCAGATATCACAACACAGAAAGATCAAATGATCGCAGACGCCACGGCCTCCGGAAAACTCCGTGGTTAAGATAGTTTCCAGAGCCTGCCCCTGTGCAAGCAGGGGCAGGGGAACGACGATTCCGGGTTCCCGCTTGCGCGGGAACGACGCAACGGCTCAGAACAGGCCGGTGATGTTGCCCTCGGTGTCCACGTCGATTTTCTCGGCTGCCGGAACTTTCGGCAAGCCGGGCATGGTCATCATGTTGCCGGCGATGGCGACGATGAAGCCTGCGCCGTTTGATAACCGGACTTCGCTGACTTCCACGTTGTGACCCTGCGGCGCGCCGCGCACGGTGGGGTCGGCGGAAAAGGACATCTGGGTCTTCGCCATGCACACGGGGAAGCTGCCGTAATCCCGGTTCAGCTTGTCGATCTCCGCCCGGACCTTGCTGTTGGCGGTGACGCTGCCCGCCCCGTACACCTTCGTGGCGACGGCCTCTATTTTTTCCCACAGGGAAGCATCATCCCCGTAGACGTAACTGTGGTTGCCGGGGCTGTTATCAACAACATCTGCAACGGTGCGGGCCAGTTCTTCGGCGCCGGCGCCGCCTGCAGCCCAGTGCCGGGCGACCACTGCCTTGCCGCCCAGGGTTTCAACCCGGCTCTTCAGCATGTTGATCTCGGCGTCGGTATCGTTGGTGAAGTGGTTGATGGACACGATACAGGGCAGGCCGTAGTGTTGCTGGATATTGTTCAGGTGCCGCTCCAGGTTGACCAGACCCTGGTCCAGCGCCGCCAGGTTCTCCGTATTCAGGTCTTCCTTGTTCACGCCGCCATGGTATTTCATGGCCCGGATGGTGGCGACCAGCACCACAGCAGCGGGGTTCAGTCCGGCCATGCGGCACTTGATGTCGATGAACTTTTCCGCGCCCAGGTCGGCGCCGAAGCCGGCCTCGGTGATCACGTAGTCCGCCAGTTTCAGGGCGGTTTTGGTCGCGGTCACGCTGTTGCAGCCGTGGGCGATGTTGGCAAACGGACCGCCGTGTACCACGGCCAGGTTGTTCTCCAGGGTCTGCACCAGGTTTGGCTTGATGGCGTCCTTCAGCAATGCGGCCATGGCGCCGTGGGCGTTCAGGTCGCGGGCGTGCACAGGTTGTCTGTCGCCGCGGGTATAGCCGATGACGATGCGCCCAAGCCGTTCCTTCAGGTCTTCAAGAGATGTCGCCAGACAGAATATGGCCATGACTTCAGAGGCAACGGTGATATCGTAGCCGTCTTCCCGCGGGAAACCGTTGGCAGTACCGCCCAGGGAGACAACGATCTTGCGCAGAGCCCGGTCGTTCATGTCCACGACCCGTTTCCAGGCGATCAGGCGCGGGTCAAGATTGAGGCGGTTGCCGTGGTTGATATGGTTGTCCAGCATGGCCGAGAGCAGGTTGTGCGCGGCGCCGATGGCGTGAAAGTCGCCGGTAAAGTGCAGGTTGATGTCTTCCATGGGCACGACCTGGGCGTAGCCGCCACCGGCAGCGCCGCCCTTGACGCCGAAGCAGGGGCCGAGGGACGGTTCGCGCAGGCAGATCAGGGTCTGTTTGCCGATCCTGTTCATGGCGTCGCCCAGGCCGACCGTGGTCGTGGTCTTGCCCTCCCCCGCCGGCGTGGGACTGATGGCGGTGGTCAGGATCAGCTTGCCGTCGGCCTTGTCCTGCAGACTGTCGATGTAATCCAGCGACAGCTTGGCCTTGTAATGGCCGTAAGGCTCCAGGTGCTCGCCGCCGATACCATACTGTTCGGCAGCCAGGTCAATAATTTGCTTTTTACTTGCCCGCTGGGCAATCTCTATGTCTGATAGCATTGGAATGATCCTCAATGATAGTTATTGTTTTCCCATTAATAGCATATTATAACCACTGGTGTGAATGATCGTGCACGGAGATAATCATGAGCCAACGTGTTTTGCCCGAGTGGAGTAAAGATGAACTGGAAAAGGGTTTACAGCAGCGATGGGGATCAACCCGGATTAGCCCAGTTCCCAGGGAACCGGTCAGTCGCCCGGGCGCGGTTCGACCATCAATTCCCTGATAAATACCATTTGTTCCGCCTTTATCAGGTCTTTATCCACGTCGCCGGGAAAACGGCTGATATAGTCACCTCCCTGTGGAAATTCCTTCCATTTGTTTCCCGTGGAAAACGCAAATACCTCGGCGCTCCGTATATCAAGTTTCACCTTGCCGCCTGATAAGTCACCCAAATGCCCGGCAATGCTTGACAAAGCCTTTTTCTTGGGTTTGTCCACCCGATCAAATTCCAGCACGCGCAAGATATCGTTGGCCTGCTCATAGGTATAGCCGACAGATTCAACCCTGTTCAGGTATCCCATCATCATGCCGAACAGCAGCCGCGCAGATACCGGGTTCAAGTAGTCCTTACTGCCGGCGTCAAGGACGGTGTGTATGACGGCAGGCTTTATACCATTAGCAACAGATACACGGCACAACAAAAGAACACTGTCCTGAAAATAGATATACCCGATCATCGATGCCAGGGAAATAATGTCTTTACCGGTAGCATCCGCGCTCATGCCCAGGCGGGCATTGATGGAAATGCCGGTTACGCCCTGGTAGCCGCCCTGGGTAACCAGTATATCCCCGACCTTTATCCTGTTGACAAGGCCCGGGCTGATGGCCAGGATTGATTCAAGACGTTTACTCTCGGTCCGTGACAGCGCTTTGCGCTGTTCCCAGCTCAATCCGGAAACCGCGTCAAACACTTTTCCCTCGACCATGCCGGCCGCATCCCTGTTTGGGAATACCGCGTAGAAAAATTCACAATCAGGGCTTGATAAATCGTCCGCGGCGGCGCAAACAGCTATTGGAAAAAGAAACAGCAGTAAGGTCACTCTTACCAGGCCGGACATGATCTTGCTAGTAACTGAAACTTGTCCTCACGTAAACAAAGCGGCCATTAACGCCGATAGGCGAAAGAACGTCATACGGCAGGTTGCCGAAATAGCTGATGTCGAATATCGATAAGTCAGGGTATTCATCAAGCAGGTTGTTTGCCCCTGCTGAAATACGCCAGTTATCATTAATTGCATATTCAAGATCGGCATCGACAGACCATTCGGCGCCATAGACCTGCTGCGGCTCAAAACCCCCGCCGAAATCAAATATCCGTTCCGTTTCGCCGAAACGCGTCGCTCTCACCAGGGCGGAAATGGTTTCGTTGGACCATGATCCGGTGAGAATCAGCTTATCTTCCGGCGCTGCCGTCTCATAGGTGTTCTGCTCTTCGATACCCATAATCACCCGGTTCGGATTATTGACGATATCAGTATCGGTGTTGTTATACGCAACCGAGAGATTCCAGCCCTCGCGCCGGTAGGCTGCAACCACGTCAAATCCGGTGGTTTCCGTATCTGCAACATTGGTAAAAAACCGGACTCCGCCAACACCGGGCACACCGCCTACAGGTATGTTCTGGGACAGTGCAATCCGATCATCGATATCCACTTCGAAGTAATCAAAGGTCAGACTGAGACCGTTCTCATGGGACCAGGTAAAACCGATGCTTTTACTCAGTGATTCTTCAGCATCAAGAGCCTCTGCCCCGTTCTCCCGCGCAATCGGATGGGTCACGGGCAGGCTCAATGTTCTTACCAGCGCGCCGCCGGTACCGTAACTGGTCGTCGTGCCGGTAAAAAAAGCCTGTGCGAGGGAAGGCGCCCTGAACCCGGTGCTGACGCTTGCGCGCACGGCAAAGCCCGGGAACAGCTCATACCGGGCTGCAGCCTTACCGTTAACCGTATCGCCGAAATCATCGTAATCTTCAAACCTGCCCGCCACTGAGAACAGCAGGTCATCAGTAATATCAAACTCCAGGTCGATATAGGCCGACCAGGAAAACCGGTCATCATCGACTTCATCAGCCGGCGTCAATCCCGGACCGCTCTGCGCGCCGATCTTGGCCGTATCGCTGTTACCGAAGGTGATACAGACCGCACAGGCTACGGCGTTCCCTGCGATATAGGATTCCGGGTCACCTGCCTTTGTGCTGTAATCCTCAAATCGAAACTCCAGGCCTGCAGCGGCATTTACCGGTATGGCGCCGAGTTCCATCCCCCTGGAAACATCAAAATTCAGCACAGTCTGCGAATATTCATACTCGCCCCGGTAAAATTCGGTCGGGCTCGCCTCGCCCAGCGAAGAGTTGATGGTGTTCTTTACACCGTCGGAGAACTCGTTGAAACCGTGTACTACGCTCGCATCGACCAGCCAGCCACCGGACAACTCGCCGGTGATACCGCCGGCTACGGAGAAGTCAGTGATGTCTGCGTCACTTATCGGCATGAACCCGTTGGGATATACTGAAGCTACGTTATTTGCGCTGACCGGATAACGAAAGAAATTGTAGCCTTCTCCGTCACGCTCCGAGTAACTGCCGAAACTGTATAGCTCGAATCCTGAGCTCAAATCGAACCCGGCGTTATACATCAGGTTTATATCACTTGATTCACCATCGCCTTCCCGGTAGTTCCGCATGCCTGCCAGGGCATCATTCGGGGCGGCTTCCGGTGTCCCGCTGGAAGGGATCGGCGCGATGAATTCCGCAAAGCCAATGGTCGGCAACTGGTCGAAACTTGACCGGTTGGTCGATGATCTGTCACGGTATTCCGCACTGAGGTTAAGGAAGCCGTTGGCAAAAGAAAACCCGTGGTTTGCACTGACGGTCACCGTTTCTCCGTCGGTGATATTCTTGTCGACCGGTTTCAGATCAGTGATATGGCCCCCATACGAAACCGAGATACTGCCCCCTTCGGTATTATCCTTGAGGACGATGTTAATGACTCCGGCAATGGCATCCGAACCGTACTGGGCTGCTGCGCCATCCCGTAATACCTCGATGCGCTCAATCGCACTGGTGGGGATATTATTGAAATCCACTGCCGCACTGCCCCTGCCTACCTTCGATTCAGTACTGATGACCGAATTGGCATGGCGCCGCTTCCCATTCACCAGGACCAGCACCTGGTCCGGACTCAAACCCCTTAATTGCGCCGACCTGACGATATCGGTATGGCCGGAGTTGGATTGGCGCGGCATGCTGAAAGAAGCAACGGCAGCCTGTAACAGGCCACCCAGTTCTCCGGCAATATTGGGCGACCTGACCAGGTCATCAGCGGTAATGATATCCACCGGGACCAGGCTGTCTTCAACACTGCGGTCCCGGGTCCGGGTACCAATCGTAATAATTTCCTCAAGCACGTTATCTGCAGCAGGCTGAGACTCCTGTGCCTGAAGTTGAAACATACCGGCTGAGAATAAGGTGATTACAGGAACCGTAACCAGGTAATTCAATAATTTCATAAAGTACTCACAAGTTCATTTAGTCAGGTGTCGGCGAGCCCTGTCCAGGTGCTGCTGCCGTTCGTTGCGCGCGGCCAGTGCTTCCTCCATGGATACTACCACGAAGCGGGCTTCCATATTCGGTTGCAGTTGCCCGATAAGGTCCATATCGGCGGAAATCACCGTCCCGATAACGGCAAAACCACCTCCCGACACCGCGTCCCGGTGTAATACGATAGGTTCCGCGCCGCCCGGTATCTGGATGGAACCGTACGGATAACAGCTGTCAACGATGTTCGAGGGATCGGATCCCGCGCCGAACGGCTGTGCGCGCTCGTGAAACGAAAACTTTTCGCCGCCCATGAACCGGTACCCGATACGATCCGCTTCGGTAGAAACCTTCCAGACGTCCGAGAAGAAGTTCGCCCGTGATTCATCGGTGATCCGGTGCGCGTACATGCCGGGCATAACGCGCAATTCCGTCATAGCCGCTTGCTCGCGCCGGTAGTCCGGGGGGAGATTGCGCCCTGCCTTGGCGGAATTACCGGTGTGACCCGATACCGGTATCAAATCATCTGCCGCAAGCGCCCGGCCCTCGAACCCACCCATAGCGCCCAGCGCATAGGTGGACCGGCTGCCGAGTACGACGGGAACATCGATTCCCCCGGATACGGCGATATAAATCCGGGCGCCGGCCTTGAGATAATCAAAGCTGAGCCTCTGTCCTGCCCGCACCGGGCAACACGTCCAGCTTTCCTGTAGAACTCCATCAATACGCAAAGGCATATCCGCGCCGGTAACCGCAATATGCCCGTCGGAGGTAAATTCCAGTTCGGGCCCCATGTACACCGCCTCGAGCACCGCCGCGCCCTCGTCGTTGCCGACCAGCAGGTTGGCGCAGCGCAGGGCAAACATATCCATGCCTCCACCCATGGGAACTCCCAGGTGATAATAGCCGTGGCGGCCAAGATCCTGAACGGTCGTGGACAGACCGGGCGAAATTACCTTAATCGCCATAAAGCACCTCCAGGGTCTTCCGGTTGTAACCCTCAATATCCCGTTGCCAATCGTCGAGCGAAAAGGTCGCCGTGTTTACAATCGGCAGGTACTCTCCGATCTCGACATCATTAAGTATTTGGTCATATTCAGCTCGCTCAATGGACCTGAATTTGACGATATCGCCGGGGTCAAAAAACACCATGGACTCGCGCAGGTGTCGCGCCTCCTGTCCGGCATCGAAGATGGGTACCGGCGTAATACCGAACATCTGGTAACCGCCCGCACCGCGTACGGAATAAATTGCCGTAAAGCAGCCCCCGTATCCTATCGTTTGTTTAGGCGTATCGGTACGGGGCCGGATGTACTTCGGCACCTGCAGTTGCCGGTCCCGTCCCACCAACTGGTACAGCCAGGGCAGTCCTGCGGCAAAGCCGATCATCGACACGAACCATGGCGCGCCGGCATGCGCGTCGATAAACCCGTCAATGCTGTCAAAGCCGTTAATGCGTGCAGCGTATTCAAGGTCCGTGGAGTCCGGGTCCTGGTGGCGGTCGCGAAACCGCATCAGGGTTTCACGCGTCCACGGATCGTTGTAATAAACGGGAAGCTCAACGATTCTCGTGTCGATTCTTTGATCCATCTCTCCCGCCGATCGCTCTATTTCCTGAAGCTGATTCAATATCCCGGCCGGTTCGATAACATCCGGATCGAACTTGACCATATACGACGCATTTCCCGGACAGACTTCCATCACGCCGGCTATGGCCTTTTCACGTACCATATTCGTGATTAACAACACTTTGAAGAAGGCTTCCAGCGACATTTCCTCATCGACTTCGGCAACAAGGTGTTCATCGCCACCAAACGAATACCGGGTTTTCATTTATTCTGCTCCTGTTTCATGTCAAGTCTCGTACTATAATGCCCCCGCTTCCGGATACGCTTCCTGCAGCCACTTCTCCAGCCAGCCGGTATCGAAGCGCCCGTGCCGGATGTCTTCGTTATCCACCAACGCCTGAAACAGCGAACGGGTCGTGCTTACGCCTTCCAGCTTGAATTCATCCAGGGCGCGGGCAAGCCGCGCCAGTGCAGCTTCCCGGTCGATATCCCAGACGATAAGTTTACCAAGCAACGAATCATAGAACGGGGGAATCGTATAGCCCGGGTAAATGGCGCCATCGAAACGGACACCAGGCCCGCTCGGAATATTCAACGACTCCACTACACCGGGAAAGGGAAGGAAATTCCTGGCCGGGTCCTCCGCATTCAAGCGTACCTCGATTGAATGTCCTTTTGTTGCGACATCCTTCTGGGAAATCTCCAGCGGCCTGCCGGCGGCAACAGACAGCATCTCCCGCACCAGGTCATACCCGGTGACCATTTCCGTTACCGGATGCTCGACCTGGATGCGCGTGTTCATTTCAATGAAATAGTATTGACCGGCTTGCTTGTCGCAGAGAAACTCAACGGTTCCGGCCCCGCGGTAACCGACGGATTCTGCCAGTTTCACAGCGGCTGCACAGAGAGCAGCCCTGAGTTCTTCCGGCAGGTTTATTGACGGTGCTTCCTCCCATAGTTTCTGCCGCCTTCGTTGCAGCGAACACTCGCGCTCGAAGAAGTGTATCGCTCGTTCGCCATCGCCGAGAACCTGGACTTCGATATGACTCGCATTATCGACAACTTTCTCGATATAAAGCGCATCATCGCCAAACGCTGCCCTGGCCTCGGCCCGCGCCTGCGGCGCCTGGTGGCTGAACTCTTCCGGGTTTGCTACCGTACGGATGCCCCTGCCCCCACCGCCGCCGACAGCCTTGATCATCACGGGAAAGCCGATCTCGCCGGCTATGGCCAGACCGGCCTCAACGCCGGATATCGGGCCGGTGCTTCCCGGCACAGTCGGCACCCCCGCCTGCAGAGCCAGTGTCCTGGCCCGGGCCTTGTCGCCCATCTGGCGGATGGTCTCAGCGGCAGGGCCTACGAAGCACAGACCCGCACGCTCAACCGCGTCTGCAAACCCGGCATCCTCGGCCAGAAATCCGTACCCCGGGTGCACTGCGTCGGCGCCGGTTACCCTGGCAGCCTCAAGGATCGCGTCCCGGTTCAGGTACGACCTGGCGGCCTGCGGAGGGCCTATGTTCACCGCTTCATCGGCCATGCCCACGGCCGGCATGCCGGCGTCTGCGTCGCTGTAAACCTGCGCTGTCCCGATCCCCATTTCGCGCGCGGAACGGATAATCCGTACCGCGATCTCGCCGCGATTAGCGACCAGCAGCTTCCTGATAGTCACGCCCCGCAAACTCACTCGTCGAGTTCGACAAGCGCCTGCCCTGCCATCACGGCATCTTCATTCTCGACCAGGAAAGCGGATATCCGGCCGGCTGCTGTGGCCTTCACCTCGTGAAACGACTTCATTACCTCGATGAGTCCGATGACATCACCTTCAGCGACCGTATCACCGGCGTCCTTGTAAGGCGGCTCTTCCGGCGCAGGCCTGCGGTAAAACGTACCCGGTAAAGGGGATGCGATTGATGCTTTTGCCATGATGTGCTGTGTTCCTGTTCGGATGCGTCGGGAAATATTTCAGAACTGATCAACGTAAGGTTCAAGAGTATCGCGAACTGTTCTGGCGACTTCAACGGCATTCGGCGTATCTGAATGCACACAGACAGTATCTGCCCTGACCGCCAGTTCCTTCCCGTTAGTGCTCTCGGTTTTTCCTTCCATAACGGCGCGTAAACACCGTTCTGCGGCCTTGTCCGGGTCCACCGCGGTATGCTCCCGGGTGATAATCAGCCCGCCGTCATCGTTATAATCCAGGTCGCAGAAATACTCCGACCTGAATTCCAGGCCTCTGGACAGGTATACTTCTTCCTGGACTGTACCTGCCATGCCGAAAACCGGCACCCCGTGGTGAACTGCAGCGTCTGCTATGGCATGCGCAACCGCTTCCTGCCGGCACGCCATTCCATACAATGCCCCGTGCGGCTTCAGGTGGTTGAGCGGCACGCCCGCGATATCCAGAAACGCTTTCAGCGCGCCTATCTGGTAGATGATGATGTTGGCCAGTTCTTCCCGCTCGATTTTCATCTCCCGGCGCCCGAAGCCTGCCTGGTCCGGCAGGGAGAAATGCGCGCCGGTCTTTACACCGTGTGATTTTGCCAGTTCGACCGTAGTGCGCATGTGATTCGGGTCTGATGCGTGGAACCCGCAGGCGATATTCGCCTCGGTGATGAACGGCATGATTCCTTCATCATCACCAAGCCTGTAGAGGCTGAAGCTCTCCCCCATGTCGCAGTTGATACCGATCTGCATTGTTATTCCTGCTTGTTGATCAAAAAAACTTCCGAATGAAAGCTGTTTCAGTATATCACAGGGGAATTAAGTACATGTCTGGCGGAGAGAGATTCCCCCTTCAGGCTCGTTTCATACAGGAAATACCCGGAAGCCCCCGATGTGAATGCCCGGCATTCAGCACCCTGCTATAATGCAAACTATCAGAATGTGCATGACAACCAGGGTGTAAACATGGCCGAAGTAAGAGAGAACCCTTCCGCAGACGCTGCGGCAAACACACAGACGACGTACAGCCTGGCTGCCGGCGATACCTTCAACGGCGTATTCGACGGCAAGCCGGACAACGACTGGGTCAGGGTCGAGTTGGTGGAAGGAAAAACCTACGAGATTCACCTGGCGGGCGCCGGGGATAACAGCGGCGCCGACACTATCTTAAGGGTTTTCAATTCGGCGGGAGAACAGGTTGCCGTCAACGACGACGCCGACTTCGCTGCGGGGCAACTCGACTCACGGATCAACTTCACCCCTGACAGCAGCGGCGTTTACTATCTCAGCGCCGGCCTCTATCTCGGCAACCCCGCGCAGGACCACGCCGGAGAATACACCCTGACGCTGGTTGACCCGGAAGCCGGGGACACAGGCACACCTATTGACAAAGGTATCGATATCGGCGGCAGCGACGGCAATGACGACCTGCGCGGCGGCGCCGGCGATGATATTTTGCGCGGCGGCGCCGGCAATGACAGCCTCCAGGGGCTTGGCGGGCAGGACTTCCTGATCGGCAACCGCGGCGATGATACGCTGGAGGGCGGGGATGACGACGACCTGTTGCTGGGAGATGACGCCAACCCATTGCAGCGGATCTTTTTTCGGCTGTTTCCCGACGCGATGACGATTGAGGATGCTGACGGCCAGGATATCGGCAGGAGCGTTGATCCTGATGATCCCGACGCCGCAGTGACTGACCCCGGCCTGGATACTGCTGGGGACGCCGTCGAACCCGGGTCCCTGGACCAGGGCGTCGGCGCTGTTGACGGCGTTGACCGGGTTGATGACACCCTGCTGCCGTCGCTGCTGCCCGACCTGACCCGCGCGGACGTGCTGGCGTATCTCAGCGACCGCTTGCACGCCGGCAACGACGTGCTGCGCGGCGGTCCCGGCAATGACTGGCTGGAAGGCGGCGCCGGCAACGACGAGTTGTTCGGTGGCGATGACGACGATTTGCTTTTCGGTGACACGTCGTCAACCGCGGGATTCGGCGCGCCGTTGCTGTTCGTGCTGGATGATGACATAAGCCTGGACTCAGCGCTTGCGATGAGCGACAGCCCCGAGGGTGAGAGCGCGCTCGACAACCTGTTGCTGATGCTGATTATCGACGAGTTGACCGGCGGCGATGACACGCTGGAGGGCGGCGCCGGGAATGATATTCTGAGCGGCGGGATCGGCAACGACAGGCTGAGCGGCGGGACGGGCGCCGATCTGCTCGATGGTGGTGACGGTCATGACGAGCTTGCCGGCGGGCCGGGCGATGACTACCTCTACGGCGGCGCAGGCGCTGACCGGTTGGCCGGCGGGTCGGGCGCAGACTGGCTTGAAGGCGGCGCCGGCAGTGACGCACTGGAAGGTGGAGACGGCAACGACATCCTGGTCGGTGACGACAACTTCCTGGTACACCTGTTATTTGAAGAACCGGCCGGTGACGGGCCGGTCGTGGTAAATATGGATGGGCAGATCATGGCTGACAATTCGGGCGAAATCGCACTGGCCTCTTTCCTGGTTCCCGAAGGTGATGATACCTTATACGGCGGCGCCGGCGATGACCTGCTTGACGGCGGCTACGGCGATGACGAGTTGTCAGGCGGCCCGGGCGCTGACGTCTTTGTGGTTGCGTACGACAGCGGCCACGACATCGTCACGGATTTTTCGATAGACGAGGATAGCATTGACCTCAGCGCGTTGGACGGGATTGACGCCATGAACGATCTGATCCTGCACCAACAGGGAGACGATCTTGTCATTGACCTGCTCGCACACGGCGGCGGCGAGATCACACTGCAGAACGTCAATCAGGCCGATCTGGCCGATGTGCACTTCATTTTCTTTATCGACCCGGAACCCGTGGCAGCAGCCTGACTGAGAACCCGTCTAAACGGCGGCTGGCTGCAATGTCTCTCTTGCCAACACGAACAGGGCGCTTGCAATACGGGGGCGAACCATGTACGTGAAACGGGTGGCAGGATTCAGTGAAATACGCAGTGACAGACAGTTAAATGAAATCAGCTTGATTCTTTGATCTGGATCAAAGCATTTTCCTGCCCGACAACCTACCCTTAAGGTTACTGAGACACCGTCAAAATCAATCGGAAAAACCCGTTGATTTTGAGCGAAAAGGAAAATTCCCGTACAAAACCGGGTAAGCCCGTGGCGGACTCATCCGGAGTTTCCCCGGTCAACCATTTACGTTATACGGAGGCTTATCATGCAATTAACCGAATATGAACCATTAGCTTTACTTAACAGACTGAGCAGGCACTTCTCCCATCCGGGCAGGTTCCTGCCCACGGACTTTAACGATGAGGAAAGTAACGTCTTCACCAGCCGCTGGATGCCGGCGGTGGATATCAAGGAAGAAGACCATCAATTCACGATCCGGGCGGACGTGCCGGGCGTAGCGCCCGAGGAGATCGAAGTGACCGCCAACAACGGCATTTTAACGATCAAGGGCGACAGAAAATCAGAATCCAGGGATGAAAAAGACGGCTATAAACGGGTGGAACGGACCTCCGGGTCCTTCTATCGGCGTTTCAGTCTGCCTGACTCAGCCGCTACCGACAAGATTCAGGCGAAAAGTAGAAACGGTGTGCTGGAATTGATCATACCGAAGCAGGACGCGGTTAAAGCGAAAAAAATCACGGTCAAATCCTGATATTTCAGAGCCTGGTTGATAACAGGTAATTGAAAAAGCCCCAGGGATGGGGCTTGTCAGTTCGGCAGTTGCGGGCCGGCTACCTCAGGCGGCGAACCCGTTCTCCAATCCGGGGCGTTATCACGGGAACATTCGCAACCATTCGGAAGTTCAATATGATCAGGATTACCAGATACTGAAAGAGAAAGAAGGAGAGTTACTCCGCTATACCAATTCGGTACAGAGCAAGTCCCAGGATGATGCTGAAATCAATGAGGTCAATCAACTCAACCACGCCATACGCAATGCCATGTACGCCGCCAAACACATTAAGGATATACGACACGACGTTGAGGTATTCGGCCACTCAGGAAAACCCACAACCAAGAAGTGGCAAAAGCATTTACGCGATCACATCCTGAACCTGTATGGCAACATGCTCGGCAAAACCGATGGCAATAAAATCTCTACCGGCGTTACTTCCCGAACCGGCGACAGGGTCAGGGAAATCTATGACGAATTCATTGAGGAAGTCTATTCATCAACCGGGAAAGAGAAGCTCGATAACATTGAAATTTCTACCATGCTTAATTTAAACAGGGCAATTTATTTATCAAACTGCGCGCTGCAGGAAGTAATCCGGGAATTGGCAGACACTGACAAACCGGTCGGCTTCAGGGCGAGGCCGGAATGGTGAACGAGAATCATCTGGCCGAATTTTTATTAATACTGGGAGTTCTTTTTGCCCTGACTTACTGCCTGGCCGGACTGTTGGTTCAGGTTCGCATCCCGGCAATTATTGCCGCTCTTTTTGTCGGCATGTTCATTCATTACACCACTTTGGGTGAACGGCTGCTTTCACCGGAACTGTTACCCTTGATAAATGTATTGGCGCAACTTGGTGTATTGTTCCTGCTGTTTTTTATCGGGTTACAAATCGACTTGCAAAAAATGCGCAGCCTGGGCGCGGATATACTTTACTGCACAGGGCTGAACACCATTATTCCATTTATCTTCGGAATGATCGTCATGCTGTTATTAGGCTATGGGTGGTTACTGGCATTTATTATCGGTTTAACAAGAATGCCTACTGCTGAGGCTGTTATCGTTCCAATCCTGGATGAATTTCAACTGATCAGAACCCGTGTCGGAGAAATCATTATTGGCGTTGGCACGTTGGATGACGTGATTGAGATAGTTATCATCACAATTGTATCAATCTGGATATCAGGAAGTCTGGGACTGGCTGCGGGTGATGTGGGTTCTGAGATTCTTGCTGTTATGATTTCATTTGTTTTATTCCTGTTTATTGCCTGGCTCAGCTATCGATGGATAGTGCCCCGGCTCGCAAATTATTTGCCGGTACGGGTAAGCCATCTGATGATGTTGTGCATTGTAATTATGTTCAGTTTATATCAATATATTATAATTATATACTAGCGGCGGAGAGCTAGCCGTTCCCAATTCCAGGAAAACCGACATTCAGGTGTATCCACCCATAGTCAAGGTGACCGCGCAGTTGGGGATTCGGTTCGATCCTGCTCCGACTGTTCAGGATTTGAGGTTGTAACCGTAGCCCCGGTGATCCGTCTGGCTATCTGTGTCTCCGCATGATTGAAGGCAGGGCCGTAATAATCAATTTCACTTTCCGTCATGCCTGCGTCCCTGTACAGGCTGCGCCAACTCCCGTCTATCACGTCAAGCATATCGTTCAGTGTTTGAACGGCCATGTCCTGCTCCACATCAAAAAAAGGCGCCGCTTCAATAGCCGCCTCAATGGAGGCTTCATTGCCGCTGAGTTCGCTGATCCCGGTTTTGAGCGATCGGTGGCGTAGCGGTTGCGGATTTATGTCAAAGGCTGGTGAGAGTTGCCAGCGATTATCGCCTGCATAGAGAAAGCCATGGTTTTGCAGGTGGTCGTCATTGTTAGAGACCAGTATGTAAAACAGTATTCGGCGGTATAGTTCATGCATTTGTTGTCTGGGTTCCTGGCAATGGGCAACCATCATGTCGACAATATCGGTGTAGTAGACAGGCTCAGGGGTTTCCCGGCCCATGAACGTTCTTGCAGAGATGTAGGGGACGCGCGATTGGCGGTCACGGTCAAATCGGGTAATGAGAGCAACAGGGTAGTCTGTATTCCCCAATTCTATACGGGAAACAGCAGCATTGATCCCGGTGGTGCCGGCAAGGTTCAGGGTCGCTACTTCGGCCCGTTCAACCGGCACCCTGTCATGCGTTGATGTAAACTTGATGATGGACAGCACACCGTTATCATCTATGTTGGATTTTGGTCTCGCCCCGCCCAGCGAGCCGACATAACCCTGCAATTCATCAAGCACCTCCTTTTTCATGGCCGAGTTCGTCTCCCAGGCGTGTGCCAGCCGGCGCAGGTCCGGCAAGTCAGCAAGACGCGGTACTCGTGGTGTTGCCGTTGACAAGAAGACGCCGTTCTCATCCTGAAAGCGCAAAGCGCCTGTTCTGGTAAAGTCGTCCGCCCTGATGAGATAATCAATTTCATCCGCCCCGCGGTCCATTGTCGCGTTTACCAGGGTACGCCCCCAGGAATCTGGAGACGCATCGGCAAATGGATCCGGCAGAGACAGTCTGGGCTCATCCCGGGTACCGGAACTGAAAAAAGGCGCGTCAAGTAACGGCATGGCCGGGGCAATTGCGAAGGCGTCTTTTCGTTCCAGCCATGCCGGTGAATACCGGAACATGCTGAACTGGCGGTCACCTTCTTTTTCAAATACGAGCTCACCCGCCTTGACAGCATCGCTGCCCAGCACAACCTGAATGCGAACCACTCTCTTGTTCATGGAGTGCGCTTCACCGCTGTCCGGCTCTTGTTTGCGCTCGAGCGGCGAATCCGCTTCGGCAAGGCTTCAATATCCATGACCAGGCCTGTATCATCTGATGCGACATCCAGCAGGTCATGCAAGCGTCTGATTTCGCCAAAGGCCAGTAATGCCATGGCCAGCGCTTGGATAGAAACACCGGGATCACCTTTTTCAAGGCGCCTGACCGTGCCGTCAGACATACGCATCCTGGATGCCAGGTCGGAAAGCGACATGCGACGTTTACGGCGGGCGATGCTGATGTCCCTGCCTAAACGGGCTAATGTTTTATTAACTGCTATAGATTGTGGTTTATGTTTCATAACATGTTATGTATAGAAGTTTATGGTTTTAATGTCAAGGCGTGCCGCGGGAAAATCCTGAACGGCGGGTGGATCAGGGTATGGGGAGGGGGTCAATGTTGCAAAGCGATGCGCATGATGACATCGCGCAGTTCGCCTTGCGGATCCCCAACTGTCACCTGCCTGCCGTAGAGGTCGGCGATATTTGCGCGCGCCCAGACCTTGGCGATTGACGGTCTGGTGGTATCTTGTTCTGCGGCGTCAAGGACGAAAGAGCGCCGCGGGCGACGGCCTCGCGGTCGTAATACGGCGCCCGCGGGAAGGCAGGATGGCCGCCGTTCTCGATACCCACCACCGTCATGGCGCCGGTGCGGCGTTCGGTGATGTCACCCTCGGCGGGTTCCAGGGGTTATCGTTCCCACAGGGGCTGGCGTGCAAAACGTTCTTTTAACCGGACATTCGATTCCACAGGCGCATCAAGCGCCGCAATAAAAGCATCGTATGCCTTGTCATCAAGTGCAATAACGGGACGCTCATTTAATGTTTCAATCGCAGCCGCTTCACTCGAGCGAAGT
>JAPOQU010000010.1 GCA_026710545.1 Gammaproteobacteria bacterium | reverse complement strand
CCGCGGGGGCGCGGGCCTGGACACCGCCGACTACCGGGGCTCCCCCGCCGGGGTGACGGTACGCCTGCACACGGCCACGGCCACCGGCGGGGACGCCACAGGCGATACCTTTGCTGCCCTGGTGCGCGTCGAGTACACGGACGGGAACGGCAACCCGCAGACCGAGCAGGTCCCGGATATCGAACACCTGCACGGCTCTGGCCACGCTGACATCCTGGCCGGCGACAGCCGGGACAACACCCTGGCCGGGGGCGGCGGGGACGATAAACTCTACGGCGGGCCCGGCGGCGGCGATGATGCGCTGTACGGCGGCGCCGGCGCTGATGCGCTCTACGGCGGGCGCGGCAATGACACCCTGTCCGGCAACGCCGGGGACGATACCCTCCATGGCGGACCGGACGACGATACCCTGTACGGCGGCGCGGGGAACGACACCTTTGTCTTTGCCCCCGGGCACGGCGACGATACCCTGCCGGACTTCGGCCACGGGGACGACCGCATCGACCTCGCCGCCTTCGACGGGATTGACGGGATCGACGACCTCAGCCTCTCCCAGACCGACCGGGGCCTCATCATCGACCTCAGCGGCCACGGCGGGGAGACCCTCACCCTGGAAGGTTATCACCAACCAGACGCGCTCAGTGACGCCGATTTTATCTTCTGATGCGGGGACAGGTGGGGTCAGAGTAAAATCTTGAAGCGCGTTGCCGATGGCACGAACGGTGGTGATTTTACTCTGACCCCGTAGACGGACACAAGCTGGTGAGAAATCCGGGCTAAAGAGACCTTTCCCGGACGAACTTGTTCAGAACGTCCCGTTTACTGGTAGACCGCACCGGAAAGCACCATGAATACATAGCCCTTGGCTTTTTGCAGCTGATCGTCTGATATGACCAGCTTAACGTGGTGAATGCCGCGCAGCATGATATAACGCCCGGACTTCGCAAACAGCTGTGTCGGTTTCGAGACCCAGCCGGCAAGCGCTTTAATCTTGTCGGAAATTACAATTTCCTCATGGTCCAGGGCTTCCAGGAAAGGGACCCAATCGGTCGAGCCGTCAAGCCAATAGCGTGAATCCCTGGTATATCTCTGCTTTACAATGAGTGTGAGGCCAAGCGTCGGACCAATTCCATCCTCCCGCACGTCAATATTCAAGCCAATCCTGGCAATATTCACGCGCTCCCTGAAGCGTTCAATCACTGAATTGACGGCCGTTATCTGACCGGGCCAACCCGTGTCTTCCAGGTATCGGCATACCTCCTGCTGCGATTTGAAACCCATGACAGCCAGGCGGATTGCCCGTGAGCGGGACGGGAATATACCGAACGAGTCCATACGCGTATCGACCGGCTGCGCAAGATAAGCTTGTCGGAGGCACTTCCTTTCTGCAGCGTTTATCTCCCAACCTATGCAGGACGCGAGCGCGTCACACACCATGACCACATCATCTTCCTGGCCGCCGGCGCCGATAATCGGGCGTTCACCAGGCCGCAGGAACATTCCGGGAAAAGAACCCTGTCCCTCCCGCGCAGATCCTATGTCGTATTCCAGCATAAGTTTTTGGCCGACAATTTCACGCAGGGGTGAGTTTTCGGTTTCCATTTGCCGGCAGATCCGCATGATTGCGGCGGCGGTCTCATCTGTTTTATCGGTCCGTGCGCGCTCCCGAAAAAACTCTGCCGACTGGGTTCCACTGGCCAGGGAAGCGCCGAAATCCGCCTCCGGCCTGGGCGAATGCAGCGGCAATTCGAAGCCGAACGGCAAAGCGCCCATGGTAATCGGAAGTTTCCCGGCGCACTCGAGTATGCGCTCCCATTCCGATACCCCGATAAGGACCGGCGAAATCCTGTCCCGAAAGTGCCCAAGCAAATCACCCATGGCGCCGCCTTCCTCGGCGAGACGTTCCTGGGTAAGAATCACAGCTTCGTCAATATTCATACGGTCTGCTCAAGCAGGATTTCAACCAGACGCTCCAGGGCTTCGATGCAAAATGCAGAAGTCACCGACTCAGAGCCATGCCCAACCTGCCCTACCATACCCCACTTCAACTCCTGGTCACCAAACGCGAGCAACTCCGGCCAACTGCCGTCCTCGCGTTGCGAGTTCAGGAACCTTTCCACCTGGTGTTCTGCGTCGATGCTTTGCAGACTTCCGATATTGTAGAGAGCAGACACTGCCTGGGCAGTCTGGAGGATATTGCCGAATTCCCCCTTCCCGTCGCGCAGGCCGAGGATACCATCCGCAAGCGCCGGGCGTAACCGGTCAAGAGCGGACGGCACGCGCAGCAGGGCGCGGGTGATTGCATAGTAGATTGAGATCGAATCAGGATACCACTTGGACGTTCCATCCAGCTTGCCGTCAATAACCAAGCCCTCCAGCCAACGCCGGGCTTCTCCGGCTTCCGGGCGGTCTCCGAGATAGGCTATGACATTCGCATTGACCACAGGATCGGCTTCGATACGAAAGACAGATACTACATCGGGTTCATCATCCGCGAGTATCCAGGTCTGGAAGCGACCGTTTTCGTCGCGATTTGCCAGTATTTCAGGGACATTCCTTTCCAGCAATATCCAGGGGTGATTGCCGATGACAAGTGAGCAGAGCGTGGAACTGTCGAGGTCCTGCGGCAGGTGACGGTAGTAGCGCCACAACCCGGGATATTCCATGGTATCGGCAAGATACGCCCTGGTGGCGGCGCACATCGCCTTGGCCTTCGGTTCATCACAGCTTTCCAGGGCGAGTACACAGAATGCCGAAATAAACGGGGGTCTTTCGAAATGCCGGGGGATGTCCGGGTCGGCTGTATTGAAACGGATGCAATGCCAGGCCCCGTTCTCATCGATCCCGGATTCCAGGAAATCGAGACCGCGCCGGATGCTTTCCCTGCATGCATCGGCAAGCGCCCCCGGGGTGGCGTTGGATATCCGGGCGCCCGCGTCACTCGGTGCGGGAGGGCGCACAGGCGGCGCCGGATCATAAAGTGTCTTGTGCAGGAACTCGAGTGATTGTGAGCCGGTTCTCGCCTCCTGCCGTTCAGCCGCGCGGAATTTGCTGCGCGGCGGAAGCGTCACGTGCGTAACGGAACAGGTCTCTTCGTGCACGTGGATCTCATGGCCCTCGTCCAGCGTCACACCGAGTTCCTTTTCGATGGTTTCCCTGGGTTTCTCCAGCAGACGATTGCGAAGGTCGTCGTCGTCGACGGTTCCTGATATGAGGTGATTCAGTGTGTGAACAGGATACTTCATTTGCTGTGTAAATTCGGGGACAGAATTAATTCTGTCCCCGGCAAGCTGTTGATACGAGGTAGTTTATTGTGTGAATTGGATATTTCAATTTACTGTGTAAGTTATGGGGACAGACACATTCTGTCCCCGGCCAGCTAGGCGACCTGCCTCTTTACCAGTTCTTTGAACACTCCTTCCTCCTCCATGAGTTCATTGAAGGAGCCGCTCTGCACAACTTTTCCGGCCTGCATCACATAGATTCGATCAGCCTGTTGCAACGTGGACAGGCGATGGGCGATAACGATACGGGTCGAGGTGAGGAGCGCCAGGTTCTGCATGACCTCGGCCTGGCTTTCGTTATCGAGCCAGTTGGTTGCCTCGTCAAGCAGCATGACCCGCGGGCTGCCGAGCAGTGAACGGGCGATGGTGACGCGCTGGCCCTCGCCGCCCGACAGGACGGCGCCGCCGGACCCGACCATGGTCATCATGCCCATGGGCATCGCCTTGATTTCCTTTTCGATTCCGGCGGCACGGGCCGTCTGCCACACTTCCTCTGTTGTCGGCGCCTCGTGGTGCGCGACGATATTGTCCCAGACGTCCTGGGGATGGAGACGCACTGACTGCGGCACCGCGCCAACTTTCCGGCGCACCTGCTTCAGGTTCAGGTGCCTCAGGTCACGCCCGTCATAATAAACCGCGCCGGCAGTTGGCGCATCGATGCCGAGGGCAAGCCGGAACAAGGTGCTCTTGCCGGCGCCGGACTCGCCGGCGATCGCGACAAATTCGCCGGGTCGTGCGCGAATAGTGACATCGTCGAGAATCAACGGGCCGTCGGTATCGTAGCGAAAGGAAATACGGTCGAACAGGACTTCGCCGCCCAGACGTTCAACCGGCTCACCTTCAACGGCTGCTTCAGGAACTGTGGCGAGCAGCGGGCGCATCTGGTCGAACGCCGGCAGCATGGCGGCAATAGCGCCGAAGGACTCGCCAAGCCGGGCGATTGCGGACTGGAAAGCGATGAAGACAATGTAAACGACGAGAAAATCGCCGACAGGAACGTTGCGGTCGCCCACCGCGGCCACTGCGAAAAGCAATGCCCCGCCGGCGAGAAAAGGCAGCGCGGCAGCGAATGCCCGCGAGTGCCCCTCCAGTGCGCCCAGTTCGATTTCGGCGCGTTTCTGTTCGCGATAGTCCCGGGCCCAGATGGCGAATGCCGACCCTTCCGCATTTTCCACACGCAGCTTGGCGATGCCTCCCACAATCTGGAACAGCCGGCCGGATACACGACGTACAGCGCTGATCATCCGCCCGTAGGGCGCAACCTGGCGCAACCCAATGGCGATGGTGACCAGCAGGGAAACCAGGCTGAAGCCAAGGGCGATGACCCCGAGGGTGGCGTCGTAGAAGAAGATGACGGCAAAAACCGGCAACAGGAAAATGATCGACAGCAGGCTGTCGGCGATGACTCCCTGCAAGCCGTCGCGAAGATTCTGGAATGTCATTCCCGACATGGCCAGGTCGCCGGCCGGATAGCGGTGCAGAATGCTCGACGGAAGGCGCATGAGGCGGTCCCAGAAGGCAGCTTCGACCCTTGATGCCGAGCGCCCCTCGAGCCGCATCAGCGCCGATCCCTGCAGCAGGTGCAGCAGCGCCCCGAGCAGGCCGAACGCCGCCAGCGTCACGGCCACGGCATACAGCGCGCCGGCGCTTCCGCCCGCCACGATATGATTCGCAACGAAGCCAAGCGCAATTGCCGGCAGCAGTTTGACCAGGCCGCCCGGAAGCCCGGCCAGCACCAGCCGCAGCAGGTCCGCGGCCGATCCTTGCATGGCAATTCCCAGCAGGTCTGCCGGTTTTACGTTCGCCGACGGCAATGGCCGGTAGAACATCCAGGCTTCGTCCTGCAGCGCGTCAGCACGAGCCGCCGTAACCCGAACGCTACGCTTGGTGACCGGATCAACTTCCTGGTAGCGTCCGAACATTCCCGGTATCAGTGCAACCGGCTGGTCGTCCCCGGCGCGGAATGCCAGTAGTGCGTTGCTGTCGCCGCGCCACCAGTTGCCCGCGGCCTTGAAGCGCACGCGCCGGGCGCGTACCCCTGACGAATCAAGAACGTCTACGAGGCGGATCGGTGAATCCGAAGGTCGCGAGCGCGCTGGAATCCTGAAATCGATGCCTTCATGACGGCCGACGATTTGCAGGGCATCCGCCAGCACCGTGTCCTCGACGCTGGCCTCCCGGTCGATCGGCAGGTCATAGATATTGAAAAGCCGCTGCCGGGCAGCTGTTTCGGCCGTGCGCCGGCTGGTTGTCCGCTCACGCTCAAGGTTCGCATCATCGACCACGGCCAGCCGGTGATTAAGGCGTTCCAGGTTAAAGGCAAGCGCGTGAAAGGAGGCGAGCGCCGGCAGCAGCATGCCTTGCTGAGCCAGTGTTTCGGTTGATTTGCCCGAAACTGTCGCCTCGTCGAACAAGGTGAGCCAGTTCGTCCGCGTCAGTGGTATCAGCGCTTCGTGCGAGCCGCCTGTCCCGGCAAGTTGCGCCGGGTCGACCATATCCATGAACAGGCTTGCTCCGAGGGACGGTTCGGATACCCATACCACGCCGCGTCGCACGGATAGCGTACAAGGGCCCAGTGACTGCGTCAAACCGGGTTCGGCCAGCGCAGTCGGCCGCGGCAGGTGACTGACAAAACGCGAAAGTGTGTCAGTCAAGGCAGTCAACCAGGTATCGGTCTGTTCTGCCAGTTCTGCCGGATGAACCCCGGACAATAAGGATGCCGGCAGGCGTTTCAGAAGGGTGCCCGGCAACCCTTTGGCGACCAGGCTGAGCGTGGTGTCTTTGCCATCGTCGTCTTGTTCATCCGCTGCGACACCCGGCAGCAGCCTGCCCGCTTCGCAACGCAGCAGGTGCTGCGGCGCCGCCTGCTCTACCCCGTCCCTGAATTCGACCAGGAACAGATCGACGGCGCCCTGGTCAATGAACCAGACATTGTCCGCATCGTCGAGCCTTACCGGCAGGTTGCCGGCGCACGGCACGGATGTGCCGGAGTGGGCGGCAAGCCGGCCTATTGATGCGTGTTCCGGCATGGCGTCCTGCATCAGCCTGATTTGACCAGTTTGTAATACATACCGGCCTGGTCCGCAATCAGCTCGTCGTGGGTGCCGCGCTGCACTTCGGCGCCCTTGTCGAGTACTATGATCTCGTCGCAGTCCCGTACCGTGCTCAGCCGGTGGGCCACGATCAGGCAGGTGACGCCGCGACGCCGCAAGGCATCATCGACATATTCCTCCCTGGCGGCATCGAGCGCGCTGGTCGCCTCGTCCAGAATCAGCACTGTCGGATTGCCCACCAGCCCGCGGGCGATTTCCAGCCTTTGTCGCTGGCCGCCGCTGAAATTCGCTCCGCCTTCCTCGACGAGCGTTGCGTATCCATGCGGCCTGATCAGAATTTCCTCATGGATGCAGGCATCCCGCGTTGCGGCAATGATGACTTCATCCGGAACGGCCGGGTTCCACAAGGTGATGTTATCCCGCACGGACGCGGAAAAGAGCACGGCCTCCTGGTCTACCATGGAAATGGACCGCCGCAGTACTTCCTCGGGGATCTCATCCCGCGGATAACCATCAAACAGGATTTCACCGGACCATGGCTGATTGATTCCCGTAACGAGACGCGCCAGGGTCGACTTGCCGGAACCGCTTGGACCGACCACGGCAACCCGCTGCCCCGGTTTGATCACGAGGTTGAAGTCCTTGATCAAGGGCGGTCGGCTCTTGTTGTAACCGAAGGTGACGTTGCGCAATTCGAGACTGCCCGCAAGCTGGAGCCGGCCGTTGAACGTGGGGATTGCCTGCGCTTCCGGACTTCGGCGGCTGAACACGGGGTCTTCAGCGGTCCTGGAGATGTCGTCCAGCCGTTGCAAATCGGTTTCGAGCGCCTGGCGTTTGTCGGCGAACTCCAGAAACCGTCCAACCGGCGCCAGGAACATCTCTGCCAGTATGTAGAACCCGACCAGCGCCCCCAGGGTCATTTCCCCGGTCATGACCAGGCTCCCCCCAAACCCCAGGATCGCCGCGGCGCGAAATGCCGCGATCAGGCCGGGAAGCGCGCTATTGACGGCGCCCAGTTCGGAGTAGCGTTGGCGCGCATGAAGTTCGCTTGCCTGCTGGCCGCTCCAGCGCGAAAAAAAACGGTCGTCCGACCCCGTCATGCGCAGGTTGTCCGCATGACTCAACATCTGCATACCGACGCCGATCAGCAATCCCTGCTCGCGCCTCATTGCCTGGCTTCGAACTTCACGGAGCGCGCTCAGGAAGCGGGCCAGCACGCCGTGCAGGAGAGCCAGCAACAGCACGATCAGCGTTAGCGGGACATCGTAGGCCAACATCGCGATAAGCAGCACTGCGCTCATGACCATGTCTACAATGAGCACAAGAAACTGCTCCGTCAGGTTTTTCGCGATGCGGTCGATGGACGAGACCCGGTCGGTAAGGTCGCCGGCCAGCCTGTGTTCAAAAAACTCCACCGGCAGCCGCAGCAGCCGCGACAGGCCCCGGTTATAGCCGATCACCGAAACGCGCACCGCCAGCCGCTTGAGGAAACGGTGCTTGAGCAAGGTCAGGACGTATACCAGGATGCCGCCGCCAATCAAGGCGGCCACCAATCCGCCCCAGGGTCCGTGGTTTTCCAGAACGTCGTCTACGAATACACCGAGAGTTGCGGGAACGACAAGCGCCAGCAACGTCAACATGAGGCCGCAGGCAATCACCCCGGTCAGCACGCCCCACGATCCGGCGAGCAAGGCGCCCAGTTGCCTGACCAGGTTTGGCCGGTCACCGCCGGGCTTGAAATCGGGACCGCACTTGAAGCGAAGCGCAATCCCGCTGTAGCCCTTGGTAAACTCTTCCGCGGTAACCCTGCGTTTCCCCGTAGCAGGGTCATTCAGGTAGAAACTTTGGCCGTCGAACCCTTCGAGCACAACGAAATGGCTGAATTGCCAGAATAAAATCAGCGGAAGCTCCACCTGTTTCAGCTGATCGGCGCGCAGGCCGAGCCCCTTGCATTCAAGACCATAGTGCCTGGCGGCGCGCAGGATGCTTGCCGCGCTGCTGCCGTCACGGCTCACTTCACATTTATCGCGTAATTCAGTCAACGGCGCCCAGCGCCCGAAATAAGCCAGGACGATCCCGAGACAGGCGGCGCCACATTCCGACGCATGCATCTGCAACAGAATCGGTGTGTTGACCTTCTTTTTCAAAACGTCCGAAGACGCCTTATCCCTGGCTTCCTTGGGGGCGCTCGACGGCATCTTATAGTCGCGTCGTAAGGAACAGTTCTATCGGAGATTGCCTGCCAAGCCCGATAACCAGCCGGCATTCCCTGCTGGTGAGGGAGTCCGGCTCAAGACCTTCTTCGAGAACGATATCGACACGGTGCAGGGACTCAGGCGCCTCGGGCAGATACGTCGACATCCCGTCGGAAATGGGTATAGCGGAAATTGCCTTGACTGCACCGTCCAGTGCGCCTGCTTTTGCATCTTTCGCAGCCAACTCAACCATTACCGGCATCCCGGCCTCGATTGACGGGGCGGTGCCGCTCTGCATCCAGACAAGGGCCTGCACAAGCCGGCTTCCTTCAGGTGAAGTTTCACCTTGTTCGACAAGTATGCCGTTGAACTCAATACTACGGGCTATATTGCCGAACAGAAGCCACGCTGAGAGTATTAACAGGAAAACGGCAATTGCCGCGACAAGCAGGCGTTCACGCGGTGTGGAAATCGTCAGCAGCCGGTCGAGTTGCTCGCGTTCTTCCTTCGCTTCAGCAACCATATCGTGAAAAGATTCAAACGGATTGTTGAACATGGCCGATACTAACCCCCCAAATTGAAATACTAATCCGACATTCCTGCTCGGCTAACTCAATGATTTGCTTGATGTTAAAATAAACCACCTATTTTAACAAGCAGTAATTCCGGGGATGGATGGGGTCAGAGTAAAATCCTGAAGCGCATTGCCGGTGGCAGGATCGGTGGTGATTTTACTCTGACCCCTGCTTTGCAGATGTTTCTCACGCGATGACAGGAACGGGATTCAGTTCAGCCTCACCGGCAGGGCAATCCCGCCAGCCCATCTCAACCGGTACGTCATATAGGCGTCCCGGTGCGAAGCGTTCCCAGAAGTGACGCAGGCCCGGCACGATCACGCGCGCCACCGGCATACCGATGTCGGGCCGGGTCTGGTCGAGCACCAACAATTCCATCCCCCTCGCTTCGACCAACCCGCGGCACCATTCCACATCGTCTCTCAGGTCTTCCGTATCCGGAACCGAATAATCGGAACTCTGGCTCAACCTGGCATCACCTGCAGGCGCAAGATGGGGGTGGTCGGCCAATTTTTCGTTCTTCCACCACCACAGACACATCGGATCATCGACCCCGTACCCGCTTTGAGCATTGCCCGGGCGAGGGACCCAGGTCAGGCACTGGTTCAATTCACAGACGGCCCGCAGCGCCGCAATCCGGGGGTCGGCGTGTGCGCCTGCGCCATAGATGATGTCTTCGGCCGCGCCGTCGTTTCTGCGGGACAGTGCAACAAAGGCAGGAATTCCAAGGTCGCCGGTAAGGTCCAGCAGCCACATTTCGCGATTGTATTGATGATAATAACCTGGGGCGGATGCCAGGTATTCGTCAGCAAAGCTATCCAGGTCCACTCCGGGCCTTTGCAGCCGGTTGTACCACCAGATTGCGACGGCATCGCGTTCGACCAGTTCAAAAAATCCTTGCAGAACAGCTTCTTCAAGGGTATTGCCGGCTGCACAGCCGTTGGAGTCGGACCAAAGCCCCGAGGTTCCCCGTTGTTCCGGAGTCATTCCGTAGAGGATGGCTGTCGGTAACCAGCGTTGCCGGTCCCGGGTGAGCGACCATACCGGAGACCAGTCCAGTTCTCGCTCCGGGTCGAAGCGCGCCGGAACGACATTATACGGGTGGCCGCGAGCGTTGATCTCTTGCGCATGGTCCAGTTGCCGGTCGCTGAACAACTGGACGTCGTTCGGATGGATCGCCTCTCCATCCGCCGCTCCGGAAAAATCCGCCAGGCTCCTGCGGCAACGGATTTCATCACCGTGGAAAGCGCCGGAATAGCGCTCGACCGCTTCGCACAGGGCGCTGACCTCGGATTGCTCCGCGCTGCTGCCCTTGCCCGCGCTCTTGCTGCGCAGGCTGCGCCGCAATGAGCTCAGGTTCTTGATTCTCAAGGCAAGATTGCTGCCGGCCCAATGTACGTGCAACCAGGAGTCTGTCCTGGGAGTAGTGCGTGAAACCCAGGTGACGATTCCGCTCACCGGGCTGACCAGGTGCCGGTATTTTTCAAGCGTCTCCGCAGGCGTCATCGACCGCACTCCGCCGCTGTTGCGAAGCTGTTTCGGGCTGGACTGCAATCGCACCGGCGTTGCCGGCCGATCAGTTTTATAGAGTTCCTCGTTTCCGCAGACCGGACACTGCGGACGGCGCATGACCCGGTGATGTTCGCTTTTCATGCCGGCAACATCCAGTGTGATCGCATGGTCATGCAACGGGGCCGCATCCCTAAGGACCAACCACTTGGCGATCTCAATGGCAACAATCCCGTAGACAATATCCAGCACCAGAGGTTCGGCTACGTTCGGACGAAACGCTGCCGTCTCGCCACAGTGATTCCGCACAAAGGAATGGACCTCCTGGTGGTTTCGTATCCGGTAGGTAAGGCAGGCCCAACATGGACTATTCTCTGCAGGCCGGAACACAGGGCCGAAAAGAGGTTGTATTCCTGCAGGCCGGACCAGCGCCCAGGGCATGGCCGATTCCAGGTGCTCCCGGTTGACGGCAGCAAACTCGTCATCAAGATAGTCGGAACCTACGTACAGGGACAGGGAAGGACGGTCTGTTCCGACTGTAATGCCCATAGCCTCAAGCCGAGAGGAGAGATGGCCGTCGTCACCATGAATTTCTAACTGCGCTTCCTGCAATCGCTCTTCAACCTGGCGCGGGGACACACCCTGCGAGGACCAGAATGCCGCCTTGCCCCGTTCCATGCCGTGGTCGCCGGATACGGTGTATCCCCTGGACTCCAGAAAAGCCAGGGCTTTGCGAACATCCGTCTCCGGATGCACCCCGTCAAGAGCATCAACAATACTTTCCCGGGAACGGCGACCGTCAAGCAACGGCAGAAGATCCCCATACACCTGCCCATGCAGGAGCGTGTTGAATGTTTCGGAAACCAGGAGCGTCTGTCCAGCGCCGATAGAACGGCACTCAAGGTGTGGCGCCAGTACCGGTCGTTCTGTTTGACCGGAGCCTGAAGAGTGGTTAATGGCCAAGACCCTGGGACATCTGGGCATAACTGGTGAGCGAGAAGCCGCCGCACATCCGATTCCAGTCCGCCTTGTCGATGACCGGCCGGTTCAACAGTTCAATCATTTCGTCGAACTTGCGCAGCGCGGTGCAATCCACCGCCTCGGGGTCCGCTACCTTGCGGTGTTGTGGCCAGGCGTGGTCACGCGCGTGGCGCCAAAACCCACTGTCGTACCTGGAGCCACAGGAATAGTGCCAACCGACAAACAGGCCGTAGCAGAGCATGTTGTTGACGAGAAATCGATTGACCACCGGCGCATCGCGCTCAAGATGCTCCACGGGACGGCTTAGACGTACATTGAGAATCATCCCAATCTGCAACTGGGCGGATACAATGGCCGTTGCCTGGAGGGGCTCCATGAAGGCCGCGGCGTTACCGATGCGGGCCACCGCGCCATCGTAAATCTCGCGGTGGACGTAATTGGGAAACGGGATGACGGCGCGTTGCTCGAATTCCGATATGCCATTGGTTTCAAGGAACGCGTCAAAGTCCGATTCGACTTCGGCAAGGCTGGAAACATCGCGGTTGAAGATGTACCCGTAGGACGTGTGTACCGTAAGCGGAATGCCGAAGATCCAACCATGCGGACGTGCAACCGCACGGGTATAGGTATGTTGCAGGACCGGCTCATCCTGCTTTTCCTCAATGATTGCCGGACAGCGGCGGATGACGGCTGTATTGGTGGGGATAAACGAAATGTCGATGTGCCGGTCGGGAAGGAGTTCCTTGGGAAATCCCCGCGCATCGAAGACCAGATCGTAGCGTTCCGGCGCACGGTCCTCGAACTCCACCTGCGCACCGCCCTCCACCCTGGTGATATTGAGCACATTCGCGTCGATATGGCGCGCGCGCGCGCTTTCTTGCAGCAACTCCCCCATCAAGTCGGCGGCTAAGTGGTAGGCGTAGGATACCTGTTGCGGCGCGAAGTAGTGGGTGAAGTCATGATTGCGCTGCCCCCATCCCTCGAATTCAATGCCGTACTTGCGCGTTCCCTTCACGCGCTGCTGGACGGTTTCGTGTGGCAAATTTGTCAGGTGCTGCAACTGGTCAACCAGGGTCGGCCAACTACCTTCGCCCACCCCAATGACCGGGATACGAGAGTCGTATATGTGGTGCAGCTCATGATCCGGGTCAGGGTGAAGACGCGTTACACTGGCGGCTGCCAAGGAACCTGCAGTTCCCCGACCAACCACTGCGATGTTCTTTAATGATTTACTGCCGGGTTGAATCAAACCAGATGATTTTCACGAGTGTCGATTGATTGCCGTATTTTACCATAAAGGGGCAGAATTGGATTCTGTCGCCACGCTGACGGAACACCAATCAATCGTATCGCTGTCCGGGGGGCGCCCGGTACCTGGGCCCTGATAGGCGTTTTGACCTGGATATCTCGCTCAGGATGGGTATTTCAGCCGACGAATTGTTATACTGTGACGATAAACAGGACGCTCCGACCTTGAACGACACTCCCGAAATCCCTCTTTCCGAACACGAACGCTCGGTAATAACTCACTACGACAAAATGACCAGGGTGTTCTATCTCCAGTGGAGTTCCGAGCATTTTCATTTCGGCGTATTCAAGCCCGGGGAACGCCCCAGGCACAACGAGACTCCGAAAGAATCGGACGGACATGCAAGAGCACTGGAGCGCATGGTGGAAGTCATAGTTGCCCCAGCCGGGATTGAGGGACACCATCATGTGGTGGATGCCGGGTGCGGAGTGGGCGGAACTGCCTTTCACCTGGGCAGGACGCGGGACTGCAAGGTCACGGGCGTGAACCTGAGCAAGACGCAACTGGAGATTGCCAGAAGTAAGGCAGTTAATGCCGGCCTGGGTGATCGGATAGACTTCAAGTACGCGAACTGTTCCCGGAGTCTGCCGTTCGCAGATGGCTCCGTGGACGTGGTTGTCAATATCGAAAGCGCCCGTCACTACAGTGACCGCAGAACATTTCTCCAGGAGGTATACAGGATCCTGAAACCGGGAGGAAGGATTGTGGCTTCGGACTGGATGGTGCGTGACACAATACCGGACAGCCAGCACAAACGTTACATTCAACCGTTATGCGAGGACTGGATGCTGTATAACCTGGAGTCCCAGTCCTCGTACACCCGGTTGCTGCAGGAAGCGGGGCTGGAAGTGATTGAATTTGAGGGATTCAACGGAATGGAGTATGACAACCTGCACCTCCTCACAAACACTTACCAGTCCCTGGGACTGCTGCGAACCGGCTATACTAAGTCACCTGCTTTCGTCAAACTGATGGCTCAACTGGAAAGAGTGTGTGTCGCCTGGCGACACAGTTACCTGGATATCAGACGCTACTGCGCCGTGAAGTCTTGAGAGACGGGGTCAGAGTAAAATCACCACCGTTTGTGCCGCTACCAATGCAGGGGTCAGAGTAAAATCACCACCGTTCGTGCCATCGGCAACGCGCTTCAAGATTTTACTCTGACCCCACCTGTTTACTGACCCCTGAATTACTCTGACCCCTGGATTGCGTTCGTCAGTCATTGAAAAGCGCGCCAATGTCGGTGGCGGCGCGTGCTGCGGTTACTCTAATCGTCGTTCTCAACGCATCAAAATCTTCTGTTCCGCAGGCACGGGCAATGACTGTCCTGGCCATTGGCCAGGCAGCGTCATCCATGCTGCCATCCTCTCCCAGCAAGCGCAGGATTCCTCGCAGGTTGCGCCACATTCTTGCTGCCTCTGCCAACCGCTGCGCGGTATCGTCAGGCATCAATTCGCCTTCGCCGGCGCTCTGGAATACGGAAACCGTGCTTGCGGCGATAACCTCCGGCGCCGTTGCTGCATGGGTTACAGTCAGATATGCGGCAACGCGTTCGATGTCCCGGAGACCGCCGCGCATATTCTCGAATGACTGAAGTCCGGCCTCCGGCGCGCCCTCATCTGCCTGACGCAATTCATTCAGCAATGCATCACGGGCGGCGCCATTGGCCAGAATTTCAAGGCGCGTATCCTCAAACCGTTTTCCCAGTCCGGCATCCCCTGATGTAAAAACACAGCGCGACCGTGAGAGTTCCAGCAACTCTCCTGTTGAGGAGTTGCTGTAATGGTGTTCCGAAAAGTCAGCGAGAGAACGGACAATTGTCTCAGCCCGGCCTGGCAACATCGGCTGCAACAGCAGGTTGTCCCGTGACAGGGCGCGCAACGCATCGAGAGAGCGCTCGCTCAATGTCCGGTAATAATCGGGTGAGCCGCTGCCGTCATACAGGAACATGATGTCAAGCCCGGCGCCCAGCGTCGCTTCGCCGTTTGCAATCTCTCCCAGAACCACTGCCGCCACACCGCCTTCGGGCCGCCGCTGGGTGAAATCCTCCACCGCAGCCGAGAGTACACCGGCGATCGAGGCTTCGGCAATGTTGGACAGCGCCGTCCCCGCTTCAACCGGTGACAGGTTGCCGCGCAACGTGTGCATGGCAACCTGCAGGACCTTGTCGTTCGACCAGTTGCGCATGATCTCTACCGCATCTTTCGTGTCCTGCACCGGGATATCTGCAACCTGCTCCTTCATTTCGTCAGCAGTGAATTCCAGGGTCCAATACACGCGCGTCAGCCCGCGCCTGGCGATCAACTCAAACTCGGGACTCGGTCCGAATCCGTCCGGCAGGTCAAGATCGGTGAATTCCCTGTCCTGAAGGATGTCGAGCAACGCCGGGGTACGGTTTATCCATTCGGAAAGCCGTGGCGATGCTGCCATGATCGCGGAAATTGTATCGAACATATCCGGACGCGCGTCAAATGCAGGGCTGTCGTAAACGTTCCAGTCCTTGACCTCCGGATAATAACGCTGCCTCCACTTGTCGACCAACGGGTCCATCGTCTCGAACCAGCGGCGGGGGGACATGGCCAGGCCGCCCATTTTGCCGTAGGGCCCGGGCAGTTGCGGCGATTGATCCTCACTCCAGTGCTGTAACAGCGGATAAGGCCGGCTTGCAGCGGCATGGTGGTCGGCATGGCGCTGCGCGTTGTAATAGATCCAGTTGAAAAACCTGTAGTCGCTGCTCCAGGAATGTTGCGGCTGGGGTCGCTCGAAGCGGCCGTTGGGAAGGCGGATACGCCGCAATCCGTAATGCTGGACATAGTTGATGATCTTCATTGACAGGACCGAGCTGGCGCTGAACATCAGGAATGCCAGGATTCCCCAGATACCGCCGATCCAGTATCCGAAGCCATACCAGAACGTAACCATGAGGAAATAACGCCAGAACGGATTGCTGTAATGCCAGACCGGGAGGTGGCGGCGCGCCAGCCTGTCGCGCTCGAAACGCCAGGCTACGACGAGACTGTTCGCCACGTCCCGGGGGAAATATTCCCAGAAGCTCTGCCCCTTGCGCGCCGAGCCGAGATCTGCAGGCGTGGCGACCAGGGGGTGATGTATATAGACATGCTCCGTGGCGTAGTGCGGGTAGGTGACCGAAGCCAGCAGGAACTCGCCAAACCTGCGCTCCCATTCATAGCGCTTATGCACCAGCTCATGACCGATAATGAACACCATCTGGGACGCCATGCCGAGAGCAAATATCACCAGCACGGCCTCCCACACGGCCAGGTGGCCGCCATTAAAAATCTGCCAGAGTACGAATACGAGGACCACCGGCCACAGTACGGCCCAGATCCAGATTGCCAGATTGTATATGTATAACTGGCTGTCTCGCGTTCCCCACGGGTCCATGTTGCGTTCTTCCAGGCCCAAATAGAGATCGAGCCTGTTCTCAAGCCAGATAAACAGGAACGGCCCCATGATCCACCAGCCCCCGTAAAACGCTGCACAAATTACCAGCGGAAATATCAACAGGAGCAGGAAGTGCGGGAGCGCATTCAGGACCGACGGCTGGACAAACTCCTGTGCGGCGACGGCTTCGGCGCTTGTGCCGCCAGGGTTCGCGCTACGCTCTGCCATTTTAACCTCCCGTAATTCCGGGCGTCCGGTACCCATTCACGATTTTATTGTCCATAACGTTGCAACCATGTCAAGCAAACTCAATGGGGACGGACTTAAGTCCGTCCCCGGTTACTACCCAACCCTTGCTCAATGGGGACGGACTTAAGTCCGTCCCCGGTTACTGCACACCCCTTGCTCAATGGGGATGGACTTAAGTCCGTCCCCGGTTACTGCACACCCCTCGAACTGTACGCCATAAACGTCCGGTACAACAACGGGATAACGAACAGCGTCAGCAGCGTGGAAAACACCAGTCCATACACAATCGCGGTTGCCACGGGCCCCCAGATCAGCGATTCGCCGGCGAAGCCGGTCGCCAGCGACAGCAGGCCCGCCACCGTGGTTCCGGAGGTGATGACGATAGGGACTACCCGCCTCCGGGCGGCATAGACCGTGGCGTGCAGCAGGCTCATGCCGTTTTCCAGC
The DNA here is from genome assembly GCA_026710545.1 of Gammaproteobacteria bacterium. Taxonomy (GTDB): domain Bacteria; phylum Pseudomonadota; class Gammaproteobacteria; order Eutrophobiales; family Eutrophobiaceae; genus JAAXHV01. Next base: position 51,712 of record JAPOQU010000010.1, on the reverse strand, counting down.
CGGGCGTTTGCCGCGGAGATCAGGACGATAGCGGCGTTGACTGAAATCCCGGTCAGCGCCACCACGCCGTACAGGGTAAACAGGCTGAGCGGATTTCCGGTCACCAGCAGACCCAGTGTAACGCCGGTGAATGTCAGCGGTACGGTAGCAAGCACCATGAACGGCTGGAAATAACTGCGGAACTGTGTCCCCAGAATGATGTAGATGATACCCAGGCCAAGCAGCAGCAAGCGCCAGATGGCATCCAGGCTTTCATCGATGTCTTCAAGTTCACCGGTCTGGTCCAGGGACAGCTCGGGATACCTGGCCTGCAGGCTGTGCCATTTTTCCGTGATGAGATTATTGGCCTGTACGGTGTCGATTCGATCCTTGTCAATATCGCTTTCCAGCGTAATGGCCCGGCGGAAGTTATAGTGCCGGATGTTTTGCCGGCCGATGCCCGGGCTGCTGATCAGCAGTTCACCCAGGGCGATGGAACGTCCTTCGGGCAGGGAGATTGTCTGGCGCATGAGGTTGTCGGTATTGATATGCCGGTCCTTTTTCGCCAGCACCCGGACTTTTACTTCCTCGCCCTCATCCTGGAAGTCCGTCACCAGTTCGCCGTCGACGTAAGCCTGCAATGCCCGTCCTATGACTGCAGGGTTCAATCCTGTCCGCTGTATCGCCTCACCGTCGAGACGCAGCACCAGTTCCGGGTTGCCGGGACGATAATCCAGGGTGATGTTTCTATACACTTGCTGCTCTTCAAGAAAATCACGCAAGTCATTAGCCGCCCGCAGCATGGTCGAATAATCACTGCCCAGAATCTTGGCGCTGACGGCCTTGCGCGCCGGTGGGCCTCCCTTTATTTCCAGGATGGAGACTTCTATGGGTCCCGGTATGTTTCTCACACGCCGGAACACCGCATCGGCGACTTCCGAAACATGGCGGCCGTCCCTGGGCTGCGGGTTCAGGCTGAACATGACCTGGCCCACGGTGTCGCCGAATAACGGCGCAGTGTCGGTAAACTGCTGTCCGGCAAAACTGACCGAAGCGCGCAGTTCACCCGGAAGCAATTCCTTCAGGGCCTGCTCCTCTGCCGTTACCAGTGTCCTGCTTGTGTCTTCCAGGGATGTTCCCTGGGGCATCTCCAGATTTACGTAAAATATGCGTTCGGCATCGGATTCAAAGAAATTGAAACGGATCAGGCCGCTGGCTACCGTGCCTACCGCCAGGGACAGGATCAGTATTATACAAACCAGGGTAATAACAGGGTGGCGCAGGGAGTTGACCAGCGCCTGGGTATAGCGCAGGCGCAGCCAGTAACTGATCGATTCCCGCTTCCTGCTTATGAACCCGGGTTTCCTGAAATTGACTTTCAACGCCAGCACGTGGGCCGGCAGAATCCAGTAGGCCTCGAACAGGCTGACGAGCAAGGCAATGGTCACCACCAGCGGGATGACCTTCATGAACTCTCCCAGTATGCCCGGCAGCATGACCAGCGGCAGAAAAGCGGCGATAGTGGTCATTACCGAGGTGGTAACGGGAGCGAATACTTCCCTGAACGAATCGATTATCGCGTTCATGGCCTCTGCGCCCCGTTGCAGGCGATAGTAAATGGCTTCGACGACGACCACGGCGTCGTCGACTATCATGCCCAGGACGATCACGACGGCAAGCAGCACGGTATTGTTCAGGGTAAAACCCGTGGCGTTGAGTACCAGGAAAGCGCCTGAAAGCGTGAACGGGATGCCGATGGTGGTGAGAAAGGAGATCCGTGTTCCCAGGAACAACCAGGTGACCAGCAGGACCAGGAACAGGCCGATAAGGGCGTTGGTCTGCATTATGGTAAGGGCTTCGCGGGTACTGACGGTCTGGTCGTCAGCCAGGATGAGTTCTACGCCGGTTGTGTCCTTGAAACGGTTACGGTTGTCGAGGTATTCATTCAGTGTATCCACCAGTTCCAATACGTTGGCATCCGGGTTCTTGGTGACCGTCAGGAGCATGGCGGGTTTGCCCTTATAGGTCACCATCTCTGCCGCCTCTTCCCGGGTACGGGTCAATTCCGCGATGGTCCCCAGGGGCACCACGCCGGTAGCGGTGATGATGGGGAAATCCCTCAAAGTTGAAGGGTCGGGGCTGGTTCCCTGCAGGCGCACGACCCACTTGCCGTCGGCAGTCTCAAGGTCGCCGGCGGATATGTCCCGGAAATAGCTGCGGATGGTCTCGGAGATATCCGCAGGGGTCAGGCCCAGCCCCTCGAGGCGGTCGGGAAAAAAAGCAACCTGCAATTCCGGGTCGGTTGTGCCGACGTCAGCCACCCGGTCCACGCCCTGGATACGTTCCAGGTCTTTTTTTACGAAACGGGCCTGGCGCCTGAGATTTTCATCATCCCCCGCGCTGGTCACCACCACCATGGCGCTGGGGAACGCGTTGGAGGTACTGATCTCGAAGACCACCGGGTCTTCCGCATCTTCCGGCAGCTCATCGGTATAGGTATTCTGCACTTCGCGCCGCAGGTCGATCATGCGCTTGTCAAATCTCTCCTGGTCGATCTGGTTGAAGCGCACCAGGATCATGGAAACATTATCCCGGCTGGTGCTGTTGACGAACTTGATATCCCTGACACTGCGCCGCAGGGCGTCTTCGAGGGGTTCGGTCACGCGTTTTTCCACGTCGACAGCGGCAGCGCCCGGGAAAACGGTGAAGACGTTGACCCAGTTGAAGTTCAGTTCCGGATCCTTGGCCCTGGGCATGTCCAGGTAAGCAAACACCCCGAGGAAGATAACCAGGCCGAACGTCAGGTTCGCCAGTACGTGGTTGGATAAGAACCGCCGAATGAAATTCATGATTAGAGGCCACCGGGGACAGATTTTCCGGGGACACCGGGGACAGATTTTCCGGGGACACCGGGGACAGATTTTCCGGGGACACCGGGGACAGATTTTCCGGGCACACCGGGGACAGATTTTCCGGGGACACCGGGGACAGATTTTCCGGGGACACCGGGGACAGATTTTAAATCTGTCCCCTTTTTCAGCAGGTCAGCGCGGATTATATAAAATGATTGGTTGTCCATTTTCCAGCCTGTAATGACCCTCTGTAATTACAACCGTGTCCGGCGGCAGGTCTACCGGTGTGGTCCGGCCCTGCTGGGCGCCGGGTATGACATGAAACCTGGCTTTACCCGTGTTATTGATGAAGATGCCGAAATCATCGCCGCGCCGCACCAGCAACTTGGCGGAGACGTGCGGCTGGTTATCCCGCCAGGTGAGCTTGCCGGCGGCGCCCGGCAGCGCCTGTTCGTTGCCGAACAGCAGCCTGACTTCCCGGTTGCGGGTCTGGGTATTGACTGCCGGCGTCACCGTGCGCAAATTAACCGGATAGCGCCTGGCCGTATCTTCGAAATAGATCTCGTCGGCCTGTTCGACAGCCTGGATGTCCAGGGTCGGGACCTGGGCCGAGATTTCCAGTTGTTCGATATCCATGATTTCCAGCAGCTTCGTTCCCATGTCGGCGAATTCCCCCTCTGCGGCCAACCGGGCGGTAACCACGGCCCGGTACGGACTCCTTATGGTGCAACGGGAAATGTTGGTTTGCGCAGTCTCCAGTTGCGCCAGGGCGCCCCGAAGCTGTGCCTGCAGGACCGCCAGGTCGGCTTCGCGCTGGTCCAGCAATTCGGCGGACGCGGTCTGCTTCCGTTCCAGTTCCCTGGTTCTTTCCAGGCGCCGTTCGGCCAACCGGATACGGGCCTCCAGTGCGCCGATATCCGCTTCGGCCTGCTGTTGGCCGATGCGGTAATCCGTACAATCCAGCCTCACCAGCACACTGCCGGCGTCGACAACCTCGCCGACCTTCACGGAGATCCCGTCGACACGCGCCTTGATCTGGGCAGCGACGGACGTGTCATTCAGGCTGACGACAGTCGCCGGCGCGGATTCCCAGAGGTAAATTGCGATGTCCTTGACCCGCGCGGTTTTCACCGGGACGGCATTTTGCCCGCTCGATACGAGCGGCAAATTGAGAAGCAGCAATATCAGGAATGCCTGTGCGAAAGATCTGTTTACCATAACTTCTGCTTGATGACGGTCCGCCCCGGTACCGGGAATGATCCTGTTCACGGTGAATTCCATTAATTTCAGGGCGTGCTGAAAAACGGCTTTATACTATAACAATTCCTTTATGGGTGTGTCTGCATCAGCCGGTTATTTTTATTCACTGCCTTATGCAGCGGGATCAGTTTTTTACAGTCCTTGCACTGTATGCCATAAAAGTTCGATACAGCAGGGGGATAACCAGTAATGTCAGGATTGTTGAAATCGCCAGTCCCCACACGATCGCAGTAGCCACGGGACCCCATACCAGTGATTTCCCGGCCAGTCCGGCGGCCAGTGAAAACAATCCCGCAATAGTTGTCAACGAGGTGATAAAAACAGGCACAACCCGTCTCCGGGCGGCATATACCGTCGCATGCAACAGGCTCATACCCTGTTCCAGGCGGGTGTTGGCTGCCGAGATCAGAACGATGGCGGCATTCACCGCAATGCCCGACAACGCCACTACGCCGTACAGGGTAAACAGGCTTAAGGGATTCCCGGTTACCAGCAGCCCCAGCGTGACGCCGGTAAATGCCAACGGCACCGTGGTAATCACCAGGAATGGTTGAAAATAGCTGCGGAATTGCGTGCCTAAAATAACATAAATGGCGCCCAGACCAAGCAGCAGCAACAGCCCTATGGCATCCAGGCTCTCGGTGATATCATCCAGTTCGCCGGAAAAATCGATGGAGACATCCGGATATCCGGCCTGTATTTCGCGCCATTTATCCCTGATCAGGCCGTTTGCCTGCAAGGTATTGATTTGCTCCGTATCGATATCGCTTTCCAGGGTAACCGCCCGGCGGAAATTGTAGTGGAGAATGCTTTGCGCGCCTCTCCCCGGCATACTCACCACCAGTTCTTCCAGCGCAATGGACTGGCCGTCCGGCAACGAGATGGTCTGCCGCATCAGGTTATCTATATTAGTGTCACTGTCTTTTTTCGACACCACCCTGACCTTGATTTCCTCCCCCGCATCCTGAAACACGGCCACGATTTCACCATCCACGTAAGTCTGCACGGTGCGCGCCACGGTTGCAGGGTTGAGACCGGCCCGCTGTACGGCTTCACCGTCAAGGCGCAAAGCCAGTTCGGGGTTTCCCGGGCGGTAATCCAGAGTGATGTTTTTATACACCTGCTGCCGTTCGAGGAAGTCACGCAGTTCATCGGCAGCCTGCAGCATGGCCTGGTATTCACTGCCCAGCACCTTGACACTGACGGCTTTGCTCGCAGGTAGCGCGCCACCCATTTCCAGGACTGATACAGCAATCGGCCCGGGCATGCTTTCCACGCGCTGCAAGACATTTTTGGCAATAACGGAGACCGGGCGACCATCATGGGCGCGCGGATACAAACTGAACATTATCTGGCCGAGGGTATCGCCGTAAAATGGCTGCGTCTCGGTCAACTGTATGCCGGCAAAGCTGACGGAGGAGCGTAGTTCACCCGGGAGAAATTCCTTTAACACCTCTGCCTCGGTCTCTACCAGGATGCGGCTGGTATCTTCCACCGATACGCCCTGGGGAAGTTCAATATTCAGGTTGAACATCCGCACAGGGTCAAACTGGAGAAAGTTGTATTGGATCCGCCCGCTGGCCAGGGCGCCCAGCGCCAGCGCTATCAGCAGAATAATCAATAACAGGATAACAACAGGGTAGCGCAGGGATTTAACCAGGACCCGCGTGTAATAAAGCCGGAGCCGATGGTTCGCCGCCGCCCTTTTTCTCTGAACGGCGCCGGCGTTGGCAAAATCCAGTTTCATCCCCAGCACGTGAGACGGCAATATCCAGTATGCCTCAACCAGGCTGATGAGTAAGGCTACCGTTACCACTATCGGCACGACGCGCATAAAATCCCCGACAACGCCAGGCAGCAGCGCAAGCGGAAGAAACACGGCGATAGTCGTCATCACCGAGGTGGTAACCGGCGCGAACACTTCCCTGAAGGATTCAATGACGGAAGTCATGGCGTCCAGTCCCCGTTGCAGGCGGTAATACACGGCTTCAACCACTACTACCGCGTCATCGACAATCATTCCCAGGACAACCACTACTCCGAGGAGCACGGAATTATTCAGCGTAAAATTACTGGCGTTGAGAATGAGAAACGTGCCGGCAAGAGTAAACAGGATACCGATACTGGTCATGAATGCGATGCGGGTGCCCAGGAATACCCAGGTGACCAGCATGACCAGAACAAGGCCGAGCAGCGCATTGGTCTGCATCAGCGCCAGTGCCTGCCGGGTACTCACGGTCTGGTCGTCCGCCAGGAACAACTCCACGCCGGTTGCGGCCTTCAGGCGGTTACGCTCTTCCAGGTACTCATTCAGCCTGTCAATCAGTTCCAGTATGTTCGTGTCGGCGTGCTTGGCTATATTCAGGGTCACCGCAGGATTACCGCGAAAGGTGACGAGCGACGACCGCTCCTCCCTGGTCCTGATCAACTCGGCGATCTCTCCAAGCGGCACCACCCCCGCTGCCGTGACGACAGGGAAGTCCTGCATGATTGCCGGATCCGGGCTGGTGCCCGTCAAACGCACGATCCATGTGCCGTCGGAGGTTTCCAGGTCGCCCGCGGTGGTATCGCGAAAATAGGCGCGGATAGTCTCTGAAATATCCACCGGCGTTATGCCCAGCCCTTCCAGGCGTTCGGGAATAAACCTGATATGCAGTTCCGGGTCAGCCAGCCCTGTCGCGGCAACGCCATCTACGCCACTGAGCCGCTCCAGGTCTTTTTTTACGCTGTTTGCCTGCCGTCTCAGGTTTTCATCGTCGCCGGGGCTGGTTACCACCACTATGGCGCTTGGGAACGAGTTGGAAGTGCTCAGTTCCTGGACAACCGGTTCTTCAGCCTCTTCGGGAAACTCATCGACATAGGTGTTCTGCACTTCCCGTCTCAGGTCAACCAGGCGTTGGTTGAACGTGGCGTCATCAACCTGTTTGAACCAGACCAGGATATTGGAGATGTTATCCCGGCTGGTGCTGAGCACATACTTTATATCCCTGACAGTGCTGCGCAACGCGTCTTCAACGGGGTCGGTAATGCGTTTTTCAATATCTGTCGCAGAGGCGCCGGGATAAATACTGATGATGTTGACCCAGTTGAAGTTAATCTCCGGGTCCTTGGCCCTGGGCATCTGCAGGTAGGAGAGCGCCCCCAGGACGAGTACCAGACCGAATGCCAGGTTCGCCAGTACGTGATTGGATAAAAACCGCCTGAGGAAATTCATCAGCGAATAACCTCTATTGCCTCCCCGTCCTGCAAACCGTATTGCCCTTCCGTTATCACCGAAGTATCCAGCGGCAACGCCGTTGGCGCTGCCCTGCCCTGTTGCGCGCCGGGAAGGGCATGAAACCTGGCTTTGCCCCTATCGGCAATAAAGACTCCGAGGCTGTCCTGGCGCCGGACCAGTACCCTGGCGGAAATATGTGGCCGGTTGTCCTGCCAGACGAGTTTGCCGGCTGCGCCCGGCAGGGCCGCTGTGTTACTGAACAGCAGTCTTGCTTCCCGGTTGCGCGTCTGGGTATTGACTGTCGGCGCCACCGCGCGTAACTCGGCATCATAACGGCCTGTTGAATCTTCGAAATACAGGTCCTTGATGGTTACAACCTGCCCGATGTCCGTGGCCGGCACCTGCGCAGAAATTTCCAGTTGCCCGATATCCACAATTTCGATGAGCTTCGTCCCTTTTTGTGCAAACTCTCCCACCGAACCTGTTCTTGCGGTGATGACGGCCTTGAACGGACTGACTATCGTGCAGCGGGAAATGTCGAGTTTGGACATATCCAGTTGCGATAATGCGCCCTGGTAATCCGCGCGTAATACGGCCAGGTCGGCTTCTCTCTGGTCCAGCAACTCTTCCGATACGGTCTGCTTTTCCACCAGCGCCTCAGTTCTGGCCAGGCGGCGTTGCGCCAGTTTAATGCGCGCCCGGAGGGACGCTATTGTCGCCTCTGCCTGTTTCCTTGCCAGTTCAAAATCCGTGCAATCCAGCCGGGCGAGCACACTGCCCGGTTCGACAATATCAGCGACACGGACGGAGATTTCATCAATACGCGCACCCACCTGCGTGGAAACAGCGGTGTTATTCAGGCTGACGACGGTAGCCGGCGCAAACTTGTGGGGATAGACCGCGATATCCGCAAGACGCGCCGCTTTCACGGGAATACTGCTCTCAGCGCCCGGACTGAGATGCAACAAAAGTAACAAACCTGTCAGGAGCGCGCTGACGCCGACCCGTTGCCGGTAACCTGATCTATTTCCGTTCTTATGCATAGCCTGTGGAACTATAGCAATTCCTTGACAGGTACGTCAGTGTCAGCCAGTTTCAACTTATCCACTACCTTTCGTGCCGGGATCAGTTTCTTGCTGAACATGAACTCCTGCGGTTTGTTGATCGCGTCAACAGCAATCACCCTGCCGGATTTCAGGTAAAACGCCGCGAAACTCCGGCCCTCTCCGGGGTTGCCCCGGGTAACGATTTCATCGTAACCCTGCGACAGTCCGGCGATCTGCAACATCAGGTCATACTGGTCCGACCAGAACCACGGCACACTGTTATAACTTGTATCCTTGCCGCAGGCAGCGCCGGCGATGACCCTGGACTGGTCCGTGGCGTTCTGTACCGACTCGAGCCTTACCCAGCGGTCGTAGATCGGGTTGTGATGATAAGTGCAATCCCCGGCGGCGAAAACATCCGGGTCCGATGTTTGCGCCTGGGCGTTGACTACAATGCCGTTGTCGATTTTGAGCCCTGCCGCCTGGGCCAGTTCCGTGTTCGGCAGTATGCCGACACCTATAATAACGAGGTCTGCAGCAAATTCGCTGCCGTCACTGCACAGGACTTTGGCAACCTTGCCGTTGCCCTTAAAACCGGTCACGCCGGTACCGCAACGAATACTGACGCCTTCTTCCCGGTGTACGCGGGTATAGAATTCCGATATCACCGGGGCCGTTACACGCTGCATTACCCGCTCCATCATCTCCAGCACCGTGACGTTCATGCCTTTCCTGTTCAGGACCGCCGCAGTCTCAAGGCCGATGTACCCGCCGCCGACAATCACGGCGTTAGCCCCGGCATTGATGTATGCGCTTATCCGCTCGACATCCTTTAAATCACGCAGGTAAAACACGCCGTCCAGATCCACTCCCGACAGGTTCACTTTCCTCACTTTTGACCCTACGGTTAACGCCAGCTTGTCATAGGACAGGGTTTCGCTATTACTCAGCCGCACAGTCTTGTTGTCCCTGTTGATGGACTCCACAGTGGTGTCCAGAATGAACTCAACTTCTGATTTCTCATACACTTTTGCCGGGCGGATGAGTATTTCATCCAGTGTTTTCTCCCCGGCCAGGTAGTCTTTTGACAAGGGCGGACGGTGATAAGGTATGGAGGCTTCGGCGCCGACAACAACAATTCTGCCCTGCCAGCCCTGCTGGCGCAGACTTGGGGCCAGCATGGCTGCAGCATGGCTGGCGCCGGCGATTACAAAAATCTCACTCATAAATGTATATCCTCATCTGATGCACCGCCAGGTTCGGATGAGCGATTCAGGACTATCATCCGCAGGGATAATCGCTCATCCGAACCTGTTCCACTGTATAGCTAATGGGATAGTTTAACCACAACATGATACATTGCACTGGTCAATCGGGTTAAATCGTTGGCGTCTATAATATATGGAGGCATGATGTAGATCAGCCGGCCGAAGGGCCTGATCCATACGCCTTGGTCCACAAACCGGCGCGGGACGACATGCATATCCACGGGCCGGTCTACCTCTACCACGCCAATGGCGCCAAGCACCCTTACGTCAACGACGTTGTCCAGTTCCCTGCACCTGGCCAGCTCATCCTGTAATTGAGCCTGGATTTCAGCGACCCGCTGTTCCCAGCCCGTCTGTTCCAGCAAATCGATACTTGCCAGCGCCACGGCGCAGGCCAGCGGGTTCGCCATGAAGGTGGGTCCGTGCATGAATACGCCTTTACCTTCAGCAGAGATGGTATCTGCAACCCTGGCAGTCGTCAGCGTAGCCGCCATAGTCATGTAGCCTCCGGTGAGCGCCTTGCCGAGGCACATGATATCGGGACTGATCCGGGTGTGTTCACAGGCAAACAGTTTGCCGGTCCTGCCGAACCCGGTGGCAATCTCGTCGAAAACCAGCAGCAGGTCAAACTCATCACAGATCTGCCTGACCCTGTCCAGGTACGCAGGGGAGTAAAACCACATGCCCCCGGCGCCCTGGACCACCGGTTCAAGAATTACCGCGGCAATTTCATCGTGGCGGCTTTCAGCCAGCGCTTTCAGAGACTCGATATCATCATCGTCCCATTCCTCACCGAAGCGGATTCCGGGAGTATCGGCAAAGTAATGTTCCGGCAACACGTCCCTGAACAGTGAGTGCATGCCCGTGACCGGGTCACAAACAGCCATGGCGCCGAAAGTGTCGCCATGGTAACCCTGCCGTATGGTCAACAGCTTTTGCTTGCCGGGACGCCCTTTTGCCGCCCAGTACTGGATTGCCATCTTGATGGCAACCTCCACCGACACCGAGCCGGAATCGGCAAAGAAAACGGTCTGTAGATCACGCGGGGTAATATCCACCAGCTTCTGCGCCAGCCTGACCGCCGGTTCGTGGGTCAGGCCGCCGAACATGACATGGGCCATATCCTCAAGCTGTGCCCCGACGGCCGCGTTCAATACCGGGTGATTGTAGCCGTGGATGGCGCACCACCAGGACGCCATACCGTCGATCAACTCGCGACCGTCCGCAAGCGTGAGCCTCACACCCCGGGCGCAAACAACCGGAAATACCGGCGGCGGATCCACCATGGACGCATAGGGGTGCCAGAGCAGCGACCGGTCGGCATCAATCAGGGTTTGATTAGTCATTACGATGTCGTAATATCCCGGTAGTAAGATACGGAATTAACGCACAATATACACTGCTTGATGACATAAGTTATGTGCGAGCCACTCGCACCTTGTCCATGGACTCATACCTGCGTCTGCAGCCGGGACGACGCGGCATTTTATCACCGTATCAAGCCACTCCATGTACCAGGGGACCCCGGCGCCGCATTCGAGCGTCTGAAAAACCTGCTGGAGGGTGCGGCGCGAACTGTCATTATCACTGCAACGGATGATTATGTGCACGCTGCCTGCCGCAGCCGGCGCGGGTACATTGACGACCTGGAGTGCCGCCTGTGCGCTGCGGACAAGGTGATCCATGTACGTTCCGCGGCGCGGTCGTGGCACGCTGTCTACGACTTCGAGGTGAACCGGGCGCGTATCGAGAAGCTGCGCCGGGAGCTTCAGGCAGGATAATCAGGGGTCAGTAACCCGCTGCATGTCCGTCCTTGCGGGATTCCGAGGCGCCGTGATATACGCCGTTGCCGGCTCTCATAATTGCCTGGTAGCCGCCGAAGCCGTCTTCCGCCCGTTGCACATGGTGGCCGCGCTTGGCCAGTTCCTTGACTACCTGGTCCGGGAAACCTCTCTCCATCAGAACTACCCCACCGTCCGTGAGGTATTCATTCGCGTCGGCCATGGGCATGGTAGAACCGTCATGACGCCAGCGCGGCGCATCTCCCGCCAACTGTAAGTCCATCCCGAAATCGATGATATTCGTCAAGACCTGCACGTGCCCCTGGGGTTGCATATCGCCACCCATAACGCCGAAACTCATGAAAGGCCTGCCGTCTTTCATAACGAATGCCGGAATAATGGTATGGAATGGCCGTTTCCCCGGCGCGTACACGTTGGCATGGGACGGGTCCATGGAAAACATCAGCCCGCGGTTCTGCAGGGCAAAACCCGTTCCGGGGACGACGATACCGGAGCCGAAGTAGTAATACACGCTTTGGATCAACGATACCATGTTGCCTGCGGAATCCGCTGCCGTCAGGTAGATGGTATCGCCATCCCGTAAAATTCCCTCCCCCGCCCGGACCTTCAGCGCCGCGCTGTCCTTGATCCCGGATCGTCTCTTCCTGCTGTATTCCGCGCTCAACAGGCGTCCTGTCCGGACCCTGGAAAAATCCGGATCCGCGTAATATTTCGCCCGGTCTTCGAATACCAGTTTTTTTGCCTCCAGCATCAGGTGCAGGCAATCAACGTTCATAAATCCCATGGCGGCGAGGTCATCGTCCCCGAGCATCTGCAACATCTGCAAGGCGGCGATACCCTGGCCGCCGGGCGGCAATTCAAATACATCATAACCCCGGTAGTTCACCGACAGCGGCGCGACCCAGTCCGAGTGGTGTGATTGCAGGTCGGCGTGGTCGATGTAACCACCGTTCTCCTGCATGAAACCGGTGATACGGTCAGCCAGTTCACCCTGGTAGAAGGCCTTGTTGCCGTCATTCGCGAGCAGGCGGTAAGAGCGGGCTAGGTCCTCATTGGTAAATATGCTGCCGACGGCGGGCGCCCGGCCCTCCGGGGTATACAAGGTATTGAACGCCCCCGGTACGGTGCCCGATATTTCAGCCGCCGCCCACTGCCACTGACCGGCTATGACAGGCGACACCGGAAATCCGGCTTGCGCGTATTGGATTGCCGGCGCCAATAGTTCAGCAAACGGCATTTTGCCGAACTTCTCGTGTAACGTGGTCCAGCCGTGGACCGCACCCGGAACAGACACCGACAGTACGCTGTTGTGTGGAATCTGGCGTGTGCCCAGCTGTTTTAAACGCCCGGCCAGTTCCCGGTGGCTGAGAGACTTGGGAGAACGGCCGCTGGCATTGAGTCCATGCAGTTGTTGTTGTTTTTCATCCCAGACAATGGCAAACAAATCGCCGCCAATGCCGCACATATGGGGTTCCATCAGTCCCAGGGCTGCATTGGCTGCGATGGCTGCATCCACCGCACTGCCGCCTTTTTTCAATATACCCAGGCCGATGTCGGTTGCTATGGGCTGGCTGGTTGCCACCATGCCGTTGCCGGCTATGACTGTAGAACGACCGCTTTTGATGTTCATGCTCTTCGTCCAGTTAATATTTACCACAGAGATCACAGAGGATAATAGAATGATTATATTTAATCTGCGTCAATCTGCGTAATCTGCGGATTATTATACCCATGAGCTACCTCTGAATTGAAACGGCTTGCCTGTAGACCGGCATTTCATCAATATGTCGGACGTGAAAGACGGTAATCCTGCATGAATAATTTCATCATAAAAGCCGAAAACCTGAAAAAGTCCTTTAACGGAGAATTTGTCGTCAAGGGAATAGATTTGCAGGTGCCCTACGGCGGTTGCTTCGGCCTGCTCGGCCCCAACGGCGCCGGCAAGACAACTACGTTGAGGATGATCCTGGGACAATCCCCCCTGTCTGGCGGTGACCTGGAAGTCCTGGGGTTGAATGTCCCCACGCATGCCAGGCAGATACGGAAAGACATCGGTATCGTTCCTCAACTGGATAACCTGGACCCGGACTTTACCGTTGCCGAGAACCTGGAAGTTTATGCCGGGTTTTTCAGCCTCAGCGGGCCGGCGTTGCAACACCGGATCCGGGAGTTATTGAAATTTGTCGAACTGAGTGAAAAAGCCGATGTCCGGATCAACCAGCTGTCGGGCGGCATGAAACGGCGTCTGAGTATTGCCCGGGCCCTGGTCAATGAACCCAGCCTGCTGGTACTGGACGAGCCGACGACCGGCCTGGACCCCCAGGTCAGGCACCTGATCTGGGGCAGGTTGCGTGAGTTGAAGAACTCGGGTACAACCTTGTTGCTGACGACTCATTTTATGGAAGAAGCGGAACGCCTGTGTGACGATATCGTGATCATGGACCACGGCGTTATCCTCAGCCAGGGGCATCCAAAACAGTTAATCAAAAACCACGTGGAACCCGAAGTTGTGGAAATTCACGGGGAGATGGATGCGCTGCCGGGCATACTGACTGAGCAAGATATCTACCGGGTGGAGATAGTTGGAGAGACAATTTACTATTTTACCGACGCCCCCGGTGAAATTATCCGGCGGGTTGAAGACAAGCCCAAGGTGCATTACCTGCACCGTCCCGCCAACCTGGAAGACGTATTCCTGCGCCTGACCGGCAGGGAGATGAGGGAAACATGATCGACTGGCGTCTCCCTGAAATGCGTTTCGGGATGTTCCTGGTCTGGCGCCGGAACCTGCTGGTCTGGCGGAAATTACTGATCCCCAGCTTACTGTTTAACTTCGGCGAACCCTTTTTATACCTGCTGGGACTCGGCCTGGGACTGGGGCGATTCGTTGGCGAACTGGGCGGATTACCATACCTGACTTTCCTGGCCAGCGGCCTGATTGCCTCATCGTCGATGAACACGGCAACGTTTGAAGGACTGTTTTCAGTCTATACGCGTATGGTCCCGCAACAGACCTACGAAGGCATGCTGGCAACCCCCCTGGAGGTTGACGATATCGTCGCCGGCGAGATGCTGTGGTGCGCAACCAAGGGACTGTTCAGCAGTTCGGCCATTTTACTGGTGGCATTTTTACTGGGCGCAATCTCGCACTGGCAGGCGCTGCTCTGTATCCCTCTCTTCTTTTTAACAGGCTTGTGTTTCGCCGGTCCGGCCATCATGGTCGCCTCGTTTTCCCGATCTTATGACTTCTTTAACTACTACGTCACCCTGGTATTGACACCCATGTTCATCTTCTGCGGCGTTTTCTATCCCGTTGCGACCTTACCCGATTTTGCCCAATCCGTGGTGCGGTTGTTGCCCCTGAGTCATTCAATCGCCCTGATACGCCCCCTGGCAACCGGACAGGAAATATCCCAGGTAATTCTCCATATCGGTGTGCTGCTTGCGTTTGCCCTCGTCAGCTTTTACTGGGCTGTCGTGCTGGTGCGCAGACGGTTGATCCAGTAGTGGTAGTATAGCTATCCACCCGCTTAATTATTTTGGTTTCATCTGCGTAAAGTACCAATACGCAATCATTCATATACATATTTCCATATCTGATTGAACTGGTACTACAACACTCCCCACGACAATGCACAATTGTTGATGACGTGTCAAAACCCGTCCCGCTGGATGAGTTGACTAAGGACAAATTGTTCTTTGTGAGAAAAACCCGAATGGCAGTTCCGAGCCCCTCTGTTAGATTCTGCGCCTCTTAACGGACAGGTGTAGGGCTTCTCTGAGTTGTTCAGATGTTGGATGTCTTCATCATCTATTTTGGCAACAGTTTGTTGCAAATGTTACTCCTAATCTGTCAACTGAAGTATCCCAAAATGGTCCGCTAGCGCGTAATTAATAAAATGCTCTACGTCCTTAGTCGCGAGCAAGAGATCATCATAAGAACTGCCCTGAGGTTCGGTAAGTCTGGCAAATTGCTCTAAAGCAAACTCCCAATCGTGATTGGTTATCGCTAGGAGTGTAGACCCCGCGCAGGCACGAACAGCTATGCTTTTATCGTTCACCAATCGTCCAATGGTAGAACGAAAGCGATCAATGTACGAGGCATCTCGCTGAATGAGGGTGCTAATAGCCTCGGCAGCACGTCCACGAGTCGTGTTGATACCGTGTCCAATAATATCTCCTCAATAATAGAACTGGCCACCTATGGCTTTTTCATTCCATAATTCTTTATCTGGGTCGGTATGCTCAGTTGCCAACCAGTCAAGCATTTGCACGGCGTCGTCAGGAAGCTTATCTTTGATGGAACCCAATACATCAGCAATCGCCTTTCCACAACTATGACGTGTTTCAGAATATGCCTTGCGGCAAACTGCCAATTTGAGCTCGACATATCCATTGGTTTCTCTCAAACCATCGATGTTTACATTTTATTTTATAATATAATTAATGATTACAGGTAATTAAGTATATAAATTGCAAAATAAAATATAGTAAATCAGTTGTTGATATTTCGAATTCTGCCTGATTTTCACCTATGAAGTTTAATTTGTCCCAATCACTTCATTGCCGGGAATCATTTCGAATGATTCGATATCTCGGGTATTCAGATATACTCCGCCTTGTTTCAAGTCTCGCCTGACTGCAAGTTCGGCATCCAGGAGATAGGCAGGACGGAGAACAAATTCATGATTTTCGGCTGCCGGATCGAAAGAGTATTTATCAAGCCACCCGAAGTAGTAAATACCCTGTTTTGTACGTACCAATGCCCAGAGTTCATCATCAGGAGCGTGAGTGGCAACAACCGGCCAAATCGCTTGAGAGTCAGGGTCGGGCAAGAAGGGAATAAATTTACGTAACCGATAAAATCCTACGAGAAATAAATACCAGACGACCCCACCGATAAGCAGGACCAATATAGTCTTAGGCTGGATGGAGGCATCCCTTGTCAGGTTGAAAGGATTAAAATCATTGTTATCAAAGATCCATGATGTACCTGCAAGACCTAAAAGAATTATGAAACTGTGGACAATACTCCAGGCGACATTCTCGAACTGAGACATGCGCTTGGCTGGGTAACTGACACGGTAGAGTTGCATGGCGAGGAAGCCAGGCGCCAAGTAGAGCAAAAGGCCTATGGCCTCATTAAATGGAATACCCACAACAGGAGCTTATCCTGAAGAATCAGGAATAATCAGTTACTGGTGCCAGTGTCACTGCTACTATTACTGGTTTGACTCGGTTGTATCTGGGCAGGTTGTTCAGTTTCAGGAACTCTTAATGCCGAGAACGGCGGCTCGGTTTTAGGGGCCGGGTTAGTATGGGTGAATGATCTTTCAACTGTAACGTTGCGAGCCTTATTATCGCCTGACATGTATGTCGCCTCCTGATACTTTCTGAGCTGCGAGATAATTCATCTTTGCATGCATGAATATTATCGCCCGACGCCCAGAGGAATGTCAAGAAACAGCAGTCTGTACAGCCTGCAGCAGGCGCTGTTTTTCAGTGCCCTGATCCGACATTGATCTTGTCCGAAACTCTCACTCTGACTCTGACTTACAAGCTTTTTGATTAAGATGCGTACAGGAAATATGGGACTTCTGGTGAAAATATGTTTCAGAAGTCGCGGTTGTAACGCAGCAGTAATGCAAAATCGTGTTGTCCGCGGGTGTGCCCTGCATGGCGGGTGACGAGTGTCGCCAGGTGGGCCTGTCCGCCTTTCCAGGGCCGGCTATAGGCCAGTTCAAGGTCAAGCTGACGACCCGAGGGTTCCAGGTCGAGAGTGCTTCTTTCGATCTGTACCTGCCTGTTCCGAGTCCGGCCCGAGGACCAATGGAAGCGGGCGTTTCCTGACTCAACGCGCAGCGGCTGGGACAGTCTGAACGCCAGGCGGTCGTGCGTATAGCCGATGTCTTCGCCGATAACACCAATTGCAAAAGTGCTGGTCCACAGAGCGGACGGATCACGCAGCATCCCGTATTTTTGCATCCCGGTCAGGCTGACGCCCGCATGGAGGTCGCCAAGGACGGTCCAGTGATTACCGAGCCGACGGTATGCCGAGACTCCCGTAAAGACAGTATCGGCGTTCAGTTCGCCGAATGCACCGCTTGGTCGACTGCCGGCAAGACGGTCTGGTTCCATCAACCAGCCTGCCTGGATGGCGACCCCGGACAGCCTGTTGTGCGCGAAGCGGTATTCAGCCAGCGCGCCGGTAGACTGACTGGTGTCGATATCGCGTCGTTCGCCGTATTGCGCAGCGCCGTGAAACGCTGCGATACTGAGAGCGCTCTTGCCTATTGGTATTGCGATGCCCGCGGCCGCGCCGTTGCGGGCGAACGTAAGGAAGGGATTGGTAAAGGCTGCATCGTCGGTGAATGTCCCCGGAGTAATTGAGCCGGTGGCATGAAGCCCGAAACGCCAACCCGGATGGCTGCGCAGCCCGAAGAAGATTTCGTTGTCTCCGGCATGGCGAGTCAAGGACAATGAAGCGAGTCGGGATTCGATTGTATCGTATCCGGTTCCCCGGCGAGTATAGCTGTGAAGACCGGTTATTTCAGCGTCAGCTTCTGCTGAAATCCCTGACGGGATTAAGCCGTAATAGCGCCGATCCGGCACAGGTTCAAGTCGCATCCTTAGTTCAAGGTCCTGTGTATTCCACACGCCGCCGCGCGGATCATTGCCCAACACCCAGAGGCGTTCTTCGAGGCGTGCGCCGGCGCTCGCGTTCGGTTGGATGTAATCATTGAGCGGACGGAAGAACGGCGCATCCAGTTCATCGAAGCTCGCTATCTCACTGGAGGCAAGCCCGCGAGAGAGCGCATCGCCGAAGGCTGGGCCAAGAGAGACGGTGCTGAGGCTTTCCGGGGCTGAAGGTCCGGAAAGTGAATGACCGGTCAGCATGCGCGTGCCACCGACCGGCCGGGTGGCGCTGTCAAGGTCAAGAAACCCTTGGCCGTAGATGTCAGAGTCTGCGTATATTCCCTCCTTGTTTGCCGTTTCCAGCATGCGCCTGACGATCTCATCGTTGCCGAGTTGGTCGCGATAGTACTGGGCAAGCAAGGCAACCCCGCCAGTGACGACAGGCGCTGCAAGAGAGGTGCCGGACGCGCTGGCGTAACAGTCCCCGGACCCGGTTGGACAGTAGGTGTTGGGTAAGGGCGCTGTGAGTTCTACGCCCGGCGCTGCCAGGCAGAAATCCTTTGCAATGCCGCAACGGCTGGAGAAACCTGCGATCTCACCGTTCTGGTCGGTTGCGACCACGGCAACAGAGTGGCCGCGCAGTTCAGGAATACGGACAGGGAGCCCAGCCACGATCTCGACCGAGGTAGCAGACTCTATGGTTCCGTCAAAGTGTACTTCGCCGCGGGCATTGCCTGCTGCCCATACGTAGATGGTGCGTTCACTGGCCGGGGTAGCTGCCTGGGCAATAGCTTCAAGGGTGAGGGGCAAAGCGCCGCGGATCTCCGTTTCATTGTAATCCTCGATGTTCCCGAAAAAACCAAAGCTCAGGTTGATGGCCGTGACACTGGGGTTTAACCGTTTGGAAATCTCTGCAAACTCCAGGTCTGTCGAACCCAGGGAACCGGGCAGGCTCAGGTCAATGGGATCATAGTAATCGGGGGGATCGCCGAAGGGGATACCCACCGAGAACAGTTTGGCGTCGAAGGCAATTCCGTGAACGGCAAACTCACTTCCGGTTCCATTGGTGGCGTCTGTTTGCCGGTTTGCCGCTATAACGCCTCCCACCAGGGTGCCATGTGACGGAGGTCCCGCATCCAGTGAGCAGGATCCGTCCGGTTCGCTCATTGCACAAAAGCTGTAGTCCGGGTCGTATCCTGCAACATTGAAGGAATCGGTATGTAATTTCCCTGCAAACTTTGTATGTCCCGGGTCAATGCCGCTGTCAATAATGCCGATAGTGACGCCTTCACCGGTGGCGCCGCGGGCGTAGGCATAGTGGGCGTTGACCTGCTCCAGGGCGGGCTGGTTGCGGAACTCGGGGTGCCCGGCATATTCCCGGCGCAATTCAGCTTCAGCTTCGTCAGGCTCGGCCGTGACCGGTGGCGGTTCCGGCATGACGGGCGGAGGTTGGGGAGTGGCCGGAGGCGATTGGCTTTTGGTTCCCCCTCCCCCACTACAACCGGTGATGAGTAACATCATCCCACCTGTTAACACCAGTTGTTTTGCTATAGTAATAATATATTTTCTCCAGGAGTTCCGCGGTGAGACAACCATGCTACATACATTTGCAGCTGCATACACTGGGTTTGTTTGTATTCACCGTACTCCTTGCCTTGCTCTCAGGATCTGCGACCGCCCGAACACAAAAACCCGTACTCCACGGTCAACACTGGGTAGCGGTTACCGGTAAACCGCTGGCGGCAACAAGGTGGAATGGGAAATGAACCCGCAGGAGGCAGCCGAAGCCGCCAACATAAACAGTTTCCAGATGCGCGGTTCGTTCATGGATCATCCTTCCGAGCCGGGCAAGATGTGGATACGCAAGGATGTGCCGGCCTGGGTGCGGGACCGGCTGTCGGATATGGGTTATACCCTGGAACTGAAGGAAAGGACTTCAGGCCCTATCACCGCCATCTGGTTTGACCGCAAACACGGTAGTATGTGGGGTGCGGCGAGTAACCAGGGCGATGACTACGGGATTGCCTGGTGAACATGGCCGGTAGTCCTTCAGGAATTCTAATAAATTGCCGGCAGCGGTTCCAACCCCAGCAGGAAGCGTCCGTAATTTCTCGTGCCGACCTCATAGTTGAACACCACGTGCTGGGCTATGGCGTAAAAATCACGCCAGAACCGTTGTATCGGCGTTCCCGCATAGATGGCGAATGCGCCGGTATTCTGGAATAAAGTATCTGCCACCGACCTCGTCTCCCGGCCCAGGTATGAGCGCCAGGCGAACGTCCTTGTACGCACCTCCAGGGTATCCACCTCTTCGCCATTGCTGATTGCCGTACCCACTTCCATAATCTCGTCGGCGTAGCGGTACATTAACTGTTCGCAGGCTTCCAGCTTAACCGAAGATTCAGCCAGGATCATCTGCGACGGGACCATTTCGTCCTGGCGTTCTACGGTAAACAGGGGCACGCGTTTACTCATCCTTTCCTTATACATCCTCAACATCGCCTGGGCGCCGCCGACGTGACAGCCCACCAGCGATACGGCCAAGCCCGGGCCGAAGGGCAAGCGATACAGGGGACCGTTGTTATAGACGTGTCCCGGGGCAACATTATCATTGATGATGGACCCCATACTGATCGCCCGGTATTCCGGGATAAACATATCCTTTACCTGCACACTGCAACTGGCGGAGGAGCGCATTCCTACCGTATCCCAATCGTCCAGCACCTCGTAATCACCTTTGGGGAGAAACATCATGAAGTATTCAGGCTCCGCCTCTGTCTGCACCATGGCCCCCAGTGCGATAAAGTCAGCCCAGGGAACGCCGCTGACAAACGCCCACTTGCCATTGAGGATATAGCCGTCAGCTACCGGAGTCGCTTTCCCGGCAGGAGCGAAGGCATCCGAGAACAGTTTATGCGGGTCCTCCTTCCACATTTCGTCCTGCAACTCCGGTTTGACCAGTGAACCCCACCAGTGGTGAATGGCGAACAGGCTGTAAATCCAGGATGCCGCCATGTCATGTTGCGCCAGGGCCTGGCTGATACGCACCATGGCCGGGAAACCCAATTCCAGTCCGCCGAACCGTTTCGGCTGCAGCACCTGGATCAGCCTGGCCTGGTTGATGTCTGCAACGATTTCATCGGAGAGTTTGCAGTTTTTCTCAGCCTGGTCTGCCTGTGAAGCCGCGTTTTCACCGATACTGTGCGCTTTGGCAAGCAAATCGTCCAATGTTGTTTTTTGTTGTTCCGGCATGATCAGTCCTCTTCACAGTGACCAGCTATGTCAACTGCAATAAACGGGCTGCCGCAAAGCTCAGTGGCACCACTATCTGTTTGAGTGTGAATAAGAGAGAGTTTCAACAGGGAGAATAATATCGATCTTTTGCAAAATAATCGATTGCAAACAACCCCAGACTATGTATCCGGCATGTTATCATTGGCGCAGGTGTTGTAATTTCAGGAGTTATACATGCAGGTTATTTCTTCCTTAAAACAATCCAGCCGTAAAAAGTCGTTGCCGTTATTGGAATATCCTTTTCTGTATATGTGGCACATCGTTCTGCAAAGCCAGGCAAAAATCGAAGAAGCCATAAAACCTCTTGGACTGACTCCTGTTCAGTGGCGGATTATCTACACGCTGTATGACTTTGATAGTGTATCGATTCGAGAACTGTCAGATGTCATTTTGATAGAAGCATCTGTTCTCAGTCGCATGCTGCAAAAACTGGAGGAACGAAAAATAATCATCAAGCAGAAAAAAAATAAAGACCAGCGTTATGTAATAGTACAACTGACTTCAAAGGGACGAAAATTTTATGATGAGGTTATTCCTATTGTTATCAGGCAATTGAATATAGCGCAGGCAAACATTCCAGAAGCAGATTTACAACATTTACTGCATACGCTCAAAATCATGATGGGCAATGTGTACCGGTCTCCATTTGCGTTTGATTCGACGTGAGTCTTGCATCATTGCCGTTTAACACACGCGCTTTTCCAATAAATTAACCCGACTTCCGACTGTCAACATTCTGACCGTTTTCGCTCAGTATTCAGTCTGTTGGCGTCGATGCAAGTATACCCATGGAAGTATAATAAACAGGGTGCCGACGGCATAGGTCAAAACAAACAAGGCGAACTCCGGCCGCTTTAGAATAACTTCAGCAATAAGTATCGCCAGTACTACGTTTTGTAATCCTACTTCTATGCCGATGGTAAATTGAACGGATTTGTCCAATCCCATGAGCTTTGAGGTCACTACTCCGGTAATCACAGCTAATATGCAAAAAAATAGTGCCGGCACGATCATTTCAGCAAAAGTAGCGCCTATACGGGGAAAGTTCATGGTAATTACAATCGATATATGTGTAACCAGCATGAGCACTGCCAGACGCTGGACCAGTTGTAAATGGTTTGTATGAATTTGTGGGAATTTTGCCCTCAGTATCATTCCGAGAACTATCGGCAGGATTGCAACCATGAAGATTTGTGCAATGGTTTTTAGAATAGGCAATTGAATATCTGTGGATTGACCCGCAAATATTGCGATCCCTAAAGATGCAATAAAAGGTGTCGACACTAATGCCAGAAATCCATTAATGGCGGTGAGGCTCACAGATAAATCTACCCTGCCTTTCCCCAGATAAACAAAGCTGTTGGAAAGCGGGCCTCCGGGACAGGCTGCCAGTAATACAATACCAATCTGTAATACAAGACTGGACTCAAACCATGCCGCTATGAGAAAAGCCATAGCCGGCAATAGAAGCAACTGCCCGCAGATCCCGGTTATTATCGCTTGCGGATAAATAAAAATTCGCTTGAAATCTTCAATCCGCAGGTCCAGCCCGAGACACATCATGATGACAAATACCGTAGCCGGTATCAGGATATGTCCCAACAACACTATCTGCTCACTCATTCTTTCGGTTAACCAGCATCCGCAACCGAAAGCGTAATCGTAGATAAAGGCGGTTACTCACAACGGATATACAATCGCAGAGACAGTATGGAATGTGTCTGCAATAACCAGCTTTTCTTTAAATTTCGGTTCACCATCCGCTATTGTAATTACGTCGCGATACTCCCCTGCATTGGTACACTCGAATTTACCTTCGAAATTAGTCTGTACAACGAGGAAATTGGAACGAACACAGAAACTGTCATCGCCATGTTCACTGATTTTAATATTACTGATCAGGTGACGATAATAATGCTTGTTAAACGTATTGATATGCCGTAGAGAGGTAACCCGGTCACGCATCATCCCCTGACTGGTATAATACATCCAATAACCGCCATCCATACCGGCCTCAAGATTTTCTCTGGACTGAATAAGATATTTCCCGTCCTCCCGGAATAACCCTGGCCAATTCTCAAGATCATCGTTATCGAGACAATCTGCGTATTTATCTAAAAGATTGTAAATTAAACGCTCTGTTGATGCGCTGTGGGCGGGTGTGTGCATCTGTTTTGAGATGACCTGGATTTAGCTCGGGCAAACTAAGGTGTCGGGATTTGCATCATCTCACAGTAGCCTTTCCAAAAGGCCCGAACCGTGGCTTCGGAATTAAAATGGTCTGAAGTAATCTCGATACCGGCGCCACCGAATTCGATATAAGACGTATCCCCCCTGGAAATTGCATTCTGGGTCATAGCCAAAACTTCAGCATCTTCCATCGCAATATATCCGGCAGGGCCTAAAAGATTACTTTGCTTTTTTCGGCACTCGTGTTCATAGTCAGACTCATTGTCATATCCGAACCAGGTATATTCGATATCCGTTGTGCCCGGGCTGGTTGGGATAATACGCCTGCAACTCCACGAATTGCGGATACAGGTAAATAAAGAGCCCGGATATATGGAGATTACGCTTAATTGCAGATCACCCAATGCATCAAAGCCTTCTGCGATACTTGGATCATCCAGTTCATATTTCCCCTTTTGAGCCGGAAATCTGTCTTTGCCATCAGTATCGGTAGGGGATGGTAACCATGAACTCAACAACGCATGCGCATTGTGGATGTCAACGCTCACACGGTCAACAGGCATCGCAAGACCAAACTGTCCAACGAAGGTATGGAGTTGCGGTCCGTGGTATGTGTCCCTGTTGTTTTCGACAAACAGCTTCCAGTTGCAATGTACGGTTTGGCGTTGATATCCAACGATCCGTAGTGGGCGCATGCAAATCGTTTCAATGCGCCCGACAATCGCCGAGCCAAGATATTCACGAAGTGGCGGCGCCCGGTCGTCAAACGTCGCAAAGATAACATCCTTGATAGTTTCAACCCGAAGAGTTTTTAACCCATGGCAGTCTTTTGAAAAGTCGTCCGGATACCCGCCTTTGTTCTGCATTCCCCGTTCCATTGAGACGCCCAGTAATTTCCCGGTCCCGTCATAGCGCCAGTTATGATAGGGGCATATCGGGAATTTATTATTTCCCCTCAACTCCCTGATTACCCTGGCGCCCCGATGAGCGCATCTGTTGACATAAGCATTTATAGAATTGTCATGTGCACGATGCAGAACAACAGGAGTTGTTCCAATATATGTGGATGTGAAATCACCCGGTTTGGGGATATCGGCAAGCAGTCCTGACAGGTGCCAGACCGCCCCCTTGAAAATCAGCTCCTGTTCCTGCTCAAAAATATGCGGGTCGATATAAACTTCGCAGGGAATGAGCGTGTGGTCTGAACTTGGCCAGGATAAATAACGATTATCGGAAGTTTCTACTCGCAAAGTACATTCGTGTTTTTTTATCTTGATATACCGTACTATATCATGTGTAAAAACACTTGTAATAACATTTATCTGTTATAAACTATTTTCAATTGATGGATATTGGTTGTGAGCAGTCACATCAAGTCGCGGGGGTGTTATGTACTATCGAAACAGTTTGAAGAGCGAGCTTCGATTCTCTCCAGGCAAGCTTGCAATACTGATCTTTGCTTGTGTTTGTCTAATGGGTTTATTTCCTATCCTCACAATCGCACAGAGCAATATTCTGGAAGAAGTCGTTGTTACCGCCCAGAAACGAGAGCAATCTCTACAGGACGTGCCAATCTCTGTCGCGGTCACCTCAGGGGAAAGCATAGAAAAACAGAATTTAACCGACCTGGGCGAACTTGCCGCACAGACACCAAACATCATCATTTCAGATGCGCCGGCCAGCGATCAACTTTATATTCGCGGCGTTGGCTCCAGTATCAATGGTGGTTTCGAACAATCCGTCGGAACATTTGTCGACGGCATCTATCATGGCCGGTCCCGGTATTCTCGCGGCCTTCTCTTTGATGTTGAGCGGGTAGAGTTGCTGCGCGGGCCCCAATCCACTTATTTCGGCAATAATGCCATTGCCGGGGCATTGAATGTCATCACCCGTAAGCCGGGTGATGAATTCGAAGGGTACGTCAACCTCTTGTTTGAGCCTGACGATGGTGAGAGGAGCGTTGAATTTGCACTGGGCGGACCCGTGACGGATACACTCGGTGTCCGCGTCGCTACCAAAATCTACGGCATGAGTGGTTTCGTCAGAGACTTCCATACAGGTGTTCAGGGACCCGACCTGGACGACAAACAGATACGCGCCACTGCTACCTGGAAACCGACTGACTCGTTTGATGCAACATTTAAAGCGGAAATTGCAGAGTCTGACGGTGACCGTAACCCGCATTTCCAGCTCTTTAACTGTCCCCCGGGTCCACCCTTTCCAGGCCCCGGTGGTGGTTGCGCCGTCGCGTTGCGTGTGTTTGGACCACTCAATGACGAGCTGGATACGATAGCTGCCGATACACCTGGAGAGTTTACAGCCGCACATACAAGGGAGTACGTCTTAACCCTTAACCTGGATATGTGGAATCACACGTTTACCTCTGTCACAGGGTATTCCAATTATGATTACCGCCAGGGTTTTGACGGAGACAGCGTTCCCTTGCCTCTGCTTGGCGTCAATTTTAACGAGGATTTTGAGCAATACAGCCAGGAGTTCCGTATTACTTCACCAACCGGCAATCGATTTGAATATATTGCGGGTTTTTATTGGCAATCCAGTGACCTGTTCAACCAGAACAAGATTTATGCGGATATCGTTTCTCCGATATTGCTCGGATCACCTGTCGGACCATTATATGCTCCCTTCTTGCCGGTAGGACCACAAAATGATCTAAGCCAGGATGAAGAGACTTTTTCACTGTTTGGATCACTGACCTGGCATGCTACTGATTCCTTACGCGGCACAGTCGGCCTGCGTTGGACAGACGTACAGAAGGACGGGGTCAAAAGCCTGTTTATAGGGTCGACAGATGGCGCTGCCGCACTTTCCGGTACGTTTAAACCCTTGCCATTTCCGCTCAGCATGTTTCCATTGCCGCCGAGAGGACCTGTCGCCGGTGGCTTGGGAACACCGCATGGACCGGTTCCGCTCAGTATATCCAATGACGATGTAACGCCTTCCGTAAATATTCAATATGATGTGACGGAAGACATTATGACGTATTTTTCCTTTTCCCAGGGATTTAAATCGGGTGGTTTCGACGCGCAAAATGTGTCAGGCCCGCCCGACCCGTTGACGTTTGGTCCGGAAGAAGTGGATGCATACGAGGCAGGAGCAAAGGCAACCTGGTTCGATGGAAGACTTGCCACCAACCTGACCTGGTACCGTAACGAGTATACGGACCTGCAACAGGCCGTGCTCCAGACGGGGATTACCTTCAACGTAGAAAATGTGGGTAAACTCGTGGTTCAAGGTGTGGAGTTTGATGCGAGCCTCAAGGTGACCGACAATCTCACTGTGGATACCGCAGTTGCCTATCTTGATTCTGAATATAAATCCTATCCGGATGGTGGTTGTACCGCCCTGCAAACCTTACAGTTTGCAATGGCGAATCCCGGCCAAACCTGCGTGCAGGATCTGACTGGTCAGCCCTCGCCGTATTCACCTGAATTCAGTGGTTATGTACATGCGCGCCATCTATTACCGCTGCCCCGGGCTCTGAGGCTCGTAACCGACATAAATATCTACTTCACGGATGATTTTGAAATTATTTCGGACAATGACCCGTTGGTAACGCAAGGGTCTTACGCAAAACTGGATGTTCGTATCGCCCTGGGCAACCAGGGGGACACCTGGGAAATTGCAATGGTAGGGAAAAACCTGACAGATAAATTTACCAGGTCATTCGCCAATGATAGTCCGCTTGCAGCCGGATCTTTTCAGATGCTGCTTGACCGGCCAAGAAGTCTTGCTATTCAGGGGCGATACAGCTGGTAGTAAAGACTCAAGCTCAATGCAGGCATAAACTACTGCTATTCTTTCAGCGTGAATAAAATGGCGGGATTTTGGCATCGTAGTTGATCCACACCGCTTTGGGCGAGGTATATTCCTGCAGACATTCTATACCCATGTCCCTGCCATAGCCGGATTCGCCTACGCCGCCGAAGGGAGAAGCGGGATGGACCCGCTTGTAGCAATTCACCCAGACCATGCCGGCCTTGATGCCGTCGGAGAACCTGTGGGCGCGTTGCAGGTTATTGGTCCACAGTCCGCTGCCCAGACCGTAGTCGGTCGCGTTCGCCAGTCCCAGCGCCTCGGCATCATCCTTGAAGCGGGTCACCGATACGAACGGGCCGAATACCTCCTGCTGAAACACAGTATCGCCGGGTCCGGCCTCGACTATTGTCGGTTCAATGTAATAACCTTTTTTGAGTTCATCGTTATCCGGTTGTTTGCCGCCGGCAAGTATTTTATTGCCTTCTTTTTTACAGACGTCGATGTAGTTGAGCACCCGGTCCAGGTGCATTTTCGACGTAAGCGGCCCCATCTCGGTTTCATCATCCAGCGGGTTCCCCAGCCGGATGGATTTTGCCAGGCCGGTGAATTTTTCCAGGAATTGATCGGCAATGGCCTCGTGCAATAACAGGCGGGAACCGGCGATGCAGGCTTGCCCCTGGTTGTGGAAGATGGCGAATGCCGACCCGCCGACGGCTGCGGGAAGGGTTGTGTCTTCAAACACGATGTTGGGTCCTTTGCCGCCCATCTCCAATGAGACCCGTTTCAGGTTGCCTGCCGAAGCCTGGACGATCTTGCGGCCGGTTGCCGTAGAACCGGTAAAGGCGACCTTGTCGATGTCCGCATGCTCGGCAATGTGCTGGCCGGCAGTATGACCATAGCCCGGGACGATATTCACGACGCCCGGCGGAAAACCCACCTCATTCATAAGATCCACCAGCCTGAGTGTTGATAGAGGTGTGAGCTCGGAAGGTTTCATCACCACGGTGTTACCGGCGGCAAGCGCGGGACCCAGCTTCCAACTGCAGAACATGATGGGAAAATTCCAGGGAACGATCTGCCCTACAACGCCAACCGGTTTCCGTTTGACTATGCTGAGGAAACCGGGTTCCACCGGTACCTCCCGGCCGTCAATCTTATCCGCGATGCCGCCGAAATAACGCAGGTTCAGCAAGGTCCTGGGCAGGTCCAGACGCCGGGTGTCTTTCAGGGGATGGCCGGTGTCCAGGCTTTCCAGTTCGGTAAACTCGTCAAAATGCTGTTCCAGTTTGTCGGCCAATTTCATGATGAGTTGACCGCGTTCGGACGCAAACGTATTGCTCCAGCCGTGGAATGCCGCCCGGGCGGCAGCGACCGCCTTGTCTACGTCCGCAGGTTTCGCCTCGGCGATAGCGGTAATCACACTACCGTCATGGGGGTTGACGACATCGAGGGTCGCGCCATCCTCGGCATCCACGAACTCGCCGTTGATGAACAGTTGATTACGGATATCCTGCAATTGTATCGTGCGGACTTTGTCAAGCATGGGTGTATTCCCTGTTGTTTGTCTTCATGGATTTTTCAGCTTATCTTATTATAAGGCAATATTGATACAAACCTCATGACTTGAACCGGATCATGCCTGCAGAAATTGGAACAACTTTATCATCGACCGGTAAGACCTCGCCCTATCCGCAATACGTGGAAGCCCGGCTGGGTTTTCGCAATCACTGGTATCCCACGTTGTTTTCCGACGAGTTGGGTGAAGGGGAGTTCAAAGCCTTTCCCATACTCGGGGACCGGTTGTTACTGGCGCGGGTTGACGGCAGGGTGCATGCCGTGCGCGACCGTTGCCTGCATCACGGAGTCGCCTTTTCCCGCAAGATTGAGTGCTACAAAAAAGGCACCGTGTCCTGCTGGTATCACGGTTTCACCTTTAACCTGCAAACGGGCGTGTTGTGCGACATTATCGCCAACCCCAGGAGCAACATGATCGGCCGGTTGCGGATAGATACATTCCCCGTTATCGAGTCAAAAGGGCTGATTTTCGTATTCATGGGGGATGCCGAGCCACCTTCCCTGGCGGATGACGTCCCGCCCACTTTTCTCGACGAGGATATTTACGTGCGCGGACGGCGCACGGAAGTCCAGGCAAACTGGCGCATCGGCTGTGAGAACGGCTTTGACAGCACGCATATTTTTATCCATAAAGACTCCGTCCTGGTCAAGGGAAACGACCTGATCTTGCCCCTGGGCCTGGTTCCCACCGGCAAGGACGCGTTTGAAATCGTAGACGAGGCGAGCGGGCCCAAAGGAGTCTACGACAAGTTATTTGAACACTGCGAGCCGGTGTTCGAAGGCAAGATAGAGGGAGAAACGGTTGCGCACGGCAACCTCGGGACGACACCGGTTGCCTATAACATATCCATCTGGCTGCCGGGTGTACTGCGGGTGACCCCCTGGCCGGGCCCGACCATGACGCAGTACGAATGGTATGTGCCGATTGACGAAAACCGGCACTATTACACCCAGACCATCGGCAAAAAGATTGAACAGGAAAGCGACAAGAGCGATTTTGGCCGGGATTTTGACAATAAATGGAATGAAATGGCCTTGCAGGGTTTCAACAATGACGATATCTGGGCGCGTGAAGCGCAACAGGAATACTACCGCTATGACGAGGCCTGGACCGAAGAACACCTGTATGAAGCCGACCGTAACATCAGTGTCTGGCGGCAACTGGCTGCAAAGCGCAACAGGGGGATACAAAAACGTGAACATATTATGAAGATCGGCAGACCCGTTGAATGAAGTGTTAAATTCAGGACACCCATAAATTATGATTCCATGGGTGTCCTGAATTTATCCCAAAATTATATTCCTGGATGCCCGCAAGATAATTTATGGTTGTCCCAAATTGGTTGCCATCTCAGTGAAGAAACGTTATTCAGTGCTGATAGTCGGCGGTGGGCCTTGCGGGCTGATGCTTGCGAACGAGCTTGGGCGGCGTAACATCTGTGTACTGCTCGTCGAAGAGAAATCTTCCACGGCCTTTAATCCGCAGGCCAATGCCACGCAGGCGCGCACCATGGAGCACTTCCGCCGGCACGGTTTTGCCGACGAGGTGCGGGCGCTCGGCCTGCCTGCGGATTACCCGACCGATATCGCCTATTTCACCCGTTATGCAGGCTACGAACTCGCCCGGTTTTCCTTGCCTTCCTCCGGCGCGGCCAGGTCTCGAATACAGACCCTGACAGGGTCCTGGAGCGCCGCCGAGCTGCCCCACCGGGTATCGCAGAAATGGGTTGAAAAGGTTTTATACGAGCACGCTCTCGCCTGCAGGAGTAATGCGATTTGCTTCAGTCATCGCCTGCTCAGTTTCGAACAGTACCCTGACGGTGTTACCGCGACGATAGAAAACCTGGAAACCGGGGCGACATTCACGGTATCTGCCGATTATCTGGTCGGCGCAGACGGCGCACGTAGTCTTGTGCGCCAGTCACTCGGTTTTCATTACCTCGGTGATGGTGGCGCGGTACGGGAGTTCATGGGCGGCCGTATGCACGCCATGTATATCCGTGTGCCCGATTTCTATTCCATGTCCGGCCATGCGCCCGCCTGGATGAACGTGACGTTCAACCGGGACCGGCGCGCGTTCATGGCCGCCGTTGACGGCAAAAGCGAATTCGCATTTCACACGCAACTGCGGGAGGATGAAGATGAAACAGCATTGAGCGATGCCGATGCCGCCGGTATGTTCCGGGCTGCAATGGGTGCGCAGGCAGACGTGGAAATCCTTTCCCGCGGGACCTGGCGGGCCGGCTTTACCCTGGTTGTCGAACGCATGCACGACGGTCGTGTATTCCTCGGCGGCGATGCTGCGCACCTGTTCACGCCGACCGGGGGGTTAGGCTACAACACGGCCATTGAGGATGCCGTGAACCTGGGCTGGAAGCTGGCGGCCGTAGTACGCGGATCGGCGCCCCATTCCCTGCTGGCCTCTTACGAACAGGAGCGTCGTCCCGCGGCTGTCCGCAACACGAACTATGCCCGGCAGTTTGCCGATTCACTGGGTGCAAACGTCGCTCCGGCAGAGTTGGAAGATGACTCTCCCGCCGGCGCAGAAGCGCGCGCCAGGGCAGGAGAATACTTCAACGTCCACGCACGCAAGGAATTCAACATCCCTGGGATCACATTCGGAAGCCGCTACGACGGTTCGCCGATTATCGTTACCGACGGCGACCCGCCCCCGGACCGCGCCAATGTCTATATCCCGACCTCCTGCCCGGGAGGGCGCGCGCCGCACCTGTGGCTCGGGGAAGACCACTCGCTCTACGATGAATTCGGGTTCGAATGGACGCTGCTACGCCTCGGAACGAAACCGCCATCGGCAGCGGGAATTAAAAGAGCTTTTGCTGAGGCGGGCCTCGAACTCAGGGTCGTTGATATAATGGACGCTGCGGCCCGGGATATCTACGAGACCGACCTGGCCCTGATCAGGCCGGACCAGGTCGTTGCGTTCCGCGGGCGGGAAATACGCGATCCCGGGGCGCTTGCTGCCAGGGTGAGCGGCCGCGTCCGGTCGCAATCCAGCGTTACGCCGGCGCAGGGTTAGCCGATGCAAGTCTTTCCATCCGGCCTTATTATCTGTCAACGGTTAACCGGCCTGTTTGTATTTATGCTGATCCTTGTGCCGGTTCAGGGAGCGGATTTTCCCGACAGGCTGCTCTGGGGCGATACCCACACGGACAGCCATACCGGCCTGGCCTCGGCGGAAGAAGATAATTTCATGGGAAAATTTGCACAGGATTCCATCCCGGAAAACAAGGAGGAAGGCTTTTACGGTTATCCCGGCTGGCTCTATTCAGCCTCGGGCCTGGCCGCGGTCTGGGCGCGGGACAATACCCGGGAGGAGATCTTTGCCGCGTTCAAGCGGCGTGAGGTCTACGCCAGCACCGGGCCGCGTATCAGCGTGCGTTTTTTTGCGGGATACGGGTTTTCTGAAGAGGATCTGAGCCGCAACAATCTCGCCGCGGCGGGTTACGGCAAGGGCGTACCGATGGGGGGCATCCTGACCGCAGCAGACCGTGCGCCGGGCTTCCTGATACATGCCCTGAAAGACCCGAACGGGGCGAATCTCGACCGGGTCCAGGCGGTAAAGTCCTGGCTGGACGCGGACGGTAAGGCGCGGGAAAAGGTGTTTGACGCGGTCTGGTCCGGTGACCGGACACCGGGGCCCGCCGGAAAACTGCCGCCCGTGGGCGACACTGTCGACCGCAGCAGCGCCCGCTATATAAACGACATCGGCACAGTGGAACTCGCGGCCGTATGGACGGACCCCGAATTCGATCCCGGCACCCGCGCAGTCTACTACCTGCGCGTGCTGCAGATACCCACGCCGCGGAATTCACTTTATGATTCGATTGCCCTGGAAACCGGGCCGCCGCAAGGATATCCTGAAGTAATCCAGGAGCGAGCTTACACCTCGCCCATATGGTATTTGCCGGAATGAATGTAATATTCCCGAACACCCCGCCACTTCACTGCGCCAGCACAGGAACACTATGAACCGGGCGCTATTACTGGCGATCTTCATAATTCAGGGCCTTGTCGGCGGGCCCACCGTATCCGCCCATGACAGCCGCCCGCTTTTCATCAATATCACCGAAACCAGCGAACAGACGGTGATGGTCTCGTGGAAGACACCTCCTGCCGTTGACCTGGACAATGCTCCGCGCATTGCATTGTCGGGTTGTGATGGCTCCGGGCAAATCCCAACACAACAACGTCTGACCGGTTCACTGATTTATTCATGCAAAACAGGCCTGTCAGAGAACTCCCTGATCATTGATTACCCGTTGTTTAATCCAGCCATTTCATCCCTTGTACGCATTGTGTTCGATGACGGACAAACGCGCAGCATTATTCTTGATCCGGGGCGGACCGAGTGGCGCATTCCGGCGCCGGAGACATTTGCAAGCGTGATCAAGGATTATTTCGCCCTGGGCGCCGAACATATATTCGGCGGGATAGACCACCTGCTTTTCCTTGCCGGGCTGCTCTATATCGCCGGCACCCTGCGCCGGATCCTGATCACCGTGACCGGCTTTACCCTGGCCCACTCGATAACCCTGTTCCTGGTGGCGCTGGATGTAATCCGGGTTTCGGTCCCCGCCGTAGAAACGGTGATTGCATTATCGATCGTAATGCTGGCCTGCGAAGTCGCCCGTAACGACCGCACCACGCTGACCTGGCGCAGACCGCTCCTGGTCGCCTGCGGCTTCGGCCTGGTACACGGGGCCGGTTTCGCCGCGGCCCTGACGGAGACAGGCCTGCCGCAGACGGAAAAGATCAGCGCATTATTATTTTTCAACCTGGGTGTGGAAGCAGGCCAAGTGCTCATCATCGCCGTGGTATTCACCGGCCTGTGGGCAGTTTCACGCCTGTACAGGTCGCTGCCGCGTGCGTACGAGAACCGGCAATTACGCCTGGTATTCAGTTATGCGCTCGGTATCGTCTCGTCCTTCTGGTTTGTCGAGCGATTTACGATGGCATTTGTTTAAGATTTCAGGTCTGGGAAAATATCGCTCCGATATACTCATTACTGAAAATTTCAGTGTATTACCATCTGAGATAGTGGGATGAATCCCATTTTACGTTATCGAATAAATTAAGGTTCCCATCCCACTTTTATTCATGCAATATTGAACCGTTGAATTTTGGAGCGTCTGGTCATGCCCGATATACCGGGTTCAAAAAGCACATTGCAACCTGAGGATAACCTGCAGGCGGTCAGCGAACAGGATGTTTCGAGCGACAAGAATTTCCGTTTTTTCGATAACAGGCAGAAATACCTGCTGTTCGTAAATACCTGCAGCGAGAAGGAGATCATTGCGAAACGGGTGGGTATGGAACTGGGGAATATCCGGCCGAATCCCCCGGCGTTACGCATCTTTGATGCGGGCATGGGGGACGGTTCGGTTATCACCCGGGTCATGCGCGAAACACATCGCCGTTTCCCGACCATTCCGCTCTATATTGCATCCAAGGAAATCAGTCTCGAAGACGTCAGGTTATCCTTGTCAAAAATGTCCGACCGTTTTTTTGAACATCCCTCAACAGTGCTTGTGCTGACGAACATGTACTACTCAGAGGCGCCCTGGATGTCCCCGAAGAAAGTTGAGGCCGCCAAAACCATGGTATGGAAGGACGTTGCTCTTTCAGGCACATCTGCGCACGAATTCGACGAACAGCTTGGACATCTGGATGGTTTTCTCGCGCAAAACTGGCAGGCTTCGCACAGTCCGAAAACAGGCAATCCCGTTTATGAGCGACCTGTGGTACTGGTGATATACAGGGAAGATTATCGATTTTTGCTGGACGATGTCATTCCCAGGCAGGGTAAAGTCAGGGCCGACTTTGACCTGGTGATCGCATCACAACCCTATCGATTGAGGGTTTCAGATGAATTCAAGGCCCGGAAAGTACTGAGCCCGCTGGTCCAGGCACTGGGGCGAGGCGGCCGGTTGCTCGGCATTCATTCATGCGGGAATGATCCGGGACTGGAAATAATCAAAGAAGTATGGCCCAAAGAAAATCCCTATCAACGCAACAGGCATGATTTACTGCGCACATTGAAATCCCAGCTAGGTAAGGAAGCAAGGAAATACAATTTTAATGTGTATGCGGATGCGCGATCGATCTTCAGATATGACATGCATACGTTACCTTCAGAGGTATCAGCCAGCATCGGCACTTCCACCTTGTTTGCGGCATGGAACGCAGCCGTATATGTGGCGCAGATAGAAGACTCACGCTTGACCGAGGCAATCACGGACGACAGGTACCTGCTGGCGACCGACAGGATTTTGAAGAAATACGGCGGTCTCTGGTTCTACGATGAATCCTTTGTGGTGTCGCGCAAAAAGAGTTAGCAAGCAAAAAAATTACCCTTTCCGGAGCCCGGCACCTGGCAGGATTGTGATGGTTTACTTCCATACTATTCTGGATTATACTCCATAATAATGCAACTATTAGGGAATTAGGTCTTGAATGGTTAACATCAGGAGAGTCTTGAACATTGAACTTGAACAAGGTCAGTCCGCGTTTTTGTGGGGGCCTCGCAAGACCGGCAAGTCAACCTATCTGAAACAGGCATTTCCGGAAAGCGTAGTCTATGATTTTCTCAAGACGGATGTGACGCTGGACCTCATTAGAAGTCCCTCCCTGTTGCGTGAACAACTCCTGGCAAACAGGGAACAGGCAGCGGCATCTCCTGTTGTACTGGATGAAGTACAAAGAGTGCCTGCCATTCTGGATGAGGTTCATTGGCTGATTGAAAATGCCGGTTTGAATTTTATCCTGTGCGGTTCAAGCGCCAGGAAATTGATAAAGGGTAGCGTCAACCTGCTTGGAGGACGAGCCTGGCGCTTTGAAATGTTCCCGTTTGTCTTCCCTGAAATCAAACAGTTTGATTTATTACGCGCCCTGAACCAGGGTCTGGTACCCTCCCATTACCTCCAGCAGCATCAATATCAACGGTCGTTACGCGCCTATGTGCAGGACTACCTGAAAGAGGAAGTATTCAATGAGGGCCTGGCGCGAAACATGCCCGCGTTCTCACGATTTTTTGAAGCGATGGGATATTCCCATGGCGGGTTAATCAACCATGCAAATATTGCGCGGGACTGTGGGGTTGACGCCAAAACCGTAAAAGAATATTTCCAGATATTGGCAGATACGTTACTGGGAACCTTTGTGCCGCCGTATAAAAAAAGACAAAACCGGCAGGTCATCACCAAGGCTTCAAAATTTTACCTGTTTGATGTCGGCATCGCCGGGCATCTCAGTCAACGCAAAATTACTGAAGCGCGCGGGGAACAGTTCGGCAAAGCTCTGGAGCATTTTGTATTTATGGAACTTAATGCCCATCGTTCATACCATGACTTGCATTACGCGATAAGTTTCTGGAGGACAAAATCCGGCCTTGAAGTGGATTTCATACTGGGTGACGGGGAGGTTGCCATAGAAGTCAAAGGATCAAGCCGAGTAGATAAAACGGATATGAGGTCCCTCCGAGCGTATATGAACGAGTTTAAACCAAGATTGGGGATTGTAGTATCCAACGAAAAATACGAACGTCAGGTCGGTGATATAACCGTGTTGCCCTGGCAAATTTTCCTGAATAAATTATGGGCGGGAGAGTTGCTGTGATGCCGGATCTCCTGGTGAATAATGATCATTAGGTTACAATATCAAAGTAACCGGAGGCGGCAATCCTTCCCGGCAGACGTGCCGCGGAAACCCTGAATTCGAGACTACTTGACGGTTTAAGAGCATTCCTGAACAGGCCGGGACAGGAAAATACACGGTTAAAATATTTTTGATTCAACTACGAAACGGCGAGGAACTATTATGGCAATCATTGACCCATTACAACGCGAACAGGCACCGGAACTGGAAGATTACTTCACCGTATGGGATGAGCGTATGGGCTACCTGCCGAATGCGCTGATGACCATGGCGCGCAAACCGAAGATGGTGCAGGCGCTGGCGCAACTTTCCGAGGCCGTACATAACGATTGCAGCCTGTCGCCTGACGTAAGGGGACTGGTCGGGCAGATGGCGAGCAAAGTACACGGTTGCCAGTATTGCCTTGCCCACACTGCCGCCAACTCTGAACGCTACGGCGTTGCCGTTGAGAAGATCGCGCGCATGTGGGAGTTCGAGACCTGCGAACTTTTCAGTGATGCCGAGCGCGCGGCCCTGCGTTTTGCCGCGGCATCAGCCTCCGTACCCAACGCGGTCGATGAGACCCTGGCCGCGGACCTGAAACAGTATTTCAACGATACGGAAATCGTCGAGATCATGGGAATTATCTGTTATTACGGCTGGTGGAACCGCTGGAACCCCTCACTCGCGACAACACTGGAAGCTCATCCCCGTGGATTCGCCGAACAGCACCTCGACGCGACGAAATGGAACATCGGCACTCATGGTTGAAAATAGCATCTGCGCCGTGCCCGCATGGTCGGGCACACCGGATGCGGTTCTTTACCGGGACGTGTGATTTGGCATAAACGTACTGGTTATTCTACGTCCAGCACGCCGAGTTCGATCAGCATGCCAAGTTCGTCGCGGCAGACCCATTCTTCTGCAATTTTGCCATCTTCAATCCTGAAGTTTGCGATGGCGGACCAACCTACCGTTTTTCCGGCCACCTCGTGATAGCCGATGCGGCTTTTCCAGTTGTCGCGGTGCACGGCCAGGTGGCTCAAGCGGCAGGAGATGCGATCATCTGAGCCGAACATCTCGTAAATAGTCGTTTTTATCGAGCTGTAGCTGTCAATGACCCGGGTCAGGCCGGCCTTGAAATCTTCGATACCGATAATGGGTTCCGGTACCTCGGGCCGGTGGATAATACAATCGTCGGTGTAGTATTCACCCAGCAGGTCGATATTGAATTTATCAACGACCTCCGCGAAATAGCCCCTTACGATTTCTTTATTCTCTTCAACTGACATTTTGTAGTCCTGCCTCTGGTAAACCTGTATTTCGCCCACTATTACTGTTCGGTCGACTCTTCTCTTTTGCGCAAATCGACCACGACATCGCTCTTCAACATGCTTTGACAGGCCAGTATATATCCGGCCGCAAGTTGTTTGCGGGTCAGTGTATAGGAAAAGTCAAGGATCGGTTTGATTTTGCCTTCAATCAACCTGCACCTGCAGGTACCGCAGGTACCGACTGTGCACTGGTGCGGGAAGGCGATATTCTGATCCAGGGCTGCCTGCAGGAGTGTTCTGTTGCGAGGCACATTGAATTTCTTTTGGGGGTGTTGAATTAGCGCTGTATACGATTCCTTCCGCTTCAGGATGTCTTTAATCCAGCCTGTCATGGCTCAATAAGGCACATGTCAAAAAGCATTGAGCACAGTACAACCATGAAGTCGATATCTGTTAAGAGACCCCAGCTTCAATTTGCATCGTGTTGCGGTAATATTCCCAAAAACCGATGACTGCCGATTCCGTCACCAGGTGTTCCGTATCTTCCGCTTTGCCGCCCCCCATGCCGATATAGGATGATTTTTCCTGGTCACGAATAATTGCTTCATGCACTATTTCCACGGCTTCACCGTCTTCCATGGAAATCAGGCCGGCAGGACCTATCAGGTTGCCCTGCTTGTTCCTGATGTTCTGCATTTCCTCATCATCATCTTTGTAACCGAACTGGGTCCATACCAGTTCAAACTGCGCTGGTCCCTTCGTGACGGTCTGTCTCACTGCTAGCGTATTGGCGATCTGCTGCAGGACCAGGTTTGGAAATGTAGTCAATATAACCAGGGTCACGCCGTCGTCAAACTCTTTCCTGCCTGCCAGCAGGGACGGGTCTTTCAGGGTGAATTCGGCATTGAACGTCCTGAGCCCGTCATACCCTTCTGTTTTACCTTCGTCGGTACCCTGTGATGCGGTCAGAACCGTGTGGCGTTTTTTATCATCCATCCAGCTGCCGCCTTTTTGTGTTGACCGGTAGAGGCCGAAGGTCGTATGAAACAGGTGCAACAAACTGGCGTGGTAAGGATCGCGGGTATTTTCCGCGTACAATTTCCAGTTTCCCCGGACCAGTTGCCGCTCATCACCAAGCACCTTGATCGGGCTGTGACATATCCGTTCTATATGACTGACGATCACGGCACCCAGGTAATCCCGTAAGGACTCGACCTTGTCTGAAAATGTAGCGAAAATCAGGTGGCCCACCGTATCGACGCGCAACGTGTCCAGCCCGTGTTGTTCCATCCTGAACCCTTCCGGCATCCCGCCCCGGCCACCTAGTCCGCGCCGGAACGGTACCCCGATCAATTTTCCCTGCATATCATACTTCCATTGATGGTAGACGCACTCCAATTCGTCGATGTTGCCCCTGGCGCTGCGACAGACCAGGGCGCCCCTGTGGGCGCAACGGTTGGTCATCACGTTAATGCCGCCCTCCCTGTCCCGGGTGACAATCACCGGCGTATCGCCGATATAAGTTGCCTTGAAATCACCGGGATCCGGTATCTCCGCGGTCAGACCGATAAAGGACCAGTTATCGCCCCGAAAGATCCTTTCCTGCTCCACCTCATAAATTTTGGCGTCCGTGAAAACGCCATAAGGCACATGACCGGCCTCATCATCTATCGGCCAGTACAACGAGCCGTTTGTCGTATCGATCACTGTATTCATGGGTTGCTCCGGCATCAAATCGGGGTCACCAGCAAACTCTTGATAAGGTGGGTGTCAAATATGGCGACTTTCTCCTGGAATTTTAAAACGTCTCCATCCGCCACGATCTTATCCACGTATTTACCTGCATTATAAATCTCCGTCGCGCCGTCGGTTTTCGTCTGCATAACCAGGTAATTGCTCTGTACGCTGATCACGCCATCTTTCAGGTCCTTGATGAGAATGTTACTGAGCACATGCCGATAATTGTGTTCGGCGTAGACGTTTGCGTTGCGCAAGGACACAATCCTGTCTTCAAGCATTCCCTTGCTGTCGCAGAAGATAGCGGCGGCCGGCAGGTCACGATCATGGTTCTCCCTGGAAATAATTTTATATACGCAATTCTCCGTAAAAAAATCGGGCCACTGTTCCAGCCTGTCATCGTCAATACATTCCACGTAACGGCCCTGCAGTCGTTCCACATGGTAATGTAATTCCATCTCGGTCAGCTTGTTCAGTTCCATCCTGCTACTCGGTTCGCCTCTGTTGCCAGTTGTAATTCCGCCGCCGTTGCATGGTTTTCATCCCACCGCCTGATGTGTTCACGCATGCGTTTATGCCATAAAGGGGGCACCAGGGCCAATAAGAAATACCCGTAGGCGCTGCCGACCCGCGCCGCATCCGGGTAAGGTGTGAGTTCCCAGTAAGGCACCGTGGGATCAGTATGGTGCTGTGAATGCGTTACGATCTCGAAGGTAAGAACGCGCGACAGGGGACGGATGTGGTTCCAGGCGTGGCGTATCTCGATGGGTGTGTCCGGCACGCGTATCAGACCGTAATGTTGTACGTAACTGAAGACACAGACTATACATTGTCCTATTAAAGAGATAAGCAAAACGCTGATGCCGGCAAACAGGCTCACACTCAAACAGAAAAACAGAAACAGTGCCAGGTAACCGGCAACCGCCCATAAGACTATGTTGCCGGGAGACCAGTGACTCATTCCCTTATTGGCGAAACGCAGCTTTTCCATGTTCCAGGGTTCAGTATGAAAAAACGGGAGCAGCCGGGCAATAAAGGCGTATACGGATTCACCCCGGTATGGCGTATCGATATCATCTATTGTCGAGGTCTCAATGTGGTGGCCTTTGCGGTGCTCCAGCTCCACGTCCCCCGAAATCAGGGTAACCGCAAATAAATCACCAACAAAGCGGGAGATGCTTTCATGGCGATGAAATAATTCGTGGGAAATGGGTAAACCCACCGCGGCCGTAATACCAGCTACCGAAATAATCGTGCCCAACCATTCCCACCACTGGTAGTCTGTCTGCAGGAACCACCAGAGGCCGTACCAGAGAAATAACCAGGGGATCAGTTGAATATACAGCATGAACAACGCACCCGCCGGCCGCATGTCGCGTTTGCGCAAATCGTCCTCAAGGAAATATTCCACGCCCGCCACCAGCGGAAAAAGAAGTACGCCGAACCAGCAACCTGCCCCGCCCAGCATCACGCCCAGGGTGGTAATAATAAAAAAACCACCCGGCCATACATAACGCAGATAATCTGTCACCCTCACCCCCTGCAACACCGTTGATCTGACTGAGATCGGAATGTTGTTTCATGCCCTGATACGATATTAACCGAAACCCATTGATGCCGATATATAAAATTTTATCATCATTAAGAATGCCCGGGTATATATGGAGCAACACGCAGCCAACCTGTCCGGGTTGTTTTGCCGCTTTTTTATTTCCGCTGCATTAATCAAATCAATCACGGAACAGATTACGGCATCCTCGTGCAGGTACAGGCTCGACCTGCTACAATTTACCCGAAGACGCGGTATCCGACCACGGATGCCAAAATTTGAATTTATATACCTGTAAGGAGCAAAACATGGCCAAAATCGAAGGCGGTTGCCTGTGCCGCAACATACGCTATACGAGTGAAGCAGAACCCCTGGCGACTGTGCTTTGTCATTGCGTCAACTGCCAGAAACAAAGCGGCGGGGCATACTCATTAAATTTAGTCATGCCGAAAGGTTCCCTGAACATCCAGGGTGAAATGACCACCTACGTGGATACCGGGGACAGCGGGAACCCCCTGGACCGCAATTTCTGCGGGCGTTGCGGGTCGGTAATCACCAGCGAGCCGTCGGCAATCGATACCATCACCGTCCTCAAGGCGGGCTCCCTGGATGATACTTCCTGGATCAAACCTGTCATGGAAATCTACTGCGACAGCGCCCAGCCATGGACCCGGGAGCACGTGGAGATGCAATCCCATCCGAAGATGATGCCGTCGTAGAGAAACGCTTATCGCAACAAAGTACCCATAGTTACCTTGCGGCAGTGCCGGACGTCAGGATTTACGCCAGAACTGAAGTGGTGTCCAATCTGCTATATGACTGAAATCCTGGTCAGTCGACAGCATAGTTAGTTCACGGCTGATGCAAAGCTGGGCTAGCAAAGCATCTATGGTTCCGACCTGAATACCGTGATGACGGCAATTGTTGCGTAACAGTGCCGCATTGATATGGTCGTCGCTACTTGGGACCAGTAAGGGCAGCGCCCCGAAGCGCTCGACGATCCGCTCCCAAGCCCTTGGTCCACGGCAGCCTTGTAACAACTCCTGGAGCACGATTCCTGTCGTATGAATTAATTCACCGCCACTGAGTGCATCTCGCAGACGCCGTACCTCGGGCTGGTCGGGTACCGAATCCCTCCGTAAAGCCAGCGACCAGACGCTGGTATCAACAAAGATAGTCACTACCGGGTCCGTTCCTGCTTGTAGTCGAATTCGTCATCCCAATCGAATTCTCCAAAAAGATCCAGCACTCGTTCTTGCTCACGGCGCGCGATGAATTCGCGTAACGCTTTGTTAACGGTCGCTTTCTTCGTTTTCTCGTCACTGAGATCCAGTGCTTTA
Organism: Gammaproteobacteria bacterium; assembly: GCA_026710545.1. GTDB lineage: Bacteria > Pseudomonadota > Gammaproteobacteria > Eutrophobiales > Eutrophobiaceae > JAAXHV01. The sequence continues at coordinate 9,260 of JAPOQU010000010.1, read as the reverse complement.
TCAAGCAAATCAGGGTCAATAGAAAGGTTTGTTGCCATTGTGTCAATATCCACACATTAATCCACACATAGAATAATACCTGTAAATGTTGCGGTCAAGCATTTCTGGAATAACGGTGTCGAACCATAGCGTGGCCAGAGTAATATTGTCGACCGATAGTTTTCAATTGAGTGATTGGTTCATTTCGTCCCTGGATGGTTAATATCATCCACAATAAACTGTTGGGCGTATCACAATATTTCATATATATTACTGATAAAACTATAATAATTATGCCTTCTCTCAATTGGTACGTTTCCTGCTTATCATAATTACTTGATTTAAAAGAATTCATATTTCACTCAGGGGGAGTATTCTATGTGGAAGCTTCACTTTGCCGGGTTTGCGGTTGCCGCAGGCATATTGCTCATTACAACGTCCGCCTACGCCGTTACCGACCTCGACGAAATTATCGTTACCGCAACCCGCCAGGACCAGTCACTGGCGGATGTCTCCAGCGCGGTCAGCGTGGTGGAGAAAGATGCTATCCAGACCGGCCGTCAGCAACTGGGCCTGGACGAATCGCTGACCCGGGTACCCGGCATCTTTTTCCAGAACCGTTATAACTTCAGCCAGGACCTGCGTGTCGCGATCCGGGGCTTCGGCGCCCGGGCAAATTTCGGTATCCGCGGCATCAAGGTGTTCGTCGATGACCTTCCGGCGACACTGGCCGACGGCCAGAGCGGGGTCGACGATATCGATATCGGATCGGTCGGCCGCATCGAAATTATCCGTGGACCGTCTTCCGCGTTGTACGGCAGCGCCTCCGGCGGCGTCATGAGCCTTTACACCGAGGACGGGCCGGATACGCCGTTCGCCGAGGCCAGGGTAACCCTGGGCGAGTACGACCACCAGAAATACCAACTCAAGTTCGGCGGGCAAACGGGCAAACTGAATTACCTGGTAAACGGTTCCTACATGGAGAGCGACGGTTACCGGGAGAATTCCAGGGTGGAACACGGCCTGGTGAACAGCAAGCTCCGCTACGAATTTGATGAAGACTCCGATCTGACCCTGATCTTCAACCTGGTGGATTCGCCCCAGGCCGATGATTCAGGCGGTATCTCGCAGGCCAACGTGGATATGGACAGACGCCAGGCGCAGCCGAGAAACCTCAGCTCCAACGCCGGTGAAAAACTGGAACAACAGAAGGTCGGCTGGCTCTACCGCAAGCAGTTCGGCGAGAACCACGAGATCAGGGTGCGCAACTACTACCTGTGGCGCGACTTCATGGCCTTTCTGCCCATCGGTTCCCATATCCGGTTTGTGCCTGATGACGGAGTGGTTGAGTTCGACCGCTTCTTTTTTGGCGGCGGTGGGCAATACACCTATACGGGAGAACTGATGGGCCGTCCCAATCAATTCACTGCGGGGTTCGATATCGACATCCAGGAAGACGATCGGCAACGTTATTCCAATGATGCCGGGATTCAAGGCGCATTATCCTTTGACCAGTTGGAAGAAGCGGAGTCTTATGGATTTTCCCTCCGCAACAGTCTTGCCATTTCCGATTCCCTGCAGCTTACGCTGGGTGGCCGTTATGATGTTGTGGACCTGTCCGTTGATGACCGCTTCCTGGCCAACGCGGACCAGTCCGGTGAACTGGACTTCGAGGAATTCAGTCCAAGCGCCGGTTTGACCTGGGGCGCGACGGATTCGGTCAGTTTCTATTTCAACTATGCGACCGGGTTTGAAACGCCCACTTTTACCGAACTGGCTAATCCGGCAAGAAACCTTGATGTAAGTCTTGGCGGATTCGCCTCTGTAGATGCCCAGAACGCGGAGAGCTTTGAAATCGGCGCCCGCGGTCTTATCGGGGAGCGTGTTTATTTCGACATCGCCGGGTTCATCATGGAAGTGGAAGACGAGGTGGTTAGCGTCGCCAATATCGGCAATCGTACTTTTTTCCGGAATGCCGATACCGACCGTAACGGCATTGAAGCCGCCATCGTCGTGGACATCCTGGAAGGCCTGCAGCTCACCGCATCCTATACTTATTCCGATTTCGAGTTCGACAGCTTTCCGACCAACATGGCTGCGGAAGGCAAGATGCTGCCCGGTATTCCCGAGAACCAGTTGTTTGCGGAACTGGCCTACCGCCACGATTCCGGTTTTTACCTGAGCTGGGATGTCCTCGTGGTTGACGACCTGGCGATCAACAACGCCAATACCGCTATTTCCGATTCCTATGAAGTATCGAACCTGAGGGCAGGACACCGCCTGCAGATGGCAGGATTTGAGTTGTCTCCGTTTATCGGCATCAACAACCTGTTTGACACGAAATACATGTCCAACCTGCGCCTCAACGGTTTTGGCGGCAGGGTGTTGGAACCGGCGCCTACGTTGAACGTGTACGGAGGGGTGTCAGTAAGGTTGAATTACTAACGTGCTTAAAGGGGACGGAATTGAATTCCGTCCCCGGTGGTTTCCAATACGACTTCAGGGCCAGAGACCGTCCGTTTACAACGCTTCAAGAAACCGTTTCACGGCTGGCAACAAGCCAGGCTCCACCCAGTAGAGTTTCGAAAAGTGCCTGCGGCAAAACAGTCCGCGCCCATGAGCTTTTGCCTACACCGCGCACGCCGAACAAGAAAAAGCTGCGGACGGGTAGCTGAGTAATCCTTTTGTATAGTATAAAGTCATAAATAGCCGAAAAGTAGCGACATTACAAGCAATATCCCGGTCTCATCAAACGCTGTATTTTTCCTCAAAGTCGAAAACCAGCGTTGGTCTTTCTGCAACATGATTATATAGATGTCCCGGAATTGCGGGATCAGGGAAAATCAGACTTTACTTTCTCAGATTTCAGACTATAGTATTGTTATCAACTGTTGATAAGTTAAGACATGGATACCATGGATATCGGCCTGCAAGTGTTGTTGGAGTTGGACGGCAAGAATACAGAGCGATGTCTTTGATTGAAGAGGTAAAGATCATGCCTAATTTGCACGTCGGTATTATGCCAAGAGAGCGGTTTCAGCAGCGTGTATTGGACATTGCAGGCGGTCGTATTAAACCCGGAAGGGGAGAACCGGAAATCTGGTTCAGTTCGATGAAATCATTCAGCGAGGTGTTGAGTGATAACAATGTCCGCTTACTGAAAATGATCGCGGAGCAGAAGCCTTCCAGTATCAAGGAACTGGAAAAACTAAGTGGACGGAGGAGCAGTAACCTGAGTAGAACGTTAAAAACGTTTGAGCGATATGGTCTGGTTGACCTGCAAAAGGTTCCCGGAAGTCGAGCGATTTTGCCCGTTGCCAAAGCTACCGGCGTCAGGCTGAGCTGTGACTTTGCATCTTATTAATCAAGTCCCAACGCACGTGCCGTGTCAGACTGCATAATTCATATTGCGCCGACCAGTGAACACGCCGCTTACACAGCCCTCAAAAATTCGAAGAACCCTTGGCCTGGTTTACTTAGGGAAGGACCTGTCATTTCAGCACCTTTTTGAATTCATCGACAGTCAGTCCGCTGTCTTTGACTATACCAGCCATTGTGTGGGCATTAACCGGATTATTTCTCGGGATGGTGATGAAGTGAATGCCGTCTGCGCGGGGACGAACCATGATGCGGCATTATTTATGTCGTTGTGTATAAATGGGAGAGTTTTATGGTAGAGACGATTCGCGGTTACCATTTGAAAGACAGGAAGGGGCTTAATCACTGGGATGCTTTACTGGAAGAATGGCTTCTTGCACATGAGAGATTCTGCCGTATTATGAAGGGTTGTGATGACCCTGCTGCTTATTGGTACACCGAAATACCTAATGTAAGTATCCTTGGCGCTGCTGCCTGGCGTTGTGGGAGGATTGCCTTGCAAGAATTCAGCACAAAGAAAAAAGTTCGAGGCGAGGAACCTTGGGCAGGGAGAGGAGATCTGTGGATTTGCACCGACACCAACTGGAAAGAAGAACTGATAGAGGCAAAGCACAAATTTGTTTCTTTGTCTGGAGCTAAAGATAAAGATGGGTTGCCCACCACTATAAAAAACTCTATGGAAGAAGCCACCTTGGCAGCAAAAGAAGCACGGGGAGGCCAACGCGATGTAACAGCGCTTGCCGTAGTTTTTGCTTCGCTAAAAGCCCCGAAGAGTGCCAATGATAAGATTGACCAACTGATAAAAGACTTTTGCGAAACAATTAAATCATCAGCGGATTATCACGCTTCAGCTTGGTGTTTTCCAAAAGAAACCCGTGAGTTACAACATCCTGAAACAGGAAAGTATTTTCCCGGCATCGCGATGCTGATAAAGAACATCAGTACAAAACGTACATAAACCAACGACATCAAGGGTGATTCCCAGCTACAGACAGAAGGCTGAATGGTGCGAGCAACTTTGAAAATCGATGACAAGCTGTTGGCAAAGGCTCAACACATTACGGGTGTAACCGGCAAGTCAGAACTGGTTCATGAGGGACTTAAAGCCCTGATTGAGCGTGAGAGTGCAAAGCGGTTGGCCGGTCTGGGAGGCCGCCAGCCGGGCCTTCAGGCCATATCTCGGCAACGCAGCACGGCTGAATGATCCTGGTAAACACGTCGGTCTGGATTGATCACTCACGCCCCGGTAAGCGGAAAGACGTTATGATTGTTACAATCCACCCGAAGATGCCAGGTTGAAGATATCCATGAAACACATCGAAATTACGGAATTCGGCGGTCCTGACGTACTGCAAATAACAGCCGGCGATGCGCCAGTAGCGGGCGAAAGCCAGGTATTGATAAGAGTCGCTGCAGCCGGCATCAACCGCCCTGACGTCATGCAACGGCAGGGGAAATACCCTCCCCCGCCCGGCGCGTCAGTGATACCCGGCCTGGAAATAGCGGGCGAGGTCGTTGAAACCGGAGAGAACGTTGCCTGGCCGCAGCCCGGCGACCAGGTCTACGCGCTGGTGACCGGCGGCGGCTATGCCGAGCTTGCCGTCGCCGAGGCCCCCTTGTGCCTCCCCATCCCCGCAGGGCTGACGTCCGTGGAGGCCGCCGCGCTGCCGGAAACCTTTTTCACCGTCTGGAGCAACCTGTTTGACCGCGCCGGACTAAGGGCGGGGGAGACGGTGTTAATTCACGGCGGCAGCAGCGGCATCGGCACGACGGCCATCCAGTTGGCAAAAGCGTTCGGCGCCACCGTCTTTACGACGGCCGGTAATGAGGAAAAATGCAAGGTATGCCGTGAACTGGGCGCGGACCTTGTGATCAATTACAACGAAGAGGACTTTGTGGAAGCATGCAGAAACGCCACCGGTGGTAAAGGCGTTGAAGTCATTCTTGATATGGTGGCGGGAGACTATACCAACCGTAATATTGCCGCTGCCGCCGTGGAAGGCCGTTACGTCATTATCGCGGGTTTGAGAGGATTTTCGGCCGAGGTGTCCATCCGCTCCATCATGTTGAAGCGCCTGTTGATAACCGGGTCTACGCTACGGCCCAGGCCGGTGGAGTTCAAGGCGGCGATAGCAGCAGGTTTGAGGGAGCAGGTCTGGCCCTTGCTCGAGTCGGGTCAGGTCAGGCCGGTCATTCATACGGCGCTGCCGTTGAACAAGGCCAATGAAGGCCACCGATTAATGGAATCGAGCCGGCATATCGGAAAAATCATGTTGCGGGTCTCGGAGTAACAGACAATAATACGAAACAACAGCCTTATTGGAGTTCAGGAAATGCCGAAAGTTACCTATATCGCATTCGACGGTGATGAAACGACAGTAGACGCCAAAGAAGGTATGAGCGTTATGCAATCCGCCGTTAATAACGGGGTTGATGGAATCGTTGCCGAATGCGGCGGCGCCTGCAGTTGCGCCACCTGTCACGTATATGTTGATGAGGCATGGTTCGAGAAGCTGCCGGAGGCGCAGACAATGGAGAAGGAAATGCTGGACTTTGTCATGAGTCCGCAACCGACCAGCCGGCTGAGTTGCCAGATCAAGGTGACCGCTGAACTGGACGGCCTGGTTGTGAACACGCCTGAATCGCAGTATTGACGTATACCAGGAGTTTTCAACGGTAACCCTGCTTGGCCAGACTCCCGCAAGTCATTGCCGAACCCTTGAGCGCTGAGGCGTTTCGCCCGTTTGGACAGGTATTGGAAGGCCTGGCCGAACCAGGGCGTAAATCCTTCAACGAGTTCCTGGAAAACGCCCGGTTATATGCCGGTGTTGACCTGTCAATCGCTACCATCAAACCCGCTGACGCCTGGCCGATGCGAGTGAAGGTGCTGGAAAGACACCCCCATTCCAGCCAGACGTTCATCCCGGTCAACGCAGCCAGGTACCTGGTTATCGTAGCGCCTGACAAATCCGATGGCAGTCCGGAACTGGAAGGGGCCAGATGTTTCCTGGCAGACGGCAGGCAAGGCGTCACTTACCGGCGCGGACTCTGGCATCACGACATGACTGTTCTTGATGATACGGCAGAAATGGCGATCCTGATGTGGTGCGACGGCGGCAGTGACGACGAAGAGTTACTGGAAATTGATACGCCGTTTGAAGTGTCGTTACCGGTTGATTCCCAGCCGCCTCCCGCAGCAAAACCCGCTGCATAATGAAACAACTGCTTAACATCGATGTAAACGGTGAGGCGCACGAGATTGCCGTTGAACCTTATGCGACATTACTCGATGTATTACGCGAACAACTGGGCATCACGGGTCCGAAACGCGGTTGCGATACAGGGGGGTGCGGCTGTTGTACCGTGCTGATTAACGGCAGGTCACATTATGCCTGCATGGCTTATGCTTCAACGGTGCAGGATAAAGCGATCACCACCGTCGAAGGCCTGGTGAACGGCGCTGAACTCCATCCGCTGCAACAGGCCTTCGTCGATCACGGCGCAGTACAGTGTGGCTACTGCAGCAGCGGTTTTATCATGGCGGCCAAGGAACTGCTGGATAAAAACCGGAATCCGACCAGGGCTGAAATCAGGCAGGCAATCGCCGGAAATCTTTGTCGCTGTACCGGTTATACAAAGATCGTTGATGCCATTGAAGCCGCGGCAACGGCAGTCTCATGACAGGAACCTGAAAACCATGCCGGAGACAAGCTATATCGGGGCGGGTATCCCGAATATCGATGCTTATGACAAGGTTGTGGGAGGCCGGGGTTACCCGGTCAATGTCTCACTTCCGGGGATGCTGCATGGAAAGCTGCTGCGCAGCTTTTACCCGCATGCAAACATCATCTCCATCGATACGTCAGAGGCGGCGAAGTTACCGGGGATCAAGTCGATACTCACTGCTGACGACGTGCCGCAGAAGAAATTCAACCCCATTTATTTCATGCCGGTGATGGCCCTGGGCGCCAACCATGATATGGATATTCTCAACCGCACGGTGCGTTATTCCGGCCAGCCCATCGCAGCCGTGGCGGCCACGTCCCCGGAGATCGCGCAACAGGCCCTGGAACTGATTGACGTCGAATACGAAGAACTGCCGGCGCTATTCACGACCGACGAAGCCATGGCGGACGGCGCCGTGCGGTTGCACGATTACACCGAGAACAATATTGCCAAGCACCCTTATTTTGAGACCGGTGACGTGGATGGCGCGCTGGAACAGGCAGACCACGTTTTTGAACACACTTACCAGACCCAGCGGGTACACACCTGTTACCTGGAGCCGCGCATGGTTGTAGTCGATGCCGACACCCAGGGGAACCTCACCGTTTACAGTTCCAACCAGCATTTGTTCGGGCTCAGGGAAAAACTGGCTTTTGTGCTGGATATGCCGGTAAGCAAGGTCCGGGTCATCAAGCCGCCGTATATCGGCGGCGGTTTCGGCGGCAAACTGGATCTCGGCTATATCGAACCGCTGGCGGCGATCATGAGCCGGCGCACCGGCAGGCCGGTAAAGTTCGTGCACACGCGTGCCGAAGATTTCATTACCGGCGCGCGCAACCCGGTCAACCTCAAGCTGACAACCGCGGTCAACAACGACGGCGCCATAACCGCACGCTGCGGCAAAAGCACCTTTGATGCGGGCGCTTATGCCACCCATGGCTCCACGGTCATCATGGTCCACGGCCTGTTCGGATTCATGTACACGTACAACTGCCCGAACCGGCGCTGGGAGGGAATCTCAGTACATACCAACAACATGATCAGCGGCGGTTATCGCGGCTACGGCGCGCCCCAGGCTGCCTTTGCCGTTGAATCACAACTGGATGAAATCTGCGTGGAAACGGGCCTTGATCCACTTGAACTCAGGATAAAAAACAGCCATCGCGAGGGTGAGCAACACCCGGTATTCAACCAGACATTCACCACTTACCGCTTCGAAGAGTGTATCAGGCAAGGCGCCGGGCGCATCGGCTGGGAACGGCGCACGCCGCCCAATTCAGACCCGGGCGCCAGGCAGCGCGGGCTGGGCATGGCCTGCGTCCCGACCTGGACATCCAACTGTACCGGCCAACCTGACCTGTACGAGCATTCCGGCGCCCTGGTGAAACTCAACCCTGACGGCTCCGCGGATATAGGAACGGCCTGTATCGACATCGGTTCCGGTCAAAACACCGTGTTTTGCCAGATGGTTGCCGAGGAGCTGGGCATCCCTCTTGAGCAGGTCAGGATGAGTAACGTGGATACCGGCAACGTTCCGTTCGACGCCCCCACCCATGCCAGCCGCGGCACCTATGCGGCAGGCGGCGCGGTTAAAGCGGCCGCCGCCGATGCAAAATCGAAGATGTTCGCGGTGGCTGCGACCATGCTCGAAGCCAGTCCCGGAGACCTTGACTCCCGCGCCGGGAAGATCTACGTCAAGGGCAGTGAAGCCAGATCCGTGACTGTACAAGAGGTGGCCGCGCGCGCGGATTCTCCCCTGGTGCAGGTAACTGCGCAGGGTCCGCAGACAGATTCAACGCCGTTTCGCGGGACAATCATCGGCGTTTCCAGCCTCAACCCGAAGATCACGCCCATACCTTGCGGCGCCATGTTCGTGGAAGTGGAAGTGGATACCGATACCGGCGAGGTCAAGGTGGAACATGTTGTCTATGCCCACGATATCGGCAGAGTCATCAATCCTGTTACCGCTGAAGGACAGGTCGAAGGCGCGGTACAGCAGGGGATTGGTTATGCGCTGATGGAGCACATGCAGTTCGACCCCGCTTCCGGCGCTTGCCTGTCCGCGGACTTCCTGGATTACAAGATGCCGACCGCCATGGAGATGCCGGATAAAATTGAAACCATCTTTATCGAATCCATGGAAGAGACAGGCCCGTTCGGCGCAAAAAGTCTTGCGG
>JAPOQU010000009.1 GCA_026710545.1 Gammaproteobacteria bacterium | reverse complement strand
GACTTCGGCGCGGTGGTGGTCGTCTCCCGGGAGGACGGCACGCGGGTACGACTCGATGAGGTAGCAACGATCGTGGACGGGTTTCGGGAAGGCGAGTCCGAGGCGCGCTTCGACGGCAAGCCCGCAGCCGTCGTGTGGGTCAACCGGGTTGGCAACGAAGACCTGCTCAAGATCGGCGAACGGGTGCGGCGCTACGTGGACGCAGCCCGGTTGCGTATGCCCGAGGGCGTCGAACTGACCATCGCGCGGGACCAGTCCGAGTCGCTCAAGGCGCGGGTTGACGTTCTCCTCGGCTCTGCCGCAACCGGGTTGGCGCTGGTGCTGTTGTTGCTGACCCTGTTGCTGCAGTTCCGGGTGGCCCTGTGGGTTGCGGCCGGGATTCCCATTGCCATACTGGGTACCATCGCGGTCTTCGGCGTCCTGGGCATCACCCTCAGCACAGTGTCGGTGATCGCTTTCATTCTGGCTCTCGGCATTGTCGTGGACGATGCCATCGTCGTCGGCGAGCGCGTGTACGCACACGAGCAACAGGGCAAGGAACGGTTCGGCGCGGCCCTGGACGGCACGGCCGAGGTGAGCCTGCCTGTCATATTCGGCGCGCTCACCACGATCGCTGCGTTCACGCCGCTCATTTTCGCGCCGGGCATCACCGGGCAGTTGGTCTCCGTCATCGGCTACGTCGTCTCCATCTGCCTGGTCTTCAGCATTTTCGAATCCCAACTCATCCTCCCGGCTCACCTGGCGCACCGAAAGGCATCGTTGCCGGCGGACTCGATGGTCCAGGTCAACGCCTTGCACGCGGCCTGGCGGCGCCTTCGGCAACGCATCGCCACCGGTATCGAGCGATTTGCCCGCGACGCCTACGGCCCGGCGCTGGGTCGCGTGGTCGAATGGCGGTACGCGGCGCTGGCGGTCGGCGTGAGCATCCTGGTCGTGACGCTTGGCCTGCTTGTGAGCGGCCGCATCGAAACGCAGTTCGTGCCCCGGATCGAGGGCGACCGCATCGTTGCGCAACTGGAGCTGCCGGCGGGCGCCGACAGCGCGCAAACCGCGCGGGCGGCCCGGCAGGTCGAGCAGGCTGCCCTGCAACTGAAAGCCGAACTGGACGCTGCCTACCCGGACCGCCCTGCGCTGGTACGGCACATCTTCGCCGCCGTCGGGCAATCGTCGTCCGCGCGTTCGTTCGTGTCCCAAAGCCACACGGCTGAACTGGCGCTGTCGATTCCACCCGTCGGCCAACGCGGCAACGTGTCCGTCAGGGACCTGTCCAACCGCTGGCGCGAACTGACCGGTCCCGTTTACGGCAGCGTGTCGCTTACCTTCGACACCATGGGGCTTGCGGTCGGCGACGCCATTGCTATCCGCCTGCAGGGCCGCAACGTCGATGACCTCGCCAATGCCGCTGCGGAGTTACGTGCGGAACTGGCGCGTTTCGAGGGAGTCCGGGACATCTCCGATTCGTTCCGTTCGGGCAAGCAGGAAGCCAGGCTGTCGCTGCTTCCGCTGGGTCGCCAATTGGGTTTGACGCTCAGCGATCTCGCGCGTCAGGCGCGTCAGGCGTTCTACGGGGAGGAAGTGCAGCGTGTGCAGCGCGGCGCCGAGGATGTCCGTGTCATGGTGCGCTACCCGGAAGCCGAGCGGCGTTCCCTGGGCAATCTCGAGGACATGCGCATCCGCGACGCCGATGGTGAGGAGATTTCGTTCGCGGCCGTTGCCGGGATCGAACTCGGCAGAGGTTACTCCTCCATCACGCGCTTCGACCGGGAGCGCGTAGTGGTCGTGCGCGCTGACGTGGACCGCGACACGGTGACCCCCGAAGCGGTGCTGCAAGCGCTTATGGCCGAGGCGCTGCCGAAAATCCTGTCCGGCTACCGGGGCATCCGCTACTCGTTCGGCGGCGAGCGGCAGCAGCGCAGCGAATCCACCACAGGGATCTTCAGCCTCATACCCATAGCCCTGCTCTTTATTTATGCGCTGCTGGCCATCCCGCTGCGATCCTACCTCCAGCCGCTGGTGATCATGAGCATCATCCCCTTCGGCGCGGTCGGCGCCATCGCCGGACATCTCATCATGGGCCGGCCGGTCACGATCACGTCCATCTTCGGATTCATTGCCCTGGCGGGGGTCGTCATAAACACAAGCCTCGTGCTGGTCGATTGCATCAACCAGCAACGGCGCATCGGCGTTGACCTGGGCGTGGCCCTGCGTCGCGCCGGTATCGTGCGCTTCCGGCCCATCCTTATCACGTCCACCACCACCTTCGCCGGGCTGATGCCGCTGACGCTCAACGATAATCCGGCCACCGCCTTCTTCGTGCCAATGGCCATCTCGCTCGCCTGGGGCCTGCTGTTCGCCACCGTGATCACCCTGTTCCTGGTGCCCTGCGTCTATTTGATTGCGGAGGATATGTTTCCCACGGAACCCGCGTCCGCAAACGGCAACAATCGACAGTAAAGGAAATCGCCCGGGTGATGGAGGAGTGCGGCCTGCGAGCGGTTGTCGGGGCTGCCGTCATCGAGTAGGAAAGCGGCTACACCAAAAACTTTGCCGATGCCATGAACAAGGCCGAGAGTTTTATCGGGCAGTGGAAAGCAGGAACAACTCTGGTGGTGCGTTCCGCTACCTGTGAGAGTGGCGCTTGTGCATCCGTTCGCCCCGCTTGCTGCTCATCTTATCGTACTTCTGCAACTGTTCCTCACTAAGGATTTCGACAAGCCTCTGCCTGGTTTCTTCATCCAGAGCTTCCATCTGCGGCTTGACTTGTTCCATTGCGGACCGCTTGATCTCCCGGCGCTTTTTCCACTGTTCCTTAAGGATATCGGCAACGGGTTGTTTCTGTTCTTCCGCAAGTTCCAGTTTGCTGATGAACCTGTCTTTGTGCTTCCCCCCGTGCTTGCCGCCGGCAGGGTGGTCGGCAAGGGCCATGGATGAGGCTAGCAGCGAGCCCAGGATAATTGCGGTTAGTTTTTTCATCATCTTCTCCGGTATGGCTAATTGAACGTATCGACTATGAATAGTGTAATGGATTGGCAAACATCATGGAAAATATATGGATTTGACCGTAAACTGGGAAAAAAGTTTACCGGGGTACTGCCTTTACAGGAGATAATCCATTCGGTAGGTGGCGTCGGGTACAGGTTTGAAATAGATTAATCGTTCTGTTTCAAATGGTTAAACAATAAAACTAAAGTATAATATTATGCAAGGACTCAATGACCTCCTGGCCTTTCTTGACGGAATCCTGGGCGCCGCCTGGTATTTCCCGTGGCTGTTGCTCGGAGTCGGCGTATTCTTTACCCTTTACCTGGGCTTCCCGCAGATACGTTACTTCAAACGCGCCTGGTTGACGCTGACCGGGCGTTATACCAGCCACGACGCCGAAGGCGACACTTCCCACTTCCAGGCCTTGTCCACTGCCCTGTCCGGCACCGTGGGCACCGGCAATATCGGCGGTGTGGCCCTCGCCCTGCACCTGGGCGGCCCTGCTGCACTGTTCTGGATGTGGGCTACCGCCTTTGTGGGCATGACGACAAAATTCGTCGAGGTGACCATTTCGCACAAGTATCGCGTCAAGGACGAAAAGGGCGAAATGGCCGGCGGACCGATGTACTACATGGAACGCGCCCTGAACATGAAGTGGCTGGCCGTGTTCTTCGCCATCGCGACCGTTTTCAGTACCCTGGGCTCCGGCAACATGCCCCAGAGCAACAATATGGCGGCCGGTCTGAATACGTCATTCGGGATCCCGACCTGGGTCAGCGGCGCCGTGTTCGCATTGCTGCTCGGCCTGGTCATACTGGGAGGCATTCGCCGTATCGCCCGCGTCACCTCGGCGATCGTGCCCGTTATGGGTTTAATCTATTTCGTCGGCGCCCTGGCAGTGATCATCGCCAATATTGATGCCGTGGTCCCGGCGTTTATCTCGGTATTCAGTACTGCGTTTACCGACAGTGCCGCTACCGGTGGGTTTCTCGGGGCCACATTTGCCTACGCATTCAACAGGGGGGTGGCCCGGGGGCTGTTCTCTAACGAGGCCGGGCAAGGTTCGGCGCCCATTGCCCACGCTTCGGCACGGGGTGACGAACCGGTATCCGAGGGCATGGTTTCGTTGCTAGAGCCGTTTCTCGATACCTTGGTGATCTGCACCCTGACGGGACTTGTCATCCTGTCTTCGGGTGTGTGGAAGGAGAAGTTCGACAACGATTTCCAGGCGTTCGACACGCAATTCATCGACGGCGTCTATAACGACACCGATCCGGCGCACGTTGAAGCATTGTTCCGGCATCTTAACGGCGGCGCCTTTGCAGCAAAACCGGTCACGCCGGCAAACGGCAGTTTCAGTGTCGAAAACGGGCGTCTCACGGACGCAGGGATCACCGTGCTGCATAACCGTTCCATCGCCGAAGACGTTTATTTCCACGTCGATGGGGAACCGTACAACGGCGCTATTACAATCGACGGCGGTTCTCTTGCCGGGGATGTGTCGTTGCGGGGCAAATCCCTGCTGCATTCGGTACCGCTTACGGTAGAAGCGTTCAAGCGCAGTTTCATGGGCGACTACGGTCAATACGCGGTCACCCTGGGCCTGATGCTGTTCGCGTTCAGCACCGCGATTGCCTGGTCTTACTACGGCGATCGCGCGATAACCTACCTGGTCGGCCTGCGCTGGGTACTGCCCTACCGTTTGTTCTATTGCGCAGCTTTTTTCATAGCTGCTGTGGTCGATACTTCCATGGTCTGGCTGTTCTCTGCCGTCACCCTGGCCCTGATGGCGCTGCCCAACCTGTTCGGCATCATGCTGCTGCGTAAGGATATGAAGCAGACCGTGAGCGATTACTGGCGGCGTTTTGAGCGGTAGCCGTATCAGGGCAGAGTAATGAAAAACTTTTCAGGACATTTCAAGCGGATCGCAGGACCCGCCGCGGTGATGGCGGCTGCGTCCATCGGGGCCGGTTCGGCTTCATCGCTGACACTCAGCGGCGCCTGGTTCGGTTACCAACTGCTCTGGGTGGTCCTGTTAACCGTGCCCCTGCTGGTGATAACGGTCGACAGCGCCGCGCGCATCGGCCTGCTCAACAAAAAGCAGGGGATGTTCTCCCTGATCTGTGAACACCTGCATCCCGGCATAGGCTGGCTGCTGCTGGCGATCAACGTCCCGGTGCACCTGCTCATCGGCATGGGACAGATGTCGGTCATGACCTCCGCCGCGCTATCCCTGTTCGGATATTATCCGCCGGAAACGGCAGCGGAGATGGCCGGCAGCAACTTCATGACCGTGGAGTTGATTGTGTCCCTGGTATTCGCGGCCGGCATTGTCTGGCTGCTGACCTCGGAAGGCTACCAGCGCATGCAACGCTTCATGACCGCATTTCTGCTGTTGATGCTGGCCTGTTTCCTGGTCGTTGCGCTGCGCGGCTTTACGGAACTGTCCGCCATCCTGGCAGGAATGGCGCCCGGCGTGCCTGAAGACCTGCCCGTTCCGGGCACTGACATGGTGCGCAGCAGCGGCATCGTCATCATGGGCATCGTCGGCAGCGTACTGGCGCCGGCGGCGATGCTGGGCATGCCCTACATGAGCGCGGACAACCGGCAGCAGGGAGCAGTGGATCTCCGGCAGGAATTCCGCAATTCCGTCATCAACCTGGGGGTCATCTATTGCGCCTGTTCCCTGAGCATCATCATCGCCGCCGGCTTTGCCTTGTACCCACTGGCCAACCATGCGGGGATTGATTCGGTCCACGAAGCGAGCAGGATACTGCTGCGGGCGTTTCCCCAGGGGCTTGAATTCCTGGGGCCAATGGTGTTTTCGGCCGGAATGATCATTGCCGCCCTGACCACGTTCATAGTCACGGTGGAGGTCATCACCTACTTCATTCTCGATATGTTCGGTTATGACTGGCACCATACCCGCGACAACAGGCGTTTCAAGCGCACGATTGCCGTCTGCATTATCCTGCCCGCGCTGCTGGCGCCCCTGTGGACCTTCCCTGCCCTGTTCAAGCTCCTGCTGCTGATGGGGATCAATGCGATTGTGGTGCCGCTGGTTTACCTTATCGTACTCTTCCTGATCAACAGGGAATCCGTCATGGGAGAACATACCGGCAGTATTGCGCGCAACCTGATACTGCTGACGGCGCTTGTTTTGTCCTTGACAATATCGGTCATCAAGATGCCCGAGTTCGTGCGGGCGTTGCTCGGCTGAAAGTACTTTTTTCAACAGGACATTTAATGAGCAAAAACGTAGAACTGTTCGACAACTGGCTACGTACTTCATTCGTTGAAATGAACACGGAACTTGAAGAGACTTATTTTGCCCAGCAAGACCGGCAGGCCGTTATCGGTGTCGGTGATTCAATCAAGGAAACCCTGGTTGAAGAAGGAAACAGCCATATCATTCCCCTGTTGAAGGAAGGCAATACCGATGAAGGGTTTGAAAACCAGTATAGCCTGCTTGGTTGCGTCGGGTTTTTCATGGCATCCTGCCGCCGGCACGAGATCACTGAACCTTCACGGGAGACGACTTCTCCCCTGGTTGAAGCGTCGGCGCTTGCCTTGCACCTGGCAACAACCCTGGGTGTAACGCCGCGTTTTGCCACCGGCCATATGTCGATCGCCAATCCTGCAAAAGAGGGTGTCTACCGCACGTTCACTTCACTGAAGGACGAAGTACTGTTTCTTGATTACAATACGCTGGGGATCTTTGCTTACCAGCGTGCGTCCGAGGCGCTGAGGCGCATCCTGCCGATGGGTATTTCCCATCCGCTGACCCGTTACCTGTTCGATGATGCCAAAACGGCACTGGAAGATGTCATCAGGTATAACGATTGTTTGTTTGACGAACTGGATACCGACCGTTTTTTCAACAGTGTCCGCCCCTATTACAAGCCCTACCGCGTGGGCCCCAACGTATATCGCGGCGCAAATGCAGGTGACTTTGCCGGTATCAATATAATCGACCTGTTGCTGGGGCTGTGCAGTGCGGACAATCCGTCTTACTCCCAGGTCATGATCGATAAATTCCTGTTCATGTTGCCGGTAGAGCAGGAATTATTGCGGGATTGCATGCGGCGCAAAAGCTTCATGGACCAGTTCCTGGAAGAAATGGATGATAACAGTGACAAAGAATGGTTTATAAATAACCTTAATAGTTATTTAAAAGTAGTTGATATACATGGACAATCAGCCGCTTCGCACCACGATAAACTGGTAGAGAAGTTTATCGCCGGACCGGCAGCAGACTTACCCGAAGACGGCCTGGTCAATATCACCGCCAGCGGGCCGCCCTTGCCTGTGCTGCTGGATGCGCTGGAGAAACTGCGGGACCTCCGGCTCGCGGCGGACCGCGATGATATCCCCAGCCGCCATCATGACCTGCAAAAACTGAAAGCGTGCCTGCTGTAACACCCCTGTCTTTAAGGATATTTCCTGTGATATTGAGCAGGATGACACGAGCAAAAGCAGTAAACCGGTTCTTTTCATTTCATACTGTGAGCCACGGTTCTTTCAGAAAATCCGCAGGTGACAGGATTGAAACATTCATGTATTTCCCGACGTCGAGTAACGCCTTGTCTCCTGAAATAATATACTCTGCCTGCAATGCTACCGCACATTCCACAAATTTTTCATCATCCGGATCATTTTTGACGACTGCGCCTAACTCCGGTGTCTGTGCTGTATAGACGGAATGATAATTCCTTGTAAAGACGTCCAGAAGCGCTTCAATCTGCTGTTCATTTTGCAGACCCAGCCTCATCAGGACGTCAATGTACTCTTCAATAATATGCTGGGATAAACAAATCGTGATTTGACCCTGTTTCCATAAGTCAATGACCTTTTTCGGTTTCCCGCCAAAAAATGAAGATACAAAAATATTTGTATCAATCACTACCCTTGTCAAGAGTGCTTCCTCACATCCCTGATAGCCTGTTCCACATCATTTTGTGTCTTCCCTGCATTTTTCAAACTGTTACCTATACGCACCCACAGATCATCAATATACAATGACATGTCCCGGTCTCTTACATATTTTTCAAGAAGCTCCCGGATTACAAGGCTTACATTTTTACCTTCTGCCTTGGCCAGACCCACAGCTTGCTGTTTAAGTCGCGAGTCGATACGAACAATAACCTGTGTTTCCATTACGTGCACCTATTTGTTAATACTGTATATATAGTTTATACACCATGTCCGCTCACTTGTAAAGTAGACTCTTGTCCAACAGGGAATCACAAATCAAGATACCAAGGGGGGTTTGAGTCCTTTCCGATGCTTGGCGGCCGGCCGTTACTCGCCAAGATTGGCGGCAAGGGTTACCAGTGTGCTATGGACGCTGGTGCTTTGCGCCATATCCGCTTTTTGCCCGGTATGCAGCACGTTCACGTTCTTATGTCCCTGCTCCTGTTTTGGCCACCTGCCCTTGTAGGAGACTAATACGCCGGGCACCGCTATTGCATCTACGCTTGCGGTCAATCTCAGACTGCCGTTGTCATTGCGCAAAGTAACGGGCATGCCGTCCACAACGCCGAGGTGTTCGGCGTCCTGCGGATGGATATAGACCTCCGACTCGCCCGCATTCCGGGCGAGTGTGGGGTCATTGGCGTAGGAGTCATTCATACGGTAATCCGACGCCGGGGTAATCAGGCGCAGCAGGCCGCCGTTGTCTCTGGTATCGATTGCCGCTTGTGGTATCCGCGGCAACCCCTGAGACTCCGCCGTGGAAGATGCCAATTCTATCCTTCCGCTCGGTGTCGGGAATTGCAGCTCCGACCACGGAATCACCGGTTCGTCGCTGATCGGTTGCCAGCCCCTTTGCTGGAATTCCCTGAAACCGCCCTGCACTCCCATCTGTTCCAGCATCGACGCAATCAGCACTTCATCTGATTCAAATAATTCCTCCTCTGTATAATCCATCCCTTCAGCCAGGCGACGGAAGATTTCCTGGTTCGGCAGGGATTCGCCCATGGGCGCCATGGCCCCGGACTGTACGCCGATATTGTAGTGGAAATAACTAAAGGTCAGGTCATCGAATTCCAGGAAACTCGCAGCCGGCAGGACGATATCTGCGTAATCCGCCGAGTCTGTCCGGAAGCAGTCTATAACCACGGTAAACAGGTCTTCCCGCTGCATGGCCCGGCGCAGTTGGATCTGGTTGGGCGCCGAGGCCACCGGGTTGGTGTTCCAGACAAACAGGGTCTTGAACCTGTCCGGGTTCGACAGTTGCCCGGCAAAGTCCATGTGGCTGATCGATACAGGTTCGGCAGAAGCAAGCTGCGCGCCGGCCATGGCGTCGAAATCCAGCCCGGCAAGGGCCGGGGTGATGGTAACGTAGGTAAACCCCGTACCGGGTTTGCCTATGTTGCCGGTAAAGGCAGGCAACAGGCCCACGGAGCGCATGCAGTTGCCGCCGTTGACCTGGCGTTGAAAGCCCTGTCCAAACCATAACAGCGAGGGACCGGCCGCATAACACCTTGCGGCTTCTTCAATCAATTTTGCCGGCACCCCGGTGTGCCGTGCGCCCCATTCCGGCGTACAACGCGCAATCACCGGCAATAGCTCTTCGCTTCCAAGGGTATGCCGGCTGATAAAACCGTCATCGAACAAGCCCTCCCGCTGCATTACGTGCAGCAGGCTGAACGCCAGGGCCGCATCCGTGCCGGGCCGAAGCTGCAAATGGTAATCCGCATCCCGGGCCGTCCTTGTGCGTAACGGGTCGACCACGATCTTTTTCGCCGATGACGCGGCAAACCAGTGTTTGTGGCTGTGCGGCCCCGTGTGGGACGGGTTGGCGCCCCAGATGAGCACGCAGTTTGAATCCTTTATCGTACGCGGGTCGAAGCCGACGTGGGATTCTCCGTATAACAGCGACAGCGCGGCGTGGCCGGCGGCGTTGCAGATGCTGTCGGGGTCGACTTCCGATGCGCCAAGTTTCAGGAAAAAACGCATGGGGAACAGCAACGCAATAAGCGACAGGGTCCCCGAATAATGGGTGTGTATGACGGATTCCGGGCCGTGACCGGCAATATCTTGTTTCAGACGGTCGGTTATGGCATCTATTGCCTCAACCCAGCTTATGTGTTCAAACTGCCCTGCCCCCTTGTCCCCGGTGCGTTTCAGCGGATACAACAGCCGTTCATTTTCATCCTGCCAGACGCCGTTGTAGGCAATCGCACACTTGTTGCACAAGCGGCCGCGGGAAACCGGGTGTGTGTCATCCCCCATTACCCGGTTGATTCGGCCATTAATCTTTTCAATACTGATGCCGCAACCGTCGTAGCAGTCACGCGGACAATTACTCTTTATGATTTCTGTATTTTCAGTCATGGTTTTCCTGTAAGGCCATTTGTTTGATGCGAGATTTCATCGTAACGTTCAAGCGCCTGGTGTGCGTGTTCTCTCAACGCGGGAAGCTATGCATTCCAGGCCGAACCCATCAGTCCCGCGGTTTCCCATCGCTCCAGGTCGTCATGTGCCTCCGGGACGGCGTCCAGCAACTCTCGTTATATAAAGGAAGGCCTGCGAATTAATCAACTACAGGACTTGCGCTCTCGGCAACTGCAACTATTGCATCCAGTTTTTCACTGATCTCGGGGGCAATTTCATGTTCAGGGACGTAATTTGCCAGTTCATAATAGCTCTTTTTGCTCATGAGATTCGGCAAGGATATCTTTTTGAAATAAGCTTTAAAGAGCGGAGTCAGAAATTCATCGCTGACCTTAATGTCCTCATCCCATGGAGACCCTTTATCCAATCTCTCCAAGGCAGTTTCAAGTTCCGCGATAGATTCATTTATGGCATTCAGCCGATTTACGATTTCCGCCCCGATAAACAGGGGACCCGCTACTGCTTCAGTCGCGGAAGTACGCGCATATTCCTGTAGAGTTGCCTTGGTACAGAGATAGTTCTCAATTTCACGCCTTTTCCAAACCAGGTGTTGAAGCTGCGGATTATCCGGCGCGCCGGCATCCAATCTATCAAACAGTGCCACCCCTTTGAGATTCGGAAGTGCTTCCTTAAGGCCGAAAAAATGTTCTGCGGCCTTTGGTGGACTATTTCCGACATAATGGACGAAAGCATTTTCAAGCAGTTGAACAGCCTGTTTTTTTTCAAGCCTCCTGGCAAAGGCCAGCAAAATCGCCAGATCTGTTGATCCCTCCAGATATAAAACCCAGCCCTTTTGTTCAGCCTGAATATATTGATCGAAACCGATCATCGTCAACGCTTTATGTACCTGTCTGGCCCCACCTCCAATCCGATGTGGCTTTCCAACAAAAGCGACGACCAGATCTTTTTCTGCGGCTTCATTCAGGAGCACCTCTGAATGACTTGCGGCGATGATCTGGCTGCCAGAGTCCGTAGCAACCTCAGTTATCAGTCGATAGATATGCCTCTGGCGAAGGATTTCCAGGTGCGCATCGGGTTCATCCATCAAGATGACTGCGCCTGGATTGGAATACATATATCCGAGTATCAAGAGCGTCTGTTGTAACCCCCTTCCGCTGGCGGAAATATCAAGAGTCGAGCCGCGTTCGTGATATTCCATGGTAATCTCTCCACGCTCCTCAATGTAACGGGGTCTGTCGAGATCTACTCCAAAGAGTTCATGGATTTTGGTTACCAGAGGCTCCCATTTATCGACATTATTCTGGCAAATTCGGAAACACAGGTTACGGAGAACCTCTGCCGTGCGCCCTTCTCCTACCCTCACGTTCAAGGCTCCCTGATCAAGCCGGGTTTCCGTCGCTGCCAGCCCGGACATGGGAGGAAGAAAGACTATACGCAATGAGCCTGCCTGCCCAGGAACCGGCATCCGTTCAGGATGTTTACTGTTATCAAGCCGTAGAGGACGACAATAAAACGATTCTTCATTAGCGTAGTCAAACTCAAGACCGCACGTCCATGCCTCGTTTTGAGTGATTCCTTCTACGATAAGGTCAATTCGTACGTTGCTGGTATGTTGATGGTTATTGATTTTCTGAAATTCCCGCGTGCGCAGGTCACGCCACATATGACTCGCAGTCGGATGTGGAATGGAGACCAGATCGCGCCGGTTGACGGTAACCCCCGGGCGTTTTTCCGGAGCGCTTTTCCCTGATCGCTTTTCGTTCCAACGTTTCACGCCAATATCCCACAATGCCAGCGCCTGCATGGCTGACGTTTTCCCCGAGTTGTTTGGACCGATGAAAACCACCGGATTCCCCAACTCGACTTCCACCTCGCCAAAACGCTTGAAGTTACGAATTGTAAGATTAGTCAGCATATAACACTGTCATGGTGTGCCTTTAAAACGATCAGTTGATAGCCAAGACTTCACTACTGATAAGGGAGTGCAACCCTTCAAGTTAACGACATCATAATCACGGCGCGTCTGGAAGACAATACCTCTGAAGCCAAGACATCATTTCTAGTCAGGGAACGCGCTACTCGTGGCTGACATGTCCGGCTAACCCTGTGTTTTGAACTCATCGGACTATGACCCATATTACAAGCCGGTCCCGGATGCCGCGCCAATGGCCAGGCAGCGCCTGACATTGAAGCGCATGTCAAGCAGGTGTTTGCGCAACAACGGATGCAGTGTTTCGGCATGGCTGACAGCCTGTTCAAGCTGTTCCAGGTAGCCTTCGTTGCAAATCACGCCGAGCAGGCCGCCGGTGATCGATCTGAAATATCCGGGATCGATGTTATCGCTCACGAATTCCAGCTCATCGAATACCTCACCGACAATCTGCAGTTGCAGATCGTGCTGGTGGACCGGGAACATTCCGCCGGCGCTGGCGCGTGCATCCGCCACGCGCAGGCCTGAACGGACGGCAGCAACAGGATTGCTGCCAGTGCGACGCAAAATTTCCTGCTCATAAATAGTCACCCATATGTTCCAGTTGTATCAATTTAAAAAGTTCAGGGTTACATCCACAAATCATCCGCGCGCAACCGGCATATTAATGACGTGAACCCTGTTGCCCGGGGTTATAGAGTAACAGAGAACCTCCAACCGCTATGCAGAGGTTGATAAACAATCCATAAAGGCCTGGATGGAAACCCCATATCTTGCCGCCAGTGACAAAGCCGAAAGGACCGAACGCAAGCGCCAGGGAAACGGCGAGGCCCGTTACCAGGCCCAGGACTACGGGGCCGGCCTGTAATTTCCCCCAGCGGATACCCAGCATGAACGCGGGCGCCAGTTGCACAAGAATATCGAACTTCCTGTCGATCAGGCTGATCAGCGATGCCTTGTCTTTCAGCATGATTGCCAGCCAGACGAGAAACACGATCAGCGCCCAGGAACACAGTTTTCCGACCCTGGTCAATTCGGCCTGGGATGCATTGCCGTGAAAATAACCGCCGTAAACATCCTTGGTGACCATGGACGAGATGGTCAGCAGAGCCGAATCGGCCGTGGACATCATGGCGGAAATGATGGCGGCAAACAATATGACGACCAGCCAGTAGCCGAACAGGGAGTCTTCCTGTATCAGGCGGAAAATACGCATCAGGGCCTGGTCGGCCTGCACGCCCTCAAGTCCCGGTATCAAGGCAATGGCATAAATACCGGCGATAACGGCAATCAGCGTTGCGAAAACCTGCAGAACAGCCATGCCTGCCAGGCTATGCCGTAATGTCTTGCCTGACCTGGACGCGTAAATCCGCTGTATCGCCTGCGGGTACAAGGCGCCGCCCATACCGACGAGCAGGATATAACTGAGCCACTGTCTCATGCTGTCGGCATCGGGTCGCATGACCTTTGCGGATGCAGGCGAATCCAGTATGCCTGTAGTGGCGACGGACAAGGGGCCGAATTTCACCACCAGGGAAGCAATCAGCAATATAAAACCGATAAACAGCACGGTGCCCTGCACCGCGTCAGGTAAAATCCCGACCGGGTTTTTTAACCTTTTATCCCTTGTAAAATCAATAAGTTATATGACTGTAACGGTTTTTATTGCATTTTACGAAGTAATAAACTATTCTGTAAATGTAACAAACAGAAAAACAAACCAACGAGGCAACGACAATGAAGAAACCAACAACCCTAAGCGCGAGATTCTGCGAGACCGTCCGACAGCCTGGCCGATACGGTGACGGTCGGGGCGGGCATGGATTGATCCTGAATGTTCACAAGGCAACCAACGGGCGCATAACCCGATCATGGATTCAACGTATAACGATCAACGGCCTGATAACGCATCTTGGACTCGGCGCATTCCCGTTTGTCGGGCTGGCCGAAGCGCGGAAAATGGCGCTTGAAAATATGATGATAGTGAAAAGCGGGCGCAACCCGCGAGCAGGCATTCCGACTTTTGCCGAAGCTGCCGAGATCGTGATAGGCATTTATGCCGCAAGCTGGCGAGACCAACGGACAGAAAAACAATGGCGATCCAGTCTGCGGACCTATGTTATGCCGAAGCTGGCGCAGAAAAAGATTAATAAGATAACGACTCATGACGTGATGAGCGTGTTACTCCCACATTGGCAAACCAAACGGGAAACCATGAACCGGGTACGTAACCGTATATCGGCGGTGGCAAAGTGGGCTATTGCCGAAGGGCATAGAACGGACGATCCCGCGGGCCCTGCGCTGACTGCGGCCCTGCCGAAGAACAGCACGCCACGCAAGCGGCACGCGGCTTTACACTTTAGCGAGGTTGCCGCTGCGATTGAAAAGGTAAGGGGATATGAAGGGTATTTGATACTGCCATATTTGTTTGAGTTTCTGGTATTGACGGCGGCGCGTTCAGGTGAAGTAAGGGGCGCAACATGGGATGAAATAGATCTGGATAATGCGGTCTGGACCGTCCCCGCCGAGCGCATGAAAAGCGGGCGCGAGCATAGAGTCCCATTATGCAAGCGGGCGCTTGCGGTCCTGATCGGCGTATCCCTGTATGTGGGCAAGTCCGGGCTTGTTTTCCCCAGTCCGACCGGCAAAGTTTTAACGGCAAGCCGTTTTTCCGACCTGTTACGCAAGATCGAGGTTGGCGCCGTGGCCCATGGATTCAGATCCAGTTTCAGACAGTGGGCGGCGGAACGGACAAACCACCCCCGCGAAGTCTGCGAATTGGCCCTTGCCCATGTAAACGATAACGCAACCGAAGCGGCCTACCAACGAAGTGATTTATTTGATCGGCGGCGGAAGTTGATGGATCAATGGGAGACATATCTAGCCGGGGAAAAAGCAACCCTGAAAGCGATTGCCGCCTAATTGAAGTTTGTAAAAATCCCTATAAGGAGACTACCACTATGACAGATATTCAACTGTTATCACGGAACGAAGTTTTAACCCTTCTATCCGTATCAAAATCTACCCTGTATAAGCTGCTAAGGGATTCAGGTTTTCCGAAGCCGATTCACTTATCCGACCGGGTGCGGGCGTGGAAACTGTCCGAAGTGACGGACTGGATAGAAGCGAGAAGCGCAGAGCGCGAACAGGCGGCATAACTAATAACTGCCGCCGTCCTACCCGGTCCCTCGACGGTACCGGGCAAGATGCGGCGGCGAGTGGTTGGAGCCACGCGAAGAATTGTATCATGGTCTTTGAGATATTGGAACGTTTCCCCGGTCCTGATGCGACCGCGTCAGAGATCAATACATGGGCTAACAAACATCCAGCATGTAAGACAAGGGCGGACCGGAACATCTTGTCGGCGGTATTCAAGCGCATGATTGATAAATCCAAAACAACCGGGAAGCTGGCGGCGGAAGTTGGATACAAGGAACTGGCGAAGCATTGTAAATGTGACGTGAAGACAGTCTATAATCGGCTGGCGCGCTTTCGTAATATTGGAGTCTTTAAATGTGAGACCCAAACCCACAAGGCCGGACAATCTGAGCACGCGGGCAAGCGGAAAAATATCTATCTTCCAGGGCCGAATCTGTGGGAAAAACCGATAGGGAAAACCGATAGGGAAAACCGATATGCAATTTTTGAAACCGATAGGGAATCCGATAGGGAATCCGATAGGGAACGTATTACCCATGATCCCAGATCCCAGATCCCAGATCCCAATACTACGTTCTCCGAAATCGCGAAATTCCCGGAATATCCTGAAAGCACGGCACACAGAATAATGGCGCGCCATTATCGCAAGGTTCAAAAATGGTATCTGAAATATGATCCTGAGAAAACGAAAGAGATTCGCAACGCGCGAAGACAAGAAATCTATCACGAACGCCGAGACTATTAACGATTTTTTTTAACAACGATGAGGTGAAAACATGATTATCAATAGCATTGAAGAACTGGAGGCGGCATTAAGAGCGCCTGCGACGTATCGGGTACATACCAAGAAGCCGAACCGAAAAGGCGAGATATGCGAATATACAAGTAACTGGCTTATCAGTAAGGAAAAGGCTGAACAGCTATTAGAAGCCGAGCGCGAAAGGGGCCGGGATGCGTGGCTTGAGACGACACCGAATAGCTGTGATGAAGCGCATATCCAGACACAGCTACAACGATTTAAAGACGGACAAGCCGACAAGAGGATTGAACCATGACATTCAGACACCGACCGGGCGACCGGAAACCATTGGACCCGCAACCTGACAAGCCGAGGGGGGGGGGCGTTGAGTACCGAAGCGCGGCAGAACTGCGAGACAAGCGGCGCGCCAGTCCTGAACTTGAACGACTGGCGCGAGCGTTAGAGCGCGGCTTTTGTGAGTAGAGCAGGCCCGTGGCCCCGGTCAAATTCTGCGAGTAGCAGGGGGGCGAGGGGGCTTCCAAGACTGTGTAACGATCAATGATTGATTTAAGGCCATTCCAAAAACGGTTTATCAAAAATGCGACCGCACCGGGGATTGATACTGCTGCGCTATCACTGCCACGCGGCAACGGTAAATCAGCCTTAGCGGGGCATCTTATAAGCCGCATTTTAAACCCTGATGATCCCCTTTTTCGGCCCGGTACCGAGTCAGTCCTGGGCGCGGCAAGCATCGAACAGGCGCGAATCGTTTTCAGATTCGCACGGGCCGACCTTGAACCAATGGGCGGGTATCGTTTCCTTGATTCCTACACGCGGGCCGGGATCCTGCACAAGTCTACCAATACCCGCCTGCGGATTATCGGTTCAAACGCAAAAACGGCTATGGGCTTAGTGGGCTGTCCGTGGGCAATTCTTGATGAGCCGGGAAGCTGGGAGACCCGCGGCGGGGAACTGCTGCACGACGCGATACAAACAGCAATGGGCAAACCGGGGAGTCCGCTGCGGGCGGTGTACATTGGCACATTAGCGCCGGCAGAGTCCGGCTGGTGGCATGATCTGATTGACGGCGGCAGTTATGGGCCGGTTTATGTCCAGTCCCTACAATGCAGATTGAATGAGGATGGCGATCCCGAAAAATGGGATCAATGGCCTGAAATCCGGCGCTGCAACCCGCTAACCGCGATATCACCGGAGTTTAGAAAAACCCTGCTGGCCGAGCGAGACAAGGCGCGGCTTGATAGCCGCCTTAAGGCGCGTTTCCTGTCGTATCGGCTTAATCTGCCGAGTGCGGATGTTTCCGTTGTCCTGCTGACCGTTGACGACTGGAAACGGGCCTTAGCGCGGCCAGTGACGGAACGGCGGGGCCGTCCGGCAATCGCGATTGACCTGGGGCATGGGCGCGCGTGGTCAACTGGCGTTGCAATATGGGAGACCGGGCGCATTGAAGCGGTGGCGTTGGCGCCGGGGATTCCGTCCCTGGAAAAACAAGAAAAACGCGACCGGGTACCGACCGGAACCTATCAACGATTGTTTGATAGTGGACAGTTACGAGTCTCTGACGGGCGGCGCGTTCAACCCGTTTCCGACCTGATTAGTTTTGTTACCGACCTGTGGGGCCGACCTTCAACCTATATTGCCGACCGATTCCGCGTGAATGAGCTGGCCGATCATGTTGGCGGCGTGCCTGTTATCCGGCGAATGACAAGATGGAGCGAAAGCGGTTTTGATATCCGGGCCTTGCGCAAGCTGGCGCTTGATGGACCCCTGAGCGTATCCCCGGCAAGCGCGCCTTTAGTGACGGCAAGCCTAGCCGTTGCGCGGGTAAAGCCTGATGATTCGGGTAATGTCCGATTCGTCAAAAAGGGCGCCGACAACTGCGCGCGTGATGACGTTGCGGCGGCGCTAATTCTCGCGGCGGGCCTGTTTGAGCGGTCACTACCTGCGCGGCGGCGGTGGCGTAGCGTGGGCGCGATTGGATGAGCAAGAATCATTATCAGGCGTTGAGTAAATCTCAATGGGCCAGACTGCGAAAACAGGTTTTCACCCGTGACGGGTACCGCTGCGTGCTATGCGGGCGTGCGTCGAAACTTCACTGTGACCATATCCAACCATTGGTAAGCGGGGGCAGTGAGACCGACCCGGCGAACCTTCAAACATTATGCAGGGGCTGCCACATTCAGAAGACCCGGCGCGAGTATGAAGAACGAAACCCGGTAAGTCCTGAGATTCAAGCATGGGCGGACTTCATAAGAGCCGCGTTCAAATAACTTGCATTATGTTAAATACCCTGCAATAATCTATTTCAAGCCGTCCACTGGGCGGCGTGGTGAAGAAGATGCCCATAGCCGGGGCATGGAGCCGCAACCATGCGGACGCAAACAGTTATGACGTTTTTTTACAACTGCGCATTTTTGCGACCGGTGGACTATGCCCAAACAAACCGCGGTACGAATCAAAGACCCTGACCTGCTGGCAGAGTGCCGGGAATTATTGGCGCGCCATATCGGGGAAGATCTGCCGACTGCTACCGTGATTAACGCGGCCCTGACTGCGTTAAAAAATCAGAATATCCACAAGCTAATCACTGAGTCCGACTGCCAAATCTGGAGCCTGAAAGCTACCGTTGCAACCTGCGCGGAAGTCTTGAATCTGCTAATGGATGTCGGGCTACTGGAACCCGCAAAGTACGAAGTTGAAGGAATCGAACACAAGGGAGTCCGAGTCCTGAAAGACGGCATTCCGATTAATGCCGAAGACAAACCCGAAACGGCGGCGCCTGACGCGCCAGAATGGGCCGTCAACTTGCAAAAAAAGATGGCGGTCAACTGATATGAGTCAGCCTGTCGTACACGTGAAAGTAGCTGACCCGGTCTATACGTTCAAGTGGCTGCGGCAGTTGTTTCACGAACTGAGGTTTAGAAAGAACAAGATTGAAATTGAACTAATCCGGCCTGAAGGCCAAAAACCATTTATCCAGGTAACACGAAAAGGGTGAAATTATCATGCTGAAATCACAAGAATTGAGTCTCAAGCTGTCAGAAAAAAGATCACGGCTTAACGAATTGAATTTTAAGGACGATAAATCAGAAACCGAACTTAACGAACTGGACGAGGTGACAAAAATTGTCCAGGGGCTTGAAGTTGAATATCGCGGGGCTGTTGTGGCCGAAGATGCGGCCCTGGACGATGCCAAAACCCTGTTTGACGATGACGGCGAAGCGGCGGAAATCCGGCAGATCAAGGGGCGGGCGCTTGTTCAGAATTATGCTATAGCGAGCATGGAACGACGGGCCATAAAAGGGGCCGAAGCGGAATTAAACGCGGCCCTTAAAATTGACCGACCCGACCGCGTGCCGCTTATCCTGCTGGCGGGTGCCGAACCTGAAACTCGGTCAACAACGGACGTTTCCACGTCCACAAGTCCCCGGCGCCGGTGGCTAGATCGATTATTCGCTGGCACGGCGGCGGCCCACTTGGGGATCACAATGGACAGCGTGGGAACCGGCGTTGCATCTTATCCGGTGGTTCAGGCGGGCGGTTCAGGCGCGAGACGCGGGCGCGAGGAAGCCGCGGAAGTGGCTGCCTGGCAAGTGGGCACTACCGAGTTGAAGCCGGGCCGAAGCTCGATTCATCTTGAATTTTCAAAAGAGGATGATCTACGTATAGCGGGCCTGAATGAGACGTTAATCCGTGATATGAGATCGGCACTAACCGAGTCCATTGACCGGGCGATCTTTTTGGGTGATGACGGCGCGAACGAAAATCAGGCCGATATCATTGGATTGAACACTGCTGCCGGCATTACCGAAACCACGTTGACGCAAGCGAACAAGATTAATGCTGCCGAGACCCTGAGATCGTTTAATGGCCTGATTGACGGCATCCATGCCGGCGACTTGGCGGATCTCAAGACTGTAGCGAGCGAAGGCGCTTATCAGCTATGGACCGGGCAAGTTTTGAATGTTCCCGGTGAAACCGCGTCAGTTTTCAAAACTATGGCGCAATTCCTGAACGATTCCCGCGTTATGTGGAAGGTCCGGCAACTGGAACCGGCAACCACTGAAAACACTTTCGGGGCGTTTATATCCCGTTCAATGGGCTTGCCGGGGGCTGGAATCGCCCCAACGTGGGATTCGGCTGAATTGGTGATCGACAAATACAGTAAGGCGAAATCTGGAATGTGTCTTTTAACCCTGACAACCTTCTGGAATTTTGCGCTACCACGGCCAAGCAATTTTGCGCGTTTAAAATTCGTTGCGTGATATGGCAAACATTACTTTTGAGGTTGATCTAACCTCTCCGTGGGCGGACCTGACAACGGCGCATTCCCTGGAAAACGGCGAAACGTATCTTGTCGATATTGTCCAGATACAGGCCGGATCCAAGATTCAAAGCGCGTTGACGGATTCGACTGATGCGCCAACCGATATTAGCGGGCATCCGTGGGAGCCTGTCGCGTGGGCTGAGTCTCTGAACCAAAAGGAATATGAGCAAAAGCCGGGGCGGTTCCTGTGGGCGCGAGTGTCAAGCGGTACCGCTAAACTGATTTTTACAAAGCTCTGATATGTTGCTTTTGATTGAAGGTCCTGCGGGCGGCGGCAAGTCTGAACTGTTGCGCGAATTGCTGGCGGCTGGAGAAATAGACCTTGCCGCCGATATAACGGAACTGTGGGCGGCTGTTGGCGGCTATGAGAGAGACCCGGCAACGGGCAAGTATCCGGTGCGGCGCGAAAATGACCCGGCCTTGAGTGCGGCGCGCTACCTGCAAACTGTCGCGGCGGGTTTTGGCCTGCGCGAGGGGTACAAGGTGGCAGTTTCCACGAGTCAACGCGATCAAGTTTCAAGGTGGGCGGAAGTGGCAACCCGGCATAATTCGGGGATGTCTGTCCGTACCGTTGACCCTGGCCGTGAGGTTGTCGCGGCGAGGTTGTCCGACCCGGTGACGGGTGAACTTTCTGCCGACTGTGACGCGGCTATATCGAGGTGGTACCGGTGAAACATTCGTTTGAAATCGAGATCCGGCAAGCTGCCGAGGGCGGGGAACTGCATGGAGTCATGCTGACCGAAGGGCGGGCGGCATCCGGCGGGCGCGCCGAGTTATTCGCGCCGGGCAGTGTTCAATGGCCGTCCGAAGGTGTAGAGATCGCGCCGGGGCATAAGCTGCCGAGCGAGACAAGAGCGCATCCAGTCCGGCAACGTGACGGCAGTCTGACCCTGCGGACCCGGGCAACTGATGCGCTACGGGCGGCGGTACAAGCTGGGCGGCGCTTTATGAGTGTGGAGTTTCACGCGCTTGAAGAACGGACAACCGCGGGCGGTGTCCGGGAAATCCTGAAAGCCTATGCGGTCCGGGCGGCATTGGTACCTAATCCGGAATATGACGTTACGGCGGCGGAAATCCGGAGCAAGCGGGGGCGGCGGGTATGGCTATAACGGTCCTTAGTCCCTGGCCGACAACCCCCGCGGCGTTGGCTACGGCCATTAGCACGTTGAAAGACGCCATTCAACCGGGCGCATCGAATGCCGAGATTGAACGACTCGGCGCGGTAGCATCCGCACGCGTTGAGCAATACGCACCGGGAGCGCCTGACCCGATAAAAACGGAAGCGGTGATCCTGTTTTCCGGGTACCTGCTGGAATCGGCGCGGGCCGGTTATGGCGTTAAGCGTGGTGACAGTACCGACTTAAACGGGCATGTATCCGTATCGGGTGACTATGTGACTAACCACGGGGCGGGATTCCGCAACTGTAGCGCGGCGGCCCTGTTGAGTCCCTGGAAAGTCCGGCGCGCCGGGGCAATCAAGACGGATCCCTGATGTCGTTTTTTCCGTATCGGGCCGAAGCGTCAAATTTTAGCTTTCCGCCGATTGCCGAAACGCGAGACGCTAACAGTTATACGGATGCGCGCATAGCCGCAACCCTGCGAGACGTGGAAGGAACGGAGCTGACGGCCCATAAAACGGCGGCGGCGGAAGCCTGTAGCGGCCTGTATGCCGCTTGCCTGGCCGGAGCGCATGTTACCCCTTCTATTCCTGCGTTAAATCCTGCCTTCCTGTCCCTGCTGGCTCGTGAGCTCATTAGAAACGGCGAGGCTTTATTTATTATCCAGTTGGCCGGCGACCGTATCGAGTTAATCCCCGCGGCAAGCTGGGACGTCCGGGGCGGCGTTGTGCCGGCAACCTGGTTCTATCGCGTTGACGCGTGGGGGCCGACTTCCACGAGTCCGACAAGTCAAATCGTTTCCGGGGCGCAAGTCCTGCATTTTAGGTATTCCGTTGCACCGTCCCGGCCTTGGCGCGGTATTTCCCCGTTGACCTGGGCCAGTGATTCCGGTTCCCTGGCCGGGGGCCTGGAAACCCGGCTATCCGGCGAGGCGTTAGGGCCGAGCGGGTATCTTTTGCCGGTGCCGGCTGATGGCGGTTCAGGTGATGAGTCTGACCCTATGGCCGACCTTAAAAATGACTTGGCGCGCGCCTCTGGGCGAACGCAATTAATCGAGACCACGGCGGCGGGTTTTGATCAAGGGCCGAGCGCGGCGCCGCGGGCAGACTGGAAGAGTCAGAGGTACGGAATAAATATTCCTGACAGTGTGGGGAACCTGCGAGACGCGGCGGCGGTGTCTGTCCTGAATGCCTGTCAAGTCCCCGCGGCGTTGTTTGATACGGCGGACGGCACAAGTCAAAGGGAAAGCTGGCGTCGTTTCGCTATGGGGCCACTGGCGGGGCTGGCGGCAATCATCGAAGCCGAGATAAAGGACAAGCTGATGACCCCTGTTAAATTAGATTTTTCCGGCCTGTGGGCGCACGATGTCGCGGGCCGGGCGCAAGCATTTAACCGCCTTGTCGCGGGCGGAATGTCCATCGAAAAGGCGGCCACCGTTTCCGGTGTTTTGGTGGACAATGACTAGTCAAGCCGACCGCATACGCGCCAGCATGGAGAACCAGGTTAATGACCTGATGGCTGACGTTGCCAGCGAATTTTTTGAAGAGGTTGTCGAAACAACCCCGGTCCAGTCCGGACGGCTGCGGCAGGGCTGGCGCATGAAACGCGGGGCAGTCAATACCAGCATCCCGAAGCTGCGAAAAGGAAAATATCGCAAGCCGAGGACTCCTAAAATCGCGCCACCGACACCGGGCGCGGATAATGCAATTTATGTTTCTAATGGCGTTCCTTACATCGTTGA
This sequence comes from Gammaproteobacteria bacterium, assembly GCA_026710545.1. Taxonomy (GTDB): domain Bacteria; phylum Pseudomonadota; class Gammaproteobacteria; order Eutrophobiales; family Eutrophobiaceae; genus JAAXHV01. Next base: position 5,176 of record JAPOQU010000009.1, on the reverse strand, counting down.
GGCTAATTCCGGCAATGCTGACCGGGCGCCAACCCGATTTATTCAAGCGGCGCTTGCGCGGGTACTGGCAAAGTTTCAATAAAGTGTATTAGTCCGTTAAACACTTTTAGTGACTGTTAAAGTTTACCTGAAAAGTAACAAACGAAAGTACACATATCCACCATAGAAAACTGATTAATCCTTATTAATCAGTAAGTTATCTAATCATTAGAACGGTATAGCACGGTGCCCTGCACCGCGTCCGTCCATGCCACGGCGCGCAGGCCGCCCAGGGTGCCGTAAACCACCATGATAAGTGCCAGCACGATCACGCCGCTGGTATAGGCAAGGCCGGAATCTCCCCCCGCCATCCCCTGCATGGCACGCCCCATGGCCATTAACTGCGCCAGGAGAAAATTGCTCAGTGAGACAATCATGACGATCGCGGCCAGGAGATTGAGCGTGCCGGACCCGAAACGGTAGGAGAGATAATCGACCGGGGTAATGAAACCGTGGCGCCTCGATAAAGTGCGCAAGCGCAGGGCATATACCAGGTAAAACACGATAATGGCCAGCATGAAATAAACGGAGGTGAGCCAGGTGAAACCGACCCGGTAAGTCATGCCGATAAAGGCAAAGAATGTATTGCCGCTGTATTGTGTTGCGTACAGCGTCAACAACAGGACCAGCGTGCCGAACCCGGATCCGGCGAGGTAAAAATCGTTAAGCGTGTTCTCCGTGCGGGAACGGTATCCGTACCAACCGAACAACAGCAGCGAACCGATATAGATAAAGATGACCAGCCAGGCCCCGGCGCCGAATGGAAGCAGTTCAAACATCAGGGTTCATCATCCGTGAATTCAACCAGGTACAACCATGCGGTAAATACTGCAGCGATGACTACCGTGAACAAGGAAATACATGCCCACAACGGAAACCCGAAGATCATCATTGTGATCTCCGCAGGCATATACCAGGGAATACCCAGACCGACGAGCAGCAGGTAAACAACCGGCACCAGGTAGCGTTTGTTTTTCAACGGGCTTCAGATTTCCCGGGTCGCAACCCAAAGTTTATTCAAATGTCTTACCTGACTACATCAGGATAGAACAACTGCTTGCCGTCTATCCTGAAATCGGCAATGATCTTCTGCCCCTCCGCGCCGCGGATAAAATCGGCATACTGCCTTGCCAGCCTGGATTTGATGTGTGGGTGTCTCTCCCTGTCAAGCAATATGACATGGTAGGGATTGAGCAGGACTTCATCGCCTGCATGCAGAACTTCCAGCCCGATCTTGCCCGCGAAGGCCAGGTAGGTGCCCCGGTCGGACAAGGTATAGGCCTGCCTGTCATCCGCAATCTTGAGGACTGCCCCCATACCCTGGCCGACGGAGAGATACCAGCCACCCGCGGGCTCAATACCTGCTGTTTGCCACAGTGATAACTCTTTCTTGTGCGTACCCGAATCATCACCGCGGGAAATAAAGCCTGTGCTGCCGTCAGCGATTTTCTTCATTGCCTGGGAGATACCGGTAGCGGATCTGACGTCTGCAGGATCGTCTGCCGGGCCGATTATCACAAAGTCATTGTGCATCACCGGCAATCGCGCACTGCCGAAGCCCTTGGCAATGAAGGCTTTTTCGGCATCCGGCGCATGCACCATCAGGACATCCACATCGCCATTCTCGCCGAGACGGAGCGCCTTACCGGTGCCGACGGCAATCACATCGATCTTGACATCATAAGATGCTTCAAAAGGCGGATGTAACACCTTGAGAACGCCTGAGTTATCAGTACTTGTCGTCGTAGCCAGCCTGAGTCGCTCCTGCGCGATGGTTGTGCCCGTAAGGAGCAAGGCGGAGAGTATGAGTAATGCCGGTATGGTCTTCGTTTTCATAATAACCGGGCGAGTACCGCGTTCCATGCCCGGGCCAGGTTGTCGCGGTCGTAACCACCTCCCCCGAACGCCATAATGCGTCCGCCCGCGTACTCGTCGGCGAGCATTACCACGCGCCGCGCGGTGTGTTCATGCACGGCGGGAGAATATTGAAGTTGCGCCAGCGGGTCACCCTTGAGTCCGTCGGCCCCGCACTGAAAAACGAAGAACTCGGGCTTGAATTTGTCGAAATGCGCTTCGACCCGCGGCCATGCCTCCATAAACTCGGCATCGCCCGAGAACGGCGCAAGCTCGATGTTGAGCTTGGTTCCTTCCGCCCTGCCCTTGCCCGTCTCGTGCGCCCTGCCCGTTCCGGGATAAAGCGTGCGTCCATCCTGGTGGATATCCGCGAAAATCAGGTCGGGGTCGTCTTCGAAAGCATAAAACACGCCGTCACCGTGGTGTACGTCGATGTCGAGGTAGCCGACCCGGCGGATGCCATATACGCTACGCAAGGTTTCAATCACGACTCCCAGGTCATTGAACACGCAGAAGCCGGCGGCATGTGTGCGACCCGCATGATGGAGACCGCCGATTGGTTGCAAGCTGCGCAGGCAGTGACCGTCCATAACCTGCGCCAGGCCATCCAGGGCCGCGCCGACCACATGTGCAGAGGCCCTGTAAACGCCGGGAAACACCGGGGTATCGCCGTCATCAAGCAGGCGTAAACCTTGCTCTTCTGCCGTATATACCAGATCAACGTACTCATCACTGTGAAAACGCAGCAATTCTTCCCGTAATGCCTCCCGCGCGGTGCGCCTGGTCGTGTCTTCGAGCAGGCCTTGAGCGGTTGCCTCGCGCAGAAACGCGCCCTGGCGGTCGATACCCAACGGATGACCGTCCGGGAAACCGTAAGCGCTCAGGTTATCGTCGGCGTAAAGATTCACGCACTTATCGTCCGCCTGTATTCCTGTCCGGGGAAGTGCAACAAGCAGCGCGGCCGCAAGCGATGATCGCATCAGCGTGCGGCGGGTGCAGTTCACAGCAGCCACGCATACGCCGCACTACCGATTGCCGGTATTCCGGATTTATCACCGGAATGGACGGCAGCGATTTTGCCCGATTTCGATAGAACCATGAAAAATATTCGTAATTATTCGCATGTGCTCCACAGGTCCGTTGATTTTGACACATTACCCTTTGCAGTCAACTTAGTGTTTACAATGGGAACGTGAACGATTTCCTGGCGAAATACGGTCTCTGGGCCCTGGGAGAAGTGTATTGATCTTAATAATTACAGTTATTTTTGATAAACTGTGATTAGGTATAAAAACTGTTAGAGCTTTTATCTCATGAGCGCCATAGTAAAAGAAGTTTACGATGCCTTCAGGGAGGCTGGAGTGAGTGAAGAAAAATCAACCGAAGCCGCCAAAGCTATCGCAGATTTTGATGGACGATTCGTCAAAATTGAGGCTGACCTGCTGATACTGAAATGGATGGTCGGACTGGTTATCGTCGTAGAAGTATTGCCATTCATCAGAACTCTCCTTACCTAGGCTTACACTTCCCAGACGACCTCAAGTGAGCGCACCTGGTGGAATTCCGCTCCTCTCGGTTCGACGTCTTCAGCCAGGCGCAGGTTTGGCAGGCGCGCGAGAATGGCTTCCAGCGCCGCATGCGCTTCAAGTTTCGCCATATGCCTGCCCAGGCACAGGTGGGGTCCCGTTGCAAAACCCAGGTGGGGTGGCGTCTGCCGCCTTTGCGGACGAAATTCGCCGGCCGCCTCGTAAACCGACTCATCCCGGTTGGCTGAAGCGATAAGAGGCACCACGAAAGCGCCTTCAGGAAGCCTTACGCCAGCTACCTCAGTCTCATTGACGGCCAGCCTGAAGGCCGTATGCACGGGCGCGCGCCAGCGCATGGTCTCATCTATCACGCCGTCGATATTGCCTGGCTTCCCCCGTGCGCAGTCAAACGCGACCGGATGTTTCAGCAATGCCCACAGCGCATTGAGAATAAGCGCCTCGACGGTGGAAATTCCGCCGAAAAAGATGACCAGGGCATTGCGCCTGATCTCGTCGTCGCGGTGGCGCTCCTGTTCCGGCGCGCTCAGCATGTCGTTAAGGAAACCGTCAACCGGATCCAGGCGCACCTTGTCAACCTGCGCCTGGAAATAGTCGTGGAATTCCGCCGCGCTGCCGGTACCTGCCGCACGGATTCTTTCATCGCCCATCACATTCGCAAGCGCCGCTTCGAAGGAGTTGTACCAGCCGCGAAACAGCGTTTCATCGTCATCGGTAAAACCAAACAGGTCGAGCATGACCAGTATGGGCAGCCTGGAGGCGAACCCGGCGCGCAGGTCCGCCGCCCCGTCAGGTTCAAACCCTGAAATGAGCTGGTCGATCCTCGTCCCGATGCGCGCGGCCAGCCGCTGCCTGATCACGGCCGGGGCAAATGTCTGCTGGACCAGCCTGTTACGGTAATAACGCTGCAACTCGCCATCGGTCGTGAGCATCATCTCGCCGAAGGTATCGATAATCGTCGAACCCGGGAAGGTAACGGTAAAGTTTTCCGGATCGGTCAGGATGCGTTGAACATCCTCGTAGCGGGAGACGTACCAGGCTCCAATCCTGGGCAGGTACGCGACCGGCGCGTTGCTCCGCAGCCATGCATAAACCGGGTAAGGGTTCTCGTCGATATGGCTGTATTCAATATGTTCCAGTGTAGCCTTAACACCACCCTCGCCGAAGCCAACGCCGGCCAAGGTGTCAATACCTGTTTTCTTGTCAGTTTGCACAAGACTTTGGATTAATTGAGAATCAGGAATGTCGGTCCTCGTCACAAACGGATTACCCCCCCATTCCTAATTCCTAATTCGTAATTCTCAATTCGTAATTCTCAATAAACATCCCCATCCATGGACGAGTAAATGGTTTCCTTGTAGCCCGCCTCGGTGACCAGCAGGTCGGCATTCATTGCAGCTTTGACCATGTTGTCGTGGTATGGACCGCCATCCCCATGTTCATTTCATCGCCGTGGATCAGGACCGCCCTTGCCAAGGAATGAAATACTGTATATGACACTGCGCCGATCATGCATTTTACTGTTCTCCGATATATATCTTTACGCTATCATCATGCATTATAGAGTTGTCCAAATCGAATACAATCCTGTTACCTGAATCCCTGATCCCGCGTTAGAAAGCCCAGGAATCAAAAAAGCCCTGCCTGTATAATATCTTGTGTCATCAATCAATATCACCCAATGGGTGCAACAGGCAAGGCTTATGCACATCCTACCCTATACCATAGCAAATACCAAT
>JAPOQU010000008.1 GCA_026710545.1 Gammaproteobacteria bacterium | reverse complement strand
TGTGCCGATCGGGGCAGAGCAAGTCTTCAGAGTTGTCAGGCCTCAAGCCAGGGAATGGAGTTTTTGCAACGTATCGGGGTACTGACGAACCAGCATAATCAGCGCAGCAGCCTGCGTGTTCGGCTTGGCTCGTCCCTGCTCCCAGTTTTCCAGGGTGCGTACAGACACGCGAATATGGCGGGCAAACACCGCTCGCGACACGTTGAGTTGCTCTCGGGTTTCCCGGATTAAGCCCGCGTCAATCGACAGCGGCGGCAAATCTTGTACTGTATGGGTTCGTAACGTGATTTTCCCTTCACGATGTGCGCGCATGTCTTCAATGCCTTGAATAAGTTCATCAAACAGTTTACGTTTCTTGCTCATTCTGGTGGCGGAAAGCAAGCACAAACGCAGCGTCCAGTTCCACGTCGTGGCGATAGAGAGCAATATAGCCGGAGTCCCCGAAGCCAATGACCAGTTCACGAAGGGCCGGATGGTCGGCAAGCGGCCTGCCGATACCAGGGTTCGTTTCAAGGAGTGTGAATTGTCGCCCGATAGCTTGAGCGGCGCGTCTGGCCGCCTGAGGATTCTTTTCTGCTAAAAAACGCCTGCAACGCGCTAACCCCTGCACGGCGTTTTCAGTGATAATTACTCGTGGCACGGGGGCGCTTCGGTTTCATTATCCGTACCCCAGGTATCCAGCCAATCGTGTACCTCTTGCCCGGTCAGGTGCCGTCCGGTTTCCTGATATGCGACCCACGACGCCAGGGCCTCCTGTTTGAAGCGTTCTCTTGCTTCTTCACGCTCAACGTATTCGCGTATGGCTTCGCGCATAATCCAATGCGGCGAACGCTGCCAGGTGTCGGCAAGGCGCTGGATACGATTTTTTAACTCATCATCAAGCTTGACGGAAGTAGCCATAGTGAACCCTGTATTATTATTAAGTAGTACGTAGTAATAATATACCACAACATTCTCTCATTTCGAATGGTGAATGAGTAGTCAGACATAACGTCATAACAGCAACCTTACCGGCTCCAACCGGTCGCTCTCAGGTAACACCTTGCCGATAATTGCGGCCCATAAGGTCTGACCACTCCAACCCTGGTGTGTACTTTCGGGGATTTTATGGACGTCTGGCACCTGCCCTTGCACCGGCTCAGCGCGCGCCAGACCCTGCGCTATTGTCCAGACGGGCGGGTGCGGGTAACCGCGACGGTTCGCGACACCCTGCAACTACGGTGGTGGTTGCTGGGCTTCGGCGAGCAAGTGGAGGTCATCGGCCCCGAAACTCTACGGGAGGAATTTGCCGAAACCGCCGGCGAGATGCACAGGCTGTACGGAAGACGGGGTAATGAGTTCACTACCGATAATTGAAGTGCAGTATCATCTCAGGTCAACGCGAATCTTTATGTGATTTTCCGTTACAACGAGACTTCAAGCTCATTGGAGCCGTGCTCAATAACTACTGCGACTGGAGCAGGTTTCATGGTAAAAGGTATCAAGATGGGTGGGGTCAGAGTAAAAACCCATCGAAATGTGCAGTTTCATCATATATCTAAAAGTTTTTTCTCTGACCCTATAGATAAATGTTGTAAAACATGCATTATGATGCTAATTTTACAACATGATAAATCGCCATATCCATCAATCCATTGAACGGCTCCTGTCTGAACAGGCCGCCGTTGCGTTGCTTGGCTCGCGCCAGGTCGGCAAAACCACCCTGGCTCGGCAGATAGCAAAAAACCGTGACTCAGTCTATTTCGACCTGGAAGATCCCCAGACCATACCGATATTCGACAATCCTCGCGATATTCTGTCACGCCATGCGGATAAACTGGTCATCCTGGATGAGATCCAGCGCGTCCCGGATTTGTTCGAATCAATCCGGGGTTTAATCGATTCCTATCGGCAGGAAGGGCGCGGTACCGGAAAGTTTCTGCTGCTGGGCTCTGCATCCATAGACCTGTTGCGCCAGACCTCTGAATCGCTGGCAGGACGCATTGCCTACCGGGAACTGGGGCCATTGAACCTGTTGGAAACAAATGCCGCGGGTATCCCCGAATCTGAAGACAGCTTATGGCTGCGGGGAGGTTTTCCCAATGCATTCCTGGCAAAATCCGACAGGTCGAGCATGACCTGGCGCAGGGATTTTATTCGTACCTATCTCGAACGGGACATTCCCCGGTTTGATGCCCGGGTCCCGGGTGAGACGCTCAGACGCTTCTGGACTATGCTTGCGCATTATCAGGGAAGTCTCCTGAATGCCTCCAGTCTGGCGTCAGCGTTGGCAGTCGATACCCGAACCGTGAATCGCTATATAGATCTGCTTGTTGACCTGTTGCTGGTCCGGCACCTGCAACCCTGGCACGGCAGTGTCAAAAAGCGGTTGGTGCGCTCCCCGAAAATTTACCTGCGGGACAGCGGTATCGTACACAGCTTGCTCAATCTCGGATCCCTTGAAGCCGTATTGGGTCATCCCGTTGCAGGTATGAGTTGGGAAGGGTTTGTCGTGGAGAATATCCTGGCCGCCGCTCCTGACTGGGTACAGCCGTTCTTTTATCGTTCAGCAAGAGGCGCCGAGATTGACCTGGTGCTGGAGTTTGCGCCGGACCTGCGCTGGGCGATAGAAATAAAGCGCTCCTTGACGCAGCCAAAACCCTCTGCCGGCTTCCATATCGGCAGCGATGATATCGAAGCAAAACGGCGCTTGGTGATTTATCCCGGAAAGCACAGTTTTGTACAAGGCAGCAATGTTGAGACGGCGCCATTGCAGGTGTTAATGGAAGAATTGAGCGGACTGGCCTGACCCCTCAAGTCCCTGCGTCATGAGAGAGCAGGTGAGGATATTCCAGGATTCGATTATCTGCGGTCATCAAGGTGAAATTATGCACAACTGCCGTAGCAACCAGTATCCTGTCGGCAGGGTCGCGGTGGAATTCCCCGGGAAGTTCGTAGGCAGCCAGGGCTATTTCATGCGTAACAGGGATGGTCTCTGCACGAAGCGCCTGCAGTGTTTCCGAAATCCAGGTGCGCAGTTGCCCTACATATCCAATAATATAACCTGGTCAACTGACCAGGTCAAATGAGATTTTGTCTGCTGCACATCGGCAACAAAAACAGGGTAAAATTGCTCAAAGAAAATGACTGCTGAACAAACCCTTTGGGGGACAGAGGCATCCCCGTATAACCTCAATCCACCTGGTAACTCACTGTGGCGATTGATTAAACGTCTCTATGGTGAAGGCTATGATTTGAGTGACGCAGCATTTACCGAAGCAATCAACTCGTACTTAAGCAGCCACACAGTCCCAATCCGGAACGGTGTCATTACCGTCCACGTCGAATCATTGCCGCCTGAACAACAGCAGGTTGCTTTACGCGCAACCGAATCCTGGGCCCTGCTTATCGGCCATACCGTCGCCATCGACAACCGTCCTGTCGCCGATGACCATGCGCCTGTGCTGCTTTTCACCAATGAAGACGCCGGCGCCGCAACAGGAAGCAATTATATTGCCGGTTATGAAAGAGGATACGATTGGCCGAGCGGCAGGTGGGAAATCAACGGCACAATAAACGTGCCAACAAGTTTCTACGATGCTTCAAATAGTATATCTGCCTATATCCATGAAATCGGTCACTCTCTCAGCCTGGATCATCCTGGACCGTACAGTGGGGGAACGTTCAGAAACGGCGACCCTTTGGACCAACTCGATGCACGCGTGCTGCCCAATGATCATGACCGCTTCACCGTCATGACCTATTTCAATCCTCTGGATGAAGGAGAGCGTGCAATCCCGTATGAACCCGTTACCCCGATGCTCGCAGATATCCTGGTCATTCAATTGCTGTACGGCAAGGGCGAAGCAATCCACCACGGCGATACGGTCTATGGCGTCAATGCCGATACCGATTCCTTCCTGGAACACTACTTTCCGGACATGGCCGAGGAAAATTACGCGCTGACCCTGGTGGATACCGGCGGTTATGACACGCTGGATTTCTCCGACCACGACCCGGCTGTGCATCGCCATGCCTTGCGCCTTAACCTGAACCCCTACTGGACCTCGGATGTCTATAACACGCCGGGTAACATCATCATCGGCCCCGACACCTGGATTGAGCGGGCCGCAGGCGGCGTGGGCGATGATCACATTACCGGCAATATCATTGACAATGATCTCGTTGGCAATGCCGGTGATGACACATTGCTGGGCGGGCCCGGAAACGACACGCTGCGCGGCGGACCCGGTGGCGACATACTGGACGGACACACCGGCAGTGATACCGCCGATTACTCTGACTCCCCTGCCAGCGTGGATGTGCGCCTGGGCGCCAACACTGCTTCAGGGGGCGATGCAACCGGCGATACCTTGATTTCAATCGAAAACCTTACCGGTTCGCCTTACCGGGACACCTTGACCGGCGCTGCCGGCGACAACATTCTGGAGGGCGGTCCCGGCGCCGACCGGTTGGACGGCGGGCCGGGCCGGGACACTGCTGCTTACTCCACCTCCAACACCAGGGTTGAGATAAACCTGGCCGCCGGCAGCATCACCGGCGGCGCTGCCGCGGGCGATACGTTCCTGTCCATTGAGAACCTGACGGGCTCCGCACACAACGACAGTTTAACCGGTGATGCCGGGGATAACGTCCTGGCGGGTGGGGCAGGCGCCGACGTCCTGAGCGGCGGGCCAGGCCTTGATACGGCGAGTTACCTGGGTTCCGATACGCCGGTCACCGTGCGCTTGCATTCTTTACTGGCCACCGGTGGCGACGCAGAGGGAGATGTCTTCGGCGCTACCGTGACCGTCTCCTACGTACAGCCCGACGGCACGACGGCAACAGAAACCCTGCCCGATATCGAGAACCTGGCCGGATCGGACTACGACGACGTACTGGCCGGCGACCGGCGGGATAACGTGTTGAGCGGTCATGCCGGTAACGACAAACTGTACGGCGGCCCGGGCGGCGGTGATGATACGTTGTCAGGCGGCAGCGGCGATGACTCCCTGTTCGGCGGACTTGGCATGGACGTGCTCGCCGGCCAGGCCGGACACGATTTCCTCAGCGGCGGCATGGATAACGACATCCTGGATGGCGGCAACGGCGATGATACATTGCGCGGCGGTCCGGGCGCTGATGTATTGACTGGCGGAGCGGGTCTTGACACCGCTGATTATTCCGGCTCGGACAATGCCGTTACGGTGCGACTGCACTCGCTGGTAGCCGCGGGCGGCGATGCCGGAGGCGACACCTTCGGCAACACCGTTTCCGTTGCATACCGGCAGGCCGACGGGAGCACAGGGACCGAATCATTGCCTGATATCGAGAACCTGGCGGGGTCAGCATATAACGACGTACTGGCCGGTGACCGGCGGGACAATGTCCTCAATGGCGGCGCCGGGCACGATACCTTGTATGGCGGGCCCGGCGGCGGCAATGACCTCCTGCTGGGTGGAGAGGGCAACGATACCTTGTACGGCGGATTGGGCGATGACAAGCTTAACGGCGGGACGGGCGACGACCAACTCAGGGGCGGCGCCGGCAACGACGTCCTGCAAGGCGGGCCGGGCCGCAATACCCTGGACGGCGGGCCGGGCCGGGACACCGCGAGTTTTGAATTTGCCGCCGCCGGCATCACGGCAAACCTGGACGACCCGGCGGAATCGGGCAACCTGGCCAGACAGAATACGCTGCTTTCCATCGAGAACCTGACCGGTTCAAACCATGACGACACGTTAATCGGCGCTGCCGGCAATAACGTCCTGGCCGGACTGAACGGTGATGACATATTGCAGGGTGGCTCGGGGGATGACGTGTTGCGCGGCGGGCAGGGCGCCGACGTCCTGAACGGCGGCCCCGGCATGGACACTGCCGATTACAGCCAGGACACGTCCGGCATCCTGCACACGGAAGGCGATACACTGAGCGATATCGAAATCATCGTCGGTTCGGACTATCGCGATCACCTGTTCGGTCCCGACATCCAAGCGCATGAATCGTATGCTTCAACAGGAACGTTTACTTTCTATCCAGGCTTATCCAGTGACGATATCACCATTCAGGGCGGCCCCGGAAATGACGAAATCTTTTCCAACACCGGCAACGATACCCTGTACGGTGGGCCGGGCGATGATGACATTATCAGCATGGGTGGCAATAATACCTTGTACGGCGGGCCGGGGGATGATCGACTGAGAGCAAACGAAGCAGGGAATAATATCTTCCATCCGGGCGCGGGAGATAACAGGATACACCTCGGGGAGGGACCTGACACCGTGGTCATGGCGCTGAAACCTGATGTTGTATGGGGTGGAATAGACACGATTGATGACTTCAACCCCGCCGAAGACAAGATAGACCTGACCGCGTTCAGCCTGGACGATGATTATGAACTGAACCTTTTCCTGAATGCCAACAACGATATGGAGTTGGATCTCATGGACGTCGGCGGGGGCGCTATCTGGTTCCTGGACATTACCGACCCACTGCCGGATGAGGTGTTCATCACTTGAGACCGTAACAGGCGCGCAACGCGCGCAATGCTCAAATAATGGCCTGCTGACCGGGCTCCCTCAAACGTGCTGCGCGTCCAGCAGCAGCTCGCCGGGTTCCCAGCGCAGGGCGCCGAAGGTGGTGTACTTTTCCTGCTGTGATTGCAGGAATTGCCAGGCGCAGACCAGGGTGCAGTCGTCATCCACGGTTGCCTCCCGCGACCATAGCTTGAAGGGCTCGCCGTAGCTGTGCCTGATGCTGAACAGGTAGCGCCCGTAGGATATTCCGTTGCCGAACAGGTCCGGCCCGTGGTACTGGTGGTGGTTGGCGTTGCGCGTGCGCAAGGCGGTCCAACTGCGATTGACGGCGCCTTCGAGTCGTATGGTCTGTTCCGAGTGCAGCAGGTTAATGGGCCGGTGATGCACGGTGACCTGGCTGGCGCCGATCAAATTCTGCTCGTGGTCGAACACCTGGAATTCGCCGCGAAATATGCCTTCATGTTTAACCGGCAGGTTGAAGGGTTTTTTGCCGTACGCCCGCTCGCGTTGCAACCAGTCCTCCACCCGCTGCCGGGTTTCCGGGTTCTCGTCATGGTCCTGTGTGACGATGTACAAACCGTTGAAGACGCCCACCAGCGTATCGGCTTCAAATAACTGGCTTGAATATACCTGCATTCCCGGTTCAGGCAGGACGTGGTTTATGGTTCGCAGGTCCACGTTCCAGGCCGGTGAATAATACCTGGAATCGACCAGTGTGCCATAGGGGCGGCCGCTGCCCACGAAATCCGGGCCGGTGTAAACCCGGTCCTGGTCGCTGTCGGTCACGCCGAAGTTCATGCGGGCGCCGAGCTCAAAGCGGTCCATGAGCGGTCCGGACGCGTCGAAATCGGTTTTCATCCAGTAAGTGGTGCGCCCGTCCCTGAATTCGCTGGCGCGGCTGACTTTGTTGTAGCCGACGTGCGTGCCGTCCGCTTCGAACACGGACGGCAAGCCATGCCATTCCCCGGTGATGGACTCTTGCCACTTGCTGGGCTGTTTTTTGTCGCTTGATACCGTCATGTTTTCACCTCGCTGAGCGTAATGTCCAAACTCAATGGGGACGGACCCCCGCCTGCAACATGCGGGGGCATGCTTAAATCCGTCCCCTTGTCTCTGTGCAGCTTGCTGAGGAAAGAATTAATTCTGTCCCCGAATTTATACATAGCTATCGATTTTTGTACACGCTGAACGCGTTATCGCCGGCCCGCGCGCGCAGGCGTTTCCCGGCTTCATCTGAACCATGAATCCCGGCGGCAATGAAGTCCAGCAGCAACTCACCGATAGTTCGCCGGATAACGCCGCCCGGTTGTTGTTCCTCGCCGTCCAGGAACAGCCGTCCTGCGCTCTCGTCCCGCGGCCAGGCAAAGGAAAAATGATTGGCGCCGCGCAGGACTGCCAGCCAACTGTCGCCCCGCGCCCCCGGCAGGGCCTCATCGAAACTTCGCTCGACAATAGCCGTCGGGTGACCCGCCTCAGCGCCGTAACGATGCGCGCTCGCAGCAATGACGCCATCATTATCACCGCCGGCCAACAGCGTGGGGACCTCGCCGGGCAATTCAAGCAGGGTCTGTTCGGGCCAGCCGAGCATGGTTGCCGCGCCGGCGTGGGCGCCATACGCAAAACAGGCCTTAAGCCCCGGGCACCATTGCCTGCGCGCGTTGAACAAGGCAACCGAACCGCCGGCGGAATGACCGCCCAGGATGATGGAGTCCAGGTCCAGCTTGCCGGCCAGGACCCCTTCCCGGTTCAATGTCTCCAGTTCATTCAACAGGCTGGGAAGACAGGTCGCCGACGGCTTCCTGCCGTAGCTGTCCGGCGCCAGCGCCTGCAGGTCCAGACCGGGCGACAAGCCGACGTGGCCGGGCAGTTCTGCGGCAACCCAGGAGAAACTGAGAAACACAAGATTGTTCGCCGCCAACACCCGGGCCAGCCAGGTGTAATGCTCCGGCCCGACGTTGATGCCGGGAAACATAATCACTACCGGAAACGGCGCGCCCTCGCGCTGCGCGGGGAGCAGGCCGGTGTTACGTTCTTCGGCGCTGCCGCCATACTCGGCCGGGTAGTAGATGCGGGACAATACCCGGTCATAAGGCGCGGCCGCCGACTCAACGCAGCTGGCGCGGTACAATGCCCGAACCTGTGCTTCCCCGTTCACGGGCGCTTGCGTTGATGTGTGTGCATCAGCGGGGACCGCTTTGTGTGCATTGTGCGACCTGACCCCCTCAATGCTCAAGTGTGGTTGCTTTCCCGCCACTCGTGCGCGCGGGGCAGCACGCGGTCGCCGCCCCACAGGGCGCGCACCAGGCGCTCGGTCAGCGGTTTGCCGAGCAGGCGTTCCGCCATGCGGTTCATGGGATCGCGCGCGCTGATGGTGCGCCGGATTTGTAAATCCCGTTCGGCCTGCGCCTGCCATAACGATTCGTGTTGCGGCGCGGTGTTTTTCACCCAGCCGACCCAGCGCTCCAGCATGGCCCGCACGTGGCGCTCGACGGTAGTCGTGACTTGGTCATCGAGCGGCGCGATAAGGCACAGGCTGGTGGCCGTCTGGGCCACGCGGGTATACACGTCCCGGCTGATAAAGCTGTCAAAGCGCTTGTCGTTGTGCAGTTCCAGGAACTGCTCGTTGGCTTCAAGGTAGTAACGGTCCATGTATTCGGGGTTCATCCATAAATCCTTGCGCGGCATATAATCCATGTAAAAAAACAAATCCGGCGTGGTGCCGAAGGCCAGGCCCAGGTGCGGCACGTCGTACTGCGCGCCCAGGCTGATGGTCAGGTGCATATTGCTGAAGCTGTGCTTGGGGTTGCCCACCCAGGAATGCACCAGCCAGTCAATCTCCGGCCCGGCGAAATTGCTCATGAAACCGCAGGCGCCGCCGCTGCCGGGCAGGCCCCGGTAGGGTTGCAGGCCGTCGCTGCTGCCGTCTTCGTGCAGTTCGAACTCTTCCCCCAGCTCTTGTTTTAACCGGCCCAGCAAATTCCAGAGCCCGGTGAATTCCGCGCGGTTATCGATGGCCGGGTTCTCATCCACCAAATCTATGATTGAACGCGTCGTTTTGCTCATTGCAGTCTTTCCCACCAGCGAATTTATGTCCAGTCAGCAGTTCCCGCTGAACCCTCATAATCAGGTTTCTGCACAAAATGTAACTTTGGCCGGGGACAGAATGTGTCTGTCCCCTGACCTGGCCGAGCCGGAACCAGACGCAATGACAGCAAGGCGTTTGACCACACTTCGAGTTACACCCGGGGCAGTATGCAAAATCTTTTAAAATGTTATAACATTATAACATTAAGAGTCATTTTTTGGAGGTTGCCCGTGCTGATTAATCTCTGGTACGTTGCCGAATGGTCCGAGACTGTCAAGGACAAACCGGTATTTGTGAAAATGCTGGGGCAGAATTTCGTGTTGTTCCGCGACCGCGCCGGCAAGGCACATTGCCTCAGCGATGTATGCCTGCACCGCGGCGGCGCCCTCAGCGGCGGTTCGGTTGCCGGGGACTGCATCGCCTGCCCTTACCATGGCTGGCAGTATAACGCCGAGGGCAGGGTTGCCCTTGTCCCGTCCGAAGGCAGCAAGTTCGCCATTACGGAGCGGGCGCGCATCGATTCCTACCCCACGCAGGAACGTTACGGCATGATCTGGGCATTCCTCGGCGATGCGCCGGAGGAAGAGCGCTTCCCCATCCCGGACTTTCCCGAGTACGACGATCCGAAATGGCGCCGGCTGACCGATGAATGGCGCTGGAAAGCCGACGCGGCGCGGGTCGTCGAGAACGGGATCGACCTGGCCCACGCTTCATTCGTGCACCCGGTGTTCGGCAGCCCGGAAACCGCCGAGGCCAACCATATCACCAAGATAGAACGGGGCGACTGCTGGGGCTATTCCGAAAACCTCCAGTATCCGCCGCAGTTCAAGGGCGGGCCGTTGCGCAAGCGCATGCGGCGTGACAAGCAGCCTACGGTGACCAAACCGGCTTACCACCTGTCCGGTATGCTGGCCCGTATTCAAATCGATATCAACGAGAAGATGTCGATTCTTATGTTTGATTGCAATACCCCCGTTGACGAACACAATACCCGCACCTTTGCGACGCAGTTGCGCAGCTTTTTCAAATACAAGATGTTCGACGGCGGTTCGCGCAAGCGATTATTGAAGATATTTGAGCAGGATACCGCAATTATTGAACGCATTGCCCCGAATTACCTGCCCGACGACCTGTCAAATGAAATGTCGGTCACGGATGACCGCTTTATGAACGGTTTCAGGCTGGCCCGGCGCAAGTGCATCGAAGAGAAAGGCTGGAAGATTGACGTGGCCGCCATGCACAATATGAAACATAAAAAGGCGATGGCGATTCCCTCACCCATGCGCCGCCGCTACCCGGACCTGGACTGGGTCATAGACAGCGTGCCGCTGGTAAAACCGTTGCGGCAATGAAAAACGTGGTCATTACCGGGGGCACGCGCGGTATCGGGCGCGGCCTCGCCGCAGAATTCCTGAAGCGCGCCTGCAATGTCGCGATCACGGGGCGCAACCAGGACGCCGTTGATACCGCGCTCACAACACTGGGACAAACCCCGAGCCGTGCACGCAGGCTGGGTTTTGTCGCTGAACTGTCCGATTTCAACAGCCTGCAAGCGGTATGGGACGGGGCAAAACAGGGATTTGGCAGTGTTGACGTCTGGATCAACAACGCCGGCATGAGTCTGCCGAATAAACCACTGCACGAACAGGACGCCGAGGACCTGAAATCCATCGTCGAGACCAACCTGACCGGCATTCTGTACGCGAACAAAATCGCTATCGCCGGCATGAGAGAACTGGGCGCCGGACAGGTCTGGAACATGGAGGGTTTCGGCAGTGACGGCCGCACACAAATCGGCATCGCCTCCTACGGGGCGACAAAACGGGCGGTGAACTACCTGAACAAAGCCCTGAAAAAGGAGGTAGAAGGCAGCGGCGTGCAGGTCTGCGCGCTGAGTCCGGGCATTGTCGTGACCGACCTGCTCATCGGCGATTATGATCGCGCATCGAAGGAATGGGAAAGAGCAAAAAAAATCTTCAATATACTGGGCGATAAAGTCGAGACCGTGACGCCGTTCCTGGCAGACGGCATTCTCAACAGCAACAGGAACGGCGCAAGAGTAGCCTGGCTGACTACCGGCAAGGCGCTGAAGCGTTTTATGACGGCCGGCTTCAACAAACGCGACCTGTTCACCGGGGTGTAATGGGATGGTCGGGGGCCGGGTCAGGAGGATTACAGTGAACCGGGGCAAACGTGTAAGAGTGGCGGCGGCGCAGTTCGCGGTCGGGGCTGACATTGCCGCAAACCTGGGAGCTGTCCTGCGGGTCAGTGAAGCCGCGGCCGGACACAAACCGCAGCTCCTGGTCCTGCCGGAGTTCATCAACCACCTGTCCTGGTACGACAGCGCCGAACATTGTTATGAAGTTTCGCTGGAGCTTGACGGGGATTTTCTGAGGCAGGTGGCAGACGCCGCCCGGGCGGCGGATTTTTACCTGGTCGCCAACTGCACGTTGCGCCGTGAAAAGCGGACTTGCAGCGCCACCAGCCTGCTTTACTCTCCACAGGGAGAGTTGCTGGGCATCAATGACAAACAGGTCCTGATAGGCCATGAAAACAACTTCCTGCAGCGCGCCGGCGCGCCCGGCCCGGTGGTTGAAACCCCCATTGCCCGGCTCGGCATGTACGCCTGCATGGACGGCGTGGTCTGCGAGACCCCGCGCTACCTGGCGCTGCGCGGCGCCCAGGTGCTGTGCAACAGCGTCAACTCCTTTGCGCCGGACGAATCCAGCCTGCACATTCCGGTGCGGGCCGCGGAGAACAAGGTGTTCGTCGTTGCGGCCAATAAAATCGGCCCCCTGGTCCCGGCGGAAATGCTGGACCAGTTGAGCGCCGTAACCGGCATACCAGCACGGTTTTTGCACGGCGCCGGTGAATCGCAAGTCGTCGGCCCGGACGGCAAGGTCCTGGCCATCGCATCCCCGGACCGGGAAGAAGTGATATTCGCGGACATCGACCCCGGCGCGGCCGATGACAAGCGCCGGCCTGACGGCAGCGACCTGTTCGGGCTGCGGCGGCCTTCGTTGTACCGGCCCATCGCGCAGGACCCCGCCACCCAGCCGGCGGCCCCGGCAAAACCCTGTGAACGCTTGCCGGTGGCCATGGTGCAGTTGCGGGAGCGGTCGCCGGCGGCGTTATCGCCGGCGTTGCAATACATAAAGCAGGCCGTCGGCGAGGGGGCAAAACTGGTTGTCCTGCCTGAACTGTTTTGTACAGACCCCGACGCGCGACCGACCGGGGCCGACGCCCGCCAGGCGCAACAGGCGGTGGCCGCCATCGCCGAGGTCTGCGGGGACGCTTACGTTGCCGGCAGTTTTCCATGGTTGGGACGGGGCGCTGAATTGCAACATGCCGCGTTGCTGATCGGCCGCGACGGGGTACGGTGCGCGCAGCCCCAACTGCACGTGGGCGAGCGCCACTCCTGGGCCGCGCCGGGGGATGAAATCAACACACTGGACCTGCCGTTTGCGCACGTCGGCCTGCTTACCGGGGAGGACGTGGTTTATCCCGAGGCGTTTCGCCTGCTGGCGTTGGAGGGCGTGGACACGGCGCTCGTGCCCTATTGCGCGCAGGAGGACTGGGAAATCCTGACCGGCCTGTTCGAGCGCGCCGCGGAGAACCACATCAACATGGTTGCGGTAAACGGCGGCGCCATTCCCGGAGGCACGTTCGCCGCGCGCCTGCACAAGGACTTTACCATTTTAACACCCTGGGAGACCCGTGAGTTCGACGGCAAGCTGACTTTCCCGCCCATGACCGTCGCAAAAGAGGACGCGGCTGTTACCCACGCGGAGCTTACGCCTGCTCATGCCGCCAACAAGGTGGTGTCAGTGGGCACCGATTTGTTGCGCGGGCGCGCCTGGGCGCTGGCCTCCCCACTGGTTGCGGAGAACGCATTATGAGCGACAATGAATTATCCCTGCCCCGGCAGTTGCATGAACTGGCATTGAACCGGATTGTCGAGCGCTACCGGCTTGAGGAAGCGCCCGGTGAAAACGGCGGACCGTATTTGTCCTTTACCTGCCAGGCGCCTTTTGCGCAAGGCGCGGACGCGGGCTGTATGCGCCTGTTTCGCGGCGACCCTTTGTTCCAGGTGGTGACATCGACAATAGTCGTTCCGCAGATTCAACTGGACTCGCACATGGTGTTCGCGTTCGCGCCGTCCGACAGCGCCGTGCCGCACTTTACCTTCGATTCCGTGCGCGCCGGCGAACACTACGCGTTTCACCTGGACCTGGTGCCGCGCCTGGACCTCGGCGCCAACCTGGATTACCTGAACGAGGCGTTTCAGCCGTTGACGCCGGCCTGTGAAGCCGGGCGCGCCATGGAAGGTTTGAGCCGGGCTGAGCTGTCACCGCGCCAATGGGCCATTATGTCGCCCTGGATGCTCGCCCACCGTGCGACCGAAGCCGCATTTGAACGCATTGACAAGGTCGTGCTGGCCTACCAGGATCACTGGTTTTCACTGCTCGACAAAGGTTTGAGCGCCGCCGCGCTGGCCCAAGCCGGCGCAGGGCAGCTGGCAAGGCGTGACCGCCTTAACAAGAGCATCATTTTTAATGCCGACGTTGACCCGGTGTGGCGCAAGATCACGCCCTTGCTGGGTGAGGAAACAGTTGCAGAACAGATGCGGATTTTACAGGCCGTCAGCGCCTGACCGGGGAGAATCGAAGTGAGCATACTTGTCGCGGAACATCTTATAGACGATATGAACGAGCGCGAGCGCGAGATCGCGCAGCGCTGTGAGGATATCCTGCCGGGCATCGCCGCCAATGCCGCCGCTGCCGACCGGGACGGCGAGTTTCCGCTGGCCAATATCCCCCTGCTCAGTGAGGCGGGGTTACTCGGGCTGATGGCGCCCGAAGCCTATGGCGGCCTGGGCGGGGGGTTGCGGGACTGGAGCGCGGTTTCTTTTGCGCTGGGCACGGTATGCCCGTCAACCGGTCTGGCGTATTTCTTCCATAACACGTCCGCCTCGCGCGGCAACCTGGCATTGTCCGCCCTGGAGGAAGGCATGTTCAGCGATGACGAGGCGCCGAAGGTGAAGGCCTTTGCCGGGAAAGTGCTGAACACGATGGGTCGTGACGGCAAGTGGCTGGCGAACTACGCCAGCGAATCGGTCAAGTCCGAACACTCCGCGATCACCATTACCACGCAGGCGAAACAGGTTGACGGCGGCTGGTTGCTGAACGGGGTGAAATCGTTTGGCTGCGCCACCGGCGTGGCGGATCGATACCTGGTGACGGCTTCCCTTGAAGGCATTGATGACGCCGGCAGCCTGTGCACCTTCTTCGTCGAGCGCGACGCGCCGGGGGTGCGCGGGCGCATGGAATGGGACGCCCTGGGGATGCGCGGCACCGCCACCGAGGGCCTGGTCCTGGAAGACGTGTTTGTGGCGGACGACAATGCCCTGGCCATCCCCGGCGCGTTTGCCCGCAGCTGCCGGATGAGCCGTTCCGGTTTTGTCGGCAACCAGGTTGCCGCCTCGGTGATTTACCTGGGCGCGGCGCATGCGGTTTACCATGCCACGATCAAACACCTGCGCGAGAAAAAATTTGCCGACAGCGGCAGGCCGATCGGCACCGGGCCGTTCCAGCAGCAACTGGTCGGCCAGATGTACGCAGATTTGATGACGGCCACCTTGTGGGCGCAACGGCAGATCAGGATAGAAAGCGGTACTGACGTAGAAAAGGACGAGGTGATTCAATTC
Source organism: Gammaproteobacteria bacterium (assembly GCA_026710545.1). Taxonomy (GTDB): domain Bacteria; phylum Pseudomonadota; class Gammaproteobacteria; order Eutrophobiales; family Eutrophobiaceae; genus JAAXHV01. Next base: position 35,408 of record JAPOQU010000008.1, on the reverse strand, counting down.
TGGCGCACCTGCAAGGGGCAGGTGGCCGAATATTCCTTCAAAGTATCCCAGGCGGCGCTGAAATGCGCCGGCACCTCGGGCACGCTGTTCGGCACCCCGCATTCGCGCGCGCTTCGAGACCTGGCCATGGGGCTGGTGCAGGCGTTTCCGGCGGAACGCGGGCGCTTGCAGACGGCGCAGATGCTGATTGAAGGAGAAGAGCAGCAGAGTTTCGGCACGGTCAAGGGCTGATGGCTTCGTCTGTTCCCGCTAAATTCCGGGGTCAGAGTAAAATCACCACCGATCGTGCTATCGGCAATGTCCTTCAAGATTTTACTCTGACCCCACCCTTATAAGTGAGGTTAGCCGGAACCGCTGATGATACAGCTGCAAAACTACATCGCCGGCCAGTGGGAGACCGTTCCCCGGCAGCTGGATGTCTCGCTGTGTAATGCGAGTACCGGGGAAGTCATCGGGCGCCAGGTTGAAAGCGATGCCGAACAACTGGAGCGGGCGCTCGCGTTCGCGGCGGAGTCGTATAATGCCTCGCGCGGGTGGTGTTCCCTGTCGCCGGCGGAGCGCGCCGCTCGTCTGCTCAGGGCGGCGGATAGTCTGGAAGCCAGGGCTGAACACATAGCCGAACTGGACAGCCTGTTCACCGGAGTGATCATTTCGCTGACAAGCCGTCTGGCGCGGATATGCGGCGCCGCGTTTCGAGGGGCAGCGGGATTGTTGCAGGATGATGAGGGAGCCGGTGTCAACGGAAAACTGCTGATCGAACGCACGGCGCTGGGGCCTGCCGCCATCATCGGGCCGTGGAACGCCCCGGCGGGCATCATGGCGCATAAGCTGGCCTCCGCGTTGGCGGCGGGATGCCCGGCGCTGGTGAAGCCGTCGGAGTGGGCGCCGCACTCGGTACAGGTGATAGTGGAGGCGCTGCAGGAAGCGGGCCTGCCTGATGACGCCTGCCAACTGCTGCATGGAACTGCCGCTACCGGCGTGGAACTGGTCGCTGACCCGCGGGTGGCGGCGGTGTCCTTTACCGGCGGGCTGGCCGGCGGCAGGGCCGTGGCGCGCGCTTGCGCGGAACAGGTCAGGCCCGCGCAACTTGAACTGGGCGGCAACAACCCGTTGCTGGCGCTCGAAGACGCGCAAGTCGAAAAAGCCGCCGCCGGCGTTGTCACGGCCATGACCACGTTGAACGGGCAGTGGTGCCGCGCCCTGGGGCGTTTGCTGGTCCATAAAAGCCTGGAGGCGGAATTACCGGAACGCATCAGGCAGAAACTGGCCGGGCTGACGCTGGGACATGCCATGGACCCGGACAGCGACATGGGTCCGCTGGCGCACCGGCGGCACAGACAACTTATCGAACGGCAGGTGGCGGCGCTACGCGACAAAGGCGGCGTCATCCACCAATGCACCCCCCTGCCGGCGCTGGGCGGCTGGTTTTACCCGCCGACCATCATTACCGGGTTGCGACCCGAAGACACTGTCGAAGAAATCTTCGGCCCGGTCGCCTGCCTGCACAGCTTTGACGATGACGAACAGGCCGTGCGCCTTGCCAACCAGACGCCCTACGGTCTGGCCGCTTATGTGTTTGGCGACGAGGACCACTGCTGGCAGGTGGCGCGCAGGGTCCGCGCCGGCGTGACCAAAATCAATGCGGTCACCCTGCTGAACCTGAGTCCCGAAGCGCCAAGGCCGGCTTGGGGGTTGAGCGGTCTGGGCGATGAAGGCACGCGGGAAACCTTCGAGTTCTTCCGGGGAACGCGGGTAACCGGGGTCGCGGATTAACCCGCATTTCCAAGTAAAATCACCACCGGTTCTGCTGTTGCCAACGTCATCGGCGATTTTACTCTGACCCCGGAATTTAGCGGGAGTAGCTGCGGGCTAGAGGCTGTACTTGACGCTGAAGCCCCAGGCGTCGCGCGCGCCTTTGGCTGCCAGGTAGCGGTCGAACACGCTGATGTGGAAAGCGCTGGAGACATAGTCTTCAGCAAAAATATTCTTGCCCCAGATATTGAACTCCCAATGTTTGGGGCTGGCCAGGCTGAGCGACAGGTTTGCTATGAAGCGCTCCGGCACGTAGGCCTGGTTGATGGGCGTCACGTATTGTTTGGACTGGTAGTTGCCGTCCATACGGGCGTACGCCTGCCAGCCGTTGGTGAAGAAGTGGCGGTAATTCAACCCGGCCGAGAGCTGCGTTTTGGACGTCCGCGCCAGCGTATTTCCATCGACGTTGCCATCCGCCGGACAGACGGCGTCATCACACAAGGTGTTGCCGGAGACATCGTCCGGGTCCGCGGTCAGGGCGGCGTTAACGGCGGCGCTGTAAATCGTATTGTCATACTCGGGATCGTTGTAGCTTGCGGCCAGGTCGATGGAGAACCGGTCCGTCAACTGCCAGTTCAGGCCCAGCTCAACGCCGATGCTGGTGGCGTCGCCGACGTTGGCAATCGGGTCTGTGGCCGTCAGGCTGGCGATAAGAGGCGCCTCGTTGCCCTGGATGCCGTCCCATTCTATATAGTAAAGCGCGCCGTTCAGGACAAGTTTTCCATCCAGCAGGACGTTCTTGCTGCCCAGTTCAAGCGTCAGGTTTTCCTCCTCCTCGAACGTTTGCTGGCTGGGGTCCAGGGCGTTGTTGAAGCCGCCGGCTTTTACGCCTATTGCCGCAGACGCGTAGACCAGGTGGTTGTCGCCGGGAGTCCATTCCAGGGTCCCGCGCGGCGTGAAATAGCTGAACTTTTCGCTGTCTTCGGGAACATCAATCATGCCGGTGAACACCCAGGGGAGCGGGGGCAGGAACGGCGGCAGGGGGTTATACACCGGGTGCGCCGGGGCCTGGTACACCACGACTTCGCCGTTGCGCAGCCCTTGCGAATCCACGATCCGGTGTACTCTCTTCTTTTCTTCCGTGTAACGCCACTCAAACGCAACCCCCCATTGATCGTTAAGCTGGTACTGGATATCGCCGAACACGGCAATAATCTCGTCCTCATACTCGTTGAGTTCGTTTGAGGCGCCGTGTTGCACGGCGCCCTGCAGGTAGGTCACGCCGGCTACCGCCATTGCTTCGGTAACGAAAGGCGAGGGGGCGCTGCGGCTGACCGGCAGTTCGCAACCGCCGGGATTGGCCTCGTTGCACAGGGGCAGAAAATACGGGATGGAGTCTTCGGTGTCTTCCACCTCCGAGTAGTACAGGCCCAAGCGTGCGTTGATGTTGTCGTTAACGCTCCAGCTCAGGCGCAACTCGTGCGAATCGGCCTCCAGCGTGGACCTGGGCAGCTCGCGAAAGCTGATGTAGGAGGAACCTGCAAACGTGTTCAGGTTGGTCAGGAAGCTCCAGCCCACGAGCGGGTCGTCCGCGCCGGCGCCGCCGGTGGAGCTGGACTTGTGGTCGGTATAGCCATACTGGTAGTCCAGTGACAGTGCGTCATTGATATCCCAGTTCAGCCTGAACGTCGCGACCTCGGTGTCCGCCACCATGCCTATGCTGCGCGGGTCGATGACGATGCCTTCGCTGCTACGCGCCGGCACAGTCACGGTCATCGGCCCGCGCGGGCCGAACACCGTCGTCTGCTGGTCCGGCAGGTCGGACGCGTATTTCGGCAACTCGCCGCAGTAAACCGTGTTTCCACTGACGGGAAACTGGCCGGAAATATCCAGTCGGAGCGCCGGGTTACAGTTCAGGTCGTTGCCGCTGCGGAGTCCGAAGCGCTGCGCGCCCAGCCCGGAAATCCCGTAGCCCGGCTGGGTTTCACGAACCAGGTCGGCCTTGTAAAAACTCCCTTCCAGGGATAAATCCTCCGTCGGTTGGAAAGTCAGCCCGGCGCTGAACACTTCGTCCTCCCAGCCCCCCAGGTTTCCCCGGCTGTTCGGCCCGGGCGGGTTGGCGCCGGCAAACGGATGGTTGTTCCCGGTGTGGCCGTCGTACTCGGTATACCCGTAGGTAAATTTACCCCGCAGCATTTTGTTGGGCATGATGGGTCCGCTGACGGAAAGTTGGACGTCGTAGCGTTCGTCGGTGCCTGCCGTGCCCTTTAAGGAAGCCTCCGGCTCATCGCCCGCTTCCTTGGTGACATAGTTGAGGGCGCCGGCGAAAGCATTGCGGCCATACAGCGCATTTTGCGGGCCTTTCACGACTTCGATCCGTTCCACGTCGATCATGCTGAGGTTGAGCATACTCTGGCGTTGCAGGTACACGCCGTCCAGGAAGAAGGAGACGTTCTGGATGCGCGACGTGGCAAAGGTCTGCGCCAGGCCGCGTATTACGACGTTGGCGCTGTTGCTGGATGAGATAAACCCTTCGTAGGTCAGGCCCGCGGTCGCCTGGGCAATATCCTCCAGGCCGAAGAAGCCGCGCCGCTCTACCTGTTCGGCGGAGAAAGGCGTGACCGACAGCGGGATGCTCTGTAATGATTCTTCCCGCTTGCGCGCGGTAACGATGATCTCTTCCACGACCAGCGCCTCCTCCTGGGCCGGCGCCGCCCCGGGCACGCCCGTCATCATCGCCAGGCCGCTGAAAAACCCGACAAGGCCTCGTACACAACCCGGATAGAATGCTTTCGACATGACTGTTCCCCCGCGCGGTAAGCTAGGTTATAATGTTATAACATTAGATCAAGCTGGAGCAAGTGTCAACGGAATTCAGCGGGAACTGCCGAGCCCCGCTTCACCGCGCGGGAAGCGCGCAGCGTAAACGACAATGAACCTGAAAGATCCTGAACGCGAACCCGAGGTGATCATCGCCGGCGCCGGACCGGTCGGGTCGGTTCTCGCCCTGTCGCTGGCGCGGCGCAATATCGCGCTGACCCTGCTGGAACAGGCTCCCGCACCGCCTGTTGACCTGCGCGCCTCCACGTTTCACCCGACCTCGCTGGAAATGATCGCCGGCCTGGGCGACAGCGTGCTCGAGGAGATGCTGGCCCGGGGTTTGAAAGTTGACCGCTACCAGTACCGCGACCGCGTCACCGGTGAAGTGGCCGAATTTCAAATGCGGCTGATCGCGGACGAAACCCCTTACCCGTACCGGCTGCAGTTGGAGCAGTACGAACTGACCCGCATTATCGCCGCCAGGCTGGCGCATTATTCCTGCGTGGATTACCGGTTTAATGCAAGGGTAAGCGGGTTTGACCAGGATGATGAAGGCGTGCGCGTACATATTGAAGCGCCCGAGGGTCGGGAAACCGTCAGGACCCGCTTCCTGGCCGGCTGTGACGGGGCCGGCAGCCAGGTGCGAAAATCCGCCAGGATACATTATGGCGGTTTTACCTACGCCGAAAAGTTCCTGGTCGTGAGTACCGATTTTCCGTTTGAGGAGGTGTTCGACAACCTGTCCTGGGTCAACTATATCTCGGACCCCGAAGAATGGTGCGTCATCCTGCGCACGGACAAAATATGGCGCGTGCTGTTCCCGACCTCAGCGGAGGACAGTGATGACAAACTGCTCGGCGATGCGCATATACAGGAACGCCTGCAACACCTCTACGGGAGAAATGAAAATTACCGGGTCCGGCGCCGCAGCCTGTACCGGGTGCACCAGCGCGTGGCGGAAACCTATTTCAGGAACCGCGTGGTACTGGCCGGGGACGCGGCCCATATCAACAATCCCCTGGGCGGCATGGGCATGAACGGCGGCCTGCACGACGCGTTCAACCTGGCGGACAAGCTGGCGCGCAGCATCGAACAACGGCAGGACCACGTTCCCCTGTTTGAGCAATACGACCGCCGGCGCCGCCTCATCGCGGTTGATTTCGTCCAGAGGCACACCATCGACAACAAGAAGCTGATGGAGGCGAAAGACCCGGATGCGCAACAGAAGCGCCAGCAAATGCTCATGGCAACGGCCGCGGACCCGCAACGGGCCAAAGAGTTCATCATGGAGCGCGCCATGTTTTATTGCTTGCGGGACTCCCTGGAAAAGTGAAACAGGGAACAGGTAAAACCTGTCCCCGGAGGTTCATAACCGGTATCATGCCCTGTTCAGAGCTTTCTTGACTATGGAATTCCTGCTGCTCAAATACGCGCATATCATCGCCACCGTTTACTGGCTGGGTGGCGACCTGGGCACCTATTTCGCCAGCAACCAGGTGATCAACCGTGCTCTGTCTCCCGAGGCCCGGCGCACGGCCCTGAAGATCATGCTGGCCTGCGACATGGGGCCGAAGCTGGCGATGCCGCTCATTTTTGCGCTGGGCGTGCACCTGGCCGACCTGTTGGACGCCATTGCCCTGCCGGGCTGGGGCGTGGGCGCGGCCTGGGCGCTGAGCCTGTGGTGGTTCGGCAACGTGTTGTACCTGCACTTGAATGAAGGCAAGCCTGCGGCCCGGACAGTCGCGCAGTTCGACCTGGCCTTCAGGATTGTCGTGGTAACGCTTCTTGTGGCCTACTCGACAACGCAATTATTCGACGCTTCGGGGGCGACCGCCGATTGGGTCGCCTGGAAGCTGCTGGTGTTTGCCGCACTGGTCGCTTGCGGCATTTTCATTCGCCTGCGCTTGCGTCCTTTCGTCACTGCGTTTGCGCGCATGATGACGGAAGGCAGCAGCGCAGCAACCGATGCGGCAATGCACGCCTCCCTGATGCGTTGCCGGCCGTTCGTCTGGTGTATCTGGGCCGGCTTATTCGTCAATGCCGCGCTCGGCGTCCGCCTGCTCGGCTGACACCGGTTTATCCGTGGCAGTGAGTTGACCGGTCAGCAGGGCGCGCAGGTATTCATCATGCGGCAGGTGGCAACTATAGGTGCCCTTGAATTCCTTCGGTATCGGCAGTATCGTCTTGTAGGGCGCATGTATCCCCTTGGCGCGCAGCTCAAGCTTGCCGGCGGCGCTTGCGGACGCGAACGGGTACGGCCATGGCTTCAGCCAACCGGGGCCCATCCTGGCCATTTTATCCTTGCGCACGGTAATGTCCCGGCTGCTTACCTGCGCGGCGGCGCCCAGTTCCGACAACAAGGCATCGATGCGGTCCTGCATCAATTCCCGGCAGGTCAACTGTTCGCCCACCTTGCCGGCGCCATGAACGTCACTCAACTGGGCGGCGGATTTGAATTTGCAGGAAACACTGCCTGCCAGTTCGACCTGTTTATCCGGAAAGCGGAACCGCGTCACGTACTGCTGGGTGGTCAGCGGGTCGGCGGCGGGTTTGGATTGCACAAAATTATCGAAATCATCATGGATTTCATTGATGATACCGAGTTCGGTGTTTACCATGCGCTGCTGGGCATTGGCGCAGTAGTCCGCGTCGGCGCCGTACGCCGCCTGCGCCAGTACGGACAACAACGCAAGACAGACCGAAGCAAAATGGAAGTTCGTCGTTTTCATGTTGAATGCCGGTTGCTTTTTTTTGTCATTCTAATCGACCCGGTGTGAGGAATCAAAACTAACAGGGGACAGTACTATGAGCAGCTCCGAAGCAAAGCGGTTTATCGGCATCAACCTGATGCCGGGTGTCAACGGCTGGAACATGTCCGGCTACTTCCTGGCCTGCTGCATCGGCATCATGCTGGCCACCTTCGTGCCGGGCATGCAGCCCTACCTGCTGACTGAATTTCTCAGGATACCCGAAGCCGAACAGGGCCGCGTGACCGGGCAAATCAGCTTTATCGGCGAGGTGGCGCTCATTATTTCAGTCGGTTTCTGGGGGCCGCTGTCCGACAGGATCGGTCGCAAACCGGTGCTGGCGGCGGCATTTGCGCTGGTCGCCGCGGCCTGTTATTTTTTCCCGCGCTCGGACACCTACCTGGAACTTGCGTTTGCCCGCATCCTGTTTGCCTGCGGCTTTGCCGCCTACAGTTGCATTGTCGTGGTCCTGCTTGCCGAATACGCGCGCGCGGACAGCCGCGGCAAGGCCATGGGCATTCACGGCTTTGCCAATGGTCTCGGCGCGCTGATTTCGGTCTTTGTCCTGTTGCGACTGCCGAAAAAACTGCAGGACCAGGGCGCCGACGCGTTGACCGCCGCCGCCGACGTGTACATGCTGGTAACGTGGGTTTGCCTGGCGCTTGTAGCCGTCATCCTGGTCGGCTTCAAGGAATCCAACACGGATTCGGACAGCCGCTCGGAGCGCTTGCTTGAAATTGTGCGCAAGGGTTTGCGGGCGGCTAACGATCCGGTGATCCTGCTCTCCTACGGCGCCGCGTTTGTCTCGCGCGGGAACCTCACGGTCGTCGGCGGCTTCCTGACGCTCTGGCTGGTGCAGCACGGCGCCCTGGAGCTGGACATGAGCACCGCGGACGCCTTCGCCCGGGCCGGCATCATCTTCGGAATCGTCAATACCCTGGCCCTGGTCGGCGCGCCCGCGTTCGGTATCCTGACCGACAGGATTGACCAATTCAGGTCTTTGATGGTGGCGATGGCCTGCTCGGCGCTGGGTTACGGCAGCACTTTTTTCATCGGCGACCCGTTCGGAACAGCGATGATAGCCTGCGCGATATTTATCGGCCTCGGCGAAGTGGGTTGCATCATTACCAGCTCGGTGCTGATCGCCCAGCGTTCCCCCGCCGACGTGCGCGGCGCGGTGGTCAGCTTTTTCAACATGTGCGGCGCGTTGGGCATCATGGTCGCCTCCATTGTGGGCGGCTACCTGTTCGACGCCTGGCGCCCGGTCGGACCGTTCGTGCTGTTTGCCGGTTTCGCCCTGGTTGTATTCTGCTGGGCCTGGCTGTTGATGCGGATGGGGGTCGATGTCAGCAAGGCGAAGGGTTGACCCCTCAATGCTCGCTGAGCAGCGAACCGAACCCCTGTATCCGGTCCCGAATGCCGTTGCTGCGCAAGGCCTGCCAGAACGTGACCGCGTTGATTGCCAGCACCGGTTTACCCAGTTCCTGTTCCAGTTTTGCGGCCAGATCCACAAAATAAAGGTTGGTGCCGGCCTGCAACAGCAGGTCCACCTCGGCGCTATTGATTTCATCGACCAGACGCCGGGTTTTGGCAAAGTCTTCGTGGGCGATCTCCACCGGCCCGGGTGAACGGTGCCCCCTGATATGCACGACTTCGTAACCGATATCGCTGAGGAACTTCACTACCTGCCGATCGCCCACCGGCATATACGGGGTCAGCACGCCCAGGCGCCGGGCTTTCGGGTAGCAACTCAAGGCGTCCTGCAGCGCCTGGGCGCCGAAGGTGATGTTGCAGCCGCCGACTTCCCGGGCAATGGCGTTGTACCTGGCAAACTCACGGTCCGAGCGCTCCTTGCCGTCCCAGAAGGTTTCCGCAGAGTAACCGAAGATCACGTGGTCGGGGGAGCAGCTCAGGCAGTCTCTCAGCCCCTGTTCGGTCACCGCGCCGATCGACTCCACCAGCCGGACAAAATCCGCATCGCTATTCACCGGTATCGCAGGAATAACGCAGGCGCGCGTTGCCAGCGCTATGCCTTCAGGTTTCATCTTATGATATTCGGTTTCAACCGCCGTGTTGGTTGACGGCACCAGCACGGCAAATTTTTTCCGGTAGCCGTAGTAATCCGTCCCGTAGCCATATTTTTCAATCATTGCGGTCGCCCTTAACCTGTAAACAAATTGAGTCAGAGTTTAATGCCGGATATCCCGGACCGCAAGCGCCTGGTGCGATACGGGGTTGACTCAAAGTGTGGTCATAATCCTTACTGTCATTCCCGCGCCGGCAGGAATCCAGTGGAAAAACTGTCCCGGAGGGGCACCTGAATTTCGGGGTAAGAGTAAAATCGCCGAGAACGTCGGCAACAGCAGAGCCGGTGGTGATTTTACTCTGAGCCCACCCATCCGGGCGAGGTTGGCGGGAACGGCTGAAAGTGCCATAAAGATCTGTCAATTTGCGTAAATTCTACTACAATTCCGGTCCTGATGAACGGCAATGCGCAGGATTACCAGGTCATTATCGTAGGCGGCGGCCATGCCGGGACCGAGGCTGCCCTGGCTGCCGCGCGCATGGGTGTGCGTACCCTGTTGTTGACCCACAGTATCGATACCCTGGGGCAGATGTCGTGCAATCCGGCCATCGGCGGCATCGGCAAGGGTCACCTGGTGAAGGAGATAGATGCCCTGGGCGGGGTCATGGCTGGCGCCGCGGACCGGAGCGGGATACAGTACCGTATCCTCAACGCCCGCAAGGGCCCGGCAGTGCGGGCCACCCGGGCCCAGATTGATCGCAGCCTGTATAAAGGAGTCATCCGTCCCCTGTTGGAAGGCGCGGAAAACCTGCACCTGTTCCAGCAGCCCGTGGATGACCTGGTTATCGAGGGAGACCGCGTAACAGGCGTGGTGACGCAATCAGACCTGCGCTTTCAGGCGCCCTGCGTTGTTTTGACCGTGGGTACGTTCCTGGCCGGCAGGATCCACGTGGGCGAAACCGGATACCAGGGCGGGCGCGCGGGAGAGCCGCCGGCAAACACCCTGGCAAGCCGTCTGCGGGACCTGCCGTTCCGCACCGGACGCCTGAAGACCGGCACACCGCCGCGGCTTGACGGCCGCAGCATCGATTACAGCCGCCTCACTGAACAGCCGGGGGATGATCCCGCGCCGGTGTTCTCGTTCACGGGGACAGCGGCGCTACACCCGCGCCAGGTTTCCTGCCACCTCACCCATACCAACGAGCGCACCCATGACATCATCCGCGCCGGCCTGGACCGCTCGCCCATGTACAGCGGCGCGATCGACAGTGTCGGGCCGCGCTATTGCCCCTCCGTCGAAGACAAGGTCGTTCGCTTCGCCGACCGGACCTCGCACCAGATCTTTATCGAACCTGAAGGGTTGACCACGACGGAAGTCTATCCCAACGGCATCTCCACCAGCCTGCCCTATGATGTGCAACACGACTTGGTGCGCTCGATCAAGGGGTTTGAGCAGGCCCGCATTACCCGTCCAGGTTATGCCATCGAGTACGATTATTTCGACCCCCGCGACCTGTACCCCTGGCTGGAGACCAAGTCCATCTCCGGCCTGTTTTTCGCCGGCCAGATCAACGGCACCACCGGCTATGAAGAGGCTGCCTGCCAGGGACTCGTGGCCGGCATCAATGCGGCCCTGAGGGTGGGGCAACGGGAACCCTGGAGCCCCCGGCGAGACCAGGCCTATATCGGCGTGCTGATCGACGACCTGACCACCCGCGGCGTCACGGAACCCTACCGCATGTTCACCAGCCGCGCGGAATACCGCCTGTTGCTGCGGGAGGACAATGCCGACCTGCGCCTGACCGGGGTCGGCCGCGAGCTCGGGCTGGTGGATGACGAAAGGTGGCGCAGATTCGAGGAAAAACGCGCGGCCATCGACGCAGAGCAACAACGCCTGGCCTCCACCTGGATAGCCGCGGACGCCCTGCCCGACGACGTTGCCGAAGAGACGCTCGGCCAGACTATAAACAAGGACGTCAACCTGCTGCAACTCCTGCGCCGGCCCGGCATCGGTTATGCGGACCTGACCCGCCTGCCCGGTTTCGAGCACGCCGGCCTGGCGCCGGCGGGTGCCGGGCAGGTCGAGGTACAGGCCAAGTACCACGGCTATATTGAGCGCCAGGAACAGGATATTGCCCGCAACCGCAGGGATGAGGATGCCCGCTTTCCCGAGAAGGTCGATTTTCTCTCGGTAACCGGCCTGTCGGCGGAAGTGGCGCAGAAACTTTCGGCGCAACGGCCGGACACCCTGGGCCAGGCCTCCCGCATCCCGGGAGTGACGCCCGCGGCCGTGTCCCTGTTGCGGGTGTACCTGAAGAATCGCTCCCTGCTTAAAAACGCCTCGTAACAGGGGACGGAATTCAATTCCGTCCCCTATTGTCCATTGAGCCAAGAGCAACTAACCCGCCACCTGCGCCAGGGCCTGGCGGAATTGGGCCTGGATCCGCAGTCCTGCCCCTGTGAGGCGTATCTCCAGTACATTGAACTGCTGGCCAAATGGAACCGCGCCTACAACCTGACAGGAGTGCGCGATAAGCAACGCATGATCCACGCCCACGTGCTGGACAGCCTTGCCGCGCTGCCTTATATCCGCGGCAACCGTTGTCTTGACGTCGGCGCCGGCGCGGGCCTGCCCGGTTTTATCCTGGCGCTGGCGCAGCCGGACGTGGAATGGACCTTGCTGGATTCGAATGGCAAGAAGGTGCGGTTTCTGCGCCAGCTCCTGTTCGAGATGAAGACTGGGAACGTCGAGATCATCCACTCCCGGGCAGAGAAATTCTTGTCTTCCGTTTCTTATTCATCCATTATTTCCAGGGCATTCGGTTCCCTGTCCGCTTATTACCGCGCCGTGGAGCATTTATTTCAGCCGGGAACCCGTTTGCTGGCAATGAAGGGCAGGGCGCAGGATACGGAAATACAGGAAGTGTCGGACAGGGTTATATCCATTACGGTGGAGGAATTGCATGTCCCCGGTATCGACGCGCACAGAAGCCTGGTGCTGATGGAGCGATAAAAAAACAGGGCGTGGCCCGAATCAGTGAATGAATGAGTTCAGCGAAAAAGATGCCAGGATCATGGCAGTCACGAACCAGAAGGGCGGTGTGGGGAAGACCACGACCAGCGTAAACCTCGCCGCGTCCCTGGCCTCTGCAAAGCGCAAGGTGTTGCTCATCGACCTCGACCCCCAGGGAAATGCCACCATGGGCAGCGGCATCGATAAAACCGGGCTGGAATATACAGGTTATGACGTGCTGGCAGGAAACAAGAAACTGTCGGACATACTGGTGGAGGCGCCGCTGTGCGGCTACGACCTGGCGCCCGGCAACTCGGACCTGACCGGCGCCGAAGTGGCCCTGTTGCAGGAGAAAGTGCGCGGGGACCGTCTGAGAAATGCGATAAAGCCGGTGCGCTCCCGTTACCAGTATATTTTCATCGACTGCCCGCCCTCATTGAACATGTTAACGGTGAACGCCCTGGTCGCCGCCGATACCGTGATTATCCCGATTCAATGTGAATACTATGCACTGGAGGGTTTGACGGCACTGCTGGAGACCATTGAGAACATACGCAGGTATTATAATCCGCAACTGCAGATCGGAGGTCTGTTGCGCACCATGTATGACGCCCGCAACAACCTGTCCAGCCAGGTGTCGGAACAATTGCTGGAACACTTCGGCGACAAGGTATACAAGACGGTCATCCCGCGCAACGTACGCCTGGCGGAAGCTCCAAGTCATGGTCTGCCTGTTATAAAATATGACAGGACTTCCCGCGGCGCGGTTGCATATCTCAACCTCGCGGGTGAAATGATAACCCGGGAGAAACAGGCCGCATAGTGCGCGAATATTTGGGGTCAGAGTAAAAACTCAAGTTAGGCCTGTTTAGATATAGTAAGACCTATCATGAGTTTTTACTCTGACCCCAAATATCATCCCAAATCTGCAATTTCAGGAAAATAGAAATGAGCACAAGAAAACGAGGATTGGGCAGGGGACTGGAGGCTTTATTGGGTCCCGTCTCCGTAACCGACAGCGCGGTGGACGATCGCGCAGAGGAATTGCGTACCCTGCCGGTCGAATTATTGCAACGGGGCGCCAACCAGCCGCGCACGGACTTTGACAAGGAGGCCCTGCAGGAACTGGCGGAGTCCATCAAGGCGCAGGGCGTACTCCAGCCGGTCATGGTCAGGCCGCTGGATGATTCAGGAAAATTTGAGATCATTGCCGGCGAACGGCGCTGGCGCGCGGCACAGCTTGCAGGATTGCACGAGATCCCCGCGGTGGTGAGAGAACTGGACGATCAAACCGCAATGTGTATCGCGCTCATAGAGAATATCCAGAGGGAAGACCTCAATCCGCTGGAGCAGGCGCGCGGCCTGGCGCGCCTGGCGGAGGAATTCGATATGACCCATGATGACATCGCCGGGTCAGTGGGGCGCTCGCGCTCCGCGGTGACCAACATGTTGCGCCTGCTGGAGTTGTGTGATGATGTGAAACGCTTACTGGAAAGCCGGCAACTGGAGATGGGTCACGCCCGCGCCCTGCTGACCCTGAGCGAGCAACAACAGAAATGGGCGGCGCAGCAAATCATCAAGTCAGGTTTGTCGGTACGGGGCGCCGAGTCACTGGCGCGCCGCCTGCAGAAAGCGAAGACCGTACTGAAACCCCGGCAGGGCCAGGTTGACCCCGACGTCAGGCTGCTGGAGACCGAGTTGTCCGAACAACTGGGGGCAGCCGTTACCATACAACAGAGAAAGCAGGGTAAAGGTATGCTACGCATCGTTTACGATTCCCTGGATCAACTGGACGGCATCCTGGACAAGATCCGAAAGTAAATGGGGTCAGGTCGCACATTGCACATGCCGTGCGGGCCGGGGACGGAATTAAATTCCGTCCCCTGTGAATGCTGACTCCTTGATCCGCACGGTAAATGCCGCACTATCTTGATCCACTGGTGCGCCCGGATACGGTCGCTGTTGTAGGCGCCACCGTGCGCGTAAACGCGGTGGGCAACACGGTGCTGAAAAACCTGCTGCGGGGGGAATACCCGGGCGCGCTTTATGCCGTCAATCCCGGTTATCAGGAGATTGAGGGCGTACGCTGTTATCCATCGTTGACTGCTTTGCCTCAGCCCGTCCAGCACGTGATATTCGCAGTCAGTGACCAGCGCCTGGAAGCCGCGCTGGACGAGGCAATCGCCTGCGGGGTCAAGGCAGCCATGATTTTCTCTTCCCTGGTGCTGGAGAATGATTCGGAACCGCCGCTCATGCACAGAGTCCGGGACAAGGCAAAGCAGGCAGGTCTGCTGGTTGTCGGCGCCAACAGTATGGGTTTTTACAATTTTGCCCATAACGTCTGGGTCGGTGGTTTTCCGACACGTTCCCACCGTAAACCCGGCAACGTCGCCCTCATCAGCCAGTCCGGGGCCGGCATGTCCGGCATCGTGGACCCGGACGAACGTATTGATTTCAACTTTGCGGTCTCCACAGGCCTGGAGTTGACCGTCACTGCGGAGGATTATCTCGATTACGCGCTGGAGCAGCCTGAGACCCGGGTCATCGGCCTGTTCCTGGAAACCAGCCGTTACCCGGAGAAACTGATCGCGGCGTTCAGGAAGGCCGCTACGCGCAAGATACCCATCGTCGTCATTAAAGTCGGACGTACCGGACTGGCGGCGCAACTGGCCGTGTCCCATTCCGGCGCCCTGGCCGGGAGCGATGCCGCGTATGATGCCGTTTTTGACCGCTATGGAGTGCAGCGCGTTGATGACATGGAGCAACTGGCGACGGCATTGATCATGTTCGCGCAGCCCCATCCCGTCGGTCCTGGAGGTATCGTCACTATCCATGACTCCGGCGGCGAGCGGCAGTTGTTTATCGATATGGCCGCCAGGCTGGGCGCGCCCCTGGCCGATATTTCCGCCGGGACCCGGAAAACACTGGATACCTTGCTGGACCCCGGCTTGCCCGCGGTCAACCCCCTGGACGTCTGGAGCGCAGGCGGCCCCGATTACGAAGACAGGCTGGAGGGCTGTTTCGCCGCCCTGTTGAAAGATGACACTGCGGCCCTTGGTGCGGTCGTGCACGACCGGGCCGCCCACGGCCGCATCTATCCCGAATACATCCGCCATCTCCGCAGGGGTCACGCGGCCTCCGGCAAGCCGGTTTTCCTGGTTTCCAACTGGCAGGGAACCGGAGAAGATCCCAGAATCATAGAAGCAACCCGCGCCGGGTTCCCGGTCCTGGACGGCATCGCTCCCTTCCTGACCGGCGCGAATTGTCTGCTGGGCTACCGGGACTTCCTTGCGCGCCCTGCCGTACGGTCGCCGGGCCTGCCCCGGCCGGTTTTGACAAGGTGGCGCACCCGGTTGGCCGACAATGACGTTGTCGATGAAATCGAGGCCAACCGGTTATTGCGTGACTGCGGCATTCCCATGGTTAAGGTGTGGCCGGTAAATAATGAAGACGAACTGGCACGCCTGGCGCCGGAGTTAAGCTACCCGGCCGTGATGAAGACTGCGATGCCGGATATACGTCACAAGTCGGAAGTGGAAGGGGTCAGGTTGAACATAGGTGATGGGCAGGAGCTGCTGCGTGTTTATAACGATTTATCCGGGCGTCTGGGCAACCGGGTCGTAGTTGCACCCATGCACGATGACCCTGGTGTTGAAATGATCCTGGGTCTTGTCACCGACGATCAATTCGGACCGATGATCGTCATGGGCATCGGCGGTGTACACGCTGAGTTGTTACGGGACGTTATTACTGTCGCGCCGCCGTTCGACGTCGGCACGGCGTTGCGCTGCCTGGACCGGCTGAAAATGAGAAAACTGCTGGACGGCATGCGCGGCAACCCGCCCGTGGACATCCCTGCCTTCTGTGAAGCCGCCGCCATCCTCTCAGTCATCGCGGTCGAGTTTGCGGACCTGGTAAAGGAAGTGGATATCAACCCTGTCAGGGTTTTGGAACATGGTTGCGTCGGCCTCGATGCCCTTGTTATCAGGAAGTCGGTATGATGTAGATGGTATGACAGCGGTTCCCGCTAACTTCGGTCAGACAGGTGGGGGCAGAGTAAAAACCCTTCGAAATGTACATTATTACCCTGCATCTCGCGGGTTTTTACTCTGACCCCGGAATTTTTCCCTGAAATTTTGAAGTGATACTAAAAAAACCGGACAAGTTGTCAGGCCCTTACAAGTAAAATCTTGCGCAAAATGGTAAAGAATCCTGTTCGTCCCCGGCTTACAACAACAATAATCCATGATAATATGCTATTTGAGAAGACACGTCAGTAAAACGGCCTGCCAGTCGTTTTTTAGCTGTATCTCAATGAAATAATGACAATGGAAAGTAAGGAACGAAAGTGTCAAAGTTAATTCCAGACCGGAATATCCGTGAATTAATCGGTAGTGTCCTGGTAGATGCCGATGAAAACTGCTTTAATCCTAATGGCATTGAACTTCGATTAGGCAGGCATGTTTACTTTCATTCTACCGACGAGGAATTCAAGCTGGAACCTGAACAGTTCTTAGTCGTCAGGCCAGGTGAGAATGTTATTATTTCAAGCTATGAAAAGGTCGATTTCTCTGAAGTAACTGTCCAGCAACACTTTCCTGATTGCATGTTAATGGGTTGGGTTACGCCCACGACAACGATGATGAGAGAAGGTATTTCTCAGGTCTCCACAAAAGTAGACTCTGGCTATGTTGGAAATCTTAACTGGCGGCTACGCAATGGTTCAACAAAAGATCTGACACTCAGTTACGGAGAACCCATCTATAAATTAACCTTGGAACTGCTTGAAGGGGACGAAAAACCAGACAAATCCTATGGAGAACGGGAGCGGGATGCATATCAAGAAAGTGAAGGTATTAAACGTTCTTCCCGACGTATTCCTGCACAAATCCCCGAGAATAAAAAAGTAAAGTCCAGGCTCGACAAATCTAATCCGGCTCAACAGCTACAAGAAGCCGGTTATCCCTTCAATTACATCAGTACTGAGTTGGTCGAATTACATGGCAACCTGGAAACAGTATCGAAAGATTTCGGCATTTTAAAAAGAGAAATCGACCATCTCAGCGATAAAATAGATACGGAAACTAAAATACTCACTGAAAAAATTCAGGAAGGACAGCAAAATCTTATGGAAAAAGTAGAAAACTTATTCAGTAAAAAATTCAATAAAATAGCAGGTGTTATAATAGGTTCAATCACTGTGATAGCAGGCGCGATTACCTATTTTCTGGAAAGCGACGTTGATCATAACGCTTTAGCAATCGGAACAGCAGTTGCCGGTATTGCTATTATCGTTTTAACTCTTATCATCAATACCAATAAGCAAAATAATCATAAAAAAGTTCACGACTGACCTTTGACGCCGTCTGCCCTCACAGTGCCATTGTAAAAATTTCCCCAGACATCTTTATGACACGGCAGCCAGAAGATGAACGCTCTTATGCAGAACAGCCGTAAAAAGTGCGGAACAAATTCACGCTATCAAGCTTATGACCTCTCTCGTCCCTGATGATGACCTGACCATTACCCTCGGTGTAGAGGAAGAATTCTTCCTGGTAGACCCGGAATCCAGAGATTTGCTGGCAGACCCGGACCCGCAGATATTTGAGGATTGCAAGGCGAATCAAGGCCCCCACAAAGTAGTCCATGAATTCCTGCGTTCCCAGATTGAGATAAGTACACGGGTATGCGCATCGGTGAGCGAGGTGCGAACGGCGCTGATGGAAACCCGGCGGGTGATGATAGAGGGCGCCGCGCGCCACGGCGCGGCGGTGCTGGCATCCTCCACCCATCCCTTCGCCGCCTGGGATATGCAATTACCCACACCGAATGACCGCTATGAAAGCTTTGCGAACACGTACCAGGAAACTGTCAGGCGTTTGCTGGTCGGCGGCCTCCACGTTCATGCCGGTTTCGGCGACCCGGAGTCCCGTATCCGGGTGATGACCGCGCTGAGGCGCTACCTGCCGATACTGAATGCCCTGTCAGCCTCGTCTCCTTTCAGCGGTGGACGGGAAACGGGTTTCAAGTGCGGCCGCCTCAATCTCCTGGGGGCGCTACCCCGTACCAGCCTGCCCAGGGAACTGTATTCGAAGGCGGAGTTCGACCGCCTGGTACGGGATTATCAACGTATGGAGTTCATCGGCGACGGCAGTGAGCTGTGGTGGGATATCCGGCCGTCTCATGCTTATCCCACGATAGAGGTGCGTATCTGTGATATCTGTCCGCGGCTGGAAGACACACTGGCTATCGTCGCCCTGTACGCTTCATTGGTACGCTGGTTGTCAAGGCAGGCGAGGGAAAACAGGTTGCCGCCTGAACCTCCCACTGAGATCATCGCAGAGAACGTCTGGCTGGCGCAACGTTACGGCGTACTGGCTTTTCTCGGAGACACCATGAAAGGCGGTCGTATAGATATTGCCGACCAAATGGTTCAACTGGTGGATGATCTGGGTATTGATGCGCAGGCGCTGGGCTGCGAAAATGAACTGCGCCATACGCTGGATATCATCCGGGAAGGCGCTGGCGCCGACCGCCAGATCGATTGTTACCGCCTGCGTCTCCTGGACGGCGCCACAAAGGAGGAAGCCTTGCGTTCGGTCGTGGACATGACGCTGGCTGAAACCGCAGCAGGAATAGTAGAATAGATACCGACGGGGTCAGAGTAAAAACAGTTCAGAATCTTTACTTTCGTAGGTTGAATGGGTTGAATGGGGTCAGGTCGCACAATGCACATACAGAGGTTCGTCACAGCTTTACACTCATTTTCTTTGTATGTGCATTGTGCGACCTGACCCCATTCAACCCAAGGAACTGGCCAAGCCCCGTTACGTCTGCAAGCCCATTGCCATGGGCACCAACACCGACCCCTACCAGCCTGCGGAACGGCAACTGCGCATCACCCGCGACATCATCCAGGTGTTGCATGATTGCCGCCATCCGTTGTCCATCGTCACCAAGTCCTGGCTGGTTGAGCGGGACCTGGACCTGCTCGGGCCCATGGCCACGCACGGCCTGGTCAAGGTGTTTGTATCCATCACTTCGCTCAAGCATGAACTGGCCCGGCGCCTGGAGCCGCGCGCCACCGCCCCGGCGCGGCGCCTGAAAACCGTGCAGACCCTGAACGACGCCGGCGTGCCCACGGGGGTCATGTTTGCGCCGGTCATCCCTTTTATTAATGACTCGGAAATGGAACACGTACTGGAACAGGCCGCGGCGGCCGGCGCCAAAACCACAGGCTATATCATGTTGCGCTTGCCGAACGAGGTCAAACAGTTATTCCGTGAGTGGCTGGAAACCCATGAACCGGGAAAAACGGAGCACGTGTTCAGCATCATCCGTGACCTCCGCTCCGGCCGTGAGAACGACCCGGACTATTTCACCCGCATGCGCGGCCAGGGCGTTTATGCCGACTTGGTGCGAAGCCGTTTTGACAACGCGTGCAGGAAATTCGGCCTGAACAGGGGCAGCTGGGAGTTGAATACCGGCTTGTTTGAACCACCTGTTACGGCAGGGCGCCAACAAACCCTGTTCTGACCCTCGCATTTACCGGAAGCTGCTTCCAGGTTTGAAACAGGGCAACCGCATACTTTTATATGCAGGTGAAAGACTTGCCCCGATTACGTACCACTCCCGCGCAAGCGGGAGTCCAGTGAGACAACAGTCGCTTGCGACACGTTATAAGGTGTCCTTTCAGGACCGTTTTTCCACTGGACTCCCGTTTGCACGGGAGTGGTATGGGGACGTTCGGAATTATGGGGACAATACTTAGGAGTTAGCGGGAACTGCTGTTGGAAAATCAGAAAATTAGAGTTTGACAGAAAATCCAGGCAGTGGCACCATGCCCTTTTTCCCCTGATGTAAAGCGGCATGAAAACTTTCAGATACGACTCCCCCCTGCCATTCGCGCTCCCGATCCTGTTTGCGTTGATATCATGCATGACTGTTTCATCGGTGCAGGCGCAAGTCGGGACGCCCGAAACCATCTCTGTGCCCGATGTGCCGGCGGCGCTGACAGTGACGGCAGGCAACGGCAGCCTGACGGTATCTTGGGCGGCGCCTGATGACAACGGCGCGCCGATCACTGACTATGACTGGTGCTACCGGGCGGTCGGTGCGGGCTTCTGGATACACGAAGCGCCGGGCACGGCGGACTCTACGGCGACAACGGCGAAGTTTACGGGCCTCATCAACGGCACGCCTTATGAGATTGGGGTGCGCGCGCAGAACCGGGTCGGTGAGAGCCCATGGTCGGACGTGGTAATTGGAACGCCGATGCCGGTTCCACCAGCCGGACCCACCGGTGTGACGGTCACGCCGGGCAACGGCAGCCTGACGGTGTCGTGGACGGCGCCTGATGACAACGGCGCGGCGCTCATGGATTACGACCTGCGTTACCGCGCCGGCGCTGTGGGCGTGTGGACGGAGGAGGCGCCGGGCACGGCGGCTTCGACGGCATTGAGACGGGAACTCTCGGGTCTTGCCAACGGCACGGCCTACGAGGTCCAGGTGCGTGCGCAGAACCGGGTGGGTGAGAGCCCATGGTCGGACCCGGCGACCGGAACGCCGGTAGCGCCGCCGGCCAAGCCCACCGGCGTGACGGCCAGCGCCGGCAATGCCCGGGTCACGCTGAGCTGGAATGACCCGCTCAACAACACTATCACGAAGTACCAGGTTCAGCAGAAAACAGGCGCCGCTTCCTACGGCGACTGGATGGATATCCCAAACAGTTCGGCGACCACGACCAGTTACGAGGTCACGGACCTTGCCAACGGTAACGAATACGGTTTCCGGGTCCGGGCTGTGAATGCCGGTGGCAACGGCGCCGGGTCGGATGAGGTCACGGTCACGCCGTTGGCGCCGCCGTCTGTGCTGGGTTCGCTGGCGGACGTGACACTGGTGGTAGCTGGCCCGCCGGCGATTGTAGATGCTGCCGCGGTGTTTGCGGGCCGGGAGCTTGAGTACACGGTGAGTGTGGACAATACGAACGTGGCAGGCGCGCAGGCGGACGCCGGAGGTTCGCTGACAGTCAGTGCGGTGCGCGAGGGTCGGGCGCAGGTTACCGTGACAGCCAGGAACGCGAGCGGGGAGGCGAGTGTGTCCTTCGGGGTGCGCGTGGAAACCTCGGCGGCGGAGGTGTCGGTGTTGAAGGATGTGCTTGGGAGTCAGGCGCGCATGATGCTGAACAGTGTAACGGACGTAATCGGCGCGCGCTTCGGCGACGGCTCGGACGACCGTGCGGCGGGATCTGTGACAGAGATGGCGCTGGGTGTGCTATCGCAATGGGCGGGTGCGGCCACCGGGCGGGAGCTGGGCGGTTCCGGCGCCGCGTATCCGTGGGCGGCGGGCATCGCGCCGGCATCACCCCTCGGCGCTGTCGGCACGACCATTTCGGGCGGCCTCGGTTCGGCGCTGGCCGGCCGCTCATTCAAGCTGGCGCTGGAAGGTGATGTGGAAGACGGACAATCTGCCGGCCCGGGCTTGACGGTGTGGGGCGCGGCGGACTACCAGCAGTTCGACAGCGATAAGAGCAGTGCTTCCCTGGATGGTGAACTGGCTACGTTCTACCTGGGAGCGGACACCGGGATTGGTGAGCACCTGCTGGCAGGAGTGGCGCTGTCGCGGGCTGATGGCGAGACCGACTACCGCTTTGCCGCCTCCGACGTGCAGGGAGGTGGCCGGTTGGATACGGAGATGACAACGGTGTATCCGTATGCCCGGCTGCAACTGGACTCCGGCCTGGAAGTGTGGGGCCTGGCGGGGGTGGGCACGGGCGAGGCGGTCAACCGCCGTGACCACGTTGCCGGCCTGCGGGAGAAGACGGACCTGTCGCTGTTGCTGGGCACGGTGGGGATGCGCCAGAGCCTGCGCGCGCGCGGCGGTGTGGAGCTGTCGCTGGTGGGCGATGCCGGCCATGCGCGCCTGAAGACGGACGACGGCTTGCCGGCAGATTTATCAGCCACGGCGAGCCACATGCGGCTGGGCGCCGAAGGGCGCTTCGTCCTGGGCGAGTCGGCTCGCTCATGGATACGGCTGGGCGGTCGCCTTGACGGCGGCGACAGGACGTCGAACGGCGGTGCCGAGTTCGCGGGGGGACTGAGTTTTGAGCAGGGGCGTTTCAGGGGCAATCTCACGGGGCGCTACTTGTTGGGTTCCGGGGACTACGATGAAGCGGGCGTGAGCGGTCTGCTGAGCCTGCAATCGAAGCCGGGCGGCATCGGGTTCTCGTTTGAGCTGGAGCCGGGGTACGGCATGGCGGAGGTCGGACAGTTCGGTCTGTGGGGTGGTCAGCAGATGCAGTCGCTGGCGCAGCGCCCGGCGCACAGGGCGCCGTTGGTGGCGCGCATGGGGAGCCGGGTGGCATACGGCATTGCGCTCAGGCGTGACCGGTTGTTGACTCCGTTTTCAGAATACTCGATGACGAGCGGCAGCGCGGGGCAGATGCGCCTGGGGGTGCGTCTGCAGAGCGATTGGAAGCTCGAACTGATGGCGCTACGGCAGGCGCGCGCGCTGGGAGAAGCCCCTGATTACCGCGCAGAGTTACGTTTCACCTTTCTCGACTGGTAAACAGGGGTCACCCATTAGCCAGTCGTTGTCAAGTGGCACAGATTAACCCTCCTGAATAAACAGGTATAATAAATAAACCTGCCGACATGGTGACCCGGCTGGTGGATGATCTCGGCGAAGACGCACAGGCGCTGGGCTGTGAAAATGAATTGTGGCATATACTGGATATCATCCGGGAAGGCGCCGGCGCAGACCGGCAAATCGACTGTTACCGTCTCAGCCTGCTGGACGGCGCTACAAAAGAGGAAGCCTTGCGTTCGGTCGTGGATATGGCACTGGCTGAAATAGCAGCAGGAATATGATGAATGGGAATGAAAGGTAGGGGCACAACCTCGAAGGTCGATGCCCGGTTTCTGGAACACCAGCGCAGCCGGTTTGACGACGGCTGGACGCCGGAGCCGGAAGCCGGTGCGGTCCCCACTGAAATCTTCCAGGAAACCCCGCGCACCATCATTACCCGCAACCAGTCACCGGACATTCCGTTTGAGACCTCTATCAATCCCTACCGGGGATGCGAGCACGGGTGTGTCTATTGTTACGCCCGCCCCAGCCATGCCTACGTGGATTTATCGCCGGGGATTGATTTTGAAACAAAGATTTTTGCAAAAACCAACGCCGCGGAGCTATTGCGAACTGAGTTAGGGAAACCCCGTTACGCCTGCAAAGCCATCGCTATGGGCACCAACACGGACCCTTATCAACCCGCCGAGCGGCAGCTTCGCATCACCAGGGACATAATCCAGGTGCTGCATGATTGCCGGCATCCGTTGTCCATCGTCACCAAATCCTGGCTGGTTGAACGGGACCTGGACCTGCTCAAACCAATGGCGGCGGACGGTCTGGTTAAGGTGTTTCTGTCCATCACGTCACTGCGCCACGACCTGTCCCGGCGCCTGGAACCACGCACTGCCTCTCCCAGCCGCCGACTGAGAGCCCTGGACACCCTCAATCGCGCCGGTGTGCCGACGGGCGTCATGTTTGCGCCCGTTATTCCCTTCATCAATGACGCGGAAATGGAAATGGTGCTGGAACGGGCCGCCGACGCCGGCGCCAAGGCCGCAGGTTACGTAATATTGCGCCTGCCGAACGAGGTCAAACAACTGTTTCGCGAATGGCTTGAGACCCATGAACCGGGAAAAACGGAACATGTGTTCAGTATCATCCGCGATTTGAGGTCGGGACGCGAGAACGACCCCGAATATTTCACCCGGATGCGCGGCCAGGGTGTGTACGCCGACCTGGTCCGTAACCGTTTTCAAAACGCCTGCAGGAAATTCGGCTTGAATACGGAAAGAAGCGAGTTGAATACCGGGTTGTTCGAGCCGCCTGTTACATCTGATCCTCAGCAATCCCTGTTCTGAACCCCTGAAATTTAAGGGGTCAGAGTAAAATCACCCCGGACCGTGCCATCGGCTACGATGGTAGTGATTTTACTCTGACCCCATCTATCCAATGTGGTAAAGTACACTTGCTTTTCATAACCATAAGCCATAAGGAGAATTTAATGGAATTCGCCAACCGGAAGTTCATACCAGTTTCTCTGTTTACCTGCCTGACGCTTGTCATTGTCTTGCCCGGCCAGCCTGTCCTGGCCCAGGAAAAGGAAGAGCTGGTCATCGAGGAAATCATCACCATCGGCAGCCGCAGCCAGAGGCCCCGTTCGGCCGTGACGTCGACGGCGCCCATAGATGTGTTTTCCGCTGAGGATTTCAACCGCATCGGCAACGGCGCGGATATTACCGACAACCTCAAAGCGTTGACGCCTTCCTATAACGCCACGACGGCATCGGGGGACCAGGATACCTTCGTGCGGCCCATCTCCATGCGCGGCCTTGCCCCGGACCAGACCCTGGTCATGATCAATGGTAAACGCCGGCACCGAGCGGCGCTGGTTGCCGAGTTCACCCCGGGTGCGGGCAAGGGCGCGCACGGACCGAATATCGGCATGATCCCGAGTATCGCCATAAAGAACGTGGAAATACTGCGGGACGGCGCGGCCGCCCAGTACGGCGCCGACGCCATTGCCGGGGTCATCAACTTCCAGATGAAGGACGCCGCGGAAGGCGGTGCGTTGCGGGTCCGGTACGGCGAATTTTACCAGGACGAACAGAGTTACAAGGTGGAAGGCAATATCGGCCTCCCCCTGGGCGACAACGGTTTCATCAACGCGAGCGTGGAATACTCCGATAATGACGCGCTGTCGCGCGGCCACCAGCGTCCCAATGCACAGACGCTGATCAACAACGGTGTGCAGGTTGGCGCGGATACCCCGTTCGACGACGAGCCGTTCGCCCAGACCTGGGGTCGCCCGCAAACCGAGAACATCCTCCTGTTTGTCAATTCCGGGATAGATATCAGCGACAACACCGAACTCTACCTGCACGGCAATTACGCGGAAACCGACGGACGTTACCGGTTCTTCTTCCGCAACCCTGAATTCCCGCTGGGTTGCAGTCTCAGCGCCAGTACGACGCCCTGTACGGTAGAACCGCACTCACACCTCAGGCCCCTGCGTGAGGCCGGCTTGCGTGGCCTGCCTGCGGGCTTTACCCCGTTCTTCGATGGCGACCACACCGATTTCAGCGTGGTCGGCGGCATCAGGGGTGACGTCAACGGCCTGTTTTACGATGTCAGTGTCGGTTATGGCGAAGATGATCTGGATTTCCTGCTGCACAACACCATCAGCCGCGACCCGGCGCTGGCCGCCAATGCCGACGGCAGCCCCGGCCAGCGCGACTTTGACGTGGGCGCCTGGACCCAGGAGGAGGTCAACGTCAACGCGGACCTGTCGAAACAGTTGACCGACCGGTTGCACTTTGCTGTCGGCGCAGAGTGGCGCGAGGAAACCTTCATCATCACGCCCGGCGAGCCGTCCTCCTGGTCGGGCGCCGGCGCCAGCGGTTTCAAGGGCTTTGTCCCCGCAGATTCCGGTTCTTTCTCACGGGAAAACCACGCAATATACGGTGAACTGGAATTCGAGGTGACCGACAGGATGCTGACGCAGTACGCAGTGCGCTACGAGGATTTTTCCGACTTCGGCAGCACCGTCAACGGCAAGCTGGCGGCGCGCTACGACCTGTTCGACTCCCTGGCCCTGCGCGGCGCCATTTCCACAGGGTTCCATGCGCCGACACCGGGTCAGTCCAACGTGCGTAAGGTGACTACCACCTTTGACGCCAACCTCAACGTGTCGGTGGAGGAGGGTACCCTGCCGCCGGAGCACCCCTTGGTGCTGTCGGCCGGAGGCGCACCGTTGAAGCAAGAGCAATCCGTCAACCTGAGCTTGGGCTTTGCCGCAGATCTCACGGATCTGCTGGGTGGTTCCAATACGACCTTGACCGTGGATATCTACCGGATAAAAATCGATGACCGTATCTACAAGACCAGTGGCGCTTTCCCCGCCCCGCACCCCGACAGCATCACAACGGATTGTAACGATATCAGGGCGTTGTGTACCAACATCTCTTTCTTTACCAACGCGCTGGACATGGAATCAGAAGGCGTGGACGTGGTGCTGACCTCCGCGCTGGACTGGAACGACGCAGTCAGCACGGACTTCAGCTTTGCCTTCAGCTACAACGAGATTGACGTGACCGGCCAGAGCGAAATAAACGGTCAGAAACCCGTATCGGCTGCGGACGTGGAAGATATAGAAAACAGCTACCCGAACGAGCGGTTCGTCCTCAGCGCTGTTACGACATTCACGGATAAACTGGACCTGATGATACGCGCCAACTATTACGGGCCGCATTACGACCAGCGCGGCACGATTGACGGACCGTCCCCCTCCGCCAAAGTCGGTTCGGTAGTTTTCGTCGACCTGGAACTGGGTTACAACTTCAACGACAACCTGCGTTTCCTGGTTGGTGGGACCAACGTGTTCGACGAGTTTGTCGACAAGATCCGTCCGACGGACACCTGCGGCAGCCAGGGATTGACCTGCGCCAACCGCTGGAGCCAGGGCATGCCCTATGCGCGTCGCGCCGCGGCCAACTACGAAGGCGGTTCCTGGTACGTACGAGCCGGGTATAGCTGGTAGAGCCTTTATCCCCACTCGCGCGGGGACAGGCCACCACGTGGGCCGTGCGGCGTACCGGCTGGACTATGCAACGGGGGAACTGGGAGAGGCAGGACGGATACTGCGCGTTGCCTGACAGGGAACAGATTGTCGATAAAAACCGGGAATCAGTCGTTCTGTCTGGTTTTCAATCCCTGATCGACGACAGCCAGGCCTTCCAGCGCCAGGCCGTAACCCAGCAGTTCATGCACTGTACTTTTTATCTGGTGCACCAGCAGGTTGCGCGTGTAGCGCAGCATCAAGGGGTTTTTTGTCAAAAGGTCGGCAGCCAGTTTACGGGCTCTTGGCAGCAGTTCATCCCGCGACAGGATTTCACTCACCAGTCCCAGTTCCTTGCACTCGCGCGCGTTCAGGGTCTGTCCCGTCATCAGGAAATAGCGGGCGCGGTTCATTCCCAGTAACGCGGGGAAGACAATATGCATCCCGTCACCGGGGACGGCATTGACAATGAAATGCCCGGCGTCCTGTACGCTGCTGTCTTCTACAGCCAGCACAATATCGGCAAACAATGGAATCTCCGGGTGTCTCAGGGCAGGACCGTTAATACAGGCTATCACCGGCGCCTGGATATTCAACAGGTTCACCACCAGTTGTTCGCCATGCCAGCGGATGCCTTCCCATTGCTCCGGGTCGAGCACAGGGAACCTGAAATCTTCCGCAGGAGGGCCGGAAAACGTTGCGCCTGTTCCCGTCATGATCACGACGCGGACATCAGGGTTGCGGGAGACTTCACCGAACAGGTCCGCCAGTTCGTCATGTGCCGCACCGCTCCACAGCAGTGGACCACCGTCAGTATGGAAGGTGATTTCCAGCAAACCGGCCTCGAATTTTATTTTTGCGTGGTTATAATCGGTTTTCATTATCTTCCCCTTGTCACGCGGGTTGTAAATGTATCCAGGAGAGAAGATGACCGCGAAGCAGGAGGACAGATCTGAACCCGTCCCCTTTTCCTTCTTTTCTCAGGGTGATATGTTACCCCGACAAGGAGCAGATTGGAGATAATAAGTGTCGGAATTATTGAATTCTCTGGATGATTCACTGCCGGGCGGTGAACTGGGTACGCTGCTTTCCTACCCGCCGGAACTGCGTTTCCTGGCAGCAGGGGGCAGGGGAAGCAAATTATACGACGAGGAGGGCAACGAGTACCTGGACCTGTTGATGGGTTCCGGGCCGTTGATCCTCGGACACTGCCACCCCGCGGTCATGGCAGCGGCCCGGGAACAACTGGAGCAGTGTTCCACCTGTTACCAGCCTACGCCTTCCATCGCGGACCTGGCTGCACTCATTGTCGCCGCTTCGCCCTGCGCCGAAAAACTGCGCTTCGTCACCACCGGGGCCGAAGCCACGTATTACGCCCTGCGCCTGGCCCGGGCGTTTACCGGACGGGAAAAAATCCTCAAGTGCGCCGGCGCCTACCACGGTTGTCATGACTACTCCCTGGTGGGTTTCCTGGCCGGCGATTATGATCCCCTTGCCGCGCCGGTCAACAGCGCCGGCATCCCGGAGGGTTCAAGCCGTACCGTGATGCTCAGCGACTTCAACGACCTTGACATGGCGGCCAACCTCATGCAGCAACACGGCGACACTGTCGCGGCGATAATCCTGGAGCCGATACTGGGGGTGGTGCCGCCGCAGGACGGTTTTCTCCAGGGCTTGCGGGAACTGGCGGACAAGTACGGCTGCCTGCTTATCTTCGATGAAATGATCACCGGGTTCCGCTTGGCCCGGGGCGGCGCCCAGGAGGCGTTCGGTGTTATTCCGGACCTGGCCTGCTACGGCAAGATAATCGGTGGCGGTTATCCGGCCGCGGCCGTATGCGGGCGCGAGGACGTGCTTGACCTGTCCGTCTTCGCCAACCGGGCAAATCCGGACTACGTGTTGTTCAGCGGTACGTTTTATGCCAACCCCATGGCGGCCGCGGCCGGCGCCGCCACCCTGCGTGAACTGGCAAAACCGGGGCAGTACGACCGGTTGAACCAGGTCGGAGAGTCGATCCGGTCCGGCATCAGTGATGTAGTCGACGAGCTCGGGGTTTCAGCCCAGGTCGTCGGCATCGGGCCGGTGTATAACGTTTTCTTCACCGATCAGGCCATTGTCAATCATCGCCAGATCATGGGCAGCCGCATGGATTTAAGCCGCGACCTGCTGTTGCGACTGGTACGCGAACGGGTGCTGATCTCCTCGTCAAAAGGCTGGTTGTCTACGGCCCACGATGAGGCAGATGTAGCGCGCGCGGTGGACGCCTACCGCCAGTGCCTGTCGGACATGCTTGCTGCCGGCTTGTTCTGATTTACTGGTAACTGACAATGCCTGCCGAGATCGATCCAATTACACTTTCCGTGGTCCAGGGTGCGCTGCAGGCGACCCAGCGGGCGATGACCACGACCATGGAAAAGACCGGGCGCTCCAGCGTCTACGCCATAGCCAGGGACTATTCCAATGCCTTGTTCGACTGGGATACCCGGATGGTAATACAGGGGGAAGACATTCCGACCCACCTCGGCTCCATGGTGCTGGCCACCAAGGCCGTAGCCCGGTTTTTCGCCGGGGAAATCAACCCCGGGGATATCTACCTGCACAACGACCCCACCTATGACGGCAGCCACCTGCCGGACATGTGTATGTACAAACCGCTGTTCTTCGAGGATGAACTGGTGTTCTGGGTGGTGAGCAAGGGCCACATGGTGGACGTCGGCGGGCCGGTCCCCGGCAGTTACAACCCGGATGCGAAAGAGATATTTGCAGAAGGTTTGCGTGTTCCGCCGATACGGTTGGTTGACCGCGGGGAGATGCGCCATGACGTTCTGAACATGATCCTGACCAACTTCCGTTCGCGTAAATACCAGAGTGGTGATATGAACGCGCAACTGGGGGCCATCACGCTGGGAGAGCAACGTCTGAGAGCCCTGCTGGAGCGTTACGGCAAGGAGGTGATCAAGGCCTGTGTGGAACAATTGCTGGATGCCGCGGAAGCGCACATGCGCGCCAGGATTCGAACCTTGCCCGATGGCGTGTATCATTCCAGTGTCATGGCGGAGGACACGGGGCACGGTCGTGGCCACCAGACCCTGGAGGCGGAGATCACTGTTGCGGGAGACGAATTGAAGATTGCTCTTGCATCACCGCCGCAACTGGAATTTTTTACCAACTCGTACCGTTCCAATACCTTATCCGGCGTATATGCCGGGTTGTTGATGTGGGCGCAGGTACAGCCACCCTTCAACGAAGGCTTGTATCGCCCCGTCAAGGTGGATTTTGGTCCCAGGGGCACCATGCTGAATGCTGAAGAACCGGCTCCCCACGTCAATTGTACCGGCGGCCCCCAGGAAACAATCTGTGACCTGATTCGTACCGGCCTGAATCAGATCGAGCCGACCCATGCCGTCGCCGGCTGGAACCATACCTGGGCCTTCAACATTGCCGGGACGCGGCCGGACAATGGAGAACCCTACCTCGACCTGTTGATTTCATCGCTGATTGGCGGCGCCGGCGCCGTCAACAACCTGGCCGACGGTTGGCACGCCATCGGCGCCCAGGCCGGTCTCGGCGGCGCCCAGATTGGAGATACCGAACTGGTGGAACTGCTGGCTCCGATAGTCGTAACCAGGCTGGAACTGGCCACGGATTCCGGGATGCCCGGACGCTGGCGCGGGGGCTGTGGTCTGGTGACGGAAATAGAACCCCTTGAGCACGAAATGACGGTCATAGCCTGGGGAGAAGGCGCCCACCAGCCGCCGCCCTGCGTCGGAGAGTCCCGCTATCACCCGGAGCTGTTCGCAGCCAAGGTCGCACGGGGATGGCACCTGCGCGGCGCTGATACCCTGCATGAGGTGGATCACAACCAGGTGCTGACGATAAACCCGGGAGAACGCTATCGCAGCCAGACTTCCGGCGGCGGTGGCGCCGGAGATCCGTTTTCCCGTCCGCCCGAAGCAGTACAGGATGACGTGTTGAATAACAAGGTGTCATTAAAAGGGGCAGAACTGGAATACGGGGTAAAATTGCATCCTGAGACTCTGGAAATTGATAGTGCCGGTACTGCCTCATTAAGAAAGGAAAAAGATCAATGAACTACCGTATCGGCATTGACGCCGGCGGCACGTTCACTGATTTTGTCGCCTTGGCGGAGGACCACTCGTTACTGGTTTATAAAACACCCTCGGACCCGTCAAACCCGGTCTCTGTTTTACTTGACGGGTTAACAGGGTTGGCCCGTAAAGCCGGCCTGGAGTTACCTGACTTTATCAGCCGGTGTGCGGTACTGGTACATGGCAGCACCGTTGCCTTGAATACGCTTATCCAACGGAACGGCGCCAGGACCGGTCTGCTGGTGACCGCCGGCCACGAGGATTCCCTGGAACTCAGACTGGGGCACAAGGAGGACGGTCACCGCTGGGATTTTCATTACCCCCCCGCAGAGATGATCGTGCCGGCGCAGCGCCGCCTCGGTGTCAGGGAACGCATCATTGCCGGCGGCAAGGTACGCGTCCCGCTGGATGAAGCGCAACTGGACGAACAACTGGACAGGCTGGCGCAGGAACAAGTTGAAGCTGTCGCTATTTCCTGTTTGTGGTCAATTGCCAATGACAGGCATGAAAGGAAAATACTGGAAAAAGCGAAACAGCGCCTGCCGGATTGTTTTGTGACCGCGTCGGTGGATATCCTGCCGAGAGTTGGTGAATACGCCCGCACCAGCACCACGGCCGCCAACGCCTATGTGGGGCCGGTCCTGGATCGCTATCTCTCCAGCATCGAAACTGCGCTGGTCGAGCAGGGTTTTACCGGCAGGCTGTATATCATGCAGTCCAACGGCGGGGTTGCCGCGCCCGAGGTGGTGCGGCGGCGACCGGCCGCCGTACTCAATTCGGGCCCGGCCGGAGGCCCGGTCGCGGCGCTCTGGTACGGCCGTCAACTGGGTTATGAGAACGTCATCTCCATCGATATGGGCGGCACCAGTTTCGACGTGAGCCTGGTCCGGAACGGTCTACCGGACGTCGTTGACCAGGCCGATATCGCCCGTATCAGGATTGGACTGCCCATGGTCAACGTGACCAGTATCGGCGCCGGAGGCGGCAGCATAGCCCGTCTGGATGAGCGCGGGATACTGCAGGTCGGCCCGGACAGCGCCGAGGCCAATCCCGGTCCGGCCTGTTACATGCGGGGCGGCACAAAACCGACGGTGACCGATGCACTGGTGACGGCCGGTTATTTCCCGGATACGGGTCTGCTGGGCGGCAGGATGATGATCGACAGGACTCTTGCCGAACAGGTCATACAGGACAACATCGCCGCGCCTGCAGGCATTGACCTGCACAAGGCGGCCCAGGGCATCATTGAGGTTACAGCCGGCAACATGGTAGATGGAATACGCATCGCCTCCATCGAGCGCGGCTACGACCCCAGGGATTACCTGCTGGTAGCCGGTGGCGGCGCCGGTCCCG
This sequence comes from Gammaproteobacteria bacterium, assembly GCA_026710545.1. Classification (GTDB taxonomy): domain Bacteria; phylum Pseudomonadota; class Gammaproteobacteria; order Eutrophobiales; family Eutrophobiaceae; genus JAAXHV01. Next base: position 2,965 of record JAPOQU010000008.1, on the reverse strand, counting down.
CTTTTGCCGCTGAGCTGGCGCGTGAACTGGGCATGGAGAAAGTGTTGATCCCCACTATCGCCGGCGCTTTTTGCGCAATGGGCGAGGCCAACGCCAACCTGCGCTATGACGCCATTCGCGCCTGCCCTGTGCGCCTGTGCGATCTATCCCCTGCTGTAGCCAATAAGCTGTTTGACCTCATGGAGGAGGAAGGAAGAACGGCCCTGGGGGTCGGAGCCGGTGATCGTGTGCGCGTTGAGCGGACTGCTGAAATGAAGTACGTGGACCAGATTCATTATTGTGACGTACAGGCGCCTGCCGGCGTCATGGATGTGCCCAAACTGGCGCAGCTTCGGAATAATTTCCACCGGCGCCACGAGGAACTCTATACTTATTCTGAAACTGATAATGAACCGGAAATCGTTTCTTTAAGGGCCAGCATTATCATCGATACCCCCGCGCCAACCGGCGCCGGCCCTGAACAGGCAGCGGCGCTGAACACTATACAGGCACAGGGCACGCGGGAGGTGATTATGCCCGACACGAAAGAGTTCCAGGCAACGCCCATCTACCGGGGTATCGGAAACGAAACAGGCCGTAGCGAGACAGGGGACAGATTTAAATCTGTCCCCGGTTCCTTTTCCTCCGGCTCTTCCTTTTCTCTTCAGGGGCCGGCCATTATTGAAGAGGAAACCACCACCATATTCGTCCCTTCGGGAGATACCATTCGATACGATCCGTCCGGATTTTACCTGTTGGAAGTGTACCCAAGGAGTTAGAACAACCTTTATTGCGAAATTATTGCATCGCCCGGCTTGCATGGCTAGAATTAGTCCCATGAAAATTTCCATGTTCCACCTCATGCCGTACCGGGACCTGCCCGAGGGTTTTGAGAAGACATACCCCTCTTCCTGGTTCACCCTGCCGTTTCCCAAGGTGGCCGACGCCAACAAGGCCGCGCAATATTACAACTGGACGCTGGATGAGCTTCAGTATGCAGCAGAGTCCGGGTTTGACGGCGTCTGCACCAACGAGCACCACCAGAACGCCTACGGGTTCATGGTCAACCCCAACATGATGGGATCGGTGCTGGCGCGGGCGACCCGGGGTACCGATACAGCCATTATCCAGATGGGCGAGACGGCCGTGTTCCTCAACCCGCCCATCCGCGTCGCCGAAGAATACGCCATGCTGGATTGCATCAGCGAGGGCCGGATGGTTGCCGGGTTTCCCGTGGGCCTGGGCGGTGATTTCGCCCACAGTTACGGGTTTGCGCCCATGGAGCAACGGGGGCGTTACCGCGAAGCCCATGAGCTGATCACGAAAGCCTGGCAGGCGGAGGATGTGTTCTCATGGAACGGCAAGTACTACCAGTTGCCCATGGTCAGTGTCTGGCCCCGGCCGGTGCAAAAGCCGCATCCGCCCATCTGGGTGCCGGGGAACGCCAGTCCCAGCACCTGGGACTTTGTCCTGCAGAATGATTACTGCTATTGCTACCTGACCTATTTCGGCGCCAAAGGGGCTGACAAGACCGTCGGCGGTTACTGGAAACGGGCCGCGGAAATGGGCCGGGACAATAATCCTTACCGGCTGGGTTACCTGATCCCCGTAGGTGTTGCCGAGAGCGATGCGGCCGCGGATAAACTCTACGCCAGCCACATCGAATATTTCTACCACAAGTTGCTGCACATCCCGGAGGCGCTGTTCATGCCGCCGGGCCACATGACCCACAGCAGCCTGAGTTACCTGATCACCAAGCGGCCATTGCCGCCGTTCGATACCCTGAAGAAGAACAGCTACAAGGATTTCAAGGAAAACGAGTACCTGGTCACCGGCAGCGCCGACACTGTGACGGAGCAATTGCTGGGCATCGTCAAGCGCCTGCGGGTCGGCAACCTGATGCTGTTGCCCCATTTCGGTTCCATGTCCCACGAGGAGACCATGGAAAATATCGACCGGATTGCCAAAGACGTGTTGCCCCACCTGCGCGGCGTGTGGGATGACGAGGGCTGGGAAAACCACTGGTGGCCGGAAAACTGTAAACAACCTGCCCGGCAGGCGGCCTGAGCGGGGATCATCATGGCAGAGATTCGCACCGAAACCGTTGCCGTCCTGGGCGGTCTGCTGAATGTCAGGGTAGACGTGGCAGGCACAGGCGACCCGCTGGTTTTTTTACATTCCGCCGGCGGATTGCAATGGGACCCGTTTCTCGAAGGGCTGGCAGAAAGATACACGGTTTATGCGCCTTATTTCCCCGGTACCTACCCCGGCGAGCCAAATGATATAGACCATGTCGAAGACCTGTGGGATGCGGTACTGGCCTACGATGACGTACTGAGCGGCCTCGGTATCGATTCGACCCTGCTCATAGGACATTCCTTTGGCGGCATGCTGGCCGCCGAACTGGCTGCGCACAAGCCGGAACGCATAAGCAGGCTGGTGTTAATCGCACCCATCGGCCTCTGGCACAAAGACTCGCCCTATACCGTTGCCGACTGGACCGCAAAAGACGCCGAAGGACTGGCCGCGGTGCTGTTCCATAATACCGCTTCCGAACTGGTCAAGGCAGCCTTGACCCCGCCGGATGATGAAGACGAAGCCGCCGAGGGCCTGGTCCAGTTCCTCTGGACCCTGGGCTGTACCGCCAAGGTGATCTGGCCGATCCCGGACAAAGGGTTAAACAAGCGCATACACAGGATCAGCGCCCCTGCGCTGGTTATCTGGGGGGAAAATGACGCGTTAATCCCGCCGGCTTATGCCTCTATCTTCGGCGCCTCAATCAATCAGGCTGAAGTCTGCATGATCCCCGACTGCGGCCACGTGCCCCCGCTGGAGCAACTCGACGCACTCAACTCCGCGGTGAATCAATTCCTGGACTGAAACGACTGAAAGGGGACAGATTTAAATCTGTCCCCGTTATTTGAACCCAATACCTTTTTTCTGCAATCGTGATCCCTTGGACCTGGAGGAAAGCTGATGAATATTC
>JAPOQU010000007.1 GCA_026710545.1 Gammaproteobacteria bacterium | reverse complement strand
TATCATAGTCTTCGCTCCGGTTGCCATGAGGGCGCAAGCCCTCCCCACCGCCTGCGCGGTTATAACCGTAGTCTACCCGACTTCGGAGGACAGCCGGAGCCCTTTCATGTCTCGTCGGTATGAGGCGAAGCTTCGCTAGATTTGTAACAGCAGCCGTGACGGGTCTTCCAGCGCCTCTCTCAGCGCCACCAGGAAAGATACCGCCTCGCGTCCATCGATTATGCGATGATCGTAGGATAAGGCCAGGTACATCATGGGCCGGATCACGACTTCACCGTTCTCCGCAATGGGGCGTTGCTCGATCTTGTGCATTCCCAGGATGGCGCTTTGTGGCGGGTTGAGGATGGGTGTGGATAACAGGGAACCGAATACGCCGCCATTGGTTATCGTGAAAGTCCCGCCGGTCAACTCTTCCAGGGTGAGTTTTGCGTCACGGGCTTTTTGCCCGTAGTCGCTGATGGTTTTCTCAATTTCGGCAAAACTGAGTTTGTCTGCAGCACGGATCACCGGTACGACCAGCCCGCGCGGGGAACTGACCGCGATTCCTATATCGTAATAGTTGTGATAGATAATATCATCGCCATCCACCGCGGCGTTGACCACCGGAAACTTTTTCAGGGCTTCAACCGCCGCCTTGGTGAAGAACGACATGAACCCCAGTTTAACCGCGTGGGTTTCCTCAAAACGCTCCTTGTAACGGCTGCGCAAATCCATTACCGGTTTCATGTTTACTTCATTGAACGTAGTCAGGATGGCATTTTCATGTTGCGCCGCCAGCAGGCGTTGCGCCGCACGCCTGCGCAGGCGGCTCATGGGAACACGGTTGTCTGCCCCTTCCGGACTTTTCCCATCCGCGGGTTTCTGTTTCTCCCTGGCGGGCGCCGGCGCCTGCTGTTCCGTTTTACGCACCCTGGTTTCCGGCGCCTGTGCCTGCTCGCCGTCTGCCTTCTCCGTGCTTTCGGTTACCCCGTCATCCGTAGTCCCGGCTGCCGGTTTTCCGTTTTGCGTATCGCGCCCGGGGGCGTCCCGGTCTGACAGGTAATCCAGGACATCTTTTTTCGTCAACCTTGTCCCGCTTGCCGGGATCTCGTGGGCTTCCAGTCCGTGCTCGGCCAGCAGTTTCCTGACGGCAGGGCTTGATTTGGGTTTCTGGTCCGAAGGCGGCGCTTGCCGGCCGGTTTCGCCGGCAGGTTCCGCTTCAAGTCGTGCTTCGGGTTCCGCTTCGGGTTCCGGCTCTGGTGTTGCCTCACCGGCTGTCTCATCTGCCGGGGCTTCGGGCTCGGCAGCACCAGCATCGCTGTTGTCCGTAGTTTCTGTTACGGCAGCCTGTGCCTCGGTATCGATTTGTGCGATCAGTTCGTTGCTGCCCACATCTTCGCCGCCGTTTTTCAGGATGCTGACAAGCGTCCCATCCTCCGGGGCCACCACTTCCAGGGTAACCTTGTCGGTCTCCACGTCAATCAGCGCGTCACCGAACCTGACCGGGTCTCCCGGCTGTTTGTGCCAGTCCATCAGCGTTGCCTCCGCAACGGATTCGGCCAGTACCGGTACTCTTACTTCAATTAACACAACGCTCTCCTGTGATTGCCGGGTTATGCATGGGGTGTTGCCCTTCAGCGGATCCCTCGAGTCTTCTGCATGTGTGTGGTCACCTCCAGTTTTTCCAGTTGCAGGGCGTCGTCAACCAGCTTCTTCTGTTGCGCCAGGTGCAGGCTCAGGGAACCCACTGCAGGGGAGGGTGAATAGGTGCGGCCGGCGTAACCGAACACATGCTGTTTGCTCAGGCATCCAATCATTGTCCCCCTGGACTGCATGTAATACCAGCCCCCTTGATTCTTGGGTTCCTCCTGTACCCATACTACTTCTTTTGCGTTCGGGTATGAATCGATCACGCGTCTCATCTCCGTTTGCGGAAACGGAAATATCTGTTCCAGGCGAATAACGGCGATGCTGCCGACCTCGTTGCCGCGCCGTGCTTCCAGCAGGTCGTAGTACACCTTCCCGCTGCATATCAACAGGCGTGTTACCTCTTCTTTTACTATATTCTCGTCAATTTCATCGATCACCAGGTTAAATCCGCCACTGGTGACCTTGTCCAGGGTCGATGTGGACAGTTTATGCCTCAGCAGGCTTTTCGGACTCATGACTATCAGCGGTTTTCGATAAGGCCTGATAACCTGCCGCCGCAACAGGTGGAACATCTGTGCCGGTGTGCTGGGCTGGCAGACCTGCATGTTTTCCCGGGCGCTGAGCTGTAAAAAACGCTCCAGCCGGGCGGATGAATGTTCCGGCCCCTGGCCGTCGTAGCCGTGGGGTAAAAACACCGTGAGTCCGCAGAACCGTCCCCATTTCGCCTCGCACGAACTGATGAACTGGTCGAAAACAACCTGTGCGCCGTTGGCGAAATCGCCGAACTGGGCTTCCCAGAGCACCAGGGCATTGGGCTCGGAGCTGGCGTAGCCGTAGTCAAAAGCCAGCACGGCTTCCTCGGAGAGTGTCGAGTTGATGGCCAGGAATGAGGGCTGCCCCTCCTTGAGGTGTTGCAGCGGCAGGTACGTATCACCGTCATCCTGGTTGTGGATTACGGCATGACGGTGGAAGAAGGTCCCGCGGCCGCTGTCCTGGCCGGAAATACGCACCGGGAAACCGGCGTCAAGCAGGGTTGCATAGGCCAGGGTTTCGGCATAGCCCCAGTCCATATCCAGCTCGCCGGAGCCCATTTTTTTGCGGTTCTCGATGATCTTTGCCACTGTCGGGTGCAGGTTGAAATGCTCCGGCACGGCAGTGAAGCGTTCCGTCAAGCTGGATACCGCCTGCGTGCTGACGGCTGTTTCGACCCACATATCCCACGGCGTTCTCTTGTACGGTTCATAGTTGATTAAAAACCTGAAATCGGCATTGCTTGTCCTTGCGCCTGCCACGATCCTGTTGGATTCCAGCGCTTCAACGTAGGATTCGTGAATTTTCCGGACTTCATCACGCGTGACTACATTTTCCCGTACCAGGCGCTCGGAGTGTATCTCCCTGATATTCCTGTGCTGCCTGATCTTCCGGTACATGATAGGCTGGGTAGCAGCCGGCTCGTCGGCTTCGCTGTGGCCGTGCCTGCGGTAGCACACCATGTCGATGACCACGTCCTTCTTGAATTTCATGCGGTAATCCAGGGCCAGTTTCGCCACGTACACGACCGCGTCCGGGTCGTCGCCGTTGACGTGAAAGATCGGCGCCTGCACCATCTTGGCGACGTCCGTGCAGTACAGGGTCGAGCGTGAGTCCAACGGGTCACTGGTGGTAAAGCCAATCTGGTTGTTGACTATGATATGGACGGTGCCGCCGGTGCTGTAGCCGCGGGTCTGGGACAGGTTGAAGGTCTCCATCACCACGCCCTGACCGGCGAATGCAGCGTCACCGTGGATGATTATCGGCAATACCTGGGAGCGGGATTTATCGTTACGCCGGTCCTGGCGCGCCCGCACCGAACCTTCCACCACGGGGTCGATGATCTCGAGATGGGAGGGATTGAACGACAGGGTCAGGTGAATGACGCCTCCGGGTGTCTGGATATCCGAGGAATAACCCAGGTGGTATTTGACATCACCCGAACTGCTGGATTCGACGTCCTGTGGCTGGTTGTGGATCCCTTCGAATTCATCGAACAGTTCCCCGGGCAGCTTGCCGATGATGTTGATCAGGACGTTGAGCCTGCCGCGGTGGGCCATGCCGATTACCGCCTCGCGCACACCGGCTTCCCCTCCTGCCTGTACGATTTCATCCAGCAACGGGATCAGGGATTCACCGCCTTCCAGCGAGAAGCGTTTCTGCCCCACGTACTTCCTGTGCAGGTGTTCTTCCAGGGCATTCGCGGCTATGACGCGTTCCAGAACGCGTTTCCTCTTTTCCGGGGAGAACCGGTGATGCCCTTCGGATTCTTCCAGCCTGCGCTGGATCCAGCGTTTATGTTCCGTCTCGTTGATGTGCATGTACTCGGCGCCGATGGTGCGGCAATAAGTGCTCTTGACGATATAGAAGATTTCAGCCAGCGTCAGCTCATCCGGCGCAAACAGGGAACCTGTATTGAAAATTCGCGTCAGGTCTTCTTCCGAGAAGTTGTAATACGAGGGGTCCAGTTCCGGGACTTCCGGCCGCTCGTACTGCTTCAGGGGATCCAGGTCCGCCTGCTGGTGGCCGCGGAACCGATGGGCATTGATTAATTGCAATACCGAGGCCTGTTTTTTGTTATCCGTGTTGACGGCGACCGCAGGTTCCGAGGCCGGGACCTGTTCGACTTTCGCCGCGCGCACAGGTTCCGGCGCCTGCGCGCCGGCGCCGCTGTCGGCCTGTGCGGGTTCCCGTTGCAGGGCATCGAAATAACGCCGCCATTCATCCGCCACGCCGGCGGGATTTTCCAGGTACCGTTCGTATAATTCTTCGATAAACGCGGTGTTGCCGCTGTAAAGATGGGACGGTTCGGGCGTGCTCATTATCTTTCCACGTTTCTGCAGGAATTTTGTCCGGTGTTTCCGGGTGTTAAGCGCGATTTTTCACTCTGATACATCGAATCTGGCGCTATTATATGACAATTTCCTGAAATTTTCCTTGACTACTTCTGTAACGCATTAAACTATAAGATGTTTTGTCGCATGTATGATTTTTGACCCAGGGTGGACGCCAATAGTTTCACTTGCGGTATGATCTCATAGATGTATGCTACAAACACAAAAATAAAAAAAGCTGAAATTTCCCTTGGGAAGAGGAGACGATTTCATGGCGCGTACTGTCACAATTACCGATAATAAAACCGGCAAACAACTCGAATGTCCGGTCTCCGAGGGCACTTACGGCCCTCCGGTTATCAATACCAAGTCCCTGTACAAGGAACTGGGTATGTTTACCTTTGATCCGGGTTACGCCACAACGGCCAGTTGCCGCAGCGCGATTACCTACCTGGACGGCGAGAAAGGGATCCTGTTGCACCGCGGCTACCCGATAGAACAACTGGCGCAGAACAGTACTTTCCTGGAAGTCGTCTACCTGTTAATTCACGGTGAACTGCCGACCCGGCAACAGATGGACGAGTGGGACCATTCCATAAAAATGCACATGATGACCCACGAACACATATCCCGGTTTTACTCAGCCTATCGCTATGATGCGCACCCCATGTCGATAATGGCGGGTGTGAGCAGCGCCATCGCGTCGTACTACCATGATCGCACCGATATCAAGGACCCCGCCAACCGTCTTATCACGGCAAGGCGCGTCGTCGCCAAGATGCCCAACGTGGCGTCCAAATGCTACCGTTACGCCTCCGGCCTGCCGTTTGTCTATCCCGATAATTCGCGCAGCTACGTTGAAAATTTCATGTATATGACGTTTTCATGGCCTACGGAGGATTACGAGCCGTCAGCGGTTGCCGTACGCGCCCTGGATCTCCTGTTCATCCTGCACGCCGACCACGAACAGAACGCCAGCACCTCGACCGTGCGCCTGGCCGGCAGCTCGGAGGCCAACCCGTTTGCCTGTGTTGCAGCGGGCATTACCACCCTGTGGGGCAAGTCCCATGGCGGCGCCAACGAAGCGGTAATACGCATGCTGGAGGAAATCGGCACTCCCGCCAATGTCAGGAAATACGTCGACCGGGCAAAAGACAGGAAAGATTCGTTCCGCCTGATGGGTTTCGGCCATCGTGTCTACAAGAAATATGACCCCCGGGCGAAAATCATCCGCGAAGCATGCCATGCCCTGTTGGCGGAAATGAATTTGAACCAGCCCTTGTTTGAAATAGCCATGGAACTGGAGCGGATAGCCCTGGAGGATGAATATTTCATCAAGCGCAAGTTATACCCCAACGTTGATTTTTATTCCGGCCTGATCTACCAGGCATTGCGAATTCCAGCGTCCATGTTCACGGTGATGTTCGCCCTGGCGCGCAGCGCCGGCTGGATTGCCCAGTGGATGGAATTGATGGAGGACAAGGACTTCCGGATCGGCCGCCCGCGCCAGTTGTATATCGGCGAACAATCCCGCGATTACGTACCCATGGGGGAGCGATGAGCATGAAACCCCCGGTACGCGTTGCCGTCACCGGCGCGGCCGGCCAAATAGGTTATGCCCTGCTGTTCCGGATTGCCGCCGGGGAATTCCTGGGCAGGGACCAACCTGTGATATTACAACTGCTTGAAATCCCCCCCGCGTTGCCGGCGCTGGACGGTGTGGTGATGGAACTGGATGACTGTGCGTTTCCGTCGCTGGCCGGGGTGGTAACCACCGCTGACGCCGAGGTTGCGTTCAGGGACGCGGACTTTGCGTTCCTGGTCGGGGCAAGACCGCGCGGACCGGGGATGGAGCGTGCAGACCTGCTGTTGAGCAATGCCGAGATTTTTGACGTTCAGGGGCGGGCATTGAACGGGCATGCAAGCCGTGACGTAAAGGTTCTCGTCATCGGTAACCCGGCCAATACGAATGCCTTGATCACCATGAAAAATGCACCCGATCTGGACCCGCGCCAGTTCATGGCGATGATGCGGCTTGACCATAACAGGGCATTGGCAATGCTGGCGGCAAAGGTCCGGCGCCCGGTGGACGTCATCCGTAAACTGACCGTCTGGGGGAACCATTCAACCACGCAATACCCGGACCTGCACCATGCGCTGGCAGATGGAAAGCCGGCAATGGACCTGGTAGAACAGGACTGGTACGAAAACGACTATATCCCCGGTGTGGCAAAACGCGGCGCCGGGATCATCAAGGCCCGCGGCGCATCCAGCGCTGCGTCTGCCGCGAACGCCATCCTGGACCACGGCCGTGACTGGGTATCCGGCACCCCCGAAAATGACTGGACCAGCATGGCAGTCGCCACCGATGGGTCCTACGGCATTCCGGAGGGCCTTGTTTATTCCTTTCCCGTTACCTGCGCCGGCGCTGGTTACGAGATAGTCCGGGGGCTGGATATCAATGACTTCAGCAAGGCAAGGATGGCTGCAACGCTGGCGGAACTGGAGCAGGAGAGAGACGCGATTAAACACCTGTTTTAACGAAAATATTTGGGGTCAGAGTAAAAATTCACAAGGAGATGACGGGCAATACTTGTCAAACTGGCTGAATTTTTACTCTGACCCCAAACTCTCATGATCAGATCTCTGCACACCCCGACAGCATGTAACTCAGCTTGCTGGGGACAGAATTAATTCTGTCCCCGAATTTACACAGCAAATATCAATCCCTCTCCTTGCCGCTCCGGGCAATCTGTGTTAAAAATAATGAGGAACCTCTGCGGAACTAATCTCAGGGGTTCTTTTTTTGTTTACGCAGGTATTACCGATCATATGGCCAGACTACGTTCAACAATTGATGCAGACGGTTTCCGCGCCAACGTGGCGATCGTGCTGTTCAACGATGAGCACCGCCTGTTCTGGGCAAAGCGGGTGGGTATGGATGCCTGGCAGTTTCCCCAGGGCGGCGTCAGGCCGGACGAGTCGGTCGAGGCTGCCATGTTCCGGGAACTGCACGAGGAGGTCGGCTTGTTACCGGAGCATGTGAAAGTGGTCGGCGCGACGCGTAACTGGTTACGGTACAAGCTGCCGAAGAAATATATCCGGCGCCACGTCAGGCCGCTCTGCATCGGCCAGAAACAACGCTGGTACCTGCTTAAACTGACCGGCGATGAAAGCCATGTCGACCTGGCTTCAAGCCGGCGCCCGGAATTTGACCACTGGCGCTGGGTTGACTT
>JAPOQU010000006.1 GCA_026710545.1 Gammaproteobacteria bacterium | reverse complement strand
GTTGGGTCCCCGACAGAAAGCCGCGTACCTGGTCGATGCGCGTTAAGTCATTTGCATTCATGATCGTTTTCATCCTCGTATCATGAACGGAAACACGGGCTATTTCAGGCTCATTTCATCTTGGAATCACGTCCGCCCTTCAGGCTCATTTCATATTGGAAAACACTATAATTTGTATTCAGTTGCATGGTTGATATATAATTCTTTCGTGATCAAGTTGTTCGTCAAGTACTGGCGAATATTATCTTTCAAAAATTGGAACACACTTTACACGGATGTATGTCCCGGAAGTCCAAATCTGCATCGCCATTTCTTGACAACCAGGAATATCTGGGGTTTATTTACGGAGAACAGAGATGGCGCTCCGGTGACAGGAAGAGGATATATACCTGGGATTCACTACATGGCGAAATCGAAGTTTTCAACACTCGCGGGTATCACCTCGGCGTCCTTGATAAAATTGGGGGACGCTTAATAAAAAGCGCCGTCAAAGGCAGGAAAATCCGTGTCTAATTTCATTCAAGAGTGCCTTTCCGGAACAGCCCGTTTTACCGATATAGATAGCTATGTCGAGCGGTGGCATCAAGGCAATAGCGATAAGTCAATTCACGATTTCCTTGGCTTGACTTTGTATGAATATTCCCTATGGGTAGAAAACCCCGAGATATTGTCCGAAATTGTAGCTGCACGCCGCACCGGCGCCAACATTGACGACTTGCTTCAAGTAGACCTCGTGAAGTAACGAATCAAGACGACAGAATGCACGAGCACCGGGAAGAACTGCTCGCCCGCATCAAGGACAAACTGGGAGTGGCGGAGTACTAACTGGATAACTCAGCTTAATTCGACCCTCCCCCACAGGAAGCAATAATTTCCCTCTGTGCTTGGCAGTTCTTGCATATTCACTTTTTATTCTAAATTAGAAGTGAATATGTCTCTATTTAATGCTATATTCACTTGATACAGATAAAATATAGTGAATATTATATAATAAGGACATGCCAACTACACAATCGATAAAAGACCGCATTCAAGAGCTGAAACGAGAATATGACACATTGCGCAAGGGCAAGGAAGCGCTGCTGTCGATGATCGGTGAAGTGGAGATACCCGAGAATGTGTATAACTCCAATGCAATTGAGAATTCAACCCTCACCCTGAAAGAAACAGAGAAGATCCTGCTGGAACAGGCGTTGTCCCGAAACGTATCTGTCAGGGAAGTTTTCGAGGCAAAAAACCTTGCCCGCGTCATTGAATACAAGCGTACAAGGGTTAAAGACAGTGAATTGGACAAAGACCTGATCCTGCGATTACACCAGATGCTTATCGGCGGCATTGATGACAATATTTCAGGGCGCTTTCGCAGGCAGGGAGAGTATGTACGGGTAGGAACTCATATCGCACCGGCGCCCGAGCGCGTGGAACAGATGATGGATGACCTCCTCGTCACGTATTCCAGCGACCTGAGTTCATATTTCCTGGACAGGATTGCCCGGTTTCACCTGGATTTTGAGACTATCCATCCCTTTTGTGACGGTAATGGCCGTTTAGGCCGCGTCATTATGAATTTTCAATTCCTGCAATCCGGCCTGCCCCGCGTTATCATCAGAAACTCGGAAAAAGAAAGGTACTATCAAGCGTTCAGAGACTACAACGACGGCAAAAAAACAAAGACAATGGAAGGTATCCTGTCGCTGGCTCTCATGGAGGCCCTGCACAAGAGACTGAGCTATTTGAAAGGACAGGTCATCACCAGGCTGTCGGACCATATCAAACAGAACGGACTCTCAGGACCAGCCGTCACTAACGCCGCCCGTCGCCAAAGCATTCCTGCTTTTCGAGAAAAAGGAGTGTGGAAAACAGGACGCGACTAAAGCTTGGATATGCCAGGAAGCGAGTACTGAGTGAACCGCAGGGGACGGACATTTGTCCGTCCCCATTTATAATTTACGTTTGTCGATCACGCGTTTGGCCTTGCCCTCCGAACGCGCCACGCCGCCTTCGTCGTGCACATTGACCTTCGCAGAGACCCCGATCAGGTCCTTTATATGATTCTGCAGTTCCGCTGCCGCAGGCTGTTTCGCCGTGGCAGCGGCGCCGGGCGATAATTCCACGTTGATCGTCATTTCATCCAGGTTGCCGCTGCGGGTTATCTCGATCTGGTAGTGGGGCGCCAGGCCGGGGACCCTGAAAACCTGCTCTTCCACCTGGGTGGGGAACACGTTCACGCCGCGGATGATCAGCATGTCATCACTGCGTCCGGTAATCTTGACCATGCGGCGCATGGTGCGCGCGGTTCCCGGCAACAGCCGGGTCAGGTCCCGGGTGCGGTAACGGACCACGGGCAGGGCTTCCTTGGTGAGACTGGTAAAGACCAGTTCGCCCTCCTCTCCCTCCGGCAAAACCTCTCCTGTCTGCGGGTCGATGATTTCCGGGTAGAAGTGATCCTCCCAAATGGTGGGGCCGTCCTTGGTTTCCACACACTCCTGTGCAACGCCCGGTCCTATGACCTCGGACAGGCCGTAAATATCCACCGCGTCGATGTCCAGCCTCTGTTCCAGGTTGGCGCGCATGGAATCCGTCCAGGGTTCGGCGCCGAATATCCCTGCACGTAAACTCAGCTTGCGGCAATCGACGCCTTGCCGTTCCAGTTCGTCGGCGATACACAGCATGTATGACGGCGTGACCATGATGATGTCAGGTTCGAAGTCCTGGATGAGTAGCGCCTGTTTCTCCGTTTGCCCGCCGGACATGGGTATCACGGTACAACCCATCAGTTCACCGCCGTAATGGACACCCAGACCGCCGGTGAACAGACCGTAGCCGTATGCAACGTGTATCTTGTCTTTATGGGTAGCGCCGGCCGCCCGGAAAGAACGGGCCACGACACGGCTCCACATGTCGATGTCGTTGCGGGTATATCCCACTACTACCGGTTTGCCGGTGGTGCCGCTGGATGCGTGTAACCGCACTATGTCGTTCATGGGCACCGCAAACATGTCGAAAGGATAGTTGTCCCGCATATCGTGCTTGTCCGTGAGCGGAAATTTGGACAGGTCGTCCAGTTCCTTCAGGTCCGACGGATGAACGCCGGCCTCATCAAATTTTTTCCGGTAACATTTGACATTGGTATAGGCATGTTCCAGGCTCCACTTCAGCCGCTTCAACTGCAGGCTGCGCAGCTCATCAATACCGGCTTTTTCAATGGGTTCCAGGGTGTCATAAGGTCCTTGCTCTGTCATACTGTGCACCTGTAGCGTAGTTATAAACTATTACAGAAATTTCTGATATTATCCGATTTCCGTATCATATCTTAAAAGATGTTGAACGGGAACCGGTAACTGAAATCTTATAACGGATACAGGGTGAAATGAATATACAGAGTTATGTGAAAGGCGAATGGTTCAGCGGGCAAGGTGATGGCGTGCAGGTCGTCAATGCAATAAACGGTGATTTCATAGGCAGCGTCTCCAGTGACGGGATGGATTTTGGAGATGTACTGCGCTATGCCAGGGAAGTCGGCGGCCCTGCACTGCGCAGGATGACGTTGCACGAGCGCGCCCTGCGCCTGAAAGCACTGGCGCAACACCTGATGGAGCACAAGGAGGAATTTTACGAGGTATCGGCCTGGACCGGTGCGACCCGCGCCGACAGCTGGATCGATATAGAAGGCGGTATCGGTACGCTGTTCAGTTACAGCAGCCTGGTCCGGCGCGAATTCCCCAACGAGACGTTCCTGGTGGAAGGCAACCAGGAGCGCCTGTCGCAGCAAGGGACGTTTACCGGCCGCCATATACTGGTGCCCAGGGAGGGCGTGGCCGTCCATATCAACGCATTTAATTTCCCCTGCTGGGGCATGCTGGAGAAGATCGCGCCCAGCCTGTGTGCAGGGATGCCGGTAGTCGTGAAACCGGCTACCGTATCCTCGTACCTGACCGAGAAGATGGCCCGGGAAATCATCGGTTCCGGGCTGCTGCCGGACGGCGCGTTCCAGCTGATCTGCGGTCGCACCGGCGACCTGTTCGATCACCTTATGGAACAGGACGTGGTTACCTTCACCGGGTCGGCAAGTACCGGAAGAAAATTGAAATCCCATCCGGGTGTGACTGCAAATTCCATCCCTTTCAACATGGAGGCAGACTCCCTCAACCTGTCACTGCTTGGTGAGACTGTCGAACCGGGTTCAGCAGAGTTCGACCTGTTCATCCGGGAAGTAGCCCGCGAGATGACGGTGAAGGCAGGCCAGAAATGCACGGCCATAAGGCGGGCTATCGTTCCCGCCGGCAGGGTTGAAGCGGTCGATGAGGCCCTTAAGCAAAGACTGGACCGGCTGCCCCTGGGAGACCCCTCGGTGGATGGCGTCAAAATGGGACCCCTGGTTGGCCGTTCCCAGATGGAGGACGTATGGGAAAATGTCAATCGGCTGATCGGTTCCTGTGAAATTCTCTACGGCGGCTCCAGGGAATTTGAAATAACAGGGGGTGACAGGGACAGGGGGGCATTCTTCCCCGCTACCTTGTTGTACTGCGGCCAACCGGATAATGCTACTGAACCCCATGACATCGAAGCTTTCGGTCCGGTCTGCACGGTGATGCCCTACACGGATATCGACGAGGCCGTCCTGCTGGCAAAAAAAGGCAGGGGCAGCCTGGTCGGTTCCGTGTTTACCTCGAATGATGCGGAAGCCAGGCATATCGTTCTCAATACGGCAGCATGGCACGGCCGTTTGCTGGTGATCAACAGTGACTGCGCAGGGGAATCCACCGGCCACGGTTCACCCCTGCCGGCGCTGGTCCACGGCGGGCCGGGTCGGGCCGGCGGCGGGGAGGAACTGGGTGGCGAGCGGGCCATCAAGCACTACATGCAACGCACCGCGATACAGGGTTCTCCGACTACGTTGATGCGCCTGACGGGCGAGTACCACCAGGGCGCGGCGCCATTGACGGACAAGGTACACCCGTTCCGCAAGTACTTTGAAGAGTTGCAAATCGGGGAAACTCACGATAGCTACCGGCGCACCGTGACCGAGGCGGATATCGTCAACTTCGGTTGCCTGACCGGCGATTTTTTCTATGCACATTTCGATGAGACTGCCGCGGCGAATTCGTTGTTCGGCAAACGGGTCGCGCACGGGTATTTCCTGATCTCCGCGGCTGCCGGCATGTTCGTGGACCCGGCGCCCGGACCGGTACTGGCAAACTACGGCCTGGAAAACCTGCGCTTTATCGAACCCGTGGGCATCGGCGATACGATCCGGACGAAAATCGTGGTGAAACAGAAGATCAAAAAAGACAAACGCCCCGACGACACCCGGGCCACCGGGGTAGTCAGATGGGCGGTGGAGATCATCAACCAGGACGACAAGACCGTGGCGCTGTATGACGTCATGACCCTGGTGGAACGCCGGGATGACTGACCTGACCGGGGACGAGCTTGCCCGCGCCTGTGTCGACGCCATGTATTCCAGGGACGCCGCTTCGAAAAGCATTGGCATTGCCATTGCCGAAGTGCGGGAAGGCTTCGCCCGTCTGACTATGCAGATAACTGCAGGAATGCTCAACGGCCACGGCATCTGCCACGGCGGTTTCATTTTCACCCTGGCGGACACGGCCTTTGCCTGCGCCTGCAACACCCGCAATGACTCGAACCTGGCGCAAAAGTGCAGTATCGAATATAAACGGCCGGGCGAGGCAGGAGACCAGCTGACGGCCACTGCTGAACAATTGTCACAGGAAGGCCGTTACGGGGTCTACGAGGTCAGGGTCACTAACCAGGATGACAACCTCATTGCCCTGTTTGAAGGACAGTCATGCCGGGTGAAGGGGAAACTACTTGAAGCCCAGGATAAATCTCGACCTTAAAAGCAGGATTCACGGCATCAAAACCGGCACCTGCTGACGACCAAACCGGCGATATACGTGGAAATCCTGATCAAGCGTGATTATCTGGGAATTTTTTTCAATCTCAGTCATGCGAACTAAACACGCATCTGCCAGTGACATTGGTACATTCGCGTATTTTGACATCAGTTTTTTAACGGCCTGTATTTCCTCGGATAAGTCAAAATCAATCACTACTAAATTACGCTCTACCAGTTCTGCAACTGCCATGGGGCCACCCTCAACGTTACGCAGCAGGAAGCAGGCTTCTGAGATAACGCATTCACAAGTATAAACAGGCGGTTCCAACATATTGAATGATTTATTTGCCCAGGCAAAACATCTGTCTCTCTTGTTTAAAAAAGCAACAATAGGCCCTGTGTCAACAATAATTCTGGTCATTGACCGTACTCAGCCATGTAATCAGCCGATGTGGACAAATCTTCGGGACCTGACAAAGAACCGGCCAGATCACTTGCAAGCGCTGTAAATGATTTATCAGGTTCAGCTACATAGGCAGCGATCGCATCCCGCAAGATCATTGAACGCGATAATCGACGTTGATCAGAAATCCTGGTAAGCTCCTTATCAAGATATTCAGGAATTTTTACTGAAATAATACGCATCATTACCTCCGTAATACAATATGCATCTAATTGTATTACTTCTCACGCGGGAACGCAAAGAAGATTGAAGACCGGCCACAATTCCTTGCGTAGCAATGCACTAAAGTATGAAGAAAATAACAGCCGAAGAGTTTGACGCCCGTTTTGACAGGGGTGAGGATGTTACGGAGTTTCTGGACATGTCGACGCTCAGACGACCTAATCAAAAACCAAGGGAAAAACAGACGAATATTCATAAATCCGGCGCGCTAAAACAAAGGCGCACCAGAAATTCACCTGCGAACTAAAAACCTCCTGTTAAACTAATCAGATTGCAGGCTAGCCAGGTCGGCAATGACCTGGGCGCTGTGGGTGTCGGGGTCCACCTCGCGGTAGATTTTTGCGATGTTGCCGCCGGGGTCGATGATAAAGGTATGCCGGGCAGCTATTGTCATCCCCCTCCATTCCGTCAGGCAGCCATATTGTTCGGCGGTTTCACCGCCGGCATCGGATAACAGCGGAAACGGCAGGCCGTATTTTTCCGCAAAGCGGGCATGGCTTTCGGTGCTATCGAGACTGACTCCCAGGACTTCGGCGTCCATTGCCCGCAGCTTGAAGATATCATCCCGGAAGTTGCAGGCCTCCGTGGTGCAACCGGGCGTGTCATCCTTCGGGTAGAAATACACCACCACCCACTTGCCGAGATACTGCTCCAGGCTGTGGGTCTTCATGTATTGATCCGGCATTGAAAATGCGGGTGCGGGTTGCCCCACCTCAGGTTCGGCCACGGCAGGGAGGCCGGACAGGACGAAGATTAGTGCGAGGAGCGTTCTTGTTGTCGACATAAAGCGATTATAAGGACAACTGGGACGGATTTCAAATCCGTCCTTTCAAAGCGGCGACAGGGGACAGAATTGAATTCTGTCCCCATGCAAGCAGGGATGATTAATTTTTTTAGAAAAATGACTTGACATATCATATTCAATCATTATAATACTTAGTCAAGTAGCTAACTAAGGTCTGTTTATGCCCAGGATCAGTGATAAACGTGAACGCTTGATTAGTGCTGCAGATACCCTGATACACAAGCAGGGTTTTTGCCGTACCACGCTGGCCCATATAGCTGAAGAGGCCAGGGTTCCGTTGGGTAACGTGTACTACTATTTCAAGACCAAGGAAGATATCTGCAAAGCGGTAATCTCTGAACGGAAGCAAACATTATCAAATATGTTGAAGAATTGTTGCAGAAGGAGGGAACCAAAAGAGGCCTTGATGAATCTAATCAAGGTAATGAGCAGTCATAGTAAGGAATTGGTAGACGCGGGGTGCCCATTGAGCGGCCTGTGCCAGGACCTGGATGAGGAATTTGGCGAACTCATGGATTCTGCGGACAGCTGTATGAAATACCTGGTGGACTGGTCAACGGAGCAGTTTCGCCTCATGGGCATGGAGCAACCGGAGAAACTGGGATTTGAATTCGTTGCCCGTATAGAAGGAGTTATTTTGCT
Source organism: Gammaproteobacteria bacterium (assembly GCA_026710545.1). GTDB lineage: Bacteria > Pseudomonadota > Gammaproteobacteria > Eutrophobiales > Eutrophobiaceae > JAAXHV01. The sequence goes on along the minus strand of JAPOQU010000006.1, from coordinate 37,666 downwards.
GGGTAATATTTTGCGGAACTCCCGGCAATTGAAAGAGCAATTCAACGCGGTGGCTGACTGGGTAGAAAACATTGACCCGGTGTCCCGGAGCAAGGAACGGGCTGCCGCATAAACGAGGAATTTTTTTTGAGCAGAATTTTAGTTAGTTATTTAACTTAGAAAGATATGGAAGAGATGACATTCAATAAAATAGATGACTTATTTTGTCGCAATGTCTATCGGCTGTGGGTGATGAATTTATTCCACACTATTGAAAATATTTTTTTCGCCCATATTTAGTTAGGTAACTTACATATTTAAGGAGAAAGAGAGTGAAAATCTTAACTGGGAAAATTTTAACCGGCAAAACCTTTGCTGCCACTTTGATTGCAGGCTTACTTGTGCTGGCCAGCGTCGAGAATCATGCTGATGAGATCGACAGCTACCTGGACAACGCCATGCGCACACAGATTTTTCAGGAATTGAAAGACAACGTGCAGCGCCTGTATGAGAGCAATCGGCTGATTGTTCCCACGCTGGGCGATAAGGCTCAAAACGTCCAGGCGAAGCGCTTCGGGTTTCCGGTTGCCAACCGCAGTACCGGCATTCCGCAACCGTACCGGTTTGGCGTATTGAATTGAAATCAGCACAGAACTACTCAGAGAGGCTGGATTGTTAACCAAGCGGATAGCATGTAACAGTGCTGAGACAGGTTTTTCTCCCCTCTATCCCCCGGGAGCGCCCTAGCTCCCAACTTTGCCGCCACCGGTTCTCCCCCTCCGGTGGCGGTCTTTTTTTTCTATTCGCGGACCAAGCCTTTTATCATCGTAACAGGTATAATCCCTGGCGGCATTTGCTCACCCATCGGACAAGCTGAACGCATGCCGGAAAAAATAAACGACATCGACCCGCAGGAAACCCGGGAATGGCTTGAAGCCCTGGATTCAGTTCTGGCCCAGGAAGGCATTGAACGTGCGCACTACCTGCTGGAGCAGTTGATAGCCAAGGCCAGGAAATCCGGCGCCTACCTGCCCTACTCCGCCAACACCGCTTATTTGAATACCATACCGCCCTCCCGGGAAGAACGCGCCCCGGGCGACCCGGGTATGGAATGGCGCATACGATCACTGATCCGCTGGAACGCGCTGGCCATGGTTGTCAGGGCCAACCGTTACAGCGCCGAACTGGGGGGACACATCGCCAGCTTTGCTTCGTCGGCGACACTCTATGACGTGGGTTTCAACCACTTTTTTCGCGCCGCCACGGAACAACGCGATGGCGACCTGGTTTTTATCCAGGGCCATTCGGCGCCCGGTATCTACGCCCGCGCGTTCCTGTACGGCGAGTTAAGCGAGGACCAGATCGGCAAGTTCCGCCAGGAAGTCGACGGCGACGGCCTGTCCTCCTATCCGCATCCATGGTTGATGCCGGATTTCTGGCAGTTTCCCACGGTCTCCATGGGCCTGGGATCGCTGATGGCCATCTACCAGGCGCGTTTCATGCGTTACCTGGAACACCGGGAACTGATCCCGCCCAGCGACCGCAAGGTCTGGGCCTTCATGGGAGACGGTGAAATGGACGAACCGGAAACACTCGGATCCATCGGTCTTGCGGCCCGCGAAAAGCTGGACAACCTGATATTTGTCGTCAACTGCAACCTGCAACGGCTGGATGGTCCGGTGCGCGGCAACGGGAAGATCATCCAGGAACTGGAGGCGGATTTTCGCGGCGCCGGCTGGAACGTCATCAAAGTCATCTGGGGGTCATACTGGGACCCGTTAATCGCCCGGGACACCGAAGGTAAGCTACTCAAGGTGATGGAAGAAACGGTGGACGGTGAGTACCAGGCCTACAAAGCCAACGACGGCGCTTACGTCAGGGAGAAATTTTTCGGGAAAGACCCGGACCTGAAAGCGCTGGTCGCCAACATGTCCGATGAGGATATCTGGCGTCTCAACCGCGGCGGGCACGACCCGCATAAAGTCTATGCCGCCTACGCCGCAGCAGTTAAACACAAGGGACAACCCACGGTGATCCTGGCAAAGACGGTCAAAGGCTACGGTATGGGTGAAGCCGGTGAGGGCCAGAACATCACCCACCAGCAAAAGAAGATGGGCGAGGAAGCCCTGAATGCGTTCCGCCGGCGTTTCAATATACCGGTAACGGATGAGGACGTTGCCAATGCCGCGTTCTACAAACCGGCAGATGACAGCCCCGAAGTGACATACATGCGTGAGCGGAGGGAAAAGCTGGGCGGTTTTCAACTGCAGAAATGGCCCCGGGCAGAAGCCCTGGAAACTCCCGGCGTCGCCATCCAGCCAAAAATGCTGGCAGGCACGGGCAAGCGCGAGATATCCACCACGATGGCCTTCGTTCGCATCCTGAACACACTGGCAAAAGACAAGGCCATCGGTAAATACATCGTCCCCATCGTGCCGGATGAGGCCCGTACATTCGGCATGGAAGGCATGTTCAGGCAGCTCGGTATTTACTCATCCGTAGGTCAACTGTACGAACCGGTGGACATCGACCATGTCATGTATTACCGCGAGGACAAAAAGGGGCAGATCCTGGAAGAAGGCATTACCGAAGCCGGCGCGTTCTCCTCCTGGATCGCGGCCGCCACGGCATACAAGCACCACAGGGTGCATATGATACCCTTCTATATCTTCTACTCCATGTTCGGCTTCCAGCGCATCGGCGACCTGGCCTGGGCGGCAGGAGACCTGCGTTCCCGCGGTTTTCTCATCGGCGGCACCGCCGGCAGGACCACCCTGGCCGGGGAAGGACTGCAACACCAGGACGGCCACAGCCACCTGCTGTCATCCACCATTCCCAACTGCATCTCGTATGACCCGACCTATGCCTACGAACTGGCGGTTATAATTCACGATGGGTTGCGCCGTATGTACACCGACCGGGAAGACGTGTATTACTACATCACCGTGATGAACGAGAACTACGCGCACCCGCCCATGCCGGAAAACTCAGCGGAAGGAATATTGAAAGGCATGTACCTGCTGCAGGAGAGCGGCGGCGGAAAACTGCAGGTGCAGTTGCTGGGCTCAGGTACAATCCTGCGGGAAGTACAGGCTGCAGCGGAATTACTCATGACCGACTTCGATATCGGCGCCGACGTCTGGAGCGTGACCAGTTTTAACGAACTGCGCCGTGACTGCCTGGAAACGGATCGCTGGAACATGTTGCACCCGGAAGCGCCGCCGGAAAAAAGTTACGTCACAGACTGCCTGGAACGCAGCGCTGCCCCGGTGATTGCGGCAACGGATTATATGAAGCTCTATGCAGACCAGATCCGGCGCCATGTCCCCGCCCCTTACACCGTGCTGGGCACGGACGGCTATGGAAGAAGCGATACGCGCGCCAAGTTGCGGAAGTTCTTTGAAGTAGATCGTTATTACGTGGTGGTTGCCGCGCTCAAGACATTGTCCGACCAGGGCAAAATTCCCGCGTCAAAGGTCACGGAGGCTATGCTGAAATACCGGATCGATCCGGAAAAACCCAACCCGGTGACCGTATAACCATGGCACAGTTGACTGATATCCTTATCCCTAATATCGGCGATTTCGATGCGGTTGAAATTATCGATATAGCAGTCCGGCCCGGCGATAAGGTCAAGCCGGAAGATGCCTTGATCACGCTGGAATCGGACAAGGCGGCCATGGACATTCCGGCTCCCGCCGCCGGCACCGTTAAGGAAGTACTGGTCAAGGTCGGTGATTCCGTCTCCGAAGGAACATTGATCCTGACACTGGATGAAGATGGCGCCCCGGACGGGAAAACGCCGGAGACCGGCAAGCCTGCAACGCCGGCCGATGACGCTACTGCAACGGCTGCGGATCAGGCCGGGAAGACGCGGGAGGACGACACTGACGTACCGGAAGAACCGCCGCCAACGGCGCAATTCGGTCCGCATCCGGCGCCCAGGACCCCCACAGGCGCCCAGACCGCAGGTTCCAGCGCTTCCTCCAGGGCCCATGCCAGCCCCGGTGTACGCAAGTATGCCCGGGAACTGGGTGTTGACCTGGGACTGGTCAAGGGCAGCGGGAAAAAAGGCCGGATACTGAAACAGGACGTCACTGCCTTCACCCGGTCGGTGATGACGGGCAAGCGCGTATCCGACCCATCGACTGTGCCGGAAATTCCGCCGGTGGATTTTTCCAGATTCGGCCCGGTTGAGACCCGGCCGCTGCCGCGCCTGAAACGGCTCGGCGGCCAGGTCCTGCACCGTAACTGGGTAAATGTCCCCCACGTCACCCAGCACGATGAAACAGACATTACCGAACTGGAAGCTTTCCGCCGGTCGAAAAAATCCGAAGCGGAACGGCGCGGCGTCAAGCTCACCCTGCTCAGTTTCCTCATCAAGGCCGTGGTTGTTGCCCTGAGGAAGTTTCCTGAATTCAACGCTTCCCTGGGTCCGGACGGCAAGGAACTGATTTATAAACAGTACTTCCACATCGGGGTGGCGGTAAACACCGCCGAGGGACTGGTGGTGCCGGTACTCAAGGACGCCAACCTCAAGGGGATGCTCGAACTGGCGCAGGAACTCGAGGAACTGGCGCAAAAGGCGCGGGACAAAAAACTCCGCCCTGCCGACGTGGAGGGAGGGTGTTTTACCATCAGCAGCCTGGGCCATGTCGGCGGCACCGGGTTTACTCCCATTATCAACTCTCCGGAAGTCGCCATTCTCGGCGTTTCCCGGGCGGCAATGAAACCCGTTCATGTTGACGGAAAGTTCGAGCCGCGGCTGATTCTTCCCTACTCCCTGTCTTATGACCACAGGGTAATCGACGGTGTCGCAGCGGTGGAATTCACCCGGGCACTGGGGAAAATCCTGACGGATATCCGGGATATTCTGCTTTAACCGGGATCAACATGGATGCACAGGATCAACAGGATAAAAAAGATATCTTATCAGCTACAGGACGGTTTTCAGTCAACGTCGTAGTGAACGGCAACAGTGAGATCCTGCTGTTAAAACGGAGTACGGCCAGCAAATACGGTCCCGGTTTATGGGGTTTTCCGGCGGGGCACATAGAAGCCGGCGAATCCCCGCAGGAATGCGCCCAGCGGGAGTTGATTGAGGAAATCGGCGCCGATATTTCGGTAGAACCGGTAAAACAACTCGACCCGGTCAGGGACGAGATTTCCGGCAGGATCTACGAGTTTTACCTGTTCCACCTGCGCTGGCTGGATGGTGAAATCAGGCTTAATGACGAACACACCGACTACGCCTGGGTAAACCGCCATGACTATAAAAACTACCCGGTCATGAGAGGTGTTGACCTGGACCTGCTGTACCTGGATATCTGGCCGGAGCAATACCTGAAGCGCTCCTGATTACCAACGAGTTTTTCAGCTACTGAAAAAACAACCTGCCGGGTATATAATGCCCTGTCAGTTTGACCCGGGTCCCGGGGATTATTCACACAATGGTTACCAAACAAGTCAATAAAGTCGTTCTTGCCTATTCCGGGGGACTGGATACTTCCGTCATCCTGAAGTGGTTGCAGGATACCTATCGCTGCGAGGTGGTGACTTTTACCGCGGACATCGGCCAGGGCGAGGAAGTCTCCCAGGCGCAGGCAAAAGCTGAAAGCCTGGGGGTAAGGGAAATATTCATTGAAGACCTGGTAGAAGAGTTCGTCCGGGATTTCGTCTTCCCGATGTTCAGGGCAAATACCCTGTACGAAGGGGAATACCTGCTGGGCACATCCATAGCCCGCCCCCTGGTCGCCAAACGCCTGGTAGAGATCGCCGAAGAAACCGGCGCCGACGCCATCTCCCACGGCGCCACGGGAAAAGGAAATGACCAGGTCAGGTTGGAGTTGGGCGCATACGCACTCAAGCGTGATATAAAGATAATTGCCCCATGGCGGGAATGGGACCTGGATTCCAGGCAGAAACTGCTGGCATACGCCGAACGGCACGGTATTCCCATCGAGGCTAAACGGGCAGGAGCATCCCCTTATTCCATGGACGCCAACTTATTGCATATCTCCTATGAAGGCGGCGACCTGGAAGACCCGTGGCAGGAACCGGACGAATCGGTATGGCGCTGGAGCGTGGCGCCAGAAAACGCCCCGGATGAGGCGGAGACAATCGAACTTGACTTTGGCCGCGGCGACGCCTGCGCCCTGAACGGCGAGGCCATGACCCCGGCACAGTTATTGAAAGCGCTGAATGAAACCGGCGGTAAGCACGGCGTAGGCCGGACGGATATCGTCGAGAACCGTTACGTCGGCATGAAATCACGCGGCTGCTATGAAACCCCCGGGGGGACCATATTGCTCAAGGCTCACCGCGCCATCGAATCCATTACCCTGGACCGTGAACTGGCGCACATAAAAGATGACCTGATGCCGCGCTATGCCAGGATGATATACAACGGATACTGGTGGAGCCCCGAGCGCCTGGCCCTGCAGAAGCTGATTGACGACACCCAGGCCCGGGTAAACGGCCGGGTACGACTGAAACTGTACAAGGGCAACGTCATCGTCTGCGGCCGCAGGTCGGATACGGACAGCCTGTTCAGCCAGGATATCGCCACCTTCGAAAGCGATGCCGGCAGTTATGACCAGAAAGACGCGGAAGGCTTCATCAAGCTCAACGCGCTAAGACTGCGCCTGCAGAAATGATAGTATCCGGGGACGGACTTGAAGTCCGTCCCCCCACAATCCTTTATTCCGTACCGAGTACTATTTGCTTGTCGCGCATGTCTTCGAGGATAGCGCAGCCGCCATTAACCACTATTTCAGGATCGGGATGCGCTATTTCACCGGCTATTTCCATGAGGATCTCCCTGCCTGATTTATTTTCTTCATTCTCTTTCAGGCAATCAACCAGGCGCGCGGCCAGGGGGTTCAACTCGATGAACCTCACGCTGTCCTGCCTGTCCCGGTAAACAAGCAGGCAGGTAGGTTGTGCCGGCTTTTCCCCGGGCAGGTAATCGGGACCGATACGATGTACCGGATAATTATAAGCCAGGGACCATGACAGTTCGTTCAATACCGGGACCCCGGACAGCAGGTCGCCGCCGGTATCCAGCCCGTCCTGCCTGATCTCCCGGCTGTCGATAGACAATGCCAGTTCCACCCACTCGTAGTGAGCCAGTTCGAGCAGGAACGGATACAGGTTTTCGGCGGTTTCTTCATTATCCTGGAGATATTGAAGAAACTCCTGGGGCATCTTTGGGAACAAGGGTGTGCGGGACTGGTGGTTTTTGAAATACTTCCGCATTAACGAGTGCCAGTCATCATCCCTGACAACCTTCCTCAATACCGGAAAACTGTTTGCCAGGAAACTTTCTACGTTGCGGTACAACAAATCACGGTAGATCGCCATCCGGCGCTCTTCGATATCCCCCGGCGCCGGCGCGTTGGCCGGGTCACGAATATGCCGGGTAAACTGGTACTGGATATCCTTAAAGGAGTTCATTCATTAATTAACATCGATGCACAGGATGAACAAGATGTTCTAAACCCTCATGATCAGGGCTCTGCACACCCCGACAGCATGTAACTCAGCTTGCTGGGGACAGAATTAATTCTGTCCCCGAATTTAATACTGTCTTCATTCAGGCAGTTTCCTGCAAGAAGAATAGATTACGTATTTTTTATCCTGTATATCCATGTCGTCTGTGCTCATGTGCTGTATGGGCGGACTGGATCCGGCGGATCCTGTCAACTTCGCCCAGCAACTCGGGCAATGGGGGTATATTAAAATCCCGCTCAAGCAGTGTGGGGAAAACACCGAAATGCCGGTAGGCGACTTCAAGCAGCCTCCAGACAGGATCGATTACGTTCGAACCGTGGGTATCCACCCGCAAATCCTCTGCTTCGACGTAGTGGCCGGCGACGTGGGCATAGGCGATACGCTCCGCCGGCAATGATTTCAGCCAGGTCTCGGCATCATAACGGTGGTTGATGCTGTTTACATATATATTGTTGATGTCCAGCAACAGGTCACAATCAGCTTCGGCCAGTACGTTATTGATGAAGTCCGTTTCCGTCATTTCCTGGCCGGGCGCAGCGTAATAGGACACGTTTTCAATAGCCAGGCGCCGCCCGGTAATCTCCTGGACGCGCCTGATTCTAGCGGCCGTATAACGGACTGCCTCTTCGGTAAACGGGATCGGCATCAGGTCGTACAGGTGACCATCGTCGGCACAATAGCTCAGGTGTTCGCTGTAACAACGGACGTTGTACGTATCAAGGAATTGTCTTACCTTGTGGAGGAACGCCTCGTCCAGGGGTGCAGGGCCGCCTATATTCAGGGACAGTCCGTGACAGACGATGGGCATCCTGTCCGCTATCTCGCGGAAACGGCGCCCGAAGCGGCCGCCCACATCGATCCAGTTCTCCGGCGCCACCTCCATGAAGTCGATCCCTGACAAAAGATGATCCGAGTCTGCGAGCGAACCGATGAAGGCTCGCCGCAGACCCAGTCCGGTTCCTTTTACGGGGTAAATATCAGCCATTTCAGGCTGCAAGCAAGTACCCCGGGGCAACACCGGAACGTGTCCGCATCGTCAAACCCCGGGACAGTATTGATGACCGGCGCAGATTAACCCTCTGCGCTGTCACCGCATTTGCCTTCACCGCACTTGCCTTCGCCTTCCTTGTCTTCGCCGCATTTACCTTCACCGCACTTGCCTTCGCCTTCCTTGTCTTCGCCGCATTTACCTTCACCGCACTTTCCTTCGCCGCATTTCCCTTCACCGCATTTGCCTTCGCCTTCCTTGTCCTCGCCACATTTGCCTTCACCGCACTTGCCTTCGCCTTCCTTGTCTTCGCCGCATGATCCTTCGCCTTCCTTATCTTCGCCGCATTTGCCTTCGCCACACTTGCCTTCACCTCCGTGCTTATCGGCAACCATGTAACCGCCCTGGGACAACTCGGTCATGCTGAACGGGTTGTCTGCAGCATTGGCTACAGGGCTGAGGGCGAGCGACACTGCAAAAGTGGTGCCCAACGCAGCTGCTATAGGTTTTAAAGTAGTCTCTTTCGACATCAGTGTTACCTCCTGGTCAGGGTTTATAACATCATGCAGTCACAGCCGGTTTCTATCTTCCGTCCGCCTCATGATTCGGAAAAAATTTTCATATGCAGTATAGCATTAGACTCTGTAGACAAGGGAAAGTTTCATCGAATGTATGGAAGATGTTATTCCCGGGTTACTCCTTTGTCCTCAACTGGGGAAACAGGATCACGTCGCGGATGGATGCAGTATCCGTAAGCAACATGACCAGCCTGTCTATACCGATCCCCTCCCCGGCAGTTGGCGGCATGCCGTATTCCAGGGCCGTGACGTAATCGGCGTCATAGTGCATGGCTTCTTCGTCGCCGGATGCCTTCCCTTCAGCCTGTATCCGGAATCTCTCGGCCTGGTCATCGGGGTCGTTCAGCTCGGAAAACCCGTTGGCGATCTCGCGCCCGCCGATAAACAGTTCAAACCGGTCGGCTATATCGGGCTGCGCCTCATTACGCCTGGACAAGGGGGACACTTCCACCGGGTAAGCGGTGATGAAGGTAGGTTGTTTCAGTTGCGCCTCTACCGTTTTCTCGAATAATTCAACCTGCAGCTTGCCGGCGCCGTAACTATCTTTTACTTCTATTCCCTTACCTGCAGCAATGTTGCGTAACCTGTCCAGGTCATCAAGATCGCCTGCTGATAATTCCGGGTTATGCGCCAGAACGGCATCCCGCAGTGTCAAACGGCGAAACTCCATGCCGAAATCGTATGTTTCGCCCTGGTACTCGACAATGGTATCGCCTTGCACTTCTACGGCCAGGGAACGAAACAGGGTCTCCGTCAGCGACATCATGTCCTCGTAACCCGCATAAGCCCAGTAAAACTCGAGCATGGTGAACTCGGGATTATGCTGCAACGACAGCCCTTCATTGCGAAAATTCCGGTTGATCTCGAATACCTTTTCAAAACCGCCGACGACCAGTCGTTTCAGGTATAACTCGGGCGCTATGCGCAGGTACAGGTCCATATCCAGGGAGTTATGGTGGGTGATAAACGGCCTGGCCGCAGCCCCACCCGGGATCGCCTGCATCATCGGTGTTTCCACTTCAAGGAAACCACACCCTGTCAGGTAAGCGCGGATATGATTGATAACACGGGTACGGATCTGAAACGTCTGCCGGGTTGTTGCGCTGGTGATCAGGTCCAGGTAACGCTGGCGGTAACGGATTTCCTGGTCAGACAGGCCATGGAATTTCTCCGGCAGGGGCCGAAGCGACTTGGCCAGCAGCCTGATCGAATCAGCCTGGATCGATAATTCACCGGTCCTGGTCCTGAAAACGCTCCCGGTCACGCCGACAAGGTCGCCGATATCCCATTTCCTGAACTGCGCATAAGAATCATCCGCCAGGTCGTCGCGCCTGATAAAAAGCTGGATACGCCCGGACATGTCCTGGATGTGCGCAAAGGAGGCCTTGCCCATGACCCGGCGGCTCATCATCCTGCCGGCAAGACTGAACTTTTCAGTTTCCGTCTCCAGTTGCTCCTTGTCCTTGTCCCCGTAACGCGTGTGTAACTCTTGCGCCAGAATATTCCGCCTGAAGTCGTTGGGGTAGGCGTTGCCCCGTTCACGCAACGCCTGCAACTGTGCACGTCTTTGCCTGATGATGTCGTTGTCGTCTTTAGTCATAGCTATCATACCCCGGCCTTGAGGCTGGCTTCGATAAACCGGTCCAGGTCCCCGTCCAGCACGGCCTGTGTGTTGCCTGTCTCCACGCCGGTACGTAAATCCTTAATCCTGGACTGGTCCAGTACATAGGAACGGATCTGGCTGCCCCAGCCTATATCGGCCTTGGATTCCTCCATTGCTTTCTGTTCGGACATGCGTTTTTGCAGTTCCAGTTCGTACAGCTTGGCGCGTAATTGTTTTATAGCCTGATCCCTGTTCTTGTGCTGGGAGCGGTCATTCTGGCACTGCACGACAATACCGGTCGGTAAATGCGTCATCCTCACCGCCGAATCCGTCTTGTTCACGTGCTGCCCGCCCGCCCCGCTGGCCCGGTAGGTGTCAACGCGCAAATCGGAGGTCTCGATATCCACCTCGATATTGTCATCGATCTCCGGGGACACGAATACCGAGGCAAAGGAGGTGTGGCGCCTGTTGCCGGAATCAAACGGGGATTTCCTGACCAGCCTGTGTACCCCGGTTTCGGTACGCAGCCAGCCGTAGGCATAGTCTCCCTTATACTTGACCGTCGCGCTTTTCACCCCTGCCACTTCCCCGGGCGACACTTCAATCAACTCCGTCGCAAAACTGCGCTGTTCACCCCAGCGCAAATACATGCGCAGCAGCATTTCTGCCCAATCCTGCGCCTCGGTGCCGCCGGAACCTGACTGGATCTCAAGAAACGCGTTGTTCGGGTCCATCTCGCCGGAGAACATGCGCCGGAACTCCAGTTCTTCTATCTGTGCGGAATACTTGTCAAGGTCGGCTACGACTTCATGCACGGTATCGGCGTCGTCTTCCTGCTTCGCCATATCGAGCAACAACTCGAGATCGTCCAGTCCCTGGCAAATCGATTCAATCGTATTTACTGTTTTTTCAAGCGCGGCGCGTTCCTTACCCAAAGCCTGGGCGCGTTCAGGATCATTCCAGAGTTCGGAATTTTCCAGTTCCCGCCTGACTTTGCCCAGGCGTTTGACCTTGACATCAAGGTCAAAGATACCTCCTCAGGGATTCGATTCTCCCCTGGCAGTCTTTGATACGGGCGCTAATTGCAGTCAGTTCAAGCATTTTTCCTTATACATTACAAATAAATGGCGCAGGAATCTTACTACAGCACCGGAAACAGGGACAAATCATTTTCTCAAAAATATTGAAATAACCCCAGGTGTCCAAACCTGCCGTTCCATCTATGAGCACACAGGTCTATTTCCCCGTTTCTATGTGCCTGATAATAAGTTGCGGTTTCAGATTATTGTTATAGTCGTCAACCGCCAACTGGTAGACCATGCGCAAATTGCCGGCATCCACAGCAACAGCGTCCGCATCCGTATTGAAAGAAATGGCGTCAACCGGTGTTTGAGACCCGTGCAGGAGGAGTTTCAGTTTCAGGTGCCGCTCTCCCACCGTTCTCGTATCCACAACAGTGAATTCATCATCAAACAGGGGTTCGGGGAAACCCTGCCCCCAGGGCCCCGCGTTTTCTATTTCCCTGGCGAGTTCCAGGCTGATATCGCCGGGAGCCAGTTCACCATCCGTTACGATCTCCGCGCCAGGGATCCGGCCCGCGGTCATGCGTCCGACTTCCTCGTCAAACACCTCCCTGAACTCGGTATAGGAGTCTTCCTTGATGGTTAAACCTGCAGCCATGGCATGGCCGCCGAAGCGCTCCATCAGCTGCGGGCGCTTCGCCGCCAGCGCCTCCAGGACATCTTTCAGGTGTATTCCTGCTATTGAGCGGCCTGATCCTTTCAATAAACCCTCGCCGGCGGCCGCAAAGATAATCACGGGGCGATTTACCATCTCTTTTAACCTGCCGGCCAGTATACCAACGATGCCCTGGTGCCACCCGGCGTCATACAGGCATAGCCCGAAAGGCAACTCTCCCTGTTGCAGTTCAACGATGTCGTTCAGGTAAGTCTCTGCTTCCTCTTGCATTTCAGCCTGAACGGACTTTCTCTCGCTGTTGAATTTATTGAGTTGCAACGCCAGGGGCATGGCACTGGAAAAATTGTCCGTGAGCAGGCATTCGATTCCAAGGCTCATGTCAGCCAGTCGGCCTGCCGCGTTAAGTCTCGGGCCCAGCAGAAACCCGAGGTCTGAGGAACTAATCTTCTCGGGCACGCTGCCGGCAACCCGGATCAATGCCGAAATACCCTGGCAGCAGCGCCGCGTCCTGATCTGCTTCAGGCCATGTTCGACCAGGATACGATTATTGTAATCCAGTTCCACCACGTCGGCGATGGTGCCCAGTGCGACCAGGTCCAGAAATGCCGCAAAATTCGGTATCTGCAAACCTTTTGCGGCAAACCAGCCGTCAGCCCTCAGCCGGGCCCTGACCGCCAGCAGTACGTAAAACATCACGCCGACACCCGCCAGGCATTTGCTGGGAAACTGGTCTCCCGGCTGGTTGGGGTTGACGATAACATTGGCGGCAGGCAATTCCCTGCCCGGTAAATGATGATCCGTAATCAACACGTCCACACCTGCGCTGCGGGCAAAGTCGACACCCGACAGACTGGAGATACCGTTGTCCACGGTCACCAGGATGTCCGGTTCAAACTCCAGGGCCTGGCGCACCACGTCGGTACTCAAGCCGTACCCGTGCCTGGCCCGGTCCGGCACCAGGAAATCAACGTATGCGGCGCCCAGCATGGCGAGCCCGCGCAGCGCCAAAGCGCATGCTGTTGCACCGTCTGCATCGTAATCCGCTATGACGAATACCCGTTTGTCGTTGCAGATGGCGTCGATGAGCAAACCGGCTGCTGCGTCAATATTTTTCAAACTGCCGAACGGCAGCAGGTTGGTCAGCGAGTAATCCAGTTCCCGCGCTGATGAAATATTCCGGCCGGCAAGAACGCGCCGCATAACCGGGTGGACATGATCCGGCAGATCACGGTCGGATGATGCAACGCGACGGGTAATTTTCATTAATCGGTACCGGTAAGGATGGCGCTGGTCAGTCGTCGGAATCCCGATGGCTTTTGAGCATGACGATATCCGTGTAAGTCAGGACAGGGGCGTCATCCTGGTTCGACATATGTACGCTATCGGTCGCCAAGAATGGCTTGCTTCACCGCGTCAAGATCGGCTGAAACCTTTTTCACAACGGCGGAGCCTTGCTGCATGGCGATATCCGGATCTTTCAGCCCGTGCCCGGTCAGGGTACAGACAACCGTACTCCCGGGCGGAATTTTCCCTGTGCGGATATCGCGCAAGGCGCCGGCAACGGACACGGCAGAAGCCGGCTCACAGAATATCCCCTCACTGGCGGCCAACAGCCCCTGGACAGCCAGGATTTCCGCATCATCGAACTCGTCAAACCAACCCTCTGATTCCCTGCTGGCGGCCCATGCCAGGTCCCAGGACTGGGGCCGGCCGATGCGGATCGCGCTGGCAACGGTTTCCGGTTCCTCAACGAACCCGCCTCGTAAAAAAGGCGCCGCGCCCGACGACTGGTAACCCAGCATCCGGGGCGGTTTATCTGTGACCGCATCGTGTTGATAGGGGCATTGCCCGTGTAAAAAGTTGCTGACGGCGGTAGTAATTCCCGCGTACTCGCAGTAGCCGGTCCAGTATGCCGAGATATTGCCCGCGTTGCCCACGGGCAGGCAATGAAAATCAGGAGGCCTGCCCAGCTCATCCACGATCTCGAACGCCGCGGTCTTCTGGCCCTGGAGCCGGTACGGGTTCACGGAATTTACCAGGGTAATCGGCGCCTCGGCCGCGATCTGTTTAACCAGCCGCATCCCGTCGTCAAAATTTCCTTCAACCTGGATGACCATGGAGCCGTGGATCATGGCCTGGGCCAGCTTCCCCATGGCGATCTTGCCGTCCGGGATAAGAACGTAACAGTCCAGGCCGGCCCTGGCCGCGTAGGCTGCCGCGGAGGCCGAAGTGTTGCCGGTTGAAGCGCATAATACGGCTTGCGACCCCTCGCTGACCGCCTGGGTGATCGCCATGGTCATGCCGCGGTCCTTGAACGAACCGGTCGGGTTCAACCCCTCGAACTTGGCATGGAGTTCGATGCCCCTGTCCTCGGCTTCGGGGATATTACCCAGCCGGATCAGCGGGGTACTCCCCTCACCCAGGGTGATAATCCGCGCATCGTCCGCCACGGGCAGACGTTCACGGTAACGCTCGATCAGGCCTTTATATCCGGTCATTTATCGTGACACACTCTACTGCGTTCCCAATCCCTAATCCAAAGCTTCAACCCGGATGCGGTGCAGGCTGCCGTCTATCGTATCCAGGGCCTCTATCTGCGTGATGGCAGAATTCATGTTGCGTTCAAGCACACGCTGGGTAAGCATGATAATGGGCACATGACTGGCGTCCGCTTCGGGTTCTTTCTGGATTATCGCCTCGATACTGATACCCAGGTTGCCCAGGATGGTCGTTACCGCGGACAAAACGCCCGGTCTGTCAACGGCCTGCATGCGCAGGTAATAAGCGGTGCTGACATCCGCCATATCCAGCACGGCCAGGTCGGACATCGAATCCGGCTGAAATGCCAGGTGCGGCACCCGGTTTTCCGGATCGGTGGTCAGGGCGCGCACGACGTCAATCACGTCAGCTACGACTGAGGAAGCAGTCGGCAGGGAACCGGCGCCGGCGCCGTAATACAAGGTCGGTCCCACCGCGTCACCCTGCACCAGCACGGCGTTCATGACGCCGTCCACATTGGCAATCAACCGTCTTGCGGGGATCAGCGTGGGATGCACACGCAGCTCAATTCCTGCATCTACACGCCTGGCAATTCCGAGATGTTTGATCCGGTAGCCCAGTTCATCGGCATAAGCAACGTCCTGCTGTTCTATCCTGGTGATGCCCTCAGTATAGGTTTTCTCAAACTGCAACGGGATGCCGAAGGCTATGGAACCCATGATGGTCAGCTTGTGTGCGGCATCGATACCCTCGACGTCGAACGTCGGGTCGGCCTCCGCATAACCCCGTTCCTGCGCCTCCTGCAACACGTCGGCAAAGTCCCTGCCCTTGTCACGCATCTCGGTGAGGATAAAATTTCCCGTGCCGTTGATGATACCGGCTGCCCAATGGATGCGGTTGGCCACCAGGCCTTCACGGATTGCCTTGATAATGGGAATCCCGCCGGCGACTGCGGCTTCGAACGCCACGGTTACACCCTGTTCCTGCGCGGCGCTGAAGATTTCGTTACCGTGAACGGCAATCATGGCCTTGTTTGCGGTAACGACATGTTTTTTATTTTCAATGGCCTGCAGAACCAGGTCTTTTGCGGGGGAGTAACCGCCTATCAGTTCTATGACTATTTCAACGTCCGGATCATTGACGACGGCAAATCCATCGTCCGTAATCCGGTCTACCTGGTCCAGGCCCTGGATTGCGCCGGCATCATATTCTTTTGCCGCAGCATGGCTGATGACAACTTCCCTGCCGGCCCGGCGCGCGATCTCGTGGGCGTTCCCGGTCAATACCGTGACAACGCCCCCGCCTACCGTACCCAGGCCGAGCAACCCTGTTTTTACCGGTTTCATTATCCTTTTTTTCTCTCTCTTTTCAGTCGTCGGTTTTATTGACCCGCACCGTCACCACGTCCATGCCGTGGTATTGCTGGTGGCGCACGGAAGAAGCGAAGTGTTGCAATATACGGAGCGAGATTTCATGCGAATCCCGCGCCTCGGCATGGTTTCCCAGCAACCTCATCTGGTCTTCGAGGTTTTCCTCGCCGATAGCAGAGACAAATTCCAGTTCCATGACCGGGCCGTCGTTGGTTGCCGTTACCAGCAGGTTCCGCAACTCACCTGTGGCTGCCTCATCATGTCCTTCAGCAAGGCATAACAGGGTTTCCTCGCCAATCAGGAACAGCCGTTCTATCGAGGCGTCGCCCCAGCCGAGCCGCTTCGCCTGCTCGCGCAGGAATTCTTCCAGCCGGGGTAAGACCCTGGGGTCCAGCGCCGTCACTATACTATAACGGCGCGGGCCGGTCAGCTTCATGATTACCGTCAGCAGGATAACGGCCAGGCCGCCGACGGTCATACCGTTGCCCAGTAACGCGCCCCAGGTCTCGCCCAGCGAATCCGCGAAAACTGCCTGGTTGTGAAACCCTACGCCCAGCCAGAAAGCCAGCCCGATCACCGCACCCTTGCGGTAGTCGAGGCCATCCTGGACAACCATGTTCATACCCTGTACGAAGACCAGCGCCATGGCAACGGCCAGGTAAGCGGCAATCACCGGGCCGGGGATGGCGAGAAGCAGCGCCGCCAGCTTGGGTGTGAACGCCAGCAGTAACAGGATGATGCCGATACACAGTCCAAGCCTGCGGGCGGCCACACCGCTCAGTTCGACCAGGGAGATGCCTGCCGGGTCGCTTTTTACCGGCATGGCGCCGGCGAGACCGGCCACCAGGTTACCCAGGCTGTTGGCCGCAAGCCCTTCCTGCACCGCACGAAAATCGACCGAATGCAAGGTGCGCATGGATGCCCGTTGAACGGCAACCCCGGCGTTGATATCCCCCATGGTATTAGCCAGGGTGACGAACAGGAATGCCGGCAAAAGTATCCAGAACTCAGCGCCCAGGGACAGGCTGAACCCGGGCCGGCTGCCCGAGGGAATGCTGAACCAGGACGCTTCCAGTATCAGACCGGCGTCGTAGAGGCCGAAAAACGCGGCAGCCGCGGAACCGGCAGCAAGTGCGATGACCGGCGCCCAGAGCCTTAATGCACCCCTGGCGCCGAATACCAGTGCAACAAGCACAACCAGTGTCACGGCCGCAATACCCGGCGCGACGCCGGGCGACGCGTTTTCGGGCGCGTGCGTCAGCATATCGAATGCGACAGGCATGACCGCGACCGCAATCAGCATCAGCACCATCCCGGAAATAACCGGCGTTATAATGCGGCGCAGCCACGACAGCTTCGATGACAGTAATAACTGGAACAGCGCGCAGACTATGACCAGGTTCATCATCAGTGCAACCCCTCCCTCAGACAAGGCCATGATACAGACGGCGATTGAGGTGACGGCGCTGCTGGAAATGAGTGTATGGCCGACGCCGATGAAGCCTGTGCGCAAGGACTGCAGCGCCGTGAACAGCCCGCAGATCAGCAACGCGGCAAAGATCGACCAGGACAGGTAGCCGCCGTCCACGCCGGCTGCCCGGACTATGATCACCGGTACCAGCACCACTGTCGGAAAGACGAGCAGGGCTGATTTGAGGCCAAGGCTGAGACAAAGGGAAAGAGGGGGTTGTTCACCGGGTTCGTAGCGTATCCCTGCCCGGCTGGATGTATCGTGTATCTGCATGGTTCAACCTCCGGGGCGTGTTACCTGGCAGTATATTTTACATGGATACATAGCGAACAGGGACAGATTTGTAGCGAACGGGGACAGATTTGTAGCGAACGGGGACAGATTTGTAGCGAACGGGGACAGATTTGAAATCTGTCCCCTGAAATATCCTGTGCATCCTGTGCATCCATGTGAATTCACCCCTGATTCACGTATACTGGCCGGATGTCCAGAGTTGCAACAATCCAGATGGTTTCCACGGATAACGTGGATGCGAATCTTGCCCAGGCTGCCGGCCTTATCAGTGACGCGGTGGAACAGGGTGCGCAGTTTGCCCTGCTGCCGGAATACTTCCCCATTATGAGTGATGATGAGACCGCGAAAATCGGCATCGGCGAGACACCGGGGAAAGGCCCGATCCAGGATTTCCTTGCCGGCCAGGCCAGGGACAACGGCCTCTGGTTGATGGCGGGCACTTTTTCATTGCAGAGTGATGAAGCAGCGCGGGTTTACAATTCCTGCCTGCTGTTCAACCCGGATGGACACTGCACCCATCGCTACGACAAGATCCACCTGTTCGACGTGCAGGTGGACGATGAAGATGCCTACAATGAATCCGATACTATCGTGCCGGGAAACGGTACGGTCGTGGCGGAAACCCCGCTGGGCAATATCGGTATGACGGTCTGCTACGACCTGCGCTTTCCCGAACTGTATCGCGAACTGTCCGGGCAGCAGGCGGAAATCATGACAGTCCCGTCCGCTTTTACCTACGCTACCGGAAAACGCCACTGGGAATTGTTTTTACGCGCCCGGGCGGTGGAAAACCTCTGTTTCGTCATCGCCTCCAACCAGGGCGGTCAGAACACCGAGACAAGACGCACCTGGGGCCACAGTATGATTATCGACCCCTGGGGCGATGTCTTGTGCAGCCTGGAAGAAGGACCGGGCGTCGCCTGTGCCGATATTGACCTTGCCCGGGTGCGTGAATTGAGACAGTCCTTCCCGGCGCTGGAGCACCGGGTAATAGGAAATAATGGGGGACAGATTTAAATCTGTCCCCGGGAGATCTTATGAGCCAACAACTCGACAAATTCGCCCGGAGCGAATTTGGACGTCCAAAGGAAGGCGCACATCAAAAAGCGACCCGGCAACTGCTCAACCCGACGGGGATTGACAGCCGGGACATCGAAAACACCCTGGACCAGATGATCGTCAACGACATCGACTACGCCGACCTGTATTTCGAGGCTTCCCAGGCCGAAGCATGGGTGCTTGAAGAAGGCATCATCCGGGAAGGCTCTCACAGCATCGGCCAGGGTGTGGGAGTCAGGGCGGTCAGCGAGGAGAAGACCGGATTCGCCTATTCCGATGAGATAATCCTGCCGGCGCTGACCGATGCGGCGCGGGCGGCGCGGGCAATTGCCGGGAGCGGCGGCAGGCAAAAGCTGCAGGCCCGGCAAAACCAGGATATTACCCCGCTGTACTCCAGCTCGAACCCGCTGGAATCGATATCGTCCGCGCAAAAGATTGCGCTGTTGCAACGGATTGATAGCGAAACCCGAAAAAAAGATCCCCGCGTAAAACAGGTCATCGCCGGATTGAGCGGTTCGTATTCCGCGGTATTGGTTGCCGGCAGTGACGGCGCTTACTCCGGAGATATCAGGCCGCTGGTGAGACTCAACGTCAATGTCATCGTCGAGCACAACGGCAGACTGGAAAGAGGCGGCTCCGGCGGCGGCGGGCGTTTCGGTTACGAATACTTCCTCGATAATGAAATTGTCTCCGGCTATATTGACGATGCGGTGACCCAGGCGCTGAATAACCTGGAAGCGGTTCCGGCGCCTGCCGGCGCCATGACAGTCGTGCTGGGCCCGGGCTGGCCGGGAATCCTGCTGCACGAGGCCATTGGCCACGGCCTGGAAGGCGACTTCAACCGCAAGGGAACGTCCGCCTTCAGCAACCGGATAGGCCAGCGGGTGGCGGCCGAAAACGTTACGGTGGTCGATGACGGGACCATCGAAAACCGCCGCGGCTCACTGACCGTTGACGACGAAGGCACGCCCACGGAAGCCACTACCCTGATAGAAAGGGGCATTCTCAGGAACTATATGCAGGACAAGATAAATGCCGGGCTCATGGGCATGCAACCCACCGGCAACGGGCGCCGGGAATCGTACGCGCACCTGCCGATGCCGCGCATGACCAATACCTACATGCTGGGCGGTGATCACGATCCCGAGGAGATTATCGGTTCCGTGGCAAAGGGGGTATACGCTTCCCAGTTCGGCGGCGGGCAGGTGGATATCACCAACGGTAAATTCGTGTTCAGCGCGAGCCAGGCCTGGTTGATAGAAAACGGCCGTCTGACCAGCCCTATCAAGGGCGCGACGCTGATCGGCAACGGCCCCGATGTGCTGACCCGCGTGTCCATGACCGGTAACGACATGAAACTCGATACCGGCATCGGCGTGTGCGGGAAAGACGGCCAGTCAGTTCCCGTCGGCGTGGGGCAGCCCACACTGAAAATCGACGAGTTGACCGTGGGTGGAACATCAACCTGACCTTCCTGCCAGGGACGGACGCTCCTGCCGGGGACGGACGCTCCTGCCGGGGACGGACGCTCCTGCCGGGGACGGACTTAAGTCCGTCCCCACAATGTCATGAGTGATTTATTCAGGATCAGGGGCTTCCTCCCCTACGTTGTCATGCTCTTCCTGAATGCCTTCGTGGACCTGGGGCACAAGATCACGATACAGAACACCGTTTTCAAAACCTACGACGGCGACACCTTGATCATATTGACGGCCATCGTCAACGCCCTGATCCTGCTGCCCTACATCCTGCTGTTTACCCCTGCCGGTTTTATGGCGGACAAGTTCCCCAAGAACAAGGTCATGCGCACGACTGCCTGGGGCGCGGTCGGACTGACCTGCATGATCACCTTGTTCTACCACCTGGGCTGGTTCTGGGCGGCTTTTGCCATGACCTTCCTGCTGGCCATACAGAGCGCGTTTTACTCACCGTCCAAGTACGGCTATATCCGGGAAATCGCCGGCAAGGAAAACCTGGCCCGCGCCAACGGCGTAGTGCAGGCTACCACCACCATTTCAATCCTGACCGGCACATTCGCCTTTTCGGTCCTGTTCGAGATGTACCTGAGCGACGTGATTTTCTCCGGCAAGAAAGAGATTATGCTCACCATCGCACCTATAGGCTGGTTTTTGATTTGCGGGGCGCTCATTGAATTGATCCTGGCTTACCGGTTGCCGAGCCTCCACGAACCGGATAAGAGTTTGCGCTTTGACTGGAACAAATACCGGACAGGCCAATACCTGGCGAATAATCTGAACGCCGTGAAATCCCGTGAAGTCATTTTATTGTCAATCATCGGACTGGCGATTATCTGGGCTATCGGCCAGGTCCTGCTGGCAGCGTTTCCGTCTTTTGCCAAGGACAACCTGGATGTAACCGACGTCAGGATCATCCAGGGCATGCTGGCCTGTGCCGGGATCGGCATCATGCTGGGTTCCCTCATCGCCGGCAGGATCTCAAGGAATTATATCGAAACCGGTTTAATTCCAATCGGCGCAGTGGGCGTGGCCACCTGCCTGTTCGTACTGCCGGGACTGACCAGCGTGCCGGCGCACGCTATCAACATCCTGTTACTGGGGATGCTGAGCGGGATATTCATCATCCCGCTGAATGCCTTGATCCAGTTCCATGCAGGCGAACACATCCTGGGCAGGGTCCTGGCAAGCAACAACCTGATTCAAAATATCGTTATGCTGAGCTTCCTGGTCCTGACCGTGCTGTTTTCCATGATGGAGATCAGTAACCTGTTATTCCCGTTATTGACCGCCGTTGCCCTGGGCGGCGCGTTCTACACGGTGTACAAGCTGCCGCAATCCCTGGTGCGGCTGATCGTCACCATGACAATCGGCTATCGCTACCGGTTGGCGGTACAGGGTTTCAAACATTTTCCCGATACGGGGGGTGTTTTGATGCTGGGGAAACAAACAAGCTTCAAGGACTGGACTTTCATCCAGATGGCGGCGCCGCGCCAGATCCGGTTCGTGATGGATGAGAATATCCGCAGCAAATGGTATTCGAGAAAGTTTTTTGAATTCTTCCGGGCGGTTCCCGGTAGCGGGGATCAGTCAACCCGTAATACCATTATGGACCTGCTCAATGCCGGCGAAGTGGTATGCCCGTGGTCCGGTGCAATACCGGACAGCGCCGAATGGTTGACGGCCCCGGGAAATAACGCAGATAAACCAGCCCAATGGGTGGCATTGCCCTTTTCCCTGAGCGGCTCACCGCACAAGGGCCGGTCCGGCCCGGCGGACGTCACCATTTTTTTCGACGAACCGGCCTGACTGTATGCAGGACAGGGGACGGATTTCAAATCCGTCCCCTGAGCGTAATTCAGTCAGGGTTCTGCGCTCTCTGTCTTAATGCGTGGTCCATCAATACGATAGCCAGCATCGCCTCGGCAATGGGCGTGGCGCGGATGCCGACACAGGGGTCGTGGCGTCCGGTGGTTGCGATTTCCGTTTCATTGCCGTGAATATCAACGGTCTTTCCGGGAATGCGGATGCTGGACGTCGGTTTCAGGGCGATGCTCGCCAGGATGTCCTGGCCGCTGGAAATGCCGCCCAGGGTGCCGCCCGCGTGGTTGGATAAAAACCCGCCTGCAGTTATTTCATCCCTGTGCCCGGTACCGTGTTGCTCTACAGCAGCGAATCCGGCGCCTATCTCCACACCCTTGACGGCATTGATACTCATCAGGGCCTTGGCGATATCGGCGTCCAGGCGGTCGAATATCGGCTCTCCCAGGCCCACCGGCACGCTTGTGGCGACCAGGTTCACCCGGGCGCCGATGGAATTGCCCGATTTGCGTAAATTGTCCATCAGGGTTTCCAGTTCTGCGACTTTCCCCGCATCCGGACAGAAAAAAGGATTATTCTCCACCTCGTTCCAATCCACCAACTCCAGTTTTACCGGTCCCAGTTGCGCCAGGTAGCCGCGCACCAGGCAGTCATAACGTTCACGCAAATACTTCTTGGCGATTGCGCCGGCAGCTACACGCATACAGGTCTCGCGAGCGGAGGCACGGCCACCGCCCCGGTAATCCCGCACGCCGTATTTCTTCCAGTAGGTGTAATCGGCATGGCCGGGCCGGAATTTGTCCTTGATCGCCGAATAGTCCTTGGAGCGCTGATCCTCATTTTCAATTATGAGACCTATCGGCGTCCCGGTTGTCCTGCCTTCGAACACCCCGGACAGGATCCTGACCTTGTCGGACTCCCGGCGCTGGGTGACGTGGCGTGACTGCCCCGGCTTGCGCCGGTCCAGGTCGCGCTGCAGGTCAGCCTCGGCCAGTTCCATCCCAGGCGGACAGCCGTCAACAATGCACAGGTAGCCGTAGCCGTGGCTCTCGCCACAGCTGGTTACGGTAAATAATTTTCCAATGGTATTGCCGGACATAGTGGTTAACTGACTGTGTCGACCAACGCCGCGTCGATGATCCTGCGATCCTGTGTCAGAAGCGTAACGCCGAGGACCCGGGCGGTCGCGACCAGTATCCTGTCCGCCGGATCCCTGTGGAATGACGCAGGTAACGCGGCAACTTCTGCCGCAACAGCCGGTGAGATGCCATGGCGCTGCACCAGCGGCGGCGCCGTTGCCTTATCGAGCCACTCCCGCAATGGAATCAGCAGGCGGATACGCCCCAGACTATGCAGCGTGGCTATTTCCCAGAGTGAGATGTCAGATACCAGCAACGGCGACTTGCTATCGACTGCATTGATGATATCCCGTTGCGCGGTTGAGAGCCTTTCATGGTCATCAAACCACCAGAGTAACACATGGGTATCCAGTAACACGCTCATTACCGAAGACTGTCCCAATCTTCTTCAGGGACCGCGGGTTCCAGGATGTCCCCCAGCACGGTAACCGTGCCCTTGAGTTCTGACTGCGGATACTCGGAGCGGGAACGACTCGCAGGCAGCAACTCTGCAACAGGACGGCCACGCTTCAGAATCAGCACGTGCTCGCCTGTCGCCTGTACACGATCGAGAATCGCCAGACATTGAGCCTTGAAATCAGATGCATTAATCGTCTCCATATGACTAGTATATCTGACTAGTCATATTAATGCCAACGAATTTTCAGGTATTCAGGATAAGGATTTCAACATGGATGCACAGAGCCTGCGCATTACTCCAATACCTGGATAAAGCCATCCCGGTTGGGCATCTCCACATCCGCGAGGATGGCGGCGTTCATTTCCTTATCTTCCGGGATGATCCCATTCAGATACAACAGGTATGCCGTCAATGCGTAAACTTCGGAATTGGTCAGACTTCCCGGCTCCATCATGGGTTTTGAGCGGCGGATAAAATCAAACAGGGTGGGAGCGTAGGGCCAGAAAGTGCCGATGGTCTTTTCCGGCCACTCGTCGGTTAGCTGCATCTGCGCACCGGCAAGCTGGTCAGCGCTGTCACCCAGGCCGCCGGGTCCGTGGCAGGACACGCACAGCCTGTCATAGATGGGCTTGCCCTCCCCCGCTGTACCGCTCCCATCCGGGAGACCCGCGCCATCCGGCATGATGCCCCAGTCATGGCTGCTCACGGCGCGGCTGTCGGCCGGCTCACCCAGGTTCGGACCTGGACGAACCTCATCAGCGCCGGGATTAATCCCAGCCAGCATCAATACTGATATCGCTATCAGCTTGTTGCGCTTCACTCGTATAAACATGCGTTACGGTTCCGTATTCATCCACGCTCCAGGTGACAATGGCGTTGTAGTGGTAAAAACCATGCCTGCCTTGCGCGGCGACCAGTTGTTCTCTCTCCGGCTGCACGTAACCGGTTTCGTCAACGGCCCTGCTTTTCAGGACAGCCGGCGCGCCGTCCCACTGCCAGGGGATACGGAACCGGGTAAACGCTTTCGGCAGAACCGGGGCCTGCAACTCCGCAGGCGCCCACGTCTCGCCGCCGTCGGCAGAGACGTCCACCTGTTCAATCCGACCCCGGCCGCTCCAGGCCAGGCCGGAAACCTGGTACAGTCCCGGCCCCTGCTTCAGCACCATGCCTCCAGAAGGCGAGGTGATCAGCGATTTCGCATCCATGGTAAATGTGAACATACGCGCCTTGCCCGACGGCAGCAGTTCGGTGTACCGCGCCGTCTCGTTGCGCGCCATGATAGGTTGCGCGGTAGCCTTCAACGATCGCAACCACTTTACATTCAATACGCCTTCCCACCCGGGAAGGATCAGGCGCAACGGGTAACCGTTCTCCGGCCGCAAGCGCTCGCCGTTCTGGTACAGGGCGAGGATGGCGTCATCCATGGCCTTTTCCACCGGGATGCTGATGTTCATGGCAAAGGCATCCGCTCCATCGGCAATCAGCCACCCGGCTTTTTTGTCGAGGCCGACCTCTGAGAGGATCGTCGACAGGGGCACGCCGGTCCATTCACTGCAAGAAACCAGGCCATGAAAGTAACCCGCTTCTGCCTGGGAAGGCGCCTTGTTCCATCCCGCATTACTGTTGCCGCCGCATTCGACGAAACAGATCTGCGAGCGCATCGGGTAGCGCAGCAGGTTGTCGATCGTGAAAAATGCCGGTTGCCGCACCATCCCGTGAACCAGCAAACGGTGCTCATCCGGGTTGATTTGCGGGACCCCGTTATGGTGCCGCTCATAATGCAGGCCGTTGGGCGTGATCGTGCCTTCCAGCATGTGCAACGGCGTCCAGGACGCACCACTGTTGCGCATCTGCCGGTTCGGAGAGGGATAACGGACTACCTCATCCTCGTATCCCGCCGGCTGGCCGTAGAGTGTAAACGGCTGACCTGGTACGCTCATCCACTCGGGTCTGGCCGCAGGCTCCTGCCTGGCCGCCCGGGCATTGCCGGCGACCAGTTGCGCGGCCCCCAGCACCAGCCCACCCTGCAAAAATAACCGGCGGTCCAGCAAGCCGTTACCGGCGATGGGAGTCAAGTACGGGGATTTATTATTACCGCTCATTAATATCAGCAAGAATCTATTAACATGGATGTACAGGATGAACAGGATATATGAAAAAAAATATTTGTTTTAAAACCATTGCCCGCAGGGATAACTCATCAAGTCCATTACAGCAATATTATTTTTTATCCTGTATATCCTGTACATTCATGTTAATTCCCTGTTGCGGGATTAAATCGGTCCCCGGAATAACAAAAACTCCTTCCCCGCCGTGTTCAAGGTCCGGCCAGGTGAAAGGCATTCGGGGGTATTTCGC
This sequence comes from Gammaproteobacteria bacterium, assembly GCA_026710545.1. Taxonomy (GTDB): domain Bacteria; phylum Pseudomonadota; class Gammaproteobacteria; order Eutrophobiales; family Eutrophobiaceae; genus JAAXHV01. The sequence goes on along the minus strand of JAPOQU010000006.1, from coordinate 11,422 downwards.
ATCAAGCGCGGCGCGGCCGTTGCCGGTTTCCACTACCAGGATACCGTGAGGCGTCATGTGTCTGTTGGCTTCAAGCAATATACGCTCAACCACGTCGAGGCCGGCGGCGCCTGCCTCCAGGGCAAGAGGCGGCTCATGCCGGTATTCAGCCGGCAATACCCGCATTTCCTCATCAGGAACATACGGCGGATTGCTCACGATAATATCATATTTCCTGTCTTCCAACGCACTGAACAGGTCCGATTCGACCAGGTTTACCCGGCGTGAAAAGCCGTGTTTTTCGCGATTGATGCGCGCCACTTCAAGCGCATCCGCCTCGATGTCCGTTGCATCAATGGCGGCGTCGGGGAACGCCTCGGCACAGGCAACCGCGATACAACCGCTGCCGGTGCCCAGGTCCAGGATTCGCTTTACTTCAGCAGGTTTAATCCAGGGCGAGAATTTTTCGGCAACCAGTTCGGCAATCGGTGAACGGGGGATCAGGACGCGCTCGTCCACGTAGAACTCCAGACCGGAGAACCAGGACTTGTTGAGCAGGTAGGCGACGGGAATTTTTGAATTTATTCTGGCATTGACCAGTTCTTTTATACTCTCATGTTCGCTACGGGTTACTTCCCTGTCCAATTGTTCAGGACCCGCGTCAAACGGAATCTCCAGGGCGCCCAGCACCAGGTATGCGGCCTCATCCAGGGCGTTGTCGGTGCCGTGGCCGAAAAACAGGTCCGATGCAGCTAACCGTTGCTCGATCCGGTCGATGAGTTGGCGGACGGTAGTCAATAAGGAAAACTATGCTTCACGACTGGCAGGCTATAATGCAAAAAACCCGAATTTGTTGATCCAACCACAGGTTGCCAGTGAGATATACAGGGTTAGTAAATCGGGGGGGTTCGATCGTGCACCCTCCATTATTGGTGTCAAGCACCAGACGCACATTCTTTTCTCCGTGCGCGCACTGCGTCCACTTCTTCTTGAATCTCTCTCGGCGTCATAGGGGGAAAATCAGCCGCTATCAGCTTGTCCGTGGCTTCGAACAGCTCGTCGACAGCAAGCTGGCGTAACGCTTCTCGCAACAAAACCTCGATCGCACCAGGCGCAAGCAGCCCCGCTTTTCCAGCTTCCTCAGCAAGGTTATCCGGTAAATCAATGTTCAGCGTTGTCATGGCTGTCCTCTTTTATAGATCTCAGCAACAGGTTTGTCAGTATTCACCCGCTGTAAATATAACAAGTTCTGAATAACAACATCACGCTGGTCGCGTCATTATCAGCGAGAAATAATACAGGATATCCACATATATGGGTACTGCGCGATTTACGGACGTACTGAACTTGCGCGGCCCGGCCGATGAGTTGGTAGTAAACATGAAAACTAAACTTTGCGTTACCTGTACATAGCGCATACACTATCATAAAGGACATTGAATGGGACCCGGGCAAAGCACGGCTTAATTAAAGAAGGCAGGGTCAAACCCCGGCTTCCGAATACAGTAGGCACCCATGACAAAACTCAACGCCTTTAACTTTCAGGCCTGGCTTGACGAACACTCTCACCTGCTCAAACCACCGGTGGCAAACAAACAGATCTGGGAAGATACCGATATGATAGTCATGGTCATTGGAGGACCCAACAAACGCACCGACTTCCATGATGACCCGGCGGAGGAATTTTTCTACCAGTTGCGCGGCGATATGGTCTTAAAGGTATTCGACAAGGGTGAATTTTACGACGTGCCTATTCGCGAGGGCGATATCTTTTTCCTGCCCGCCCACGTGAGGCACTCACCCCAGCGCCCGGTCGAGGGCAGCATGGGCCTGGTGGTGGAAGCCAAGCGACCCGAAGGCAAAAAGGACGGTTTCGAATGGTATTGCTTCGAATGCGGCGGCCTGGTCCACCGGGCCGAGGTGTTGCTGGAGTCCATCGTCCGGGACCTGCCGCCGCTGTTTGAGCGGTTCTTCAACGATGAAACACTGCGCACCTGTCCCACCTGCAAGGCATTGCATCCCGGCAAGCATCCACCGGAAGGCTGGGTTGTCGTATGACTCCGGTTGTAGATATCCACAGTCACTTCTATCCTGACAATATCCCTGATTTATCCGCCCGCTTCGGCGGGGAGTGGCCGGGATTCCGCCACACCGCCCCCGGCAAGGGGATGATCACCTTGGGGAACAGGGATTACCGGCCGGTATACGAGGCCTGCTGGAACCCGGCGCTCAGGCTGGAGGAGATGGACCGTGACGCTATCGACATCCAGATCATGTGCGCCACGCCGCTGCTGTTCGCCTATGAGAAACCGGCGCAACAGGCATTGGAATGCGCCATGCTGTTCAACGACGCAGCCCTGGAACTGTGCCAACGCTCCCCTGAGCGCCTGAAAGCGCTGTGCCAGGCGCCGCTGCAGGATATCGACGCATCCTGCAGGGAGGTCAGCCGGGCCGTCCGCGCGGGTCACCTGGGAGTGCAGATCGGCAACCACGTCGGACCCCGCAACCTGGATGATGAGGGACTGATTACCTTCCTGCAACACTGCGGAGAACAACGAATACCCGTGCTGGTTCATCCCTGGGACATGATGGCGCCCGAACGTATGCCGAAATACATGCTGCCATGGCTGGTGGCGATGCCGGCGGAGACGCAGTTATCCATTCTCTCCCTGGTCCTGTCGGGCGCGTTTGAACGCCTGCCGGACACGTTGCGCATCTGCTTCGCCCACGGCGGCGGCAGCTTTGCCTTCCTGCTCGGCCGCGTGGATAACGCCTGGCACAACCGGGACATCGTGCGCGAGGACTGCCCGCATCCGCCGTCACATTACACAAATCGGTTTTACACGGACTCAGCCGTATTTGATGAGAATGCCCTGGCCCTGCTGGTCAACGTCATGGGAGAGGAACGGGTCATGCTGGGTTCAGATTATCCGTTCCCACTGGGGGAACAGAAAATCGGCTCCCTGATCAAAAATTCGAACTCGTTCAACTCAGAGACAAAATCCAGGCTGTCAGGGGGGAATGCCGTCAAATTCTTCGATCTTTGACTGCCTGGGGACAGATTTAAATCTGTCCCCGGTTGTGTCCGGGGACGGAATTCAACTCCGTCCCCATGTTATTTATTCTTATAAATGAAATGCGTACTTCCTGTTAATTGACCACGGGCAAGTGCATTACGAATTAATGCTGTCTCTTTAATGGGTATTTCTCCAGCGACGTAATCAGCATATCGTCTCTGGCAGCCCTCAATATCATCTGATAGGCCCAAGTAGCATGGATCGAAATCTATCCATGGTTTTTCCAGCCCTGTTTTTTGACGGTAACTTGACCAGACATAGTCTTTCGGGTGTGGAACCATACCTGCCCGTACAGGATTTAAGTCCACGTAGCGAGTGCATGCCAGTAAATAAGTCTCGGTCTCAATCGGGCTTGACTTATATCTTCCTTCCCATAGAGTACCGGAACGATTTTTCAAACGATTAACATACATCGTCTGTCGGCCCGCCAAGCGTTTCATTAAATTCCCTATATTATCTTCATGTTCTCCGGGATTTACGATCAAATGAACATGGTTGACCATCAAGCAATATCCATAAACTTGTACTCCTAACCGTGTCTTCCACTCTCTTAAAGTAATTAAGTAGTATCGAAAATCTGATGGCACGGTAAATACCGCGTTACGGTTATGACCACGTTGCACTATGTGATGCGCAGTGTTTCTTAAAATCAATCTTGCCAGCCTTGGCATGTTGTTACTCCCTAGTTTATGAAGGATGGGGTTGTGTCTTTGGTAATTAATTCAATTTGTCGCCACTTGCGTTCAAACTCGCTTAAACAATCTACCATACCTGACTCGGGATTAATGACAAAGAACGTGCGATTACTACAACTACCCGTACCCTGCCAGTACAGCGCAAGCGTGTCTGCACCGAGTTGATTTATCCAGTATGCAATTTCCTGCTTGTGTGTACCTCTATTACGCGCGTTATGGTGGTAAATGATGGCGACCCGACCTTCAGTCAGCGCTTTTGCTTCGCTTAATGGAAGCCGTTTCCATTGGTCTTTTTTTCCTGGTTTGAAATTATCGTCCTTGCAAAGTCCATTATCGGGGTCAGCGAAAACCATATCACAGTCCCGTAATACAGCCTGAACTCTATTAAACCAGTCTGATCGCCAAGCGCATCTTTGCTGGTATTGCGCCGATCTTCGCGTCGAATGATCGAGAACTTCCCTTGAGTACCGAGCTGCCCCCAAACTCTCATGATCAGATCTCTGCACACCCCGACAGCATGTAACTCAGCTTGCTGGGGACAGAATTAATTCTGTCCCCGAATTTACACAGCAAAATAGCAGAGGCTTCGACTTCGGAAACCTTGCGCTTGTGAGTAGAACCACTTTCCCAATAGCTTCCTTCCAAAAGGCAATTTATATATTCGGAATACACCGTGAATGCTTCATCTTCTTCAGTATCCTTTAGAGTACCCAAAAAAATATTTTGTTTCATTTCTTCAACAAAAACAGCCTCTATATTTTGAAGGGGACGGATTAAAATCCGTCCCCGGACCATGCTTAATCCGTCCCCGGACCATGCTTAATCCGTCCCCGGACCATGCTTAATCCGTCCCCGGACCATGCTTAATCCGTCCCCGGACCATGCTTAATCGGGGACAGATTTAAATCTGTCCCCTCCATCATTTCAGTTCGAGGAAGACACTGTTAAGCCGTTGAACAAACCCGGCAGGGTCTTCCAGTTGCCCGCCTTCGCTTAACAGGGCCTGGTCAAACAGGATGTTGGCCCAGTCCCCGAAGCGGGTTTCGTCCGCCTCGCCCTGCAATTTGCCGACAATGGGGTGGCCCGGATTGATCTCCATGATGGGCTTGGCCATCGTAACCTGCTGCCCGGAAGCCTTGAGTATCTGCTCCAGGTGGCGGCCCATCTCATGTTCGTCGGCCACCAGGCAGGCCGGAGACTCGGTCAGGCGCCGGGTAATGCGCACTTCCTTCACCCGTTCATCCAACACTTTTTCAATGCGTTTGGTGAGATCGTCCAGCTTGTCATCTGCAGTTTCCTCGGCCTTGTCATCGCTTGTCTCATCGGTAAGATCGCCCAGGTCCAGTTCACCCTTGTTCACCGACGCCAGCGGTTTCTCCGCGTATTCGGTCAAATGGGTAACCAGCCACTCGTCGATGGGGTCGGTCAGCAGCAGGACTTCGATCTCCTTCTTGCGGAATATCTCAAGGTGAGGGCTGTTTTTTGCCGTGGCATGATTTTCCGCGGTCACGTAATAAATAGCTGTCTGGCCTTCCTTCATCCTGGAAATGTAATCGTCCAGCGAGACGGTTTCTTCCTCAGTGTCTTCGTGGGTGGTCTTGAAACGGAACAGTTTTGCGAGTTCCTCACGTTTATCATGCACATCGATGACGCCTTCCTTCATGACCCGCCCGAACGTCTGCCAGAACTGCTTGTACTTGTCCGGTTCCTTGTTCGCCAGTTTTTTCAGCAGGTCCAGGACCTTTTTTGTGCAACCGGAACGGATGGTTTCGATGACCTTGTTCTGCTGCAGGATTTCCCTGGAGATATTAAGCGGCAGGTCATCGGAATCCACCACCCCTTTTACGAAGCGCAGGTACGCGGGCAATAACTGTTTTGCGTCATCCATGATAAAGACTCGCTTGACGTACAGTTTAACGCCGTGGCGTTGTTCCCGGTCCCATAAGTCGAACGGGGCGCGGGCGGGGATGTATAACAGGCTGGCGTACTCCAGTTTGCCTTCCACCTTGGTGTGGACATGGCAGAGCGGGTCCTCAAAATCATGGGATACGGTCTTGTAGAACTCGTTGTATTCCTCGTCCTTGATGTCTTTCTTGTTGCGCGTCCATAATGCCTTCGCATCATTGACCGTTTCATCCCCTGTTTCGTCCTTACCCTCTTTCGGCATGACGATGGGCAGGGAAATGTGGTCCGAATACTTGTTGATGATGCTGCGCAAGCGGTAACCATCCAGGAATTCCTTGGCCTCCTTGCGCAGGTACAGGGTCACCTTGGTGCCGCGCTTCGGCCGGTCGACGGTCTCCACCGTGTACTCGCTCTTGCCGTCGGATACCCAGCGCACGCCTTCCGCCCGGGGCAGGCCGGCGCGGCGGGTGACCACCTCAACCTTGTCCGCAATGATAAACGAGGAATAAAACCCCACGCCGAACTGGCCGATCAGTTGTGAATCCCTGGTCTGGTCACCGGTCAGGGACTCGAAAAACTGCCTGGAGCCCGACTTGGCGATGGTGCCCAGGTTATCGACTACCTCCTGCCTGGACATGCCTATGCCGTTATCGAGGACGCTTATCGTCTTTTGCGTCTTGTTGTATTCCACCCTGATGTTCAGATCGGAATCGTCTTCAAACAGGCTGTCGTCCTGCAGGCCCTCAAAACGCAACCTGTCGGCAGCGTCGGAGGCGTTCGAGATCAGTTCACGCAGGAAGATCTCCTGGTTGCTGTACAAGGAGTGGATCATGAGGTCCAGCAGTTGCTGGACTTCGGTTTCAAAACCAAGCGCTTCTTTGTTCGTATCTACAGTCATGGTATCCCCGTCGTCAATCAAAGTGTCCAGTTGCCATATGTGGGGTTTACGGCGCGGAATTTCAAGGGGAAACCGGAACCCGTCGTTCCTGCGAAAGCAGGGAAATTTGGGGTCAGAGTTTTTACTCTGACCCCAAATATGAATATCATACACACCAGGACACCAGCGCAGTCAGCAGAATAAACCAATGCCCGCCAAAAACCCCACACATACACCGGTCATGCAGCAGTACCTGGGCTTCAAGACTGACTACCCCGATATCCTGCTGTTCTTCCGCATGGGCGATTTCTACGAATTGTTTTTCGAGGATGCGCGTAAGGCGGCCCGTCTGCTCGACATCACCCTGACCTCCCGGGGCAAGTCGGACAACCAGGTTATCCCCATGGCCGGCGTGCCCTACCATGCTGTTGATTCCTACCTGGCGAAGCTGATCCGGCAAGGTGAATCGGTCGCCATCTGTGAACAAATCGGCGACCCTGCCCTGGCAAAAGGACCGGTTGAAAGAAAAGTGACCCGCGTGGTCACCCCGGGGACCGTCACGGATGAGTTGTTGCTGGAAGAAAAGGCCGACAGCCTGCTGGTGTGCGTTCACCCTTTCGCTGACGAGTACGGCATAGCCGCGCTTAACCTGGCTGACGGCCGCTTCATACTCTGTCAGACCCCTGATATGACCTCATTGCATGACGAACTGGCGCGCTTGCAGCCCGCCGAACTGCTGGTCTGCGAAGGCGGCGACCTGGAAGACAGCCGGGGCATATCCTGCAACAGCGTGGTAAGTCGCGCCGCGTGGCATTTCGACCAATCGACGGCCGCAGACGTCATCAAGCGGCAATACCGGGTAAATGGACTGGAAGGCCTGGGTTGCGCAGAGCTGCCCGCGGCAACCGCAGCCGCGGGAGCGCTGTTGAAATACGTCAATGAAACCCAGAGTACGGCACTGCTGCACCTGCAACCAATCAAGGTCGAAGACCGTTCGGACGGTATCATCGTCGATGCGGTAAGCCGCCGTAACCTGGAACTGGAACAGGATCTCAGCGGCAGGAAGGCAAACAGCCTGCTGGGTGTGTTGGACACTACGGTCACGGCAATGGGCAGCCGGTTGCTCAGACGCTGGTTGAACCGGCCCCTGCGCGAGCAACATGCCCTGCGCTTGCGGCATGACGCTGTCAACCACCTGTCAACAGGTAAATCCTATCTTACAGTCCACGAATCATTAAAACGTGTAAACGACCTTGAACGCATCCTGGCGCGGGTAGCCCTCAAGTCTGCGCGCCCCAGGGACTTGTCGCAACTGCACAAGTCGCTGCTGCGGTTGCCGGACCTGAAAGCGACACTGGCAACCCTGAACAGTCCCCGTCTTGACGAACTTAACGAGGCGATCCATGAATTCGCCGAACTGAAGGCGTACCTGGGATCGGCTTTGCTGGAAACACCGGCGGCAACTATCCGGGAAGGTGGCGTGATCGCACAGGGTTTTGACGCCGAACTGGACCAGTTGCGGCAACTGGGCCGGGACGCCGGGACCTACCTGGACTCGCTTGAGGAGAGCGAACGCGAACAGACCGGGATCCCCACGCTGAAAGTGGGCTTCAACCGCGTGCACGGCTACTACATAGAGGTGTCCCGGCTGCACAGCGAAGCCGTTCCGGAGCGCTATCACAGGAGGCAGACCCTGAAATCCACGGAACGCTTCATCACCGCGGAATTGAAAGACTTCGAAGACAAGGTGCTGAGCGCCAGGGAACGCGCCCTGGCAAGGGAAAAAATGCTGTATGAACAGATCCTCGAGCGTATCTGCATCGACCTGGCCCCGTTGCAGGCCAGCGCGGCAGCGCTGTGCGAGGCAGACGTGCTGGCGTGTTTTGCCGAGCGGGCGGACACGCTCGATTACTGCCGGCCCGAATTCGTCGAGGACCCCGGACTGGATATCCAGGGAGGCCGTCACGCGGTGATCGAGCGGTTGCAGGGCAATCCTTTCATTGCCAACGACATCCGGCTGGACGAGGCCACCAGGATGCTGTTGATTACCGGCCCGAACATGGGAGGTAAGTCAACCTACATGCGCCAGGCCGCGCTCATCACATTGCTGGCGCATATCGGCAGTTTCGTCCCCGCGGACAAGGCAGTGCTCGGCCCCGTTGACCGCATCTTCACCCGTATCGGCGCGGTTGACGATATTTCCTCCGGCAAATCCACCTTCATGGCCGAGATGGTGGAAACCGCGACGATCCTGAACAACGCCACGGACAGGAGCCTGGTATTGATTGACGAGATAGGCCGCGGCACCAGCACTTACGACGGCCTGGCCCTGGCCTGGTCCTGCGCTGCCTACCTGGCAAACAAGGTACGGGCTTTTACCCTGTTTGCCACCCATTATTTCGAATTGACCGCCTTGCCGGAACTCATGGATACCGTCAGGAACGCGCACCTGGACGCGATTAAACACAATAACGAGATCATTTTCCTGTACACGGTCAAACCCGGGGCCACGAACCGGAGTTACGGCATCCAGGTGGCGCAACTGGCGGGCATTCCCCGCGCAGTCATCAACCAGGCGAACCACCAGCTCGACATCATGGAAAAGAACGCTGTAGACCTGCTCCCGGATACGCCGCAACGGGACCTGTTCCAGCAACCCGATGAAATACGGAAATTATTGACAGAGGTCGACCCGGACAGTGTCACACCCAAACAGGCGCTGGAATTTTTATACCGGTTATGCAAACTGGTCCGGAATTAACGTGGATGTGCAGGATGAACAGGATATGGCCGCTTTTGAATTGGAATGGTTATAAGCTATAATCTGTCATACTGAATACTGTAACTCAACCTACATTAGGACGTTCTCATGCCTTTTATCGTCACAGAAAGCTGCATCAAGTGCAAATACACTGACTGTGTGGAAGTCTGCCCGGTCGATTGCTTCCATGAAGGTCCCAATATGCTGGTCATCGACCCTGACGAGTGTATTGATTGCACCTTGTGCGAACCGGAATGCCCGGTCGAAGCCATCATGTCCGACGAAGACGTTGATGAAAGCCAGCAGGAATTCATAGCGCTGAATGCAGAACTCTCCAGGGAATGGCCTGTCATCAATGAAATGAAGGACGCGCCTGCCGACGCGGACGACTGGAAAGAGACGGAAGGCAAGCTCCAATACCTGGAGCGTTAACAGACCTGGGCGACTTCCCCCAACCGGCACCGTGAGCACTGCCGGGAACATCACTATCTCAGCCCTCACCGGCAAAGGCAGGCTTGCGCAAACCGTCGCGGAACTTGTGCAGACGGCTAACGAAAACGGCGGTAAGGTTAATATCTCAATGATACTGGTCAAAATACCCGGGTAGCATGGAAACACGAAAACAGACACCGACCGTGGCGGACGCGTTGCGCGAGTTTCTGCAACTTGAGACTGCAGGCGGCGTTCTGCTTATCGTCTGTGTCGTCATCGCCATGCTGATAGCCAACTCGCCGTTATCGGGCATCTATGCGGCCCTTATCGATATGACGGTTGCGGTCCAGGTCGGTAACCTGTTCATCAACAAGCCGCTGCTGCTCTGGGTAAATGACGGGCTCATGGCAGTGTTCTTTTTCCTCATAGGGCTCGAAATCAAGCGCGAGATCATGGATGGTGAGCTGTCCTCTTTCGACCAGGTGATTTTGCCGGGAATGGGCGCGCTGGGCGGCATGGTTGTGCCCGCATCCATCTATATCTGGTTCAACCTGGGAGATTCCGTGGCAATGGACGGCTGGGCAATCCCGGTCGCGACCGACATCGCCTTCGCGCTCGCCCTGCTGGGGTCCTTCGGCGCCAGGGTCCCTGTTTCACTCAAGGTTTTTTTGCTTACGCTGGCGATACTGGATGATCTTGCCGCCATCGTCATCATCGCGCTGTTCTACTCTGCAGCCCTCTCTCCCACGATGCTGGTTATCGGCGCCGTCACCCTCGGCATCGCGGCCGCCATGAACCGCATGGGAGTGACGCGTACTTCCAGCTACATATTGCTGGGGATAGTCCTGTGGATCGCCGTGCTGAAATCCGGGGTCCATGCGACGCTGGCGGGCGTGCTCATCGCATTTTGCATACCGATGCGGGATAAAGAGGGGCATTGCCCCTTGCGCGAACTGGAACATAACCTGCACGAACCCGTCGCGTTCGTAATTCTCCCGGCGTTTGCCTTTGTCAATGCCGGGCTGTCCCTGTCAGGGGTATCACTGGATGCACTGTTGCATCCCGTCACACTGGGCGTGACCAGCGGTCTGGTACTGGGCAAACCACTTGGCATTGTGCTCTTCACGGGCGTCGCCGTCGCCCTGGGTCTCGCCCGGCTGCCGAAAGACGTCAATTGGACTCAACTCCTCGGCGTAGCCTGCGCCTGCGGTATCGGCTTCACCATGAGCCTGTTTATCGCCGGTCTGGCTTTTGAACACGGTAGCGGCGCCTATTTCAGCGGCGACCGCCTGGGTATCCTGGTGGGTTCGTTGCTGTCCGCGCTGGCTGCCTGGGCGCTGCTGCAATTCAGCCTGCCGAAGGCTGTGAGTGATTCACAACAGGCATGAAGCCGGTCCAGCCGGCTGCCGTCGAAAAATCGGCAATGGAGATTAAAGAGTTACCAGGAATAGCGATCAGAGAACCCGATTGAGATAGTAGACACGCGTCATCTCCATTGACTTCCTTAACATACGTACTGATGATTGTCTATAAGACGGTATAGTTAAATGGGCATTTTCAAACAAGCTGACAGCCCAAATCCCGCGTTAGAGATTTGAAACGGGTCTTGATAATAGATTTTGCCTGTTTACAGTGCCTTACTCAATAGTGTTGGGCTATAGTTTGCCCTTGTTCGTGATCTCTCGCCTCTTTCCCG
>JAPOQU010000005.1 GCA_026710545.1 Gammaproteobacteria bacterium | reverse complement strand
GGTCATCGCGCCCAGGGAGGAGAACCTGCAGGACCAGCTTGCGCTGCCGGGCGAGCAGACAGACGAAATATCCATTGAGCGGGAGGACTCGTTGCGGCTGTTGCGGCCTCTTGCATCATCCGTGCGCCACCAGCAATTCCATGACACGGATATAGTGACCGTGCGCGTGAAACCGCCTGTACCTTCGGGGTCAGAGTAAAAATACAGGGAGAAAATGGGGACGGATTTAAAATCCGTCCCCGACATAACTCAGGCCGGGGACAGAATTAATTCTGTCCCCAAAACTCCAAATCAAAGGGGTCAGGGAAGTTCCGTAAGGACCTGCTCCAGGGTCTTGCGCTCAGCCCCCGGAATATCTGCCGGGAAACCGTACCAGAACATGCCTACCACCTCTTCCTGTTCTCGGTCCACCCCAACGATGTCATGGAAAGCTCTTGTCCGGGTCACCGCGCCGGTGGTCCATTTCACACCTATCCCCTGCTCCCACAGCAGCAGCATCAGGTTCTGGGCGACGCAACAACAGGAGGCATAGTTTTCCCGCATGGTGACCTCATCATCAGACTTCAGGCAGGTCAGGACCAGCCAGCCAGGAACTTCACGCCAGCGTTTGAACTTGATCTCTGCCGCTCTTTCGCCCTGTTTTTCATGGACAAGTTCCGCGTTCAGTAAGCATATCCGGTTTTTGCTTTTTTCACCCAGCAAATAGAAGCGCCAGGGTTGCGTCAGGTAATGATTGGGCGCCCAGATGGCCTGTTCCATCGCCGCTCTCAGTATGGCTTCATCAGGAAGAGAGTCTGGCTTGAACTGGTGTATGGTGCGCCGGCTTTTGACGAGGTCTTTCAGTTCCATTTAATCGTAATCCGGATCAAGGCGTGAAGTATTGTAACAAGTCATTGAGGTAGCGCGCGCCTTTTTCCGTTGCCTTTATCCGCCCCGGTCCGGCTTCCAGCAGGCCCTCTTTGCCGGCGGCATCGACCTGCTCACGAATGGCGTCCGGCGCCAAACCGGTCCTGCCGGTAAAATAACCCGCCGGCACACCGTCCTTCAGGCGCAACGCATTCAGCATGAATTCCAGGACGAGGTCCTCCTGCGCCAGCACTTTATGCTCGGCAATGACCGATCCGGTCCCGGCATTACGGATATAACTCGCCGGCACGCGCAGGCGGGCCTCCCGTGTTACCGTCCCGGCGCTGATCTTGCCGTGGGCGCCGGCGCCGATGCCGATATAGTCACCGAATTCCCAGTAATTCAGGTTATGCCGGCATTCATAACCTTCCCTGGACCATGCGGACACCTCGTATTGCCGGTAGTGCTGCCCGGCAAGGAAATCCTGGCCGCTGGTCTGCATCTCCCAGATCAGATCATCACCGGGTAATGTAGGCGGTTTTGCGTGAAATACGGTATTGGGTTCGATGGTGAGTTGATACCAGGAGATATGCGCCGGCGCAAGACTTGCCGCTGCCGCCAGGTCCGACAGGGCATCTTCCACGGTCTGTCCCGGCAACCCGTACATGAGGTCGATATTGATGTTGGTAAACCCGGCGCCGACGGCTGTTTCAAACGCAGCTTCCGCTTCATCGCTGTCGTGAATCCTGCCCAGGGCCGCCAGTTTGGCGTTATCGAGACTTTGTACGCCGATGGACAGCCGGTTCACGCCCAGGCTGCGGTAACCGGCAAAACGTTCGCTTTCGACCGTCCCGGGGTTTGCTTCCAGGGTGATTTCAGTGTCGGCGGATCGTGCGGAGACGGCCTCGACAGCGTCGAGGATCGCACCGATACCTTCCGCCGATATCAGGCTTGGCGTACCACCACCCAGGAACACGGAAGCAAGTTCCCTGCCCTGGAACAACCCGGCGCTGAATTCCAGGTCCCGCACCAGGGCGGCGACGTATTCCCGCTCCGGGAAGGACCCGCCTTTAATTTCATGGGAATTGAAATCACAGTAGGGACACTTCCTGACACACCAGGGCAGGTGGATATATAGCGCTAACGGCAGAGTGTTTAAAAGATTCATCCGCAGATTACGCAGATTTACGCAGATTAAAAAGAAAGTGCTTAAACATGGACTGCAGTAAATATCATGCTGAAACCACAGTCCACACTAAATAGATTATTCATCTGCGCTAATCTGCGTAATCTGCGGATAATTTATCTTCGTTCATTCACATAATCAGCGGACGGTCTCAGCCAGTCCCTGAACTGCAACGTCAGCGACAGCAACGTCGGCATGAACGTCAACGTGATCACAGTCGAGAACAGCAAACCGAACATGACGATTACCCCCAGGCCTCGGTACAACTCCGTGCCGGCGCCCGGGTTGAAAACCAGGGGCGACAGGCCGAATATGGTCGTGATGCTGGAAATCATAATCGGCCTGATGCGGGCGCGGGTGCTCTCCAGTACCGCGTCCACCGATGCCATCCCCCTGCTCTTGATGTTGCGCATGGTGCGGTCGATGATCAGGATGGGGTTGTTCACCACCGTGCCGATCAGGATCAGGAAGCCCAGCATGGTGATCACGTCAAAGGACTGGTGTATGTCCGTCATACCCAGCAGCGACAGGTTGCCCCCGACGGCGTTCAGCAGCCACAACCCGAACAACCCGCCGCCGATGCCGACGGGGACGGTGGTCATGACCAGCAGCGGATAACCCCAGTGCGAGAAGATGGCCACCAGCAGCAGGTAGGAAATGAAGACGGCGATGATGAAGTTCCCCTTCAGGGCGTCACGGGTTTCTTCGAGCTGGTCGCTGGCGCCGGTGATGGTCATGCTGATGTCATCTCCCACCTCGCCTGATTTCCTCAGTTCGTCGATAATATCGCGCTTGACCGTTTCGACGCCCTGCTCCAGTGGAACGTCCCGGGGAGGGACGATGCCCAGGGTGATGGTACGCTCACCGTCCACCCGGCGGATGGTCCCCGTATTGACGGTCTGCCTCACCTCTGCCACGGCGCCCAGCGGAACAATACCGCCCCGGGGTGAATACAGCATGATGTTATCCACGTCTCCAGGACGTTCGATAGTACCGAAGGTGGAATACAGGAACATGTCGATCTTCTCGTCTCCCAGGAAGAACTCATCCACGAACGCGCCATCCGAGAAGGCCCAGATGGTGTAGCCCAGGTCCCCGGCATTGATACCCAGTTCACTGGCCCGTTCCCAGTCCGGACGTATTTCCACCAGCGGTTGCCCTATGGACAGGCTGGAGGGTTGCGGGCGAATCTGCGGGTTCTCAAACACGGACCGGGCCCTGGCAAAAGCAAGGCGGCCGGCATCGAACACGCCTACCAGGTCAGTGCCGCTCAACTCCAGGTTGATGCTCCTCGAACCGCCCATATTGCCGGAGAAAATGGACCCCCGGGATGCAAAGGAATGGATCCCCGGGATCTCGCGAATCTTCCCCATGACAATCCTGAGCATGTCGTCAACCTGGCGCTTGGATGTGGCCTCCGGCATAAGCACGCTGAATTTCGCAGTGGCATAGCCGATTACATAGTTCAGCCCCGGCATGGCGGATGCTCCGCTGGCGTATTTTTCCGGGTCTTCACCGATATGCGGCACCAGGAAGTCATCCACGTCCCGGTGGATCGCGTGCATCTCGTCAATGTTATAGCCCGGCGGCGCAAACAGGCGCACGAATACCTTCTGCTCCTCCGCCTCCGGCAGGTATTCCGCCTTGGGGATGGAGGCAAAGATGAACAACGTGATAACGGCTACCACGGCCACCAGGGCCAGGCGCCGGGTGATACCCCCCATCAACCAATGTACGAACCCGTTGAGCATCTCGCCGAACTGTTGTCCCATGGAATACAACGCGGCGACACCGAACATGTTATCCCTCTCCAGGGAAAGAAACCGGTTACACAATGCCGGCACCACCAGTGTCGCAACCAGCAGCGACATCAGTATGGATGCAGAAATCGCGACCGCAATATCCGAGTATAATTGACCCGCCTCCTGCCTGATGAAGATGATCGGAATAAACACGAACACCGTTGTCAGGGTGGAGGCCAGCAGCGCCGGCCACACCTCGGCCACGCCGTCCTGCGCGGCTTGCCGGCGATCCTTTCCTGCCGACCTGTGACGGTAGATGTTCTCCAGCACCACGATGCTGTTATCCAGGGTCATGCCGATGGCAAACGCGACACCTGCCAGGGAAATCACGTTGATCGTGCGCCCGCTGATGAGCAACCCGAGAAACGCGGCAAGGGTACAGACGGGAATACCGATAGCGCCGATGACGGTGGCTGAAGGGGACCTGAGGAACAGGAACAGGACGAAGGTAGCCAGCAAGGCGCCGATAACCAGGTTTTTGCGGACGTTGGCCACGGAATCGGTGATGTATTGCACGTCATCGAAGTTGTATTCCATGCGCATGCCCCGTTCTTTCAACAGGCCGGCGTTCAGTTCCTCCACTTTCCTGATGACATTGCGCTTTACTTCCACCACGTTGGCTCCGATTTGCCGGACTACGCCAAAGCTGATGGTCGGTAATCCCTTTGAATAGAAGTAGGTGTCAGCTTCAAAGGTGGACAGTTCGACATAGCCCAGGTCGCGCAGCCGTACAAACGCGCCGTCACGACGGGCGATTACCAACTCTTCCATATCTGCGATGGTCTTGAAACGGCCTACCGTCCTCAGCAGGTAGCGGCGTTTACCGCTGTCCAGGTCACCACCGGAAACGTCACGGTTACGCGTGCGGATGGCGTTGCGGACCTCAGACAGGGTGATCTGACGCTCGGCCAGCTTGACGGGGTCCACGTGGATCTTGATCTGCCGCTCCGCACCGCCATACATGGTCACTTCCGAAACGCCCGGCACCCGCTCTACCTGAACGCGCACGCGATCCTCCAGGAAATCACGCATTTCCATCATGTCCACGTCCAGCGGATTACCCTGCAGGGGTTGAACGGAAAAAAACATGAACGGATTTTCGGAGGAACTGGCGACGAGACGCGGCTCATCGACGTTTTCCGGGTAACCCGGCACCTGGGTGAGAGCGTTGTTGGCCCGGATCAGAACCTCGTTGATATCCACCCCGTAGGGAAATTCCAGGTCAATCCGGCCGAGACCGGTTTCGGCCATTGAAATCATGCGATCCAGTCCCGGGATACGGCGCAGGTATTCCTCCTGCTCGATGATGATCTCCTTCTCCACGTCCTGTGGCGTCGCGCCGGGCCAGGTCGTAATAACGGTGATTACCCTGACGTCAAGGTCAGGGACCATCTGTATGGGCACGCGAAACAGGGCCAGCACGCCGAACAGGCAGATGATCAGAACCGCCACGGCGACAATCAGGGGTTTTTCAATAGCAAACCGGAACATGTTTATATTGTCCGCAGATTACCTTTTTTTATCCGCAGATTACGCAGATTAGCGCAGATGAATAATCTATTTAGTGTGGACTGTGGTTTCAGCATGATATTTACTACAGTCCATGTTTAAGAACTTTCTTTTTAATCTGCGTAAATCTGCGTAATCTGCGGATGAATCATCTGCGCTAATCTGCGTAATCTGCGGATAAATTATCTTCGTTCATTCACATAATCAGCGGACGGTCTTATCCAGTCCCTGAACTGCAACGCCAGCGACAGCAGGGTCGGCATGAAGGTCAGCGTGATCAGCGTCGAGAACAACAGGCCGAACATGACGATGGCGCCCAGGCCGCGGTACAACTCCGTGCCCGCGCCCGGGTTGAACACCAGGGGCGACAGGCCGAATATGGTCGTGATGCTGGAAATCATGATCGGCCTGATGCGGGCGCGGGTGCTCTCCAGCACCGCATCCACCGATGCCATTCCCCTGCTCTTGATGTTACGCATGGTGCGGTCGATGATCAGGATCGGATTGTTCACCACCGTGCCGATCAGGATTACAAACCCCAGCATGGTGATCACGTCAAAGGGCTGAA
Organism: Gammaproteobacteria bacterium; assembly: GCA_026710545.1. Taxonomy (GTDB): domain Bacteria; phylum Pseudomonadota; class Gammaproteobacteria; order Eutrophobiales; family Eutrophobiaceae; genus JAAXHV01. The sequence continues at coordinate 42,044 of JAPOQU010000005.1, read as the reverse complement.
ATATGTTGTTGAAGCCCAGCAGCGACAGGTTGCCCCCGACCGCGTTCAACAGCCACAACCCGAACAATCCGCCGCCTATGCCGACAGGGACGGTGGTCATCACCAGCAACGGGTAACCCCAATGCGAGAAGATGGCGACCAGCAGCAGGTAGGAGATAAATACAGCCACGATAAAGTTGCCTTGCAGGGCGTTACGGGTAATTTCAAGCAGGTCGCTGGCGCCGGTGATGGTCATGTTGATGTCATCCCCGACCTGCCCCGTTTTCCTCAGTTCTTCGATAATGCCGCTCCGGACCATGTCAACACCCTGCTCCAGCGGAATCGCGCGCGGCGGGACAATGCCGAGCGTGATGGTCCGTTCCCCGTCCACCCGGCGAATGGTTTCGGTATTCACGGTCTGCCTGACTTCTGCCACGGCGCCAAGCGGCACCATGCCGCCCTCGGGTGAATACAACATGATATTGTCGACATCCTCCGGGTGTTTAACGGTGCCGTAGGCGGAATACAGGAACATGTCGATCTTCTCGTCCCCCAGGAAGAACTCGTCCACGAACGCACCGTCCGAGAAGGCCCAGATGGTGTAACCCAGGTCAGCGGCGTCCATGCCCAGTTCACTGGCCCGCTCCCAGTCGGGATGGATTTCAACCAGGGGCTGCCCCATCGCCAGGCTGGAGGGTTGCGGACGGATCTGCGGGTTCTCGAACACGGACTGGGCTTTGACAAAAGCCCTGCGGCCGGCGTCGAACAGGGCTACCAGGTCGGTGCCGCTCAACTCCAGGTTAATGCTCCTTGAACCTCCCCAGTTGCTGGAGAAAATAGACCCGCGCGAGGCAAAGGCATGGATACCCGGTATTTCGCGGATCTTGTCCACGACGATCTCCAGCAGGTCATTTACCTGGCCTGTTGACGTAGACTCCACGAGAATCATGTTGCGTGCGGCGGCCACGTAGCCGACCACGTAATTCAGACCCGGCAGGTCCGCTTCACCCCTGGCAAATTTTTCCGGATCCTCACCGATGTAGGGCACCAGGTAATCATCCATGTCCCGGTAAATATCGTGCATCTCGTCGATGTTGTACCCGGGCGGCGCATACATCTGGATAAATATCTTCTGCTCCTCACCCTCAGGCAGGTATTCTGCCTTGGGAATGGAGGCGAAGATGAGCAAGGTGATAACGCCTACCACGGCTATCAGCGCCAGACGGCGCGAAATTCCATCCATCAGCCAATGGACGAAACGAATGAGAGCGCCGCCAAACCTCTGCCCCAACGTATACACGCCGGCGCCGGAAGCGCTGCCTCTGCCGGGGGTAAGAAACCGGCTGCACAAGGTGGGCACCACCAGCGTCGCGACCAGCAGCGACATCAGGATGGATGCAGAGATGGCAACGGCAATGTCCGAATACAACTGGCCGGCCTCCTGCTTGATAAAGATGATCGGAATGAACACGAACACCGTTGTCAGGGTGGAGGCCAGCAATGCCGGCCACACCTCGGCAACCCCGTCCAGCGCGGCGCGCCGGCGTTGCTTCCCTGTGGACATGTGCCGGTAGATATTCTCCAGCACGACGATGCTGTTATCCAGGGTCATGCCGATGGCGAAGGCGACGCCGGCCAGGGAGATCACGTTGATTGTACGCCCGCTGATGAGCAACCCGAGAAAAGCGGCAAGGGTACAGATGGGGATGCCGATGGCGCCGATGAGGGTGGCGGACGGGGTCCTGAGGAAAAGATACAGTACCAGGGTCGCCAGCAAGGCGCCGATAAGCAGGTTTTTGCGGACATTAACCACGGAAGCGGATACGTATCTCACGTCATCGGTATTGAGCACCATGTGCAAGCCGCGCTCTTTCAGCAGGCCGGCATTCAGTTGCTCCACCTTTTCCATGACGTTTTCCTTGACTTCTACAACGTTGGATCCAATCTGCCGGCGCACACCCATGCTGATGTTGGGTGTGCCCCGGCCGTAGGAATAGGACTTGATTTCAAACAGGGACAGTTCAACATGGCCCAGGTCGCGCAGGCGCACGAAGGCGCCGTCGCGCCAGGCAACCACCATGTCCTCCATCTCTGCCGTGGTTTCAAAACGGCCTATCGTCCTGAGCAGGTAACGGCGCTTGCCGCTGTCCAGGTCGCCTCCGGACACATCCCGGTTGCGCGCACGGATAGCGTTGCGTAGTTCGGACAGCGTGATCTGCCGCTCGGCCAGCCTGGCCGGGTCCACGTAGATCTTGACCTGCCGCTCCGCCCCGCCCCATATCCTTATATCCGAAACACCGGGGACGCGCTCTAACTGCACGCGCACATGGTCTTCAAGAAAATCCCGCATCCCCACCATATTGACGTTCTGCGGGTTTCCCGGCAGGGGCCGGGTAAGGAAAAACAGGAACGGATTATTGGAAACGGTACTGGTCACCAGGCGCGGTTCATCGACGTTTTCCGGGTAGCCCGGAACCTGGGTCAGGGCATTGTTCACCCGGATCAGGACCTCGTTGATATCGCTGCCGTAGGAAAATTCCAGCTCAATCTCTGCGCGCCCGGTAACAGCCCTGGAGATCATGCGCTCAAGACCCGTGACCCGGCGCAGGTACTCCTCCTGCTCGATGATGATCTCCTGCTCCACGTCCTGGGGCGTCGCCCCTGGCCATGAAGTGACCACGGTCACCACCCTGGCATCGAGATCAGGGATCATCTGGATGGGCACGCGAAAAATGGCCAGGATGCCGAACAGGCAGACGATCAATACCGCCACCGTGATGATCAGCGGCTTCTCAATGGCAAACCTGAACATATGACTGATAATTTATCCGCAGATTACGCAGATTACCGCAGATGAAGATGATTTTTTGTATAAACCGTGTTTCAACCGGATATTTCCTGTGGGTCACGTTTCAAAAACTTTTATTATAATCTGCGTATATCTGCGTAATCTGCGGATGAATCACAGGTTCAGTTGGAGTTCTTCCTTGATCTCGACGAGTTGGCCGGGGCGCAGGATCTCATTGCCGCGCACCACTACGCGGTCGCCGGCCTGTACGTCGCCGGCGGTGATTTCAATATTTTCCCGGTAGGCGCGGCCGGTGCTGACATCCACCTCCCTGGCTTTCATGCCGTCTCCATCCGGCTTTATTACCCAGACGGATTCGCTGCCGTCCGGCTTCCTGACGACCGCGTCCTGGGACAGCAGCAGGGAATCCCCGGCGCCGGTCCCGCCGAGTTGAAATACGACGCGTACCGACATGCCCGGGGCGATCAACCGCTCACTGTTGTCCAGGTCGATTTTCACCGGAAAAGTCCTGCCCGCCTCGCTGCTCATGGGGACTTTCATGGTGACCCCGGCGAGGAAGTCCCGGTCCGGATAAGCATCGAAGGTAAGCCTGGCCGGGGTGCCAAGCTGCACGTTGTTGAAATAAAACTGGGGAACCGGCACGTCCACCCGCAGCCAGCCAATCTCCACCAGTTCGAGCAACGGGGTGTCGATCCTGACCCATTCACCCTGCTCAACCAGCTTTTGCGTAATGACGCCGTCGAACGGCGCGCTGATCGTATGCCGCCTGATCATTTCTTCCTGCCGCTGCAGTTCCCTTTTCAGGCGTTCCAATGCTGCCGTATCGATGTCGACCGTGGCCAGGGCAGCTTCGTAGCGGGTCGGCGGTATGTGTTTTTTCTCCACCAGTTGCGCCGCTTCATCCTTTTGCCGCAGCGACTCTTTCAATCTTGCCTGCGCCTCCGAGACCTGTGCCACAATGCCGGACCTGTCGATTTCCGCAATGTCCCGGTCCAGTTCCAGCAATGCATCTCCCTGTCTGACTTCATCCCCCTCATCCACGTGCAGCCTGGCAACCAGGCCGGCCACCTCCGGGGAAAGCCGCGACAACCGCCGCGTGGTGACGCTGCCCGTAAGAGGCAATTCCTCGTACACGGGGGCGACAACGGGCCGTACGATTTTCACCGGTATTGCCCTGTTTTCCTGCCCCTGGGCGAACCCAGTCAGGAGCAGCAGGGTAAACAGGGAGACAGGGCGCAAACGGCTCATCATTTGACTGGATACCGGCGTGCGCCGGTATGACGACTAACATGTCCGCTATGATGAACAGCATACGTTGCTGCGGTTTTACTCAAGCGCCTTCACCTCGTTCATTATCTCCACCAGTCTGCGCAAGGCCTGCCCCCTGTGGCTGATGACATTCTTGACCTCCGGCGGCAATTGCGCCGAGGTGCAACCATGGGACGGCACGTAGAACACCGGATCATACCCAAATCCGTTCTCCCCCGCCGGTTTATCGGTAATACAGCCTTCCCAGATCCCTTGCGCGAGTAGAGGTTCTGCATCGTCCCCACCGCGCACATACGCGATGACACAATGAAACCTGGCCGCGGGGTCGCGCACCCCGGCTGCCGCAATGTTGCGCAGCAATAATTGCAGGTTTTCAAGATCCGATGCGCCCTCACCGGCATAGCGCGCCGAATAGACCCCCGGCTCACCGTTCAGTATGTCCACCTCAATTCCGGAATCATCGGCAATCACCGGACGCCGGGTATAGGACGCCGCGTGCCGGGCCTTCAGCAGCGCGTTCTCTGCAAAGCTGGAACCTGTCTCCTTAACGGCAGGCACTGCGAATGCCGATTGCGGCAATACCGTGATCCGGTACGGGGAGAACAATTGCGCAAATTCCCGCAATTTACCCGGGTTGCCGCTGGCCACTACAATTTCTCTTTTCTTCTCCATTACTGGCGCCAGGCTGACATTATAGCTTTTTCGTCCTGGTAACGATAAACGATGTAATAATGGTATGATAACAGCATTATTTAATCCGCTACCTGAGGAGAAACGGAATGGTTGCCAGCATGACTGCTTTTGCCCGGCGCGAGGACACCGGTGAATGGGGCCATGCAGTCTGGGAAATCCGCACGGTAAACCATCGCTATCTTGATATTTCCATCAGGCTGCCCGAGGAATTGCGCGTCCTGGAAGGCGAGGTGCGGGAACGTATCTCGGCAAGACTTAAACGGGGCAAGGTGGAATGCAACCTGCGCTTTAACTCGGAATCGGCTGCCGGCGATTTTAACGTCAATACCGGACTCATCGAGAAGATCATCCAGGCATCCGCCGACCTTCCCGTAACCAGACCTGCGCCGATAAACCCCGTGGATATCCTGCGCTGGCCCGGTGTCATCGACAAAAACACGCCCGACCTGGAACAGCTGGGGAAATCCCTTATTGCCCTGTTGGACCAGACCCTCGAGGACCTCCTCGACACCCGGCGCAGGGAAGGCGGGAAAATCAGCGAAATGATCGAAACACGCTGCGATCTCTCGCTGCAGCAGGTTCACCGGATCAGGGAGATAATACCGGACATTATCACCTCAACCAGCGACAGGCACGTGGCCAGGGTACGTGAGATCGGTATCGAACTGGACAACGGCAGGCTTGAACAGGAAATCGCGCTAATGTCGCAAAAGCTTGACGTGGCGGAAGAACTGGACCGCCTGGAAACCCACATCCTTGAAGTAAAACGGGTCCTGACGGATACCGAACCTGTCGGCAGACGCCTGGATTTCCTCATGCAGGAAATGAACCGCGAGGCGAACACGCTGGGTTCCAAGTCAGCCCACATAGATACCAGTAATGCATCGATCGAACTCAAGGTGCTGGTTGAACAGATGCGTGAGCAGATCCAGAATATCGAGTGATGCCTGTCCGGATTTTTCATCCGTTGATTTGTTGTTGCCTGGTAATGCTCGGCAGTACCACCTGTCTTGCGGATCAGAACAAACAGGCGCTGACCCTGGAAAGTATTTTTACCGGCAGTGATTTTGAAAATAACCTGCCGCAGCACATCCAGTGGCATAGCAGCGGCCGGCTTTTTACCTTTACCCGGAAGAACCCGGAATCTGGCCTGCTGGATATCCATGAGCATGAGGTCAGCGGCGGCAAGACGCGTTTAATCATCCGGGGAGACACGCTCCGGCACCAGGGTGAGCCTGTCGGGATGAGCAGTTACCGGTGGGCGGCCAAGCGTCAGTATATCCTGCTGGCAGGCCCGGTTAACCTGACCTGGGACGGCAGGCATGAAGCGCCTCACTACATCTATGAACCTGCTACGGCTCAACTCTGGCCGCTCGCCGATAACAACCCCGGCCTGCGTCACGTCCAGCTCTCGCCGGACGGTGAACATGCCGGGTACGTGCTGGAAAACAACCTCTACATTACCGCGTTAAAGGACAGGACTACCCGCGCCGTGACAACTGACGGCGATTCGAACATATTCAACGGCATCTTTGACTACGGCAGCAGGATGTTTTCCCGCGGGCCGGCCTGGTCCTGGTCGCCGGACGGGAAAAAGATCGCGTTCTGGCGCCTGGATGTGACCGGCGTGAAGGTGTTTTACATGGTGGATGAACTGGGCAAGTACAACACCGTCCGCCCGCTGAAATACCCGAATACCGGCGAGCGTCTGGCGCTCACGCGGATAGGCGTATTCGACCTGGGCAGCGGCCGGACAAGCTGGATGGATACCGGTGACGACCCCGATGGCTACATCCCCAGGATCAACTGGACGAATTCCTCCGATACCCTCGCCATCCAGCGTCAAACCAGGGATCACGATAACCTGTACCTGCTCCTTGCCGACGCCGTGACGGGAAAATCCAGGGTTATCGTCAAGGACACGGACCCCGCCTGGGTGGAAGTCACGAATGACCTGCTGCTGTTCAGGAACCAGGAGCGCTTCGTGTGGACCTCCGAGAAAAGCGGCTACCGCCATGCTTACCTCTACGATTACGAAGGAAACGAGACCCGGTTGACCGACGGCGACTGGGAAATCTCGGCGCTCATCGGCCTGGATGAACGCGCGGGCTGGCTGTATTTCCACGCAAAGAAGGACTCGTTCATCGACCGGCACGTGTACCGGGTAAGGCTGGACGGATCGAAACTCGAAAGGCTCACGGAAACGCCCGGCTGGCACGAGTGGCAGCTCTCGCCGGACCGGCAACTGGTCATCGAGACCCGGTCGGATGCCAACACGCCGCACAGTATGAGCTTGCGCAGGGCAAGCGGGGATCTGATCCGGGTTCTGGACCCCGGCAAGGTCGAGGCAATGGGCAAATACGCCATGCCCCGGACGGAATTTATCAAGGTAGCAACCGGCGACGGCATAGTGATCGACGGCTACATGATCAAACCGCCGGATTTCGACCCCGGAAAAAAATATCCCGTCATAGGTCATGGCTACGGCAACGCCGGTTCGCAGGTAGTCGTCAACCGGTGGGTAACCTCTCCGTGGCAACCGGACACGAAACAGGATATCTGGCACCGCTACATGGCGGAACAGGGCTATATCATCTTCGCCGTGGACAACCGCACCACCGCGGGGAGAGGCAAGGCAGCGAAAAACCTGACTTACGGCCACTACGGTAAATATGCCGTCCTCGACTACCTGGAAGGCGTCAACTACCTGGAATCACTGCCTTACATCGACGTTGAGAGACTCGGGTTCTGGGGCTGGAGCGGCGGCGGTTACCTGGCTGCCGCGTTGATGACCAAGGGCGCGCATCGGTTCAAGACGGCCGTCAGCGTTGCGCCGGTCATCGACCTGAACCGCTACCAGGCCTACGGCGTGGAACGCTGGATGGATTCCTTCGAGAACAACCCGCAGGGCTATTACGAAGTAAACCTGATGAACTTCGCCGACCGGTTGCAGGGCAACCTGCTGCTGATCCACGGTACCGGCGATGAAAACGTCAAGTATGGCTTCACGTTACAACTCGCCGATGCCCTGATCGCCAGCAACAAACAGTTCGACATGATGATCTACCCGAACCAGCGCCACGACCTGGATGATGTGCGCCTGCACCTGTTCACCAGGATGACCGATTATTTCCTGGGGAAGCTGTAAGCACAGACAGCGCTATTCCGAGCTTTGCAGCCGCATTAACTCCTTGACCGTACACACGGTATAGACGATGTTGTTCCGGCGTATGCGATAGGCGCTTTTCAGGTGGGGTGAGGCGATATAGTTTTCGCCGTGAGGGTATATGGATCGGAATGTTTCAACGGAGACGGTATTGAACCTGTCAGGGTTGATCTTGCATTCAATAGCGTCTACCCGGTCACGAGTGTGCCGGACCACAAAATCCACCTCGCGGCGTGATTTATCCTGCCAGTAGAATATGTCTTTATCAGCGTGTTGAAAGCGCAGCGCATCCAGTACCAGGTGTTCCCACAGCAGTCCGCGATCATCCTCCCTGATGATGTCCCAGCCTTTTTCAAAGGTGACGAACCCGGTGTCAAAGGCGTAACACTTCGGACGGCTGACTATTTCGCGTTTGCCCCCGCCGTGAAAAGGGGATAACAGGAACGCTGCGTGGGCGACCTGCAAGGCTTCAACGTGTGATTTGACCGTGGGGCGGCTCTGTTCGCTCAGGCTCGACAGGCGACTATAGTCCAATTGCCCGCCGCTCTGGCGCAGCAGGAGCCTGAACAGGGATAAAAATCCCCGGCGATTACGAATCCCGAACAGCTCCAGAATGTCCCGGGCGTAGAAGCTGTCAAGCCACTCATTGTAAAAGTCGGGGTTCTTGCCGGCTGCCAGCAATGCTTCGGGTAAACCGCCGCACAGCAGACGCCGGTCCAGGTCGCGAACAGCGAAGGAATCTTCGCACTCTTCCCACAACACCGGACAGAGATGGATGGCCTGTTTGCGCCCGGTCAGCGAGTCGCGGAACTTGCGGGTTGCCGCCAGGGTGGAGGAGCCTGTGGCCAGTATCCGCAGGTGCGGGTATTCATCAGCAGCGATCTTCAGCAACCTGCTCGGGTCATCAAGGCGATGCACCTCGTCAAGAATCAATACCCGGTCTGGATCCCGGCTATCGAGAAACAACTCCGGTGCTTCCAGGGTCCTGTGCACGGAGGGCAGGTCACAATTCAGGTAGACTGCATCGGGCAGCATCCTTGCGAGTGTCGTCTTACCAACCCGCCGTACACCGGATAGCCACACGATAGAACGGCGAGACCATCCGTTCTGAAGCTGCTTTAACCAGATATTTCGATTAATCATATATGTATTTTACATTTATCCGTCTAAATGTAAAATACATATTTATAGATTAACTGTTAGTAGAAGACCTGGACAAAGCGCCACCGCACCTTTTCACCAGGATTACCGATTATTTCCCGGAGAAGCTGTAAGTTTCCATTGTTTTCTCAAACCACAGGTTGCACGGTCAGTCTGAACCCGAGCGCTTTCGCCACTTTTGCCACGGTCGCGAAAGACGGGTTCCCATCGTCAGACAACGCCTTGTACAGGCCCTCCCGGGTCAGACCCGTATCCCTCGCCAACTGGCTCATATTGCGTGCGCGGGCAACGACACCCAAGGCATGCACAATGAATTCAGGGTCATCCCCTGCTTCTTCAAGACAGGCTTCCAGATAAAGCCGAATATCTTCTTCGGTTTTGAGGTGTTCCGCGGAATCCCAGCGGGTTGTTGCAAGAGCCATGATTCAGTTCTCCAGTTTATCGGCTAACTTTTTAGCCTTTGCGATGTCTGCATGTTGCGTTCTCTTGTCGCCGCCACAAAGAAGTACTACAACGGCAGGGCCGCGTCGGACAAAATAGACTCTGTAGCCTGGGCCGTAATGGATACGTAACTCATTAACTCCACCGCCAGCAGGCCGCACATCACCAAAATTGCCCATTTCCATCCTGTCCAGTCTGGCAATAATGCGGGTTCTGGCTCTGCTGTCCCTTAAATTGTCGAGCCACTCGACAAAAATTTCCGTTTTACGAATCTCCATTATATGTGAACTGTAGTTTACATTTTATGGTTTGTCAATGCCAAGCGAGGATGTTTTTTCAATTATAGTTGAGGCTCCTTAATCTAAAGAGAAGCTTTAGTTCAAAAAAACTCTCCTGCCTTTAAACGAATAGGACGCTACATAAAATTTCTAAAATCGTATACCGTTGCGTGACGAGGGTAAAATTTCCACATTTGTGAAGATACGGGCTTTCTTTTCATTCCAGGCAGTCAAAGGAACTACCTGGCCAATCGGAGCGCGCGCGTTATAAGTGTCATTTGTAACGATAACGCAGGGGCGAATTTTGCCTGTCTCTGACCCTTTGGTGGGCTCAAGGTTGACGTCGACCACCATTCCACGAGTCAGCTTGTTCATTCAGGCCAATCCGATAACGCCGCCTCAGTCCATTCCTGCGTTTCACTATCATTTGCGTAGATTTCGGTGTAGAGATCTGCTGAATCAGCCAGACGTTGCTGAATTAATTTTTCCTGCAAGTGATCAAGCGCTGTTCGCACGACTTCGCTTTTATCCTTAAAGCCATACTGTTCGCGCTGTGCGAGAAACTGGGCCTGTGCATCTGTAAGGCTGAATTTGGCTTGAATCATCACGACCTCCTTTTATGACCGTAAAATAGGGCTGTACAGGATTTATTCTATCGGTCTATATTTTCAGTTGTTTCAGGGGCCGTATCGTTGCGATTGTCTCAAAATCAACATCACGGTGGATAAGCAGGGCATCACTCTCGATTGCAAGCTGGGCTATGCAGCAATCAACCGGGCTTCGTACGGTCTTGCCCTTGCGGCGCAGGTCGAAATAGATACGGGCGGCATCCGGCCAGGTGTCCACAGTTGTTTCGACGTATTCCTGGGCATCAAGATAGCCGGCGAGTACATTCCATTCTCTCTCATCCTTGCACCCCTGCAGTAATTCCAGCTGGTTGAACCGGGTCAGTACAATATCTTCATCGTTGGCCCATGTTTCCAGTCTGGATTTTTCCTTACCGGTTCTGTCCCGGAATAAAGCAACCCAGATTGAAGTATCAACCAGTATCACGACTCATTTCCCTGAGTTTCTTGTGGTCAAAATCATCCCTCAACTGAATTTTACCCGCCAGATCGAGGAGATCCTTTTTTGTGTGCTTACGAATTAATTCCTGCAGCGCGGTATGAATTAATTCGCGCTTGGTACGGATACCTGTGAGAGCAAACGCCTCACGTATCAACTCTTCGTCCAGGACAACATTGGTTCTCATTCCGGGATTCCCATTTATGTGTATAGTAATGTGTATTATACACATATTTTTGGCTGGGAAAACTGTCGTAACTTTTAACCCTCATCGACATCGCCAAGCAACTCCTCAAGCCTGAACCCGGCAATCCTGAATACCTGCCCCAGGCATTCAGCAAACTCGTCCTCCAGGCTGTGCTCCAGACGTTCCCGGAAACACTCGATGATCCTGTCCGGGTCCAGTCCTTTTACCGCGATGATAAACGGGAAACCGAATTTGTCCCGGTAGCGGCGGTTCAGATCCGCCAGCAGCGCTACCCGCTCGTCCTGTCCCTGTTGCAGGCCGGCCTTGTCCTGTTCGCGCGCCGAATACCCTGTCAGGGGCTTCCTGGCGCCCAGTTCAGGGTGCGCGCACAACAGGGCCAGTTGCCGTTGCCGTCCGGCGCTCCTGACGGCCTCACACAGCGCTTCGACCACGTGCGCGTTGCTTTTGAACGGCCTCGACTGCCATGCCGCCCCGGCCACCCACGGCGAATCTTCAAATACGCCGCCGAAAACGGCAACAAAGGCATCCTGGTCCATGCCGTTGATCTCGTCCAGTCCATACCGGACAGGTGAATAATCCTGCATAAGCGCCTGTTTTACAAAACCGCAGATTTATCCTTGCTTATCAGCCACCTGCCGGAGGCGAACAGGACAAACACCAGGCTGACCGCAATAAACACCAGGGGGAAACCGCCGGGGTCACGGATGTCCATGGCTACGCCGGTGAGGGGCGGCCAGACCAGGCTGCCTATTCCCCAGAGCATACCGAGGGAGACATTCGCCGTGACCAGGTCCCTGCCGCGGAAATGCTGGCCGATTATCGTCAGTACCGCAGTGTACATGCCGGCGAAAGCGCCACCCCAGCAGAACAGCAACAGGTAGAGCAGGAAGCCGGCATCCATGGCATAAGGCAGCAGGACCGCACCGGCCAGACCGCCGAGGCCGCAAAAAATCAGCACTCCGTAGCGGTTGAACCTGTCCGCCAGCCATCCCATGGGATAAGACAGTGTTACCCCGCCAATGCCGATTACGGTGAGCATGATCGCGGCGCCGGCCTCGCTCATGCCGCTGCGCGTGCTGTATACCGGCAACAATGAATTGCCTGCCGTTTCCTTCAGGGAGAACAACAGGACCGCGGCAACCAGGACCGGCGCCACCCACAGGAAACTGAAGAGATTGAACGTAGGCTCATCATGGGCCGACAAACGGTGCGGACCTGTCCAGAGCAAGGGCAGCGCGGCCAGGGCAATGAAACCTGCCCCGACCAGAAACGGCGCCCAGCCGTGGATGCCCACCGCCGGTATCGTCAGGGGTCCCATGGCGACGGCCGCGGCGAGCAGGGCGTTATAGAGGCCCATCAACCGCCCGCGGTTGGCGTCATCGACGATCTCGTTAATCCAGGTTTCACTGGTCACCAGCATGCAGTTGGTCATCGCCCCCAGGAACATGCCCAGAAAAAACCAGACATAGAGGTGATCAAAGCGGGGAAATTGCAAGAGCACTATCAGGTCCACCGCCAGGGCCAGCATCAGGAAACGCTGCATGCCCAGCTTCTCGACCAGCATCGGAATGAACGGGGTGGAGATGAATATGCCTATGGCCGGCATCGCGGCGTTCAGCCCGATTATGCTGCGGTCAACGCCCCGTGTTTCCAGCAGCAGGGCCAGCAAAGGCCGGCTCAACCCCAGGGTAAAGCCGTACATGGCCACGCAGGCAAAGATGGCGAACAGGGCTTTGTTCTTATTTTCCGCGATACGGGTGTTTATCATACCAGTGCCTGGCCAGTTCCACCCGCCGGCAGACCCATACGTCATCGTGTTGCTGCACGTAGTCAAGAAAGCGCTGTAACGAGGCCGCCCTGCCCGGTTTGCCGATAATGCGGCAGTGCAGGCCGACGGACATCATCTTCGGCGCAGTCTCCCCTTCCCGGTACAGGACGTCAAAAGTATCCTTCAAATAGGTGTAAAACTGCTCCCCGGTGTTAAACCCCTGGTTGGTGGCAAAACGCATGTCATTCGCATCCAGGGTATACGGGACCACCAGGTGAGGTTTGCCGTTAACCGGTTCCCAGTAGGGCAAATCATCCGCATAGGAGTCCGCATCGTATAAAAATCCGCCGTGCTCAACGACCAGGCGGCGGGTATTCGGACTGTCACGGCCGGTGTACCAGCCCAGCGGCGGGCTACCGGTCAGGGCTGCTATCGTATCCACGGCCAGCTTGATATGCGCGCGTTCTGTTTCCTCGTCGACAAACTGGTAGTTGATCCAGCGCCAGCCGTGACTTGCTATCTCGTGTTCGTCTTCCAGCATGGCCTGCACGGCCTCCGGGTTACGCTGCAACGCCATGGCCACCCCAAAAACGGTGACTTTTATGTCCCGTTCACGGAACATCCGCAGCAGCCGCCAGAGGCCGGCCCGGCTGCCGTATTCATACAGGGATTCCATGCTCTTGTGACGCACCCCGGTGAACGCCTCGGCGCCGATGATCTCGGACAGGAAGGTCTCGGACGCCGCATCCCCGTGCAATACGGAATTTTCCGCGCCTTCCTCGTAATTCAGCACGATCTGCAATGCCAGGCGCGCGCCGTCCGGCCATTCCGGGTGGGGAGGATTCGCACCGTAACCGGTCAAATCCCGCGGGTAAGCCGTCTCATTCATAACCTGTATAATCATTTATTATACGAATCGGCGTTACTCTACAGGTCATGCCGGGAAAAAACCATTATAATGGCGCCGGCACCACCAATCCCGGGTTCATTCCAACAGGTTAAACATGAGCGAAGAAGAACGACTGCACGATATCAAACATGCGTTTGTCGACCTTGCCGACGAGCGCATGGGCACCAGGGCGCTTTACTGCACCGACGATTTCTTCGCGCCCATGGAGAACCTGCTGAAACCGGCGGAACCCGTCCATAAACCCGGCGAGTTTACCGAGCACGGCAAGTGGATGGACGGTTGGGAATCCCGCCGCAAACGCACTGGTGGCCATGATTACTGCATCATACGCTTAGGCGTATCGGGCATCATCAAGGCAGTGGATATCGACACGAGCTACTTTACCGGAAACTATCCGGCACAGGCATCACTCGATGCGTGCAATTCGGATGGACCTCCGGGTGAAACGACCCAGTGGACGGAGATCATCCCGAAGTCCAGCCTGGAGGGCGATTCCCATAACCTGTTCGATTCCGATGACACGAATATCTGGACCCACGCCCGCCTGAATATTTATCCGGACGGCGGCGTGGCGCGCCTGCGTTTGTTCGGCAACGTCTACCGTGACTGGTCCGACGTAAACAACAAGAAGTTGATTGACCTGGCTGCAGTAGAGAACGGCGGCCGCACGCTTGCCTGCAACGATGAGCATTTCGGCGTCATGGGGAACATCAATATGCCCGGCAGGGGCATCAATATGGGAGATGGCTGGGAAACGCGGCGCCGGCGCGACGACGGCCATGACTGGCTCATCTTACAATTGGGCCATGCCGGGATAATCGAAAGTATCAACATCGATACCGCCTTTTTCAAGGGCAATTACCCGGACCGGGTCAGCCTGGACGCACTGTACCTGTCCGGGTTCACCAAGGATGCGCCCACGCTGGAAGAAGTTGCCTGGCACGACGTCCTGGGGCTGATACTGGAGCAGGACCCGGATGCGCTGCTCAAGGATGGCGCCACCTGGCAGACACTCCTGCCTGAACATAAAATGGGGCCGGACCGGGAGCACCTGTTGAGGAAAGAACTGCAGGATACCGGGCCGGTCAGCCATATCAGGATCAATATGCATCCCGACGGCGGCATCAGCCGGTTCCGGGTCTTCGGCTATAAATACAACGAATAACAAGGACATGGAAAAACTGTATATCCGTTCACAGGAACTGCTGGAAGACTCATTCAGGCTCGCCGCGGCGATCTACGCCAGCGGTTTTCGCCCCCATTTCATCGTGGGCATCTGGCGCGGCGGTTCACCGGTCGGCATTGCCGTCCAGGAATATTTTGAATTTCGCGGGGTGGAAACGGACCACATCGCCATCCGCACTTCGTCTTACACCGCCATCGGCGAACAATCCAGCACCATCCGCGTACACGGACTGCATTACATCATTGAAAACGTGGATGCCGATGATGCGCTGCTTATCGTCGACGACGTATTCGATTCCGGCAGGAGCATCAAGGCGGTACTGCATGAACTGGCGGAGAAGACCCGGCGCAACATGCCGTCAGACCTGAAAGTTGCCTGTCCCTGGTACAAGCCGGGAAACAACAAGACCGGCATCGCGCCGGACTACTACATCCACGAAACCGACAAATGGCTGGTGTTTCCCCACGAACTCTCCGGTTTGACCATCGAGGAAATAAAAGCCGGAAAGGAAGACCTGAGTCAGATCAGCGACCTGCTGTCCGACTGAAAAAATAATTACGAATTACGAATTCTTCGCATTAAGTTACACTGAATAAAGACACTAATCAGCATCAATACCGTCTGCTGTTTCCCTGCATGTAGTAAGCAAGGGGAAGTGCCGTCAACAAATCAAAGGATGGAAAACCGGGAATATATAATCTCCGGACATTCGAATGAAGATAGAAAAAACCTTTACAGTGGAAGCGCCGCAACAGGTGGTGTGGGATTTTATTACCTCGCCGGAACGGGTCGCCCCGTGTATACCCGGCTGCACCGGGGCCGAAGAAACGGAACCGGGCAAATACAACGCGGTGATCAAGACCAAGGTCGGTCCGATAAAAACCACGTTCAAGGTCAAAATCGAGACCCGCGAGGAACAGCCACCCGATTTTGCCGTCTATGCAACCTCCGGTGAGGAAGGCAGCCGGGCCAGCATGATAAAAGCCGTGAGTACATTAAGCCTCAATCAACTTGAAGGGAATACGACGCAGGTGACCTACGAATCCGAAATTAACATGCTGGGGCGGCTGGGAAAATTCGGTTCCGGCCTGATGCAGAAGGTGGCCGATTCAATCGGCAACGAATTTGTTGCTACAATGCAGGACAGGATCAAATCCGGGGAGTAATAATGTTTATGAAAAGATTCCTTGCCGCGCTGACTGTCGTTACATTAATACTTACCTGCACGGCTCAATCACAACAGTACGGGTCTACAGATTTCCACGCCAGCGGTGACCCGGAAGCCCATGTCCTGTTTATCCGCGGCCTGGTGATGCTGCATAATTTTGAATACGAAGACGCCCGGGAAACGTTCCGGCAGGCGCGCAACCTGGATCCGGACTTCGTCATGGCGTATTGGGGCGAGGCCCTGACTCACGAACATCCGTTATGGAACCAGCAGAACCTGGCGGCGGCCAGGGCTGTTTTAAACCAGTTGGCTCCCACTGCCGAAGCCCGTGTCGAGAAAGCGCAAACCGAACGGGAAAAGGCATATGTCCGCTCAGTCAACATCCTGTTCGGCGAAGGCGATGCCAGAGAGCGGGATTATGCCTACAGCGCGGCCCTGAAAACAATCAGCGAAACCTGGCCGGAGGATATCGACGCCGGTGCGCTGTATGCCCTGTCGGTACTGACCGTCAGTCACGATGGGCGGGATTTTTACAAGTTCATGCGGGCCGGCGCCATCACGGAGGAACTCATGGACAAGGCGCCGGGACACCCCGGCGCCCTGCATTACAACATCCACAGTTATGACGACCCCGTCCATGCCCCCCTGGGCCGGCGCGCTGCGGACGTCTATTCAGAGATAGCGCCCGCTGCGGTCCACGCCCTGCACATGCCGTCACACATCTATTTCGCCCTGGGCGACTATGACCGGGCCGGCGACCTGAACGCCCGCTCATTCCAGGCCGCGCTGGAACGGATCAGGGAAAAAAATATCCCTTACAACGGCCAGGCCTATCACTCCCTGTCATGGCTGATATATTCCCACCTGCAAGGCGGCAGGTTCGACGAGGCCCGGCGCCTGGTAGGTATCGCCGAGCAGGAATGGAAGAATTCCGATACGCCCGTCAATCGCATCGGCTTCATCACCTGCCGCAGCAACTATATCATCGACACCCAGGCCTGGGACGACCCGCTGCTGGACCTGGAGGTCAGCCACGACAAGGTATGGCCGTCCATCATCGCCATGGATCAGTACATCATGGGCATGCGGGCCCTGCACCAGGGCGACACCCGCAAAGCCGGGGCAATCGTTGCTGCCTTTGTGCGCTCACCCAATCCCGACAGCAAGGCGATCCGCGCCGCTGCACCCACGGTGCTGAAACTGCTGCTGGAGGGCCGCTTACTCATCGCTGAAGGAGACAGTGAGAAGGGACTGGCATTAATGCAGGAGGCCGTTGACCTGGAGCAACCCCTGGCGCCCGCCATCGGGCCCGCCATGCCCCAGCCTGCAGCGGAAGCCCTGGCGGATGCATATTTACAAATCGGTCAACCGGACCAGGCCCGTGAAAACTATAAACTGTCCCTGACCCGCGCCGTCAACCGGCGGCGTTCTGTGGAAGGGTTAAAAGCCAGTGGCGGTGTTTCGTAGGAAACTCCCGTTCCTGTACGACTGAAAAATAAAGAACAGGAAATTGGATGTCTATTGAAAATGAATTAAGAGAACTGGCAAAGCAGTATTCACAAAGTCTTGGCAATCAAATCGACCGGCGGGTCGCAGAAATGCAAGATGATGATCGTTCCCATTTCCTGATTTATCGAGTCCTTGGTGTGACAACTCTAGAAGGGAAAATGATCGATATCTATCAAAACAAGGGACGCTTCTTGTACAAATATGCCGGTTCCTTCCTGGAAGAAGCAACCAAACTCTGTTTCAACCATAAATTCCCGGATTCCGGAACGGTTAAAATACCAAATACAATTGGACAACGTCCGAAAACATTTGAAATCGACTGTCTTGTTGAAAGTGATGCAATAGAAATCAAGTGGAGAGATGCAACAACTGACGGTGACCATATCAACAAAGAGCATACTCGAATCAAGGTGATATCCGCTGCCGGTTATAAACCTGTAAGAGTCATGTTTTATAACCCGAACAGAACTCAAGCCCGACGCATCCAGGAAACACTTGAGACTTTATACCAGGGTGTTGGGGGGGAATATTACCGAAGCGATAATGCTTGGGATTACGTGAACAGGTATACTGGAATCGATTTGAAAGCCATACTCGAAACGATTGCCGAAGAGAATATGCATGAAAACAACTGAACTGATAAACACGATCATTCCGGGTGACTGCCTGGAAGTAATGAAGTCAATAGATACAGAGTCAATAGACCTGATTTACCTGGACCCGCCATTTTTTACCGAAAAAAGACACGCGCTAAAAACGCGAGATAGAAACAAGGAATTCAGTTTTGATGATATATGGGAATCGAATTTAGCTTATGCAAATTTTTTACATGAGAGAATCATCGAAATGGAAAGAGCGTTGAGTAATACAGGTTCGATATTCGTCCATTGCAATAAAAGCGGGGAACATATTGTCAGGGCAATCCTGGATGCCGTGTTTGGTAAAAACAATTTCCGCTCAGAGATCATCTGGAGCTATCGCAGGTGGTCCAACTCCAAAAAAGGTTTACTGCCCGCCCACCAGAATATCTACTTTTATTCAAAAACGGACAGTTTTAAATTTAATACCATTTACGGCCCATATTCAGAAACAACCAATATCGACCAGATTTTACAAAGAAGGACGAGAGACGCTCATAATAAAGCGGTTTATGATGTTGACGAAAACGGAGATTTTAAGCATAGCGGCAAAAAGAACGGGGTGCCGTTAAGTGATGTATGGGAAATTCCATACCTGAATCCAAAAGCAAAGGAGAGGGTGGGTTATCCAACCCAGAAACCGTTGCTGTTGCTGGGAAAAATTATTGAAATTGCCTCCGATCAAAATGATATCGTCCTCGACCCTTTTTGTGGAAGCGGGACTACTTGCGTGGCCGCCAAATTACTTGAACGACGTTATATCGGTATAGACAAATCGCCGGAGGCTGCTGAACTTGCGGAAGAGCGATTAAGCGCCCCCGTAAAAACAGAGTCAAATCTCCTGAAGAAAGGCCGGGCATCATACCTTAACGCTGACCGCGAAGCATTAAGCCTGCTGGCCGGCATCAAGTTTAATCCCGTTCAAAGAAACCAGGGAATTGACGCTATTCTCACCGATCTTTTTGAAGATGCGCCGGTGCTGGTCAGAGTTCAAAAGAACCACGAAACCCTGGCCGAGGCAGCTTCATGTTTAATAAAAGCAAAGAAAACAAAACAATCAAAAAAAGTTATTCTTATTCAAACGCAAGAGGGCGGATTGTTTGATGAAGATGTTATACATGAAGGATTGGTCATTCTTCAGGCGCCATCAGTTCAACTGAAGCAACATCTTAAAAAAGAGCTGGCAAAGCCATCGATTCGGACAAACAGTAGCGATATTAGTATAAACGCGCCAAGCCCTTGAAGTTCAAGTCCAGCTGCCTGACGCATTGATTAACCGTTGGGGGAAAACAGGGCTTTTCCAAAGTCAACATACTTCCCACCGCCATTCCGGGCTTGACCCCTACTCAACGCCATACAGGGGCAGGCGCGGAATCCAGTATGTTCATCATCCTTATATAAGGCTCTGTTGTGTTAAACTCAAGCTTTGCAGGAGATGATATAAACCTGGATAAAGCCATGGACAAGACACCGAAAACCAGTGACAAGAATGTTTCACTCACCCCTTCGGCCACCAAACTTGCACGGATACTTGGTGACTCACCCACTCCAAGGATGTTGACACCGTACGAAATTAAGCTATTAAGGCAAAGCACACAGGAGACCGCTCAGGTTGTGAGGGAGATTTTGGAAAGAAAACGTGATAAGTCGCAGGACCGAAAGGGTGTTTGAAAGACAACTTAACCGAATATCGGGACTGGGATTCACTGGTAATAAAAGGGCCGGGAGTATGAAAGGTTCGTGAGCGTGGATAGCGATTTTGTATCAAAATTTCAAGAACTGACGGGGTTTGCCCCGTTTAAGTGGCAAGAACGTCTTTACAAAGATTATTTCGCCAAAGGAAAGCTCCCTTCTGCGCTCGACATGCCGACCGGACTTGGCAAAACCTCCGTGATGTTTATCTGGTACCTGGCATTCAAGACCGGCGCTGATATACCTCGCCGTTTGATCTATGTAGTTGACCGACGAGCAGTTGTTGACCAGGCAACCACGGTTGCTGATGAGATACGAGAGAAATCAAATGATCCCCAACTGTGCGTAAGTACATTACGTGGACAACACGTGGATAATCGGGAGTGGCTGGCCGACCCGGCAGCCCTGGCCATCATCGTCGGAACAGTTGATATGATCGGTTCCCGACTCCTGTTTTCGGGTTACGGGGTGTCGCGTAAAATGCGCCCCTATCATGCCGGGTTACTCGGCGCGGACTCACTCGTTGTACTTGATGAGGCACACTTGGTGCCTCCTTTTGAAAAACTACTCCAAACAATTACAAATGGGGTAGAAACTTACGGCCCATGCGAGCAGAACGATCGTTGGTTAGTCCCTTCAGTCAAGCTGCTTTCGCTATCAGCCACCGGGCGAGTAGATGCCTCCGTGCAAAATAATATTTTCAAACTTCTGCCGGAGGACATGAATGACGAAGCCGTCAGAAAGAGACTTGGTGCAAGTAAAGGAATTACGTATCAGGAAGTTGATGCTCATGAGGAACTGATGAAGCAGATATCCAATCGGGCGTGGGCTTTCGGGGGAAAACCAGCGCGTGTTCTTGTTTATTGCAATAGCCGGGAAGATGCAATACAGGTGAAGAAAAATATTGATAACCAAATTAAAAAGAATACGTCCTCTGGCGTTACAGAACTTTTAGTCGGCGGTCGACGTGTATTAGAGCGAGAAAAACTTTCTGATTGGTTAAAAGATCACGGTTTCTCTGGCAATTCCGCGAACCCTCCAAAGCAACCGACCTTTCTGGTAGCAACTTCGGCGGGTGAAGTAGGTGTCGATCTTGATGCGGACCACCTGATTTGCGATTTGGTTGAATGGGAACGCATGGTGCAGCGTTTCGGGCGCGTGAATCGACGCGGGGAAAAGAATGCTTCTATTAAAATTATTGCAGGACCTTCCAAGAAGGGCAAAATCAGAGAAAATTGGGGTCAGCGCTTGACGCGCTTACGCTACCCGTTGAATTATCTGGTAAATGGAAGCCCAAGTGAAATATTGAACCTTAAAAAGCGAGCAGCAAATGATCCAGAATTGCAAGAAGGCATCAACAACGCGACGACATCAGTCCCATTACGTCCGGCCTTGACCCGCGCGCTTGTTGACGCTTGGTCAATGACTTCATTGGATAAACATACTGGACGACCGGATGATATCCAGCCCTGGTTGCGCGGCTGGGAGGAAGATCAAAGACCACAAACCACGGTCTTATGGCGCGAGCATCTGCCGGTTCGCACAACGGGAACCACGACAACAAAAGAAATCGAAGCCTTCTTTGAGGCAGCGCCGCCACATGCCAGTGAGAAACTCGAAACAGAGTCCTACAGGGTGGTTAACTGGCTCGAAAAGCGTACAAAAAAAGTTGTTAAGAGCACGCCCCCAGACAATGCCAATAGTCAGGAGACGGCACTCGGACCGGAAGATGTTATTGGTTTTATCTTGTCTCCTGCCATGGATTTGCGTGATGCGGTATGCGGGCGTGACCTCATAGAAACCGGCGAGGCACTGAAAAAAATAAAAGAAAATCTCCAAAAAAATCTAATGGGCAGTATGCTAATCGTGAATAACCGCCTCGGAGGACTTCAGGAAGGAATGCTTGATGATAGTGCCGATGCCACTCCCTGCGTGATAGACGATGGACAAGAATGGCTGCCATCACAGAACGATCATCCCGTAGTGCGTTTCCGAGTACGTTCACTATCAGCAGGGGAAAAGGCTCACACAGAAGACAAGAATTGGCGGGAACGCTTGAGATTCGATGTGGAACGGACACAAGAGGGCGACGGCACGCGCTGGCTTCTCGTTGAAAAATGGTGTCATGATTCGGAAACAGAGGATGATCGTTCTGTGGGTCGGCTGCAAGAACTTGCAGAGCATCACGCCTGGACTAAGGAAAAGGCGCGCACATTGGCACAAAAACTCGGTTTGTCAGGTGATTTCAGCGACATGCTGGCTGCGGCAGCGCGGCTGCATGATCAGGGCAAACGTCATCCTCGTTGGCAACGTGCTGCCAATGCTCCAGATGGGAAGGTTTATGCTAAAACAAAACGAATGAATCCCAAACTTTTGGACGGATATCGCCACGAGTTCGGCTCATTATCCTACGTTGAGAAAGATGAAAATTTCAAAGCCTTATCGCCTGACCTCCAGGAACTTACACTACATCTGATCGCAGCACATCACGGTTGGGCCAGACCGCTAATTTCAACGAATGGCTGTGATGAGCCGCCTTCTGTTTCCGGAAAACGCGCTTGTGATGTCGCACTACGATTCGCTCGATTACAGAAGCGGTGGGGGCCATGGGGCTTGGCCTGGTGGGAAGCTCTGCTACGTGCAGCAGACCAGCTGGCATCACGCGATAACGACAAGCATGGGAAGCTCACTGAGATCAATATCTGATAGGAATCTGATGGCTGAATCTTTAATTCCTGTAGATCTTTACAATCCCGGTCAGGTACTCGCATGTCTCGGCTTATTAGAAGCGGCAGACGTGTTATGTGGAAACGCCGAGGGAGGGTTTGATTTGAGCAATGAAACAAGTGTCAGATTCAGGCTTAATGCGACAGGAAACCAGAAACCTTTAGAGACGGTTCTAAAATTTTTGGCAGGGGCAGAAATTATGATCGTCTACCCAGCAGGGATTGAAGGGCCATGGCCAAATAGTTCTGAGCTAAGTGAAGAATTCCCTGCTTCCTATACAGCGTTGAAGAAGTCCGATGGCAAAGCTCTGAGCGCAGCATCACTCCCCGCACGCTTGAAATGTGGGAGTAAATCTGTCCAGATTTCGCATTGGTTAAAAGGGGATGAGCGCCAGACATTTAAATTATTTGCAGGCCAGCAAGTTGGCACCCAACTACTGGCTAACATGCTGGACGGTGACCGAAAGAAAAATGTCAGCAAAGGCTTCAAAGAAATCTTTCAGCGGTTTGATGAAGCAGATTTTGATGATCCGTTTAGTGTAGTTTGTGCTGTAGGCGGCCGTTTTGGTTTTGACGCTCGTGGTGGCTGGGACGCCTTGAGAATTGGCACCTCACTCGACAAACAAGGAATTTTAGTGAGTGCTGCGCCGCATGTGGAACTGCTCGCGGCCATTGGTCTTGAAAATACGCGCCCCAATTTCTTGTCAACATATGAAATACAGTACGCCGCTTGGTTGGAACTATTACCGCTCACTCTTTGCCGCGTAGCATTGTTCGCACCAGATACATTCCTATTGAGGGACCAGTGTCGATTTTTTCGTGCACATCTGGGTAATGATAAACAATACAAAGAGTGTTTTTTTGCAGAATTGGAGGAATAATAGTGAATAACTCTATCTCATTTACACCTGATACGATCAATACGTGGGCCGACGATGTTGATGGTCCAGTTGCGCTACATTTGAAACAGAAACTTCTAGCAGTCGGCGAAGATAACATCATTTTCCCCCCAACCTATGCTGATATCGGTTACAACATTGATACGCTCTCCGATGGAACGAAAGTTGCACTGATTGACAGCGTCGGTTCTCAGGCAAATCGTATGGAACCGATTTTCAAAAGCGAGCCTTATTCAGAACTCGTTCCTCAGATTGAAATTGAGTTACACACTAAAGAAAATGACGGAGAGAAGCACATTGAGAAACGTTCTCTTCTTGATCTCGCTCACCGAAGCGCCGATGCTGTTGTTTATTCCTGTCCGGAACTTGTACCCAGCATGGAGAAGGCTTTCCGCGAATTGAGACAGAGTGGTGATGCTGCTCCGTTGTGCCTGTTAGCTCCTACATCCCTTGTGTTCGGTTTCTGGGATTCACGTGGCGCATCGGGCGAAAAGCATCCTCGTTTGGTGCGCTCAACCATTCGTGCGTGGAATGTCGAACCGCTTCATGCAGCAGCTCAATTCAATTCCGTATGGAAAGCACTCGATGACGATCAGAAAGATTCACTGGAAAAAGAAGCTAAAGCAAAAAAGACAAAACTATCCGAAAAAGGGTTCGCAGATGCACCGGCAACGTTCCGAAAAACCAAGGTTGCACAATATGTTGACAGCTCTCCTAATCTTGAAGCGAGAGTTCTCGGGGGAGTACTCACAAGCGGGCCGATTGAGAGAAATATTACTGTCAACCTCGTTGCTCTACGCGCGCTCAACGGCGCCAACGATGAAGAAACGAAATCTGTGCGACGGTATCTTCTGGCCCTGACATTGATTGCGGCAACAGCAGAAATCGATTTGTTCCTTCGGGAAGGATGCCATCTTCGCTATGCCGATGATGATGTTTGGGGCGCTATCCCTCGGCGAGGTGCGATAGAACCTATTGACTTATCATCTGATAGCGCTCAGAAAAGCCTCCTTGATTACGCGAAGGAAGCTACGGAACCTTTCAGGAAGCAATGGCCTACGGAGTTAATCTATAAGTTCAACTTGAACAAGGCCAAGAAGCTACTCGCGAAGAAGTCCGAAGATGAGGAAAGCCCAGCCTGAACCATGACCCGTTCATTACTACTTTCGGTGCGCTTCCATGATGGTCGCTATCATGGCGAGAGTGACCGTGGTATTGGGGAGTGGCCTCCAGCGCCAGCGCGGTTGTTTCAAGCACTGGTAGCGTGCGCCGCTGTAGGCGAGGAATTGTCGAGTACTGATATGGGAGCGATGAAATGGCTACAAAAGCTTGAAGCACCAGTTATAGTCGCACCGGCTGTTCGTAAAATTCAATCTCTTTCGATCTTTGTGCCAAACAACGATCTTGACAAATATGGCGGTGACCCAAGAAAAATCAGTAAGCTTCGAGTTCCAAAAACTATCCGGCCGCATGTTTTCGATGCGCAATCTCCACTACTATTTGTCTGGAAGCTCGATAAAGGTACAGTCGCAGAAGATCGTGCTCAAACCATCTGTCAGATTGCTGAACGCCTCTACCAGTTAGGACGCGGTGTCGATATGGCGTGGGCATGGGCGGAGATTCTAAATACAGACGAAGTAGAAATACGGCTTGCCCATCATGGTGGAGTTATCTATCGCCCGACTAAGGGGGTCACAGGCATGGCGCTGCTCTGCCCTGCAGGAGGGTCACTTGCAAGCCTCAGAAATCGCTACGATGCAAACAGGGAACGCTTCACTTATGTAAAACAAGGAAGAAAGCTTCAACAACTTTTTTCTCAACCGCCAAAGCCCCGCTTTGCCAAGGTCATGTACGATACTCCTTCCCAGTATTTTCTATACGAAATGCGCGCCGCTACACTTCACGAACCTTTCGTCACATGGCCGTCTACAAAGACAGAAAAACTGGTAAAGTGGTTACGGGATAAGGCCACTGAGCGGTTGAAGGAAACGTTATCTGGAAAAATAGGACAAATTGAACGCATACTAATCGGCCGCGGGGCAACAGAAGCAGACAAGACTGCCCGGTTACGGGTTGTGCCGCTTCCCTCCATTGGTCATAACCATGCCGACCAGGCGATTCGTCGCGTACTGGTGGAAGTTCCGCCAAACTGTCCCTTGCGTGCCGATGATATAGCCTGGGCGTTTTCAGGCATTGGATATTTTGACCCGACAACCGGAGAAATCCTGTGGAATCTGGTCAGAAGTGAAGAAGTGGAAATGCTTCGCCACTACGGAATAAACAACGATGGGCAGGATGAATTTCGTACTTGGCGCACAATTACCCCCGCTGCCTTGCCAATCAGGCATCCAAGGCGCAAAAGCTCCGAGTCTAAGCGCATTGCCAGTGAGGAAGAGGCAAGCCGTGCTGTGATGCATGCGTTACGTCACACAGGGATCAAGACACCAGTAGAGGCTACTCGTGTCCAACGCGAACCGTTCGGCCGTAACGGCGCCATAGCGGAAGAATTTGCCGTGCCTGAACGATTTGCAAAACGTTTCATGCGACATGTGGAGATTAGTTTTACCCGTGCCGTGCGCGGCCCTGTGATTATTGGAAACGGACGTTATCTCGGTCTCGGCCTTATGGCCCCTGAAAAAGATGTATCTCGCGATGTGCTGCTTTTCCGAATAATATCTGATAACAATATCGCTACCGCTGACACGGAACCTATGCTACGCGCCGTCAGACGTGCACTGATGGCAGTGTCTAAAGACGATAAGAGGCGTGTACCTAGGCTTTTCTCAGGGCATGAACGTGAAGGAAGTCCGGCCAGGTCAGGTGGACACGAACATGTTTTTCTCGCCGCTGAAGACGCAAACAAGGATGGGCAGATTGATCGACTGATAGTGGCCGCTCCCTGGGCGTGTGACCGCACCACAAAAGGAAACCGTAATGACCGTGCTTCCTTCAACAACGTTGCGACAATGTTGACCCAGGTGCGGGCCGGTAAGCTTGGGGTCCTCACATTTGGACCTGCGTGTTGCTTGACAGCCGGAGACCCGCTTGCCGGCCCTGCTCGCGTATGGCAAAGCCACACACCCTATTGCCCGACCCGCCATGCAGGGCGAAGGAAAGAACCAAACACCGCTGTCATCCGCGACATAATCATTGAATGTGAACGAAGAGGGCTGCCTAAACCCGAAGTTGAGTTGTTGCAATTCAACGCCGGTCCAAACGGTGGCAGCCTGTCTGCCCGTATGCGTCTGCACTTTGCCGTGGCGGTTAAGGGACCCCTCATGTTAGGCCGTAACAGTCATAGTGGTGGAGGGCTTTTTTCTGCTATGAATGAATAAAACCATTGGTGAATCGGTTATCTTATGCTGGAAATCAGAACCGCCAAGGAAACAATCGACTACGGCATCGAATAACAAACCGTTCAACGCCGTGCAGGTGATGTGTTCGGTACGGGATCAACTTAAGACTGAAGCAGCCGGTCATATTCGTCGTGATTGCCAATTTATACCCAGATGAAATCACCACCATCTTTAACAGCGAGCGCCCTGTAGGCCATTCCCACGCGAACCGACCAGAACTTGCCGACCTTCTTAAAATGGAGAGAAGGCTAATCAGGTTTTGCTATGAGTTGACGGAAGTTCCTTCTTGCAGCCCTTTGAACAGGTTCCGGGAGTCGATCAAAATATTTCCAGAAGCGAGGGGTCGTCCGGTGCATCTAAAGTTTCTTGAGTCTGCCTTTATCTTTGGCTTCGAAGGCTTCAGCAATCAGGAAATCCAGTTTTCCATTGTTTGAATCCGCTTCAATCTGTCGGTCCCGGTTTTCCCAATCCAGCTCGCTGAACCATTGTCTCAATTAACGGTAATCAGCTTCAGAAAGAGACAGGATCGTATTCTGGATGTCCGTAATAGTTGACATGATTATTTCGCCATCAGCCGGTTTGTATTGAAGCGTTTGCAGCTGTTGTCATTATATCATCACCTGATAGGCAGCTTAAAGGCATGACGTTTGAACAGGCTCACTCCCTTTTTCCTGCTGTTAGCTATCTGCAACTTGATCTGACTAGTGTGACTAGATATAATCTTTCACATGCAGCTTATCTATTCGACTTATGAAGCCAAGGCGCGGTTCTCCGAGGTCTTGCGGCACGTGCGGCAAGGCAGGACGGTCACGGTGTCTTACCGTGGCGACCCTGTAGCCGAAATCCGCCCGACCCAACGAGGCCCCGAAACGCTGGAGGACAGGCTGGACGAACTTGAACGACAAGGGGTCATTGTGCCTTCGGGCCAGTCCGGACAGCCGCTCACAGCATTGACCCACCGTCCCGGCGCCTTGCAACGTTTCCTCGAAGAACGTAACGAATGAATGTTGCTTATGTAGACACTTCGGCGTTGATTGCCGTGGCTTTCAACGAAGGCGGCGGCGCTGCAATAGTGAATCGGCTTGCAGAACCCTCATACCTGCTTTCTTCAAACCTGCTCGAAGCGGAACTGCGGTCTGCCTGCTCGCGCGAAGGAACCGGCTTCTCGCCAAATCTCTTCTCCAACCTCAAGTGGGTGTTGCCGGACCGGTCACTGACGCCTGAGATAACGGCAGTCCTTGAAGCCGGGTATTTGCGCGGCGCCGACCTGTGGCATGTCGCTTCGGCGCTCTATGTTGCCCAGGACCCAGGAGAAATGTGGTTCGTGACGGCGGACGAACGACAACGTACAGTGGCCGAAGCAGTCGGGTTTAAAGTCTGACCAGCGCAGTAACGTCCTCCTTACCCGCACGGCTCCTGCTCCGCAATCATGCCCGAACAACTCATCCAGCAGGAATTACCCCTGCCCTTCCCCGATCTTGCCGCCGACATGCCGCTGTTGCCGGCGCGTATGGTCAATGAGTACGAATATTGCCCGCGGCTTGCTTACCTTGAGTGGGTACAGGGGGAATGGGCGGATTCGTCCGATACCATACAGGGCAAGTACCAGCATCGCCGCGTAGACAAGCCAGGTGGGAAGCTTCCTGGTCCGGGGAACGCCGATGAGAACCTGGAATTTCATGCGCGTTCAATCACTTTATCCTCCAACCAGCTTGGTATCATCGCCAAACTCGACCTGGTGGAGGGAGAAGGCAACGTTGTCACGCCGGTGGATTACAAGAAAGGCAAACGCCCTCACGTGGCACAGGGGGCATACAGCCCCGAGCGCGTGCAGTTATGTCTGCAAGGCATGTTGCTGGCGGAACACGGTTATGAATGTACGGAAGGGATCCTGTATTACGCGGAGTCCAGGGAACGGGTGCGCGTGGAATTTGATGAGGAATTGAAAAACAAGACCCTGTCTGCGGTGTCCGGCCTGCGCCTTATTGCGGCCGGCGGGCAAATGCCGCCACCCCTGGAAGACAGTCCCAAGTGCCCGCGCTGCTCCCTGGTCGGCATCTGTCTGCCCGATGAGGTCAACTTTCTCAAGCGCCTGAAAACACCGCCACGACCGCTGGCGGTCAGTCGGGATGATGGTCTGCCCGTGTATGTGCAGGCTAACCGGGCCTCGGTCAGAAAGTCAGGGGAAACACTGGAGATCTCCGTAGAGGACAAAGTGGTCAGGAAAGCTCGCCTGCCTGAGGTATCGCAGGTAGTGGCGATGGGCAATGTTTATATTACCACCCCTACCCTGCACGAGCTCATGCGTCGGGAAATTCCGGTCACCTGGCACTCCTTCGGCGGCTGGTTCCTGGGGCATACCGCTGGCACAGGGCACAAGAACGTTGAACTGCGCACCGCACAGTTCAAGGCCAGCTTTGATGAACGGGTATGCCTGGCCCTGTCTAAAGGGTTCGTGCGCGCAAAGATTCAGAATTGTCGCACCATCATGCGAAGAAACTGGAAACCGGAAGAGAAGCCCAAGCATCTGCACAGATTGTTTAGTCAAGATGCTGAGCGATCTGAACGCGTTTCTTCAATCGCTGAATTATTGGGCGTGGAAGGCAATGCCGCGGCGCGCTACTTCGGGGAATTCCAGAATTTGATCAAACAGGACAAGGACACGGATCAATTTATTTTTGAGTTCGATAAACGCAACCGCCGCCCGCCAGCTGACCCGGTTAATGCTTTATTGTCATACTCTTACAGTCTCCTGACGCGCACCTGGACAGTGGCCCTGACTGCGGTAGGCTTTGATGCGTATCGTGGATTTTTTCACCAGCCTCGCTACGGCCGTCCGGCCCTGGCACTCGA
Source organism: Gammaproteobacteria bacterium (assembly GCA_026710545.1). GTDB lineage: Bacteria > Pseudomonadota > Gammaproteobacteria > Eutrophobiales > Eutrophobiaceae > JAAXHV01. The sequence goes on along the minus strand of JAPOQU010000005.1, from coordinate 12,270 downwards.
TATGATGGAACCTTTCAGGCCCCTGGTTGCCGACTCCACGGTCCTGATGGCGATTAACAACGGCGAAGTTCGTCCGAGCGATTTCATATCCGCGGCCGGTAGCGTCAACCTGACAGCGGATGGAAGAAAACGGTTTATCGGCACGTATGAACGGCGGCTCAGCCAGGAGATTACTCACCCGTTGTTTGGCTACAAAATCAGTTATCGTCGCCTGTTCGAGGTGCAAGCCAGACTGTTGGCCCGATTTCTGCTCGGTGAGTTGATCGAATTTCCTCAATTTACTACGCGCTGAAGCTATGGATGAACATCTTTACATCATTGCCTACGACATTTCCGATCAAAAAAGATGGCGCTCCATATTCAAACTACTGCACGGCTATGGGGAGTGGTTACAGCTATCTGTCTTCCAGTGTCGGCTGTCGCGCCGCCGCCATGCTGAGCTGGTCGCTACCCTGGATGAAATTATCCACCACAAGGAGGATCATGTTATACTTATGGACTTGGGATTGGCGGATTCTGTCAAGCCGCGGGTTGTAAGTCTGGGTAAGGATTTTCAACCGCTGGAGAAAGAGCCTGTTATCGTCTGATGTTCTCCCGGTCCCTGCGAGCACTCCGGTGACGAGCAAATACCGCGCAGCACTCGCATAAAAATGTTCTTTGTCAATCAGAACGTTACAAATGATATATCGCAAAATAAACATAATGGAGTGTGATAAATATTGTGATCTGTCCGAACCTCTCGCAACGGATTTCTTTAATCCTTGTTAAACAGCAGGTTACAGAGCGAGCTGTATTCCGCAGCATTAATGCTGCGGCCTCATTGAAGCATGGTTAGTTTGTTGGTTTGTCCTTGTGGTAATATTGGGTATTCCGCAGCATTAATGCTGCGGCCTCATTGAAGCGCGTCATACTAGGTAAAGCGAAATCCTGTACTAATGCGTATTCCGCAGCATTAATGCTGCGGCCTCATTGAAGCCATCGGGTTAGCATCGGCACCAACTTCGACACCCTGCGTATTCCGCAGCATTAATGCTGCGGCCTCATTGAAGCCAGATTAAATCTCTTGGGCAACATGCACTTGCCGGCGTATTCCGCAGCATTAATGCTGCGGCCTCATTGAAGCGCCTTCGCAGCCGACCTGTCCTTACTTGCCGGGTAAAGCCTGAGTGTACCCTCTACGCAGCTTGTCCACTTCGTTCGCAGTCCAGGGGCGGCGCAATAATCCGCATGTAAAAGAACGTAGCCACCGGGGGTCGCAGGAATATACGCGGCGTTCCAAGGCCCTGATCTGCTCTCCTAACTCGTCCATCGACTTGCTCGCCGTCTGACAACGCTTATCCATATCCTCAAGGAGCTTCTCCTGCCTTTCAACGCGTTTCTTAATCGCTTGGAAGCGCGTGTCTTGCATATCACAGCGGTTCTTGAATCTCCTGATAACTTCACGCGCATCAATAAGCAATACCAAATTGACGCGTAATCTAAGTTGGAGAATGAAGATGTAACAGCCCATGGCCACGCAGAGAACGCTGATTGCCAAAAACCCAGGAGTCATATCACTAACACCATATCCATTGTTTAAAATATCACGTCGGCATCCCGCAACAACACCCGGGCACATTCTCCCAAGCGCCATTCAAGGCTTGCAGACAACCATGTCAAACCTGCAGCAACTACGATACAAAAAACCTTAATCACTGCAGTGTGTGTCAGTATAGCACACTCATCCCAGGTCAAGTTTGAGCAGGTCGATCGCATTATAGCGGCCGATTTGCAATCGCTCTTTATCACTTATAACGGGGGTGGCGTCATACCATTCGGCAGCATCCTCCAGTCTTGCAAACGGGTAATCTGCAGAGAAGTAAACCCTGTCCCTGCCCATCACGTCCAGGGTGCACCGGAAAGCCGGATCGCTGAAGTTGCCGCTGGTTGTGACATGGAAATGTTCAAGAAAATACTCGCCAAGCGGGCGTTTGCCGCGATACCCGCGGGGAGAGAAACGCATGCGTTCATCAATGCGCCAGAGGCCGAACGGGATATTTTCCCCCAGGTGGCCCAGGATGATTTTCAGGCTGGGGAAATCGTCGAATATGCCGGAACCGCACAGGCGCAACGCATGAATTGAAGTCTCGACGGCAAACCCCCAGGGCGAGGCCAGCAGCCAGGGATGCCCGTCATAGTTCCCGGACGTTGCCGGCAACTGCGTGCGCGGGTGGAGGTAAAACGGTACATCCAGGTCCGACACCGTCGCCCAGAAGTCCCGGTATTCAGGGATGTCATAGTAAATCGCCGCATCCGGATTGCCTTTCTGTGTGAAGCCGTTCACCAGCGCCCCCCTGAAACCCAGTTCGTTAACGCAGCGTTCCAGTTCTGCGCAGGCTGCAACAGGGTCCTGCATGGGTAACGCGGCCAGAGCGGCATAGCGGCCGGGATGCCTGTTAACCCATTGAGCAATCCGGTCATTGGCTTTCCGGGCAGTTACTACGGCTTCTTCCTGATCCAGGATGGACTGGATACCGGGGGCATTGAGGGACAGTATCAACAGTTCGATACCCGCCCGGTCCATGGCGGCGAGACGTTTGTCCATGTCAAGGAGTTCCAGGGTAAATTCATCCCACCTCCCCGATTCAGCGGCAACAGCCCTGGAATGACCCAGGGTTTCCTCGATCGCCATATGTTCTTCAAAAGCAATTTTTCCTTTCATCTCTCTAATGTTTCGCCGTTATTGCAGACAAGATTGTAACAACGCTGTGGTAATATACGGCGCCGACAATAATGAAAAATCCTTATCACTTCGAATGAAACCACTAAACTGTCCTGCTATTTTTATCACACTTGCCTGTTGCTGTCTCGCAGCGTGTTCCGGCCCGGACTCAGATACATCCGGCAGAGCGGATTCCCGTCCGAACGTGTTGCTTATCGTGGTTGATGACGTGGCCTTCAACGACCTCAGCCTGTTCGGCAGCGAGATCAGGACGCCCAATATAGACGCACTCGCCCGGCAAGGGGTCTTTCTCAGCAATTTTCATGTGGCGCCGAACTGTTCCCCCACCCGGGCCATGCTGTTCTCCGGCACCGACAGCCACAATGCCGGCCTCGGCAACATGGCGGAGGATATGTCGCCGAACCAGGCAGGCAACCCGGGCTATGAAGGTTACCTGAACTTCCAGGTCGCGGCGCTTTCCGAACTGTTCCTGGACGCCGGTTACAACACCTACATGACCGGCAAGTGGCACCTGGGACTGACACAGGAAACCAGCCCGGCAGCGCGGGGGTTTGAAAAATCCTTTGCCCTGCTGCCGGGCGGCGCAGGCGCGTTTGCCAACATGCTCCCGATCGTCGGCCCGGGCAAGGCTCCCTACCGGGAAGATGGCGTGAATGTGGAAGAATTGCCCGAGGACTTTTACTCCACCCGCTTCTACACCGAACGCATGATTGAATACATCAATGCCGACCTGGATGACGGCAAACCGTTTTTCGCCTATGTCGCCCACACCTCACCCCACTGGCCCCTGCAGGCGCCGCAGGAATCAATAGCCAGGTACCAGGGCGTTTACGATGACGGCTACGATGCGTTACTGGACAGACGCCTGCAGGAGATGAAAGCCCGGGGACTGGTTGCCGCAGACACCGAACCCTTTCCCCGGTTGCTGGACGAGAAACCATGGGATGAACTGGGCGCGGAGGAACAGCGCTACCAGGCGAAAATCATGGAGATCTACGCGGCCATGGTGGACGACGTGGATGTGTATATCGGCAGGATCGTCGATTATCTCAAGGAGATCGGCGCATACGAGAACACCGTCATTTTCTTCATGTCGGACAACGGCCCTGAAGGTCATGCGATGCAACTCACTTTTGTTGAAGTGGCGCAATGGGCGGACGAGTGTTGCGACAACAGCTACGGGAACATCGGCAATGCCGATTCCTATGTCTGGCTGGGACCGAACTGGGGGCAGGCAGGCAATACCCCGTTGCGCATGTTCAAGGGTTACCCCAGCCAGGGCGGCGTACGGGCGCCGGCGTTTTTCCATTACCCGCGCGCCATGCAGTCGGGGGTGATGAACGATTCGATCACCACCGTTAAAGATGTCATGCCAACCCTGCTGGAACTGGCAGGCATCGAGCATCCCGGCGCGGGACCGTACCAGGGGCGGGAAGTGCTGGCCATGCAGGGACGCTCGGTCATGCCGATCCTGACCGGCGCTGGTGAGACCATACGTGAACCTGGTGACTACATGGGCTGGGAACTGTTCGGCAAGCAGGCCATCCGCCAGGGCGACTGGAAGATACTTTATATTCCCAGCATCCCGTCACGGGACGTGCGCCTGCCGGTCCTGAAGCCGGGACAGTGGCAGTTATATAACCTTGCCGATGACCCCGCGGAAACTAATGACCTGGCAGCTTCCAACCCCGGGAAACTCAAGGAAATGCTTGCACTATGGGAACACTACACAACGGAGAACAACTTTATTTATCCCGACAGGTTAAGCGGTTATTGAGGCATTCATGCATGTATTGATAGCAGGCGCAGGCATCGGCGGCCTCACCGCCGCATTGAGCCTGGAACAGGCCGGCATAGAGGCAACCGTCTTTGAAAGCGTGGAACAGATTGTGCCGTTGGGCGTCGGTATCAATATCCTGCCCCACGCATCGAGGGAGTTGATCGCGCTTGGCCTCAAGGACGAGTTGGACAGGATCGCCATCCGCACCCGCTCCATGAAATATTTTTCCCGGCGCGGCAAACTGGCAATCAGTGTCCCATGCGGTGAATATGCCGGTTACAACTGGCCGCAGTACTCGCTGCACCGCGGTGAACTGCAGATGTTGCTGCTTGAAACATTCAGACAACGCGCGGGCGCGGACAGGGTTGTTGCCGGCCACCAGCTTGCAGGGTTCAGACAGGATGATAACTCGATAACCGCGACTTTCATCGACCCGGCATCGAAGCAACCGCTAGCCGACGTTACCGGCGACATCCTCATCGGCGCTGACGGCCTGCATTCGGCCACCAGGAAAACGCTGTATCCGGACGAAGGCGCGGCGGTTTATGCCGGCATGGTCTGTTTCCGCGGGGCCGTGCAGGGGGCGCCATACCTGGACGGCGAGTCCATGGTCATTTGCGGCGACAACCGCCTGCGCCTGGTGTCGTACCCTATTTCCGGCAGGTTGCAGGCAAACGGGCAGAGTCATATCAACTGGATTGCCGCGGTCCCGTTTGTGACGGACCAACGCCAGGAGGAAGACTGGGGCAAACTGACCCGGCCTGACAACCTGGTCGAACTGTATCGGGACTGGCAATTCGACTGGCTGGACGTACCCGGCATCATCTCCGCGACGGAGCAGATATTTGAGTTTCCCATATACGACCGGGACCCGTTGCAACGGTGGACATTCGGCAGGGTCGGCCTGCTGGGCGATGCGGCACACCCGCTGATACCTGTGAGTTCCAGCGGCGCGGTGCACGCCATTATCGACGGCAGGGCCCTGGCTTCTGCGCTGTCGGGAGAGGGCGATCCGGTGGCAGGTCTCAAGGCCTATGAAGCAGACAGGCTTCCCAAGGCGAACCGGGTGGTGCTGGCCAGCCGCGAAAACGGCCCCGACGAGGTGCTGGAGGTAGTCAGGAACGAATGTCCCGATGATGCGGACAACATCCATGATTATGTCGGCATGGACAGGCTGCAAGCCGTGATTGACGAGTTCAAGCAGCGATCCGGTTTTGCTATTGATACGCTCAACAACACACCTTCTTACACAATATGACCGTGACAGACCATGATTGATTCGACGCCGGGATTAACACCGCTTTCCGACGGGATTGGCGTAGCGCTGACAGGCTTGCGGATCAGCAAAGGCGCCGACCGTGAAACCATCAATACGATCGTGACCCTGCTCTACCGCCACGCGGTGGTATGTATCCCCGATCAGGAACTCACACCGGCACAACTGGCCGATTTCGGCGCCTGCTTCGGCAAGCCCATTCACCATACCGAGGCGGATCTTCGTCTTGACGGACTACCCGGCGTCATGTCCTTGTCGAACGCAGACAACCGTGACGACCGCCAACTCAACGGTGGCGCCCACTGGCATACCGACCTGGTCCACACCGATGAACCGGCCAGCTTCACCATGCTGAACGCAATTGCCGTTCCGCCTTCCGGCGGCAGGACGCTGTTCGCCGACCAGGTTGCCGCGTACGAGGCGTTACCGCAGGCAATGCGGCAGCGGGTCGATACGATGACCGTGATCCACTGCTACGAGGCGCGTACCGACGGGTCCATGGCGCTGGTGCGCCACCCCCTGGTACGGCCGCATCCCGTAACCGGCAGGCGCGCCCTGTACGGCGCCGCCGATACCGGGATCGGCATCGAAGGCATGTCCGGCGACAGCGCCCGGCAGTTCCTGCTGGAACTGGCTGAGCATGCGACCGATCAGCGCTTTGTATACAGGCACGCATACAACAAACACGACGTGGTGATCTGGGACAACTCGCAGCTTCTGCACAGCGCCGAGCTACTCGAGCGCTCACGTTCGCCCGAACAGGATCGAATCATGCATCGGGTGTCGGTGCGCGGGTGGCCGCAAGGTGAATTGTGATTGGATTCACTGTATGCGTTATGCTATCATTGCTATCATAACCGCTTAGCGGAGGAAATATGGGCGTTCTGATAGTAAGAAATATTGACGACGGCGTAGTGCAGGCCCTGAAAGAACGGGCAGCGCGCCATTCACGCAGCGCCGAAGCCGAGCATAGATTGATACTCTCGAGTGTATTGCTCGGCCCAAGAAAGAAGTCATTTGCCCAGGTACTGGCCGACATGCCGAATGTTGGTGGGGATGAAGATTTTGAGCGCAACAACGACGGCAGGGACGCCGATGTATTTGATTGATACCAATGTCATCAGTGAGGCAAGAAAAGGACGCTACTCAAACCGGGGCGTCAGGGCGTTTTTCCGTCATGTTGTAAAAGACGAAACGCCGGTATATATCAGCGTGGTCACCGTTGGCGAACTGCGCCGTGGTATAGAGAAAATACGTCACAGGCAGGACTTTAAGCAAGCGGACAACCTGGAACGCTGGTTCAACAGTTTGTTGACGGAATATGGCGATAATATACTTGGCTTTGACCGGGACGCGGCCCAGGTCTGGGGGAAACTGCGAGTACCGTATCATGAGAATGCCTTGGATAAACAAATAGCAGCGACGGCGCTGATACATGACTTGACCATTGTTACCAGGAACGTGAGTGACTACAAGGATTGTGGCGCCAGTTTGCTTAACCCTTTCCAGTAGTCTCTGATCTTATGTAGGAAATTCACGGAATAGCTACACCATGCGGAAGCAATGTACAAAATATAAAACGAGAAAGGCGAAGCCGCGACTCTGGAGGTCCTGCTCAGCATCAAAAAGACCCTGAAGCCCGGCGGCATTCTGGGTATTACCGGCCTAACTCCGGCCCAGCACGCTGTAGTCGCCATCGACGATCAATCGAACGGAAATGTACAACCCCAGCAGCGCGAACAGTACCCAGAAAGAGTTTATTCCCAGGATATAGAAGTAGGTATCGCCCCTGCGAATCAGCTTATGCCTGCCTGCGACATAAAAACTCACCACGTACACCGAGGTCATGTACACCCACTGCCAGAACAGCATGGCGCCCAGGATACCCACGAGCAGTGCCGGCAGAAAACTGACCGTGTACGCCGCGTACAGGACCAGTGAGGGAATTACCGTGACAAAGCCGTTGCCGATGTCCACGTTGAAACCGTACGTGCGCCGGTCGGCATAAGAACCATCGTACAGGGAATACGAAGCCCAGGCATCCGCCCAAATTGTCGGGGACAGGATTTTGCCTAACGGAACCTCGGTAGCCATAAATCCGGCAGCAGACGAACGGCCGGTCTCCGCGCAGTATTCACGCCAGTAATCCACGCGTTTCTCAATGTAATCCCGGCGCCAGAACAGGCACATCTCCCAATAGCAGACCATCAGGTTGATCGAGAAAAACAGGCTCATCAGGCAATAACAGGCATTCACAGAGCCGTTGATCCGGTAACTCAAAGCGATACCGGCAGCTGTAGAGAGTGCGACAAAAATCGCAATAATCGAACCAACCCGCATCTTCAAACCGGCCTTGCGTACCTGCAAAAATATCCTTTTACAATTTTCCCAGGGCCTGCAGTACCTTCTCCGGGGTAATCGGCAATTCGGTTATCCTGACGCCGATGGCGTTATAGATCGCATTGGCGATGGCCGCAGCGGGCACGATCAGGCAGACTTCAGACATGCTCTTGGCGCCAAACGGTCCGGTCGGCTCGTGGGATTCGACAAAAATGCTCTCGACCTTCGGCGGCATCTCCATGGACGTCGGCATCTTGTAGTCCAGGAAATCGGCGGACAGGCAGGCGCCGGTATCCTGGTCGAACTGCAGGTGCTCCATCAGCGCATAGCCCATGCCCTGCTGGAAGCCGCCTTCAACCTGGCCTTCAGCAGACTTGGGATGCAGTACCTGGCCCATATCGGTAGCGTGAACCGCACGCAACACCCTGACTTCGCCGCTATCCGTGTCCACTTCCACCTCCACGAACTGCGCCGCGGCAGGCGACGGGTTGGACGGCGGCGCCTGGCTGGCAGAACCGATTATCGTCCCTTTTTCCGCGATGGTGGTGGGTTGCGGCCCGCTGTCGGTCATCTGTATGAACGGGGACTCGGCGCGGGTGATGATGTCCGTCATGGGCACACCGGAATCCGGCGCGCCTTTTACGAGTATCATTCCGTCTTCAAGATAAAGGTCATCGGCATTCGCCTCCATGACGGCCGCGGCAGCCTGGAACAGGCGCTGTTTTACCGCCACGGCGGCTGCCTTGGTCCCCAGACCCGCCGAATAGGTGGCGCGGCTGGCGTGGGTGGGGGCATCGAAAGGCGCGGTATCGGTATCGGCATAGACGATCCTGACCGCCCCGGGCGCCAGGCCCAGTTCTTCCGCTACAACCTGGGTCAGCATAGTGGTCTGGCCGGAGCCCAGGTCGACACAGGACGACACCACGTCCGCGGTCCCGTCCCGGTTCAGTTTCACCGTCGCGCCTGCATGCTCGTAGATGTCCGGGAACCCCAGGCAACCGCTCACCCACAACGGGTGGCAGGCAAAGCCTATCCCGCGTTTTTTGCTTCCTGCATCCGCGCCGGCAGGGCGCCGCCGGTCGAAGCCGATACGCTCCGCGCCCTGTTTCAGACAATCGTCCAGCCGGTAACTGTTCAGCGTGTGGCCCTGCAGCACCGGGTGGGGGTCGCCTTCCTTGTGCGTATTCCTGGAGCGGAACTCAATCGGGTCAAGACCCAGTTTCTCGCAGATTTCATCGTTCTGGGATTCGACGGCAAAACAGCCCTGGGGCGCGCCATAGCCCCGGTAACCGCCGCCGATAATGTTGTTGGTATAGACGGTAAACCCCTCCCAGACCTGGTTCGGGCATTTCCATGGGAAAAACGTCCCGTACAGTCCGTGCACCATGATTACTTCTGCGCCGTGGGTGGCATGGGCGCCGCCATCGAGTATGCTCTTGATATAGCGGGCGGTATACGTGCCGTCGTTTTTCACCCCGGTCTTGAGATACACCTTGATCGGGTTGCGTGTGGTCGTAATGAAATCTTCCCCGCGACTGTGCTCTATACGCACGGGCCGCTTCGCCTTGCGGCTCAGCAATGCCGCGATGGGCTCCAGGTGCCCGATATCCAGCTTGCCGCCGAAGCCGCCGCCGATATAGGCCGGTTTGACCACGTTGATACTGCTCTCCGGCACACCCAGGGCGACCGCCATTTTTTCCCTGAGGCCGAAACCGTGCTGCATGGAGGAATGCACGGTAATCCTGCCGTCGGTTTCGGTATCCACCACGCAAACCCGCGGTTCCATGTAACAGGTATGCACCCGTTGCGTCTGGTAGACGCCTTCAAAAATATGGTCGGCCTCGGCAAATCCTGCCTCCAGGTCGCCAAAATTAAAGGACGGCGACTTGGCAATGTTATTCGGTGCGTCGTCATGCAGTTGCGGCGCGCCATCCTGCATGGCCTGCTCCGGGTCGAATACAGCCGGCAGTTCCTCGTATTCAACGTCGATGAGTTGCAATGCGGCATCGGCGACTTCCGGGGTTGTCGCGGCAACCGCCGCCACCGGCTGGCCGGCCCAGCGTACCCGGTCGCTCATCACGACAAAATCCTGCACCATGCTCTTGGCATGGGCCGGCACGAAATAAACGGGGGTGAATTTGTTCTGCGGCACCTCGGCAGGTGTCAACACCGCTTTCACACCCGGCAGCCGTTCCGCTTCGCTGGCGTCGATACTGATGATCTTCGCATGGGGATAGGGGCTGCGCAGCAGCTTGCCGTGCAGCATGCCGGGCAGGCTGTAATTTACGATATAGTGTTTGCCGCCCGTTACCTTGTCATAAGCATCAGGACGTACGACATTTTTACCGACAACATTCAATTGAGCCATAGTTATGTCCTTCGGGGACAGATTTCAAATCTGTCCCCATGTTGTATTTATCAACCCGCTGCCGCCATCTGCACGGCTTCGATAATTTTCTGGTACCCGGTACACCTGCACAGGTTCCCGGAGATGCCCTTACGGATGGCTTCCTCGTCCGGGTCCGGGTTCTCGGCAAGCAACTGTTTGGCTGCCATCATGATGCCGCAGGTGCAGTAGCCGCACTGCACCGCATCGGCGTCGATAAAGGCCTGTTGCACGGGGTCCAGTCCGGCGTCGCCACCCAGTCCTTCCACGGTAGTCACTGTCCTGTCCCCAACCTGCATGGCCATGGTCATGCACGAATACACTGCCTTACCGTCAACCAGAACAGTACAACAACCGCATCCGCCGGAATCACAACCGCGTTTGGCCGCGTTCAGGCCCAGGGTTTCCCGCAGGGTGCGCAGCAGGCTGTCATGGGGTTCTACCGCTATCTCGTGCGTTTCATTATTTACGTCAAGCTGTATGACTTGTTTCATTGCGCCCATCCCTGGGCGCAACCCTGCGGGCGGCTGGCGCCGTGCAAATCGTCTATCCTGACGATTTGTCATCGCACTTTCTCCCCCCAGCCTGGCTATTGCCTTGCGCAAGGCTTTTTGCACCAGCACCCCGGTCATGTGTGATCGATATTCCTTCGATGCCCGGTGGTCGGAGATGGGGTCCACGTCACCTTGCGCCGCTTTTCCGGCCCCGCTGACGGTGTCTTCATCCAGAACGGCGCCGGCCAGCAGGTCCTCTGCCGACCCTGCCCGCGCCGGCGTCTCTCCCGTTCCGCCGCCGATAAATACACGGGCCTGCTCGCACCGGTTAGCGCCGTCCAGCGTCAAGGCCACCGCGGCATTGACGATGGCCAGGTCATTGGCATTGGTTTCCAGCTTGATGAACGCGCTGGCGCTGTTGGGCGGCGGCACAGGCAGCCTGATCGCCGTGACGAATTCGGCCGGGGCCAGGCTGTTCTCGAACAGCCCGGAAAAGAATGCTTCGAGGGGGATGGCGCGGCTGCCGTCCGGCCCGAGTGCCTGGACCTCGCCGTTCAATGCCAGGAAACCGGTCGGCAGGTCAAACAGGGGGCAGGCCGAAGCGATGGACCCGCCGACGGTTGCAGCATTCATGATCTGCACCGGCGGATAGGTAATCGCATCCTTGACGGCGCCCAGCCAGGCCTGCTGCTGTACCGCGTCATCCTGTTCAATCTGGGCCAGGCGGGTCGTGGCGCCGATAACCACGTTGCCGGGGTCGACGGCGATATTGTCCAGACCCAGACCCTGTATATCTATCAGCGCGTCTATACCCGTGAGCAACCCCCTGGCGGCAAGCCCATGCAGGAAAGTGCCGCCGGCAACGATCAGCGCGCTGTCCTCATGCTGTTGTAAAAGCTGCACCACTGCAGCGGCTTCCGTCGGACTATGAAATGATTCGACGCTTGTTAAGGCCACTGTAACCCTCCCCCTGGCTGTTTGTTTATATTATTCCGGTTGGTGGTTCGTCACGTCAAAGGATATGTTCTGGCCGGAGTTATGGCAAGCAGATTTCTGCTTTTCTCACTACTTGATATTGACAAACGGACGTTGTCATTCAATCATGACGAATAAAGAGAATGGGGAGTATCTGACATGTTACCTGCAATAGCCCGCGTACAGGAGCTGAACCCTGCCAAGCTGGGGATGCTGTTTAAAAAAGAATTCGATCTCTGCCGGGTACGCCAGGGGGAGACCGTGATGTTGCTCAGCGACCTCGCAACCCGGCGTGAG
>JAPOQU010000004.1 GCA_026710545.1 Gammaproteobacteria bacterium | reverse complement strand
GCCGTTACATGACCATGGACTATACCATCACCAGCCTGGACGAAACCGTAAACGTGCCCGCAGGCCATTTTTCCCGGTGCCTGCGCATCGATGCGGTCGGGTTTCTCGACCTGCCGCAGCGCATCATGCTGGGGATCCGCAGGTTCAAGGTTGAGCAGACACAGTGGTATGCGCCGGAGGTCGGCCTGATCAAGATGACACGCAGGGAAGTCGCCATCCCGAACCTGTACCCGAGTGAATACACCCAGGTACTGACCTCTTTTGAACAGGGGTAACCGGCGGCTGCAAATACCGGCGCCCATTTTACCGCGGGCGAAATCTCCGGTAGTATCGGCGGGCGAGCAAAATAATTTGATTTGTCAATTTACCCCTCCGGTTGTCATCCTCCAGGCCGACATGGGAGACTCGCATTTTTCTTGAAAATGAAGGAAAATTTTTTCAGTATCAGAAAAATAACTGAAAAAAGAAAAGTAACAATTGGAGCCCCGAATGTTTAAAGTCATGATGCTGGTACGTCGAAAACCCGGCCTGACCCACGAAGAATTTCGCCGGCGTTTAACCCTTCTGCTATCGAGATTAATTATTTTCCAAGAGGAACCCCAGTCATGACCGATCAAACCCTGGAACAAAAACTGCAGGGCTATGCCAGTCCCTTCGAGATGCTTTACAATGCGCCTGCAAGCCCTTTTCAGTTCCCGGTAAAACCCGAATTCAGCAACTTTCGTGACGAACAGGCGGCCTGGAAAAACGCCGCAATTTTCCAGGACATGTCCCACCACATGACAGACTTGCAATTGCAAGGCCCCGGTGTCTCCAAACTGCTCCAAGGCCTGGCAATAAACAGTTTCGGCAACTTCGGCGCAATGAAGGCCAAACAGTTGGTCGTCTGTAGCTATGACGGTTTCATGATCGGCGATGCAATCCTGACTTGCGAAACGGAGAACAAGGTCCATATCCTGGGCCGGCCGAGCTCGATAATGTGGATTGCCTACCACGCGGCAACCGGCGGCTACGACGTGGAGACCCTTTGTATCGACAAGCCGTCGCCAAACCTGGCCGACAGACAGTTGTATCGCTACCAGGTTCAAGGTCCCAATGCCAACAAAATCCTGGAAGCCGTAAACGGCGGCCCGTTACCCGATATCCCGTTTTTCAAAATGGGTAAATTCAGGATAGGCAGCTACCAGGCCACGGCCTTGAACCACCGCATGTCCGGCGCGCCGGGTTATGAGTTCTGGGGCTCAAGTGAAGAAGGTGAGGCCGTGCGCGCACTGGTGTTCGAAGCCGGTGAGAAGTATGACCTGACACCTGTCGGCGGTCGCATCTATCCGTGCACGTCGGCTGAGTCCGGTTGGTTTGGCGGCGCGGTTCCCGCGGTTTACACAGGGGAAAAGACGAAAGAATATCGTGAGTGGCTGCCTGCGAAGAGCCCTGAAGGGTCCGGTTCCATCGGTGGCAGTTACTATAGCGAAGAGCACGACATCGAAGATCTGTACCTGACCCCTTATGAGCTGGGGTACGGTTTCATGATCAAGTTTGACCACGAGTTTATCGGTCGTGAGGCGCTGGAAAAGATGGCAGAACAGCCCAAGCGCAAAAAGGTGCGCCTGGTCTGGAATGCTGAAGATACCAATGAGGTCTACGCCAGCCAGTTCAGACCTGGCGCTGAACGTTACAAATATATGGAAATGCCGGTAGCCAATTACTCTACCTTCTCCTGTGACGAGGTGTTGCTGGATGGCGAACGTGTGGGCATGTCTTTCGTTCCCGCCTATTCCGACAACCTGCGCGCCTGGATTTCCCTGGCCTGCGTGCGGGAGGACCTGGCCGCAGACGGGAAAGAACTGGTCGTCACCTGGGGTGAGCGGGACGGCGGTTCCGCCAAGCCTACGGTTGAACGTCACGTACAAAAGGCAATCCGCGTAACCGTTGACGCCAAACCGGTTAAACGTGGTTAGTTGTTTAAGAAAGTAACTCAAATATCTGAACTTTCATGATCATGGTTCTGCACACCCCGATAAAATGTAACTCCGGCCGGGGACAGACTTAAGTCTGTCCCTTGAATTTACACAAAACAGGAGAGAAAAATGTTCAAAGTGATAGCGCTGATTCCACGCAAACCAGGCCTCACCCACGAAGAGTTTCGCAACTATTACGAGAATAACCACGCGCCGCTCGCGGTTAAGCACGTGCCCCAGTTTCGGGGTTATATCCGTAACTATATCAGCCCGATAGAAGGTTTTGAGGGTGAGCCGCCAGGATACGACGCCGTGGTTGAGTTCTATTACGACTCCAAGGAAGTCTGGGACGAGGTCAGCAAGCAGTACCTTGAAGGCGAACTGGGAAAGGTATTGATTCCGGACGAAGAGACATTCATGGACCGCAGCCGCATGCAGGTTCTTGTTGCTGAGGAATGTCCCAGTGATATTGGCGAGTGACCGACGATATCAGGTTATACTACCATTTGCACAGTCAGGAAGTTCAAAATGATTCAACACATAGTACTGGTGTCTTTCAAGCCGTCTGTTTCAGAACCCGAAGCGCTCGGCCTGCTCGCGGAAATGAAGAAACTTCAGGATACTATTCCACAGATCCGGTCGTGCACCTACGGCAAAAACAACAGCCCCGAAGGCCTTAGCCAGGGATTTGAGTATTGTTTTGTCATGACATTCAACAATGCCGAAGAGCGGGCGCTATACCTGGAGCATCCTGCGCACGTCGCGGTCGCACAAGAGAAGGTAATGCCCGCGTTAGAGAACGGGGTGAAGTCGGCGATCATATTTGATTACGATTTACCGCAATGAGCTGCGACCGCGAAATGTGTATTGACATAGTTACCGGTCGCGCCGGTTGCGGCGTAACGGGTGAACGCGTATGACCAGGGCCTTGAAAAGCGGCGCCCATTTGAGCGCCGCCAGACATGTGGCAACTTATGCAGAACGCCCCGGATTCAGGATCGTCGAAATACTCATTGCCGAGGGGCAGGAAATTCCGTGGCATTCCCATTCCAATATTACCGACACAATGTATGTTCTTGATGGCGACCTCGTTGTGTCCGTCAGGGAACCAACGGAGGAAGTTGAACTGGGCCCGGGTGATACCTGCGTTTTGGGGCCGGGACGGCCGCATCGCATCGTTACGAAGGGACCGGGCCTCGCTACCTTTCTGGTACTTCAAGGGTTGGGAGAATACGATTTCGTTCCAGGCGACAGCCCGGATTCAAACTGAACTTTCATGATCATGGTTCCGCACACCCCGATAAAATGCAACTCCGGCCGGGGACAGACTTAAGTCTGTCCCCTTAATTTACACATAGCAAAACAAAGCCAACGTGAGTCACTACGTTTCGGAGACAAGGCCTGTCTACGCATGGTACGTAGTTACCGTCCTGATGTTGGCGAACACAGTCTCGTTTGTCGATCGCCAGATTCTCAATTTGCTCGTTGAGCCGATTAAGGCTGATCTAGGGTTTACCGACGTACAAATTTCGGCGCTTCAGGGAATCGCGTTTGCGCTGTTCTACGCCACCATGGGCATCCCGATAGCGCGGTTGGCCGACCTGTCATCGCGCAAGCTCATCATATCGCTGGGTGTGGCCTGCTGGAGCATTGCGACTGCCGCCTGTGGTCTCGCGAAGACGTTTACCGGGTTGTTTACGGCAAGAATGCTGGTTGGAGTTGGAGAGAGCTCTTTGTCACCGGCGGCCTATTCGATGGTCGCTGACTTGTTTCCCAAAAATCGAATGGCCAAGCCGATGGGCGTTTTCGGCGCCGGAATTTTTGTCGGCGGCGGGCTGGCCTATATGGTGGGTGGCAAAGTCGTGGAATGGGCATATAGTATCGACAATATCTCGCTTCCTGTATTCGGGCAGGTGGCGCCGTGGGCGTTTTGCTTTCTGTTGGTCGGCGGCCCGCTCGGCCTGATGATGCTGGTACTGCTTGCCACGATCAAGGAACCTGAACGTCACCTGGGACATGATGCCCGGCAGGACGACCTGAGCATCAAGGCGGTGTTAACATTTATTCGCTCGCGCCTCCTTATGTTTGTCTTGCTGTTTTCCGGTTTGGCGCTGATTGCGATGATGGTATACGGAATTCATGCCTGGACTCCCGCCTTTTTCATGCGTGAATTCGATACCGGAATCGGCGCTCTGGGAGTGAAACTTGGCGGCATTCTCCTGGTCTGCGGCGGCGCCGGCGTGTACTGCGGCGGGTGGTTCGCCGACAGGCTGTACTCCCGCGGCAGAAATGACGCACACATTTTGACGATGATGGCCGTGGCGGCAGGCTTGTGCGTGTCGATTCCGTTGTACCCCTTGATGCCCAGCGAGGCCTTGGTCTATGTCGCGTTCGGTGTCGTTCAATTTATTGCCGGGGCGCC
Source organism: Gammaproteobacteria bacterium (assembly GCA_026710545.1). Classification (GTDB taxonomy): domain Bacteria; phylum Pseudomonadota; class Gammaproteobacteria; order Eutrophobiales; family Eutrophobiaceae; genus JAAXHV01. The sequence continues at coordinate 59,589 of JAPOQU010000004.1, read as the reverse complement.
GGTCGGGGTGGCTGCGGCATCCATCCAATTGATCACTCCCAACCGTATGCGCGGGCAAGTGACGGCTTTTTACCTGCTTATCGTCAACCTGGTCGGCGCCGGTCTCGGTCCGATGATCATCGCCTTCTTTACGGATTATGTATTCATGTCCGAGCAAAAACTGGGTTTGTCGCTTGCCCTGTTCGGCGCTGTTTTCGGCCCCTTGGCGCTGCTGTTATTGTGGAGTTGCCGAAAGATGTATGCCGCCGAGGTTGCGCAGGCTTCTGCCTAGATCGGTTCAAATTTTATATGTACTGACCGGTGCAATTTTAGTAGAATTGACGGGGCCATGCCACTTGAGGCATTGGACGAAAATAATTGAGTTGCGCGCCGATTTTTGCGGCGCGTGTTTTTGGAATATCTAAGGAGGATTACATTTATGCTACCCTCAGCAAATCCCGGCGCCATCTTATTGATCGGCGAAAATCCATACGTCTGGCTCAGCGAAACCCAGGGTGGTCCCATGACCACACAGGCAAGTGTCTGGACCATTGTTTATTCGGAAAAAGGCGCGGGGCACGCGCTGTTTATCAAGAGCGAACTGACCGGTGACGAATGGCGCATATACACCGATAACGTTGAGCTGAGCCGTTGGTTGCAATCGACTGTACAAGGGATGCTCAACCCGGAATCTGCCGACCCATCGATTCCCGTTATTAAAGCAGTATTTTCAAGACACGGTGATGCCAGGGATTCCTGGACCGAGGAAATCAAAAGTGATGAGGACGAGATTGCCATTACGTGGCGCGATATCAGGGAGCCTGTGCTGATGAGCCACCAGGATGCCAGCGATTTGCCGGACAGGCCTTACGGCGTGAGCGTGGTGATGGTTCCCGCGGGCGGCGCCCAATTAACGCTCAACGGCAAGAGTGCGGGTGGCCGGCTATGGCCGATGGACGTAAACGGATACCCGTTAAGCACCGGCGGTCTGGCCTTCGCGGAGAGTTGGCGGGAAGATCGCTAGATTATGGAGAATTTTTCATGCATACCACACTTGCCGGCCTGGTCAAAACTGTCATCTCAGGCCTGATAATTGTTCTGATTACAGGTTCTGCAACAGCACAGGATAATCCCAATCAGCAGCCCCCATTGAAACATGTTTCCTTTGCCACCAAGGCCATGCCGGTTGAAGTCGCCAGAGAGTTGCGTAAAGGTTTCAGGCCTTCGGCAATCTTTCCTGCTACTGATCATAACCTTTATTACCACTTGCACTGGCCGGAGTTTATTCCTCACCACGTGGTATCCCGCGCCGGGGGTATCAGCGAATTGGAATATCAACTCAACAAGAAAGCCGATCAGGCCAAAGCCAGGACAAAGCTGGGCGAGCTTACACTGGATGAGTTAATTAAACACCCTCATTCACGGGTACAGGGTTTCATTGTCGTGCATAAAGGAAAAATTGCCTACGAGGCGTACCCGGGGATGCGCAAAACCGACAACCATATCTGGATGTCAACATCAAAAACCATCGCTGGCCTTTTGGTCGGATTACTGGAGGAAGAAGGTAAAATTGATGTCAACAAACCTATCGATTCTTATTTGGATGAGTTCAAGGGGAGCAACTGGGAAGGTGTCAGAATTATAGACATATTGGATATGTCAAATGGTCTCGATTCCTCTGAAAATTTTCCCAACATGGCGAACCAGTATCATCCGGTGAGTCACTGGCAAAGATTGGTTCTCCATGGCGGTAAAGACCTGAAACCCATGAATTCCAAGCAGGCAATCCTGGCGGTCAATAAGGAAGATTTCGGGCCCGGTCAGATGTTCCACTATGCTTCCATGAATACCCAGGTGCTGGGTTTCCTGGTGGAACATATGGAGGGTAAACTTTTATCCGACATCATCAGTGAGCGAATCTGGTCAAAAATCGGCGCCGAGGGCGATGCTATGCTTGGTCTCAATGATTCAGGTGGCGCCGGTATTTTCGCTATGATGTCCACCCGACTAAGGGACAAAGCTCGCTATGCGATGCTCTACACACCAAGTTGGAGCAAGGTTAGTGATGAGCAGATTATTTCAGCTTCGTTGATTGAGAAAATTCAGAAAGGGTGCCGTCCCGAAATTTACCAGCGCACTAAAAAAGCGGCGCTGAAAGCAGGGAATTGGTTTTTCAGTGTAGATAAAGACGTACACTGTAATTCACGACAATGGGATGCGTTGTATAAAGATGGAGACATGTTTAAAAGTGGTTCTCACGGTCAGGGACTCTACGTTTCACCCGCTCGTGACCTGGTTATCGCCTATTTTTCCACTTCACCGCTCGACTGGCAGGATTATGCCCGGGCGGTCGCCAAGGCAGTGGTTCCCAATCCATAATTTGATGTGTAAATTCCGGGGACAGACTTAAGTCTGTCCCCCGCCCGAGTTACATTTCGCCGGGGTGCGCAGAGACCTGGTCATGAGGGTTTGGTTAATGGATTATCAAAAGACAGTAGTGAATGAGAAATTTAAGAATGTGAAGAGTAAAGGTAAAAATCAGTGTTTGGAAATATAAGTAAAAGATTAGCGGTGCGTATAGTTGCAGTTATTTGTTTATTCGGTTTCGGGTCAGGGCTGGCTGCCGCCGGCCCGGCACAGGAACACGCCGACGTTGTTTATCATAACGGCAAGATCTACACCATGGATGAGCAACGTTCCCGGGCGCAAGCTGTAGCCGTTAAGGACGGAAGGTTTATCGCCGTGGGGAGTGATAAACAAGTACTGTCAGCAGCTGGACCGGATACTGAAAAAATTGATCTTGCGGGCAGTATGACGCTACCGGGATTACATGATGCGCACTTTCACCTGATGGTCGCGATGATGAACCTGGAATGCACGCCCGGTAACTTCGACCAGGAAGACCTGCGTGAGATTTTAGAGGACTGCAAGGCAAATCCCGAAGTGCCCGGTTACCCATGGTTAATTGTCCATGGGATGGAGTTCGAGGAAGACGTTAAAAAAATCAATAATGATCTCCTTAACGAAATGTTCCCCGACACACCGGTACTGGTTCGCGGTTTCTCCGGCCACAATCGCCTGGTTAACGACAAGGCGCTGGCATTGGCGGGCATCGATAAAAACACACCTGACCCCAGCGGCGGGGAGATTGGGCGCGATCCGGAAACAGGGGAACCCAACGGTTTATTGATAGAACTGGCCGCTGGTTTTCTGGTACGGGAAAGATTTCCGCCTTACCCAAAGGACGTCGTTCATAAGGAAATGAAAAAAGTCTTCCGGGAACTCCTGTCCTATGGCGTAACCTCTATCCAGGATGCGTCCGTATTCGATGAAGAAGTATTGCAGACTGTGTCAGCGTTGGATAAGGAAGGTTTCCCCATACCTTATGTGTTGACTCACCAGGTCTGGTACCCGCATGAAGGTGAGACCCGGACCCGCGTTGAAGAAATGATCCGCAACCGTCAGCAATATGATACCGAGCATTTGTCGACCCGGGCCATCAAGGTCTTTCTTGATGGTGTTCCCATCCCGCCCAAACCCACTCATGTGCCAATTCGGGACGATGGCACCATTGATGATACCCACTTGTTAATTCAACGAGATGTTCTGGCAGAAAAATATATCGAATGGGACAGGCAGGGGCTTAAGATCAAAATGCACACTGCTGCTGATGGCTCTGCGCGTATCGGACTGGATGCCATAGAAGCGGCGCGTAAAGCCAATGGCGACAGTGGCATTTGGCACGAAATCGTCCATGCTTATGATATTTCAGACGCCGATCTGCCGCGCTTCGAAAAATTGCGGACAGTGGCCGAAATGTCCCCCTATTTCTGGCACACCTTATTGGGTGGCTTTGGATATCAATTTGCTTCGCTGGATGAAAACAACGCATTAATGACCGTCGGTTCCGACAACCCTTCCGTGCCGTCCTTCAACCCTTACCCGCCACTTGAGGGTATGGTGAGCAGTTTTATTCGTTTCTTTACCGGAGAGTCTTTGCCAATAGAAAAAGCGCTCGAGTTGTATACCCGTAATGGCGCAATCTCAATGGGTCGCTTTAGGGATATGGGTTCAATAGAAGTCGGAAAGATCGCTAATATGGCGGTTTTGGACAGAGACTTGCTGGATACCTGGTCATGGCGCATCAGTAGTACTGAGGTGTTGAAAACCATTCTTGACGGGAAGATTGTCTATGAGAAAAAGCAGGCGCATGTGACGCCGCTGGATTGAACGTCCTCGTCAGATACTACGGTAATGGAAATGGGCGCGTCCTGCAGGGATTCGTTGCGCATGATTGCGGTAACGACTATCTCCTCCGGCGCCGCGTCATCTTGCGCAAACATCGTGATATTTACTTATTACTCAGCTCGCAACTGATTCAGCATGTTGATGTGTCCGAGGTTCTACAGGCAGCAGCATTACCGCGCCAACATTAATGCTCTCACTTAATTCAATATCGTATGACTGGCTGTTATAACCTTCTTTATCGATTACCAGCCGGCAGGTTCCGCTGCCTGAGACGCCATCGAGCTTGAAATCCCCGTAATTATCAGTTTTAGTTTCCCCCACATTTTCAGCGCCACGCAGCAAGTAAATTTCAGCATCTTCAACTGCTTCCTGAATATCGTTACCTTCAGTAATGACAGTTCCGGCAACAAAGCGGCGCCTGACCTGTTCCAGGTTCTTGTAATGAACCCGCGGACGTGTTTGATATTCAGGTTCTATATCACTGAGATTTTCTGTTTTTACCAGTTGTTGCATTTCATTGTCAGATACCTTGAACGCTTTCAGCGCGCCGGTGGGGCAGGCCTGGACACAACGGGGTTCCCGCCAACCCTGGTCCAGCAGGTGCGCGTCGAAGTACCAGGCCTGGGGTACCTGCTCCTCTTCGTTCCAGTGGATGGCGCCGTAGGGGCAGGAGTCCACAATATCCTTGCGCCCTTTCGCCTTGTCGGGGTCGATCATCACAATGCCGTCTGCGCGTTTATACACGGCGCCCTTGCCGGCCTTGATGCACGGCGCATCGTCGCAGTGGTTGCACATCTTTGGCACGTAGGTCATGTCCACCATGGGAACCTGGCCGCGCTCGACCAGCTCTATGTCAATCCAGTTATGGCCGTGCGCGGGTTGCGCTTTGGCATAACCGGGGTATTCGTTGCCGACGTGCTCATCCTTGCACGACAGGAAGCAGTTGTAGCAGCCGACGCATTTCTTCACATCGACGATCATGTTCCACTTGTTCATGGTATGAACCCCTGGCGGTTATGCGCCCTGGAGTCAGGGGTCATTGGGGACAGATTTAAATCTGTCCCCGGCGGGGTGGAGTATCCCCGGCGGTTTGGGGGTCCCTGCGGTTTGTCCCCGGCGGTTATGTACCCTGACTGTTGCATTTCTCCAGCTCTATAAGACAGGAATTGGGCGCGGACGCGGTGGTTTTATCGGTCTGGCTGCGGTGCGGCGTCAGCAGGTTGACGCAGCCGCCGCGGTCGGGGGACTTGCCCGGTTCACCGACCGGGTCATAGACGGCGCTGGATTCGCAGGCATGCACCACGCCCGGCATGATGCGTTCGGTCACCAGGGCGGCGCAGATGACCGAGGCCCGGTCATTGTAGAGACGCACCAGGTCGCGGCTGTTGATCCCGCGCGCCGCGGCTTGCGCCGGGTTGATACGCGCGATCCAGTAATAATACCCATCGATGAGCAGGCGGTGTTGCCCGATGTCGTTGATGCTGCTGTCCTTGCCGTCGCCCTTGGTGTGAAAGCTGTAGCGCGGGTGCGGAGTAAGCAGTTGCAAGGGATATTTCCCGGACAGTTCCTTGTTGGCCGGCCCTTCCCAGGAAGGGATGTAGCGGTTGATGGGCGGCCGTAATGGGTCGTCAAAGCGCTTCAGGCTGGATGGCTCAAACTCTATCTTGCCGGACCGGGTCTGCAACCCTTCGCGAAATTTACCGCCGTATTCCGACGGCAGCGGAAACGGCTCCGGCACGTCTTTCTGCCGGCCTTCCGCAAACCAGCGGAACGCAGTGGGCGCCCTGAGCTCCTCCCGCTCGGCGGGCACGACAAAGTAACCCTTGCGCAGGAATTCGCGCCAGGAGATGTGTTTGCCGGCGTCACAGGCCTGAAATATTTTCTTGCACCAGTCGAGTTCGGTCAGCCCCTCCGAATAATAGGCCCCGAGCCCAAGCCGTTTTGACAGGTCATGGTAAATCTGCCAATCCGATTTCGATTCGCCCAGGGGTTCGATGCACTTGTGCTGCATGGTGACAACGCGATGGTTCAGCTGCCCTTCGTTGTGCAGCGAATAGCCGCCGCAGTTGGCCGCTTCACCGATGTCCCAGCGTTCAAAATTGGTGCAGGCCGGGAAAATTATGTCGGCGAACCGGACCTCGCCTTCATTCCAGATGGACTGGTTTACGACGAACTCAAGGGAATCGGACTGGTAGGCCCGCGCCAACCGGTTTGCGTTCATGGTGGTGCCGAAATGGGAGCCGCCGTACTTGTACATCATCTTCACCCCCGAGCCGCCGGGCGCGGGGAAACGGGATTTGGCAAACTGTCTTTCCAGCGCGCGCGGGTCGGTGGGGTAAAACTCGGTTTCGCCGTCCAGGATGGCTTCCGGGATACGCATGCGCGAGAGTTTCTGCCCGACGCTGTTCATGCTGACCAGGTGCGGCATGCGCTGGTAGAGGTTGACCGCGCTGGCGGTGCCCTCGATATCGCCGGAGATGCCGCCGTCGGCGTAACCGGGAAAATAAAAGTTATAATCGACCGGCGCGCCGAATTGCAGGTTGCCGAAGTTGACCCCGGGTTTTCCCAGGCCCTGCATGGCCATGAGACAGACCATGGAACGCGCCCATTGGGAGCCCGTCGCGGAGCGGCAGGCGCCGCCGAAGGTGTTGCCTTTGCCGCCGGCCGAGAGGTAAGTCTTTTTGCTGCCCCACTCGCGCGCCAGCGCGCGCGCCGCGTGGGCCGGCACGCCGGTTTCCGGTTCCTGCCATTCGGGTGTCTTGGGCACGTTGTCTTCCCTGCCCAGGATGTAATCCTGCCACTTGTCAAACCCGGTGGTGCGGTCGCGCACGTAGTCCTTGTCGTATAAACCTTCCGTCATCCAGACGTAAGTGATGGCATGGGCCAGGGCCGGACTCGTGCCGGGGCGCACCGGGATCCACTTGCCTCCCCAGAACCCCGCCGTGTCGTTCAGGTAGGGGTCGATGTGGATCGTCTTGATGCCCAGTTCCTGCGCCCAGCGGCGCCGGATGGTGCCTTCAAAACCGCCGTAGTTGCCGTTGGTTTTTTCCGGGTCGCTGGACCAATAGACGATCAGCTCGCATTCCCTGAGGCAATCCTCCACGCCGCCGTAGGGTTCGGCCGCGGCGTTGCGCATGCTGTTGCCGTAATGGTGCATGGCGCCCCAGTACCAGCCTTCCCAGCTGTCCGGGTTGATCACCATCTTGGTATGGCCGATGGCGTTCATAAAGCGGAAGTTGGCGCTCAGGTAATAGCCGATGTTGCCCCAGGTGTGGTGCGAGCTGTGGCTGCTCAGGATGGCGCCGTGGCCGTGCTCCCGTTTTACCCGTTCAATTTCCCCGGCGACAATATCCAGGGCCTCATCCCAGCTGATGCGTTCGTGGCCCGAGATGCCGCGTTGGTCGCAGTTGCGTGCGCCGTGCGGGTCGAAGTCCACCCGTTTCATGGGATACAGCAGGCGGTCCGGGGAATAGACCAGCGACTTGGACGCCAGTCCATGGGGGCTGAGGGAGGTCTTGCGCGGCGGGGTGAAGGTCCTGCCCCGGGCCGTCAGGGACCAGGACGGCGCGTCCTTGCCGTCAAAATCAATGGGTGTCATCCTGACGATCCGGTTGTCTTTCACATAGACAAACACCGGGCCGCCGTTGGTATTGTTGGTATAGCGCACGGTTCCATCGTCCATTTTCGTGCCGAATTTCCACCACGTGGTCTTCAGCATGCTCAGGGTTTCGGTAAACCAGGCGCCTGCCTCCTGCGACCCTTCCAGGTCCACCCTGAACATCTTGGCGGCGTTGATGAAGGCCTGGTGGTCATGGGAAAAAACAAGCAGCCGGACGGCGGTTTCGGCGGACTTGAACACCATGCTTGCGCGCGCCCCCGGGTGAATTCCGGCTCCCGTTGTTACTTTGCCGTCAGCGAACCGGTAGTGCCTGCCCATGGGCTTGTCGAGCGCTTTGATTTGCACAATCAGGTTCTGCTGTTTGAGCCGGTTGCGGTAGGCCGGCTGCAACAGCGCCGTGAGCCTGACCAGCATATAAATGCCAAGCAGGATGACGGCGAAGGCCAGCCGGTAAAGAGAATCCCTGAATGCGCGCATCGGAGCTTGTCGGTTGTTCCTATTATATTGAAACGTTATACTATAGTGTAAATGTAAATGATGTCAAATCGGGTCATACTCATTTTTGCCGATTACATGACGAAACTGCCGTGAGATTATTTTCCTACAAAGATCGGCCCTTTCACCTGGGGCCGTACCCGCTGGAAACACTGCGCCGCAGAGATGAAATGCCGGACCTGTCCCGGGCGCCGGCCATGCAGCCCGTGTCGTTTCACGACGAGGCGCCGGAGAGCCTTGCCAATGCCATGCGCCGTTATGAAGCCATGCTGGACGCCATCCGCGACGGCCTGGTGAAAAAGGAACGCGCCAGCATTCCCGGCGACCTGGAGGAACGCTCGAATCATCTCAAATCGTTCGGGTATTACCAGGATGCCGGGCAGGCAGGCGTGTGCCGGCTGGACAGTTCTTTTTTCCTCTCCGAACCCGTTGTCAATCCCGATATTGAGCAATTGGCCCAGGAACTCCGGACCAAACAGACAAAAACGCTGGCCGCCGGCATTGATATGATCATGGCGGAACTGAAAAAGTCCATGGACGCGCCGCCGTCCCAGGTTGATCACCATACCCATGCGCTGGTCTGTCTTCATGAATACCCCCGGGACCCGGCGCGGGACGAGCCGGGCTGCGACTGGATACAGGACTGCCAGCCGCAACGCGCGAGCCTGCGCGCGGCCGAGACCGCGGTTATCATCTCCAACTATATCCGGCAACTGGGCTTTGACGCGCGGGCGCACACGGGTTCCGCCAGCGACGTTGACCTGAATAAACTGGCCATAGCGGCCGGGCTCGCCGAAATCGTTGAAACTGCGGATGGTCCCGCGCTGCGGAATCCCTACACCGGCGCGCGCTTCGGCCTGGCGGCCGTCACCACCACCCTGGAACTGGCGCCGGACCGGCCACTGGCAAGCCGCAAGCTGGCAGACCGGGTGCGCAGCCATGGGCCGGGCTGGTGGCTTGGCAAGGGTTTTGCCAAAAGCAGGTTCAACAATACGCCATACAGCCGCCGGAAATTCAAGGACGGCGCTTATCCGTTTGAGCGCAGCAAACGGGTGGATGAGCCCACCACGTTTATCGATGAAGCGCGTATCCCGCGGGTGCCGAAACGCACGGACATGTTTGCCCGGGCCATATTCGGCGACATGGGCAAACCGGTGCAGGAGGCCGCCAAAAACGGTAATTTCGTGCGCAAAAGTCCTGCCAGTTTTGCCCACAGGCGTCCCCTTGGCGCCTTTGTCCTGCTGCAGGACGGCCCGGCCGCGGAAAAAATATCCCCATGCGCGCAGGACTCGCAACGCAACGCGGACAATGTCAAGGCCGCGTTGTATTTTCTTGGCGCCGACGCGGTGGGGATATCCCGCTGCCCGGACTGGGTGTACTACTCCCACGACGCCATCGGCGAACCCATCACGCCGTACCATGAGAATGCCGTCAACGTGATTATCGACCAGGGGCATGAAACCATGGAAGGAGCTTCCGGGGATGACTGGATCGCATGCGCGCAATCCATGCGCGCCTACCTGCGTTTCTCCGTCCTGGGCGGGGTCATCGGCGAACAGATCCGCAACCTGGGCTACTCGGCCAGGGTCCATACCGTCATGGACGGCGAGGTGCTGCAACCCCCCTTGCTGCTGTTGTCGGGGCTGGGGGAAGTCAGCCGCATCGGTGAGGTCATACTCAACCCCTATCTCGGCCCCAGGCTGAAAACCGGGGTCATCACCACCAATATGCCGCTGACTCACGACAAACCCGTGGATTTCGGCTTGCAGAACTTCTGCAACAACTGCAACAAGTGCGCGCGCGAGTGTCCGTCGGGCGCCATCACCGCCGGCCCGAAACTCATGTTCAACGGTTATGAGACCTGGAAATCCGACAGCCAGAAATGCGCCACTTACCGGCTATCGCAACCCGGCGGCGCCATGTGCGGGCGCTGCATGAAAACCTGCCCCTGGAACCTGGAGGGACTGTTCGCGGAAGCGCCGTTCCGCTGGCTCGCGTCCAACGTGCCGGCGGCGGCGAAGCGCCTCGCGGCGCTGGACGACAAACTGGGCAACGGCAGCGTCAACCCGGTCAAAAAATGGTGGTGGGATATTGAAATGACGGACGAAGGGCCGTACCGGCCCGCCGGCAAGCCGGCAAACCGGCGCGAACTGCAAACCGGGCTGGACTTGAAATACGAAGACCAGACCCTGGCAGTCTATCCGGCCAACCTGGCGCCGCATCCCTACCCCTACCCGGCGCCGATGGATCGGGAAAAAGGCATCAAGGCCTACCGGGAGCTGTTGACGCCGCAACAATACAAACAAAGACTCAGGCAGGGTGACGCGGAAAATATCGCTCATAAAGCTGTCCCGCCCGCGGGTCCTTCACCCGTGCTTCGGGTGGTCATCAGCAAGGTTGAAAAAATGACGGACCACGTGACAAAATATGAATTTTCCTCCCAGACCGGAGACGACCTGCCGGCCTTTGACGCGGGCGCCCATATCGACGTCGTGGTCGCGCCGGAATATTTTCGCCAGTACAGCCTGTCCGGCGACCCGGCGGACCGCAGCAAATACCAGGTCGGCGTGCTGAAAGAGGAAGAAGGGCGAGGGGGGTCGAAACTGCTGCACGATATTTTCATAGAGGGGCGGCGTATTTTTATCTCCCGCCCGGTGAATCACTTCCCCTTGCGCGAAGACGCCAGGCGTTCATTCCTGCTGGGCGGCGGTATCGGCATCACCCCCATGATTGCCATGGGCCACCGCCTGCATACCCTGGGGCGTGAGTTCGAATTGCATTATTCCTGCCGCAACCGGGAGGTAGCCGGCTTCCTGCGCGACCTGGCGGACTTCCCCTGGTTCGACAAGGTCCACCTGCATTTTTCGCAAGAAGGTTCACGCGCTGATCTTGATGCCCTGCTGTCCCGTTACGAGGACGGCTACCACCTCTACACCTGTGGGTCGGACCGCTACATGAAGGCGACGCTGGCAGCCGGAGAAAGGTGGAACTGGCCCGAGGAAGCCCTGCATAAGGAGTATTTTTCCATCCCCGAGGCGCCGCAATATGAAAACCACCCGTTTACCGTAAAGGTCGAAAACACCGGCCAGGTGATCGAAGTCGGCGCGCACAGCAGCGCCGCCGAAGCGCTGCTCAAGGCCGGCATCCATATCGATATGAAATGCAGCGACGGTTTATGCGGAGTATGCGGCTGCCGGCTTGTTGCCGGCGAGGTGGAACACCGGGATTATGTCCTCTCAAAGGCGCAACGGGAACACACCATCATCACCTGCCAATCCCGGGCGCAGGAACCCGGCGGGGAAATTACCATTTCGTTTTGACAGAGGACGGAGGCCAGGGGCCAACTGTTCCCGCTGTTACATAACTGCCGAACCACCGGGGACAGATTTAAATCTGTCCCCGAATTTACCGAAGATTATGGGGACGCTGGGGACAGATTTTAAATCTGTCCCCGAATTTACAAATATTCATAAATCACGCGTATGGAGCCACAGTCTGCTCGATACATCCAAAAACGGAATTGCCCCGGTAATCCCGGTGGTCCAGTTTCACGCTGTCGCCGAACTTCAGCAGCTCGGTTGACGCCTTTCCGCCGGCGATGATTTCCAGCGCCCGTTGTTCGCCGATACAGCCGCAGCCGACGCTTTCATCCTCGTTGGAAACAGTGCCCAGGCCGATAATGGTCCCCGGTTCGAATTCCCGGGTCTGCGCCACGTGGGCGATCATGTCGCCGTAATGGAACGGCGTGTCGATGCCCGCTTCAATCTCTGCGAATTTTTCCCCGCGCACCCAGCAATGCATTTTCCCCGATACCAGTTTTCCGTCCCACAACCCGCCCAGTTCATCGGGTGTGACCGCCAGCGGGCCCAGGGCCGAGGCGGGCTTGCCGGTAAGAAAGCCGAAGGTGCGCTTCAGCTCCGCCGGTATCAGCGCGCGCAGGGAAATATCGTTCAACAACGTGAACAGTTTAATATGCCTGGTTGCCTCACCGGCGCCAACCCCCATCGGGACCCTGCCGGTAAGCGCGGCAATCTCCGCTTCAAAATCGATGCCCAGGTCCTCCCGGGGCAGGCGCACGGGGTCGTTCCACGCCATAAATCCATGGGAGATTCCCTGGTAGATCAGCGGCGCGTCAAGAATGTCTTCAGGCAGGCTGTCGCCCCGGGCCGCGCGGTTGCGGCTGATATGGCTGATGTAACAGGCGCCGTCGAGGTACTGGTAAGCGCGCGGCAACGGCGCGGCCAGGGCATTGAAATCCAGGGCAAAGGCATTCTCTGCCGTGCCGTTGTTGAGCGCCGCGAACAGCGCCTGCAACGCCGGTTCAAGCGTTTCCCAGTCATCCAGCGCCGCCTGCATGGTCGGCGCGACGGCGCTGGCGTCAACGGCTGTTTTAACATCGCGGCTGACGACAACCAGCGCGCCGTCACGGCCGTTTTTCATGGAAGCAAGTTTCATATCATCTCATTACCGGTGTTTTTATCGTTGCAAGCCTGAATGCTCAGGCTATCCTGATGCGGGTTGACAGGCTACCAGATTAAAGCAGGGATTGCTGTCATCCGTGAGGTTGACAAAGCCAGTACTCTTTCCAGGTGATATTGCCATGTTCAGCTATCAGTAGTTCCCGCTGACTCCGGTCGGACAGGTGGGGTCAGGGTAAAAACCATTGATGATATATCGACAGGTGGGGTCAGAGTAAAATCTTGAAGAACATTGACGATAGCACGATCGGTGGTGATTTTACTCTGACCCCGGCATTCCGGCATTCCGGCATTTCGGAATTCAGCGGGATCTGCTGCTCAATTATCGTCGTATCCCAGCCGTTTGCTGATCTCTTTTGCCGTCTCCTTGATCTCGCGGGCGAAGGCTCCGCTCCAGTTGGTGTCAAACGCGCCGGCAGGCCCCACGCCGGTAATGACGCCTTCAAGTCGCGTTTCGTAATTAAACACGGGAGCGCTGAACGCGTTGATGCCGGCGCGATAAGCGCCCAGCACCCGGGCCAGCCCGCGTTTTTGAATGCCGGCCTGGATTGCCGCCACTTCATTGTGGTTTTCCGGCAAGCCCTGTGTTTCCGCCTGTCGATGAAATTCAAGTTCAGCGTCGATAAAGGAGCTGGTTTCATGCGCCGGCATAAGCGCCGAAAAAACCAGGCCCGTGGAAGTCGTCAACAAGGGCATGACCGACCCGACGCGCACGTTGAGACTGACTGCGTGCCCGGACTCTTTCATCAGGACAATGGTTGGCCCCTGTTCGGTCCAGATGGCAAATAACACGGACTCGTTTATTTTATCGCTCAGCTGTTCCAGGTGGAAGCGCACAACTTTCAAAGGCTCAAGCCGGCCCAAAGCGGCAAGTCCCAGGTTTAACAGGCCGGGGCCGAAGTCATACTTTCCTCCGGACTCATACTGTTCAAGCATTCCCGTAGCCACCAGGCTGCCCAGGTAACGATGCGCCTTGCCCGGCTGCATGTTTACGGCGGCGGCAATTTCCGTCAGCAGCATCGGCTTGCCGTTGTCGGCGAGAACGGCCAACACGTCAATGCCGTTTTTCAGTGTTTGCAGGGGCGCTGTCTCTGACTTTTTATTGGGCATTTTCGGGCGGGTAGTAGATTCCGTTACTGGTAATGGCGCCGTTGGCGTGTGAGTAGCTGTGCTTTCCTTCCAATATATTTTTAGCAGCTCGTACCGCTGACCTGGTCTGAACGGAAGCCAAACCGCCAAGCAGGTCGCTGAATGCTCTGAGATCGCCTCTGTCTGCATTTTCAAGTGCGTCTATATAGATAGCTTTATTCTCAGTTGAAATGACCGGCGGGAGTTCATTTTTTCTTGAGTAGACATGAGCCATGAGCAGGCGTGATACCCTTCCGTTACCGTCCTGGAAGGGATGTATGGCCACAAAACGATGATGCAGCCAGGCAGCTTCAACTTCAGTAGGAAGGTTTTGTCTGCGGATGTTGTCGTAGAGGTCGAAAAACCGGTCCATTTCCGATTGAACGTGCTCGGGGGGGCAGTATTCGTGTATTGTGCCGTCCGGCCGGCGCGGATTGTTTGGATGGAGTTTGTATTCGCCCTTGCGTTTGAATTCAACCTGTACTTTTACCATGCGGTCCCCTTGCGGACGCAGTCCCGTGACTGTTTCCTGGTGGCGGGTCAGTAACTGGTGCCAGGACTTCAGGGTAAAGTGGCTTAAGGGACGCCGATCTTTGATTTCGCTGAAGATAGCTTCGAGGGCAGTTTGCTGATCCGTGAGAAGCCCCTTGATGATCTTGTCGTCGATCCCCTCTTCGGTATGCGAGGAGACAGCGGAGCTGAGTCCTTCGGTGATTAATTGTTCAGTGATGCCTCTTTTTAAGGTATAGAGACCCTCAATTTGGCCCGTTTCGATAGCGAATGCCCTGCGTCGTTCTCTCAGCCAAATGTTGAGATTGGTTTTGTCATGGTTTTTATCTGTTATCTCTTTTACAAGCTGATGCCATTCTGAGACCAGGTTTGCGTATTCGGGCAATCCCCAGGTGTTGGCATTGTCAGGAAGACCGATGATGGGTTTCCAGGTTGTCTTTTCGGAGCTTTTCATCAATTGAAATTTTAGACTATGAAGCTGTCTTCTGTCGGTAAACCTGTGAGATTGGCAAGCAGGATTGGGTATTTTAGCAGATGCGGGAATATTTGAGATAAAATAGTCGAATGTCGGGAAGACCCGAATACCGACAGGGGTGACTATCGGCGGAATTGCTATGGATAAGAGAAAAAATTAACCTGGCGACTATCTCAGAAAACCAGGACGATGCCGGCGCAGATCCGTCAACCTCCGGGATGACAACGACCTTCCCGGCAACTCTCTAAAATACCTGCGTGGATCGATCAGCGCAAAAGATATTAATATGGCCAGAGAAAACAAAGCAGAAATCTACGAACAATTCAATGAGGAGACGCCCGGGCGAACGCAGCAATCCTGTTCCGTTCGGGAAAAACTGGCGCTTGCCTGCAAGATTCTCGGCGCCAACGGGCACGGGGAAAACCTCGCTGGGCAGATCACTGTGCGCGCGGATGAAAAACCCGGCTGCTTTCTCACGCCGCGCATGGGCCCCGCTTTCAACCAGGTCAGGGACGAGGATATCTGCCTGATCGACGACGAGCTTAACGTCATTGACAGCGCGCGCGCCGTCAACCCGGCCATCAATTTCCATATATGGTTGTATCGCGCCAGGCCGGAAATACGCTGCCTGGTTCATACGCACCCGCCGTACGCCGCGGCGTTGTCGATGACCGGACAACCCCTGGAAGTCGCCCACATGGACAGCGCCATGTTCTACGAGGATTGCGCGTACCTGGCGGAGTGGCCCGGGGTGCCGTTCTCCGATGAGGAAGGGCGGATTATTTCCGCAGCCATCGGCGCCAAAAGGTCGATTCTACTGGCGCACCACGGCATATTGACAACCGGCGCCTCGATTGAGGAAGCTGTTTACCTGGCTGTGCTGCTGGAGCGCGCGGCGCGCATGCAGCTGCTCGCGCAATCCGTGGGCACAATACGGAAAATTGCGCCGGAACATGCCCGGGAGGCGCATGACTTCCTGCTCAAGCCCGGTGTCGTCAAAGCCTCGTTTGAAGCCTGGGCAAGAGATTTTATCGATGAACAGGTGTCGCTCGGGTAGCGTTTAAAGCACTATGAACGAATCGTCTCTCAATGCCCTGGTCGCCAAGCTCGGCCCCGGCATAATTTTTGCCGCCACCGCCATAGGCATCTCACACCTGGTGCAGGCGACCCGGGCCGGCGCGGATTTCGGCCTGGCGCTGGCCGGCTTCATCCTGCTTGCCTGCGCCATCAAATATCCGGCTTTCCGTTTCGGCTCTGAATATGCCGCGGCGACAGGGCAAAGCCTGGTTGACAGCTATTTCCGCCAGGGACGTTGGGCGCTCCTGGTGCTGGGCCTTGACCTGACCATCAGCATGTTTGTCGGCACGGCTGCCCTTGCGCTGGTCAGCGCCGGGCTGGTCGGCAGCGCCCTGTCGCTGAGCCTCGACCCGAAACTGGTCGTAATGATCCTCCTGGCGCTTTGCTCGGCGTTGCTGATCGGGGGCAGATACCGTCTTTTCGAACAGGTCTCCAAGGGGTTTGTTGGACTGTTGCTGGTCCTGATAATAGTGGCCACCATCCTGGTGTTGCCTGACATCAACTGGGGGGAAGCGTCGTTAACGCTGCCCGGGGAGTTTGACCGGGCTACCTTGCTGTTTATTATTGCGCTGTCAGGCGTCATGCCTTCCGCTATGATTGTATCGGTATTTCAGTCCCTGTGGGTCTGCGCCAAGTCAAAGGATATGGGCGCGCGGTTTAACCCCACGGATGCGCATTTTGATTTTAACCTCGGCTATGTAGTAACAACTCTCCTGGCTTTCGGCTTCCTGATTTTGGGAACCGTACTCATGTACCAACCGGACATTACCGTGGTGGATTCGCCCAATGGTTTTGCCGCGCAACTGATCTCCCTGTTTACATCTTCGATTGGCGGCTTTGCCTACCCGATTATCTCTTTGGTCGTAGTCGTTGTAATGGTGTCTTCCTTGTTAGCGGTTATCGATGCCTGCCCCCGCGTCATCGGCGCATTGATTAGCTATCGAAAACATACCGGGGCAGAAAAGGCAGGCCAGACGCCGCAGTTCCGCTTTGGGGAATTAGTGGCCCAGGAAAACAAGCACTATGCGCTGTTTATCTTCATCCAATGCATCGGCGCCGCGATTTTACTCATGCTGTTTGCAAGCTCCTTCAGAGCATTCATCGATTTTGCCACCAGCATCGCCTTCGTTACGAGCCCATTGATAGCGTTTTTGAATCATCGCGCCATGTTTTCAGCGGATGTCCCGCCGGCACATCGCCCCGGTAAAATAATAGAATCATGGAGTTGGCTGGGTATTTTGTCCATGGGGCTGTTCGCTCTGAGCTATATCTGTTTCGGCATACTGGGCCTGGGCCGCTAACTTCCAGGTGAGAGATAGATATGAACCGACTACATGAATTGTTGATGGAAGAGCAAACCGCGAAAGTGCGGGCGCCGCCGGTCAGCCCTGAACATGCCAATATTAACTGAAAAGAGTACCAGCGAGGATTGAGACAATGCTTAACCATACCAGCCGTCCGGTGAAGATCGGCACACTCACCAAAATGATGGAAGACTTGCTTGCCGCCGTCGGTTTTGATGAAGAAACCGCCAGAATTGTTGCAGGTATTCACCTGGAATCCGACCTGCGCGGAGTGTCTGTTCAGGGATTCAACCACCTGGTTTATACCCACCTGCAAAAGTATATGGAAGGTAAAGCCGACCCTGGCGGAAAGCCTGAAATTACCAGGGAAGGCGCCAGCTATGCCTTGATCAACGGCAACAATGGTCCCGGCCCCCTCGCGGCTCTGATGGCCTGCGATGTCGCCATTAAAAAGGCAAAAGATTCCGGCGCCTCGGTAATCGGCATTAACAACAGTAACGATCTTTTTCAAGCCGGCCTTTATGCGGAAATGATCGCCCGCGAAGGCCTGGTGTCAATGATATTTTCTGATGATGTTGTGCCTGTGGTTCACCCGTTGGGCGGCGCTCAGCCGGTCATTGGCAGTAACCCTTTAGCCTGGGCGGTGCCAACAGGTGACGATCCCTTTTTGCTCGACTTTACTCCCTGTGCAACCTTGCCCACCTACGTTCGCTACTCTCAGAAGTACAAGGCAGAAATGGAACCGGGCCTGGTTCACGACGCGGAGGGTAATCCGACCACCGATCCGTTCAAGGTCTGTACCGGTATCGGCCACTCCCTGGACACCGGCGCGATTGATCCGGGCGGCCACAAAGGTTACGGCATGCTGATGTTCATTGATTTCATCTCCGGTGCGCTGGTTGGCGCCGACATGGGTATGGATCACGTTACCAGGCAGGATTCGACCAAAGGGCATATCATGTTTGCGATCGACCCAAATGCCTTTGGTTCACTGTCCGTGTTCCAGGATGCCGTCAAGGCTCGTATGGATTACGTTCGCAACTCCAGGAAAGCGCCCGGTGTTGATGCCATTCGTATGCCGGGTGAAGGCAGCTTCTCCCGTCGTCGCAAAGCGCTGGAAACCGGTGAAGTACAAATCGACACCCTGTGCTGGGCTGACAGCCTTGAGTTAGCGAAACAACTGGGCGTCGAAGTGGCGGAAGCAAGCTGAGTTACATGCTGTCGGGGTGTGCGGAAACCCGGTCATGAGGGTTCGGGAGAAATCCCGGAAAAAACTACCTTATTAAGGTATGTACCCACTTCACGCGCTTGGCTACATTCCATATTATATGAACAACTATCAGTTAAACGGAAGGCGCATATGAACTCTCACAACCAACTGTCTGCACGCTTCAATACACAAGAGATCGTAGAAAAAGACAAAGCTCACTTTACGCATCCGTGGCAGATATTCGACACTTTTCCTGAAGCAGGAGCGCTGCCGATTGCAAAGGGTGAGGGTTGCCATATCTGGGATACTGACGGCAACAGGTATTTCGATGCCGTTGGCGGGTTATGGTGCAACAACATCGGCCTGGGACGCAAAGAAATGGCTGACGCCATCGCCAGGCAGGCCTACGAGCTGGCTTACGCATCGGGCTTCGTCGATATCACCAATCCGGCGGCGGCAGAGCTGGCGGCCAAGCTGGCTTCCATAGCGCCGGGCGACCTGAACCACGTCATATTCACCTGCGGCGGTTCGACCGCCAACGACTCGGCCTATCGTTTGATGCACTTCTACAACAACAAGCGCGGCAAGCGGGACAAAAAACATGTTATCTCCCGGATCAACTCCTACCACGGCTCCACCTATATTGCCATGTCCATCGGTGGCAAGCCGGGCGACAAGTCACCGGCATTTGACTATGAGGACAAACTCATTCACCACGTCGGCTGCCCGGATTACTACAAAGCGCCTGAGGGTATGAGCGAACCGGAATTCGTCGATACGCTGGTACGGGAATTCGAAGATAAAATCATCGAGCTTGGCGGCGCAGAGAAGGTGATGGCATATTTCGCCGAACCCGTGATGGGCGCCGGCGGCGTGATTGTGCCCCCGGAAGGCTACAATAAACGTATGTGGGAGAGCTGCCGAAAATACGACATTCTGTACGTGTCCGATGAAGTCGTGACCGCCTTCGGCCGCCTGGGCCACTGGTTCGCTTCTGAGGCCGAGTTTGACATTCAGCCTGACATCATTACTTGCGCCAAAGGCCTCACTTCAGGTTACCTCCCGCTCGGCGCGGCAATATACAGCGACAAAATTGCTGAAGTCGTCCACGAAACCGGTCACGGTGATTGCTTTACCAACGGCTACACCTACTCTGGTCACCCGGTAGCCTGTGCCGCTGCACTGAAAAACATCCGGATTATGGAAGATGAAAGAATCTTTGATAATGTTAAAGAAACAGGTCCCTACTTCCGCGCACAGCTGGAAACACTCCTGGACCTGCCTGTCGTCGGTCAGGTGCGCGGTCGCCAATTAATGCAGTGCATTGAGTTTGTGAAAAACAAAGAGACCAAAGAGCTGTTTCCGGAAGATCTGGATATCGGCAAGCGTATAGCAAACAACGCCGATCCCAAAGGGCTGATCGTACGCCCGCTGGTTAATCTTAACATCATGTCACCACCGCTGATCATGACCAAAGAGGACGTCGACTTCGTGGTCAAGGTACTACGCGAAGCCATCCTGGAAACCGTCGAAGAACTGCGCGATGAGGGACATTTTGGAGAACATCATCATGCCTGAAAACAAAAAATTTCAGCCCGTTGACCCGGCTGTTGTACCCCGTTTTGCCGACGTTGCAACCTTCCTTCGCACCCTTCGCCATGACATTACCGAAGACGTTGATATCGGCTTGGTGGGCGTTCCGTTCGACTTGGGCCTGAACTACAGAACGGGCGCCCGCCAGGGACCGTCGGCTGTACGTGAGGCCTCCCGCCTTATCCGCCGCACTCACCCATCGAGCGGCATCAAGCCGTTTGAAATTGCTAATGTGGCTGACCTGGGGGATGCTCCAGTCAACCCGATGAGCAAGGACAAGTCGATTGAGCAGATTCAAGCGTTTTTTGATGAACTTACCGCTAAGGGCATTATCCCTATTGCCGTGGGTGGTGACCACACGATTCCTCTGCCCATCCTGCGTGCCGTGGCCGGGGATCGGCCTGCAGGCATCCTGCACATTGACGCGCATGCGGATGTTCTCGACTCCCTGTGTGACGACAAAATCAATCACGCTACCTTTATGCGCCGCGCACTGGAAGAGGGCCTGGTCGACAAGGATCGCGTCATTCAAATTGGCATGCGCGGCAGTCGTTTCAGCGCCGACGATGTCAAGTACAGCTATGACGTCGGCTACAACGTCATCACCATGGATGAATACGAAGAGATGGGGCGCAACGCCGTCATCGAGCAGGTCCGTTCTGTGCTGGGTGAAGGTCCCATCTATATTTCTTGTGATATCGATGGGCTGGATCCTGCCTATATGCCCGGCACCGGCGTTCCCGAGATTGGCGGCATTCTGCCGCGTGACCTGCAGGTCATTATCCGCTCCCTGCAAGGGAAAGAGATTATCGGCGCAGACTTCTCGGAAATTTCACCCTGTTTTGACCCGACGGGCATTACCTGCATAACCGTTGCCAATCTTATGTTCGAGATTCTATGTGTCGCAGCTGATTATGTTGCGCGTCGCGACCAATAACGCGGTTTAAAACGAAAAAAACCATGGATCAGGACATCCCGGCTATTGCCGAACTGGCACAGAAATACTTTGATGCGCTATACAATGGCGACGCGGATTTGTTTGCGGAAATATTCCATCCCCAGGCGGCTTTGTTTTGCAATCATGATAACGAGTTCGTCAGCATGACTGTCGAGCAGTACATGGACCTGGTACGAAATCGCAGCAACCCTGTCGACCGCAACGAGGAACGTCAGGATGAGGTGCTGGCAATTATTCGAGAAACACCAACCACCGCAGTTCTGCGCACCCGCGAAGTATTTTTACCCAAACACTTTACCGATGAGCTGACGCTGATGAAATTCGATGGCGAGTGGAAAATTATTGCGAAAACCTGGGATTTTGAGCTGTTGGATTGATTCCGGCAATCAACTTGACAACTCTGCAGTTGGAGCAAGACTATGAGCAAATTGATATACACAGGATTGAATGCCGGTAAAGGTAAAATCACCAGAGTAGTGGGTGGCAAAGGCGTGTATTTCCACCTCGAAGACGGTCGCAAGGTGCTTGATGGCAGTAATACCGGTGGTCCGCTGGGCCACCTTCACCCGCGTATGGTTGAAGCGGTACAGGACGCTGCGGGACGCTGTCCGGTCATCAACGAAGGATGGTTCTGGGCCGAGCGGGAACAAGCCGCTGAAGACTTGATCAATATTGCATTTAAGGGCGAAGAAGACTGGATCGGTGGCGTGCGCTTCTTTTTGTCCGGCTCTGAGGCCAATGACCTGGCTCTTTCCTTCTCACAGGCTTACACAGGCCGAACAGCCCTGGCCACCCGGGAGCGGGCTTACCATGGCATGACTGGTTTGGCCTTGCACATGACCGTTCAGCCGCACTGGCATGGTGGGTTATCCGTGGCTGATGGCAATAACAGTCCGGTGCCCCGCCCTTATGACGTAAGAATTCTTCCGCCGCCGGTCAGCGCGATTTACGGGGGTGAAGAGCCTCCGGCCTCCATGCCGGAATATCTCGCCAATGCGGCTGACACACTCAAGGAAACGGCGGCCACCATTATCGACTACACACAAGGCGGTAAGTATTACCTGTCGGAGTACCAGGACACAATAGCCGGCGCCGCCCGTAAAACCGGTTCGCTATGGATTGCCGACGAGGTAATCACCGGACTGGGGCGCCACGGCAGCAGCATGTTCGCGTTCCAGGGAGGCGCCAGCCGGCCGGATATAGTAACACTGGGCAAGCCTGTTGCCGGGGGCGCTATGCCTGGCGGCGCGGTGATATTGTCGAAAACCATTATGGACAATATGTCTGACAAGAGCTGGCAAACCTACTCCACATTCCGGGGCAATCCCATGCAGGTGGCAGCCATACGCGCTTACCTGCGCGCTCTTGAAGAGGAACAGCTACTGGACAACGTACAGGCGCTTGAGAAAGTCATGCACAAACAACTGCTCGAAATTGCTGAAAAGCATCCGAGCGTTTACAGGGTAGATGGTCGCGGTCTGCACTGGACAGTCGAACTGCACGGTCCGGACTGGCGTGATTGGCAGATTGCCACGGCGGAAACGCCTGTCGCCTCCAAAGTTTCCGACAAGGCGTTGGAACTGGGCGCCATGATTGGCACTTCAGGCGAGCAAACCTCCCTGTTTTTAGCGCCGCCATTGATCATGACGGAACAAGAGCTGAAGCAGCTGCTCGCTATCCTCGATGAAGCGCTCAGTGTTGCTGACAGCGAGTACGTCAGAAATCAAGGCCAGTCACAATCGGCGCAGGGCGAGCCGAACCATGTCCGCCAAAGTAGATAAAGACCGCCTGTGGAAATCTCTTGAAACTCACGGCGCTATTGGCGGCGCCGAACCTGGGGGAGTCAATCGCGAAGCTCTGACCGAAGTTGACAAACAAGGCCGCGATCAGTTTATCGCCTGGTGCCGGGAAGCCAATATGGAGATTGCAATAGATTCATTAGGGACAATCTATGCAACTCGCCCGGGGACAGATAACAGCCTGGCGCCTGTCGCAATGGGAAGCCATCTGGATACACAACCCACCGGCGGCAAATACGATGGCATCCTGGGTGTGCTCGGCGGTCTTGAAGTCGTCAGGGCGCTCAACGACGCGGGCATCACCACACGGCGCCCGGTCCAGCTTGTCAACTGGACCAATGAAGAAGGTAGCCGATTCCTTCCGTCTATGGCGGCCTCCGGCGTTTACGCAGGCATTTTTAAGGAACGAGATGTGCTGGCGGAGAAAGACAGCGCCGGCATCACCATGGGCCAGGCATTGGAAACCATTGGATATAAGGGGTCAGAGTCCGTCGGCGAAAGGAAATTTCACGCCTTTCTGGAACTGCATATAGAACAGGGCCCAGTGCTGGAAGACAAAGGGATGGAGGTCGGTGTCGTCACTGGCTCCCAGGCGATGAACTGGAGTAATGTCATCGTCAAAGGGCGGGCTGCCCATGCCGGCACCACGCCCATGCCTGACCGGCTGGACGCACTGGCCGCAACCACACGCCTTCTCAACCGGGCCTACGAAAAAGGCAACGCCATTGAAGGAGCCTGCACCACTATCGGTGTGATGAACGCTTATCCCGGTTCTCACAGCACGGTTCCCCATCGTGTCGAATTGACGCTGGATCTGCGGCATCCGGACCAGGAGATACTGAACGAGCTGGTCGCCGATTTCGATGATGCGGCTGAAGCCGAACGCCAACTGGGCTTTGACGTTGTGCGGGAAGAGTTTGGCGCCGCTGAGGTTCAGGTCTTCGACCAGTGTTGTACGCAGGCCATTCGCGCAGCCGCGCAGGCCGGAAACTATCGACACTGTGATATTGTCAGCGGCGCCGGCCATGATGCCGTCTACATCAACCAGGTTTGCCCTGCCGGCATGATATTTATCCCTTGTAAAGGAGGCATCAGTCACAATCCTGCTGAATCAATCACACCGGAACATGCCTGTGCCGGTGTGGACGTATTGCTTGGATCGGTGTTAAGCCTCGCCAATGAATACTAGCCAAAGAGCAAGGCTGCGTTTTATTCAGATCTGTTTTAAGGGAGCGCCTTATTATGCAGATACAACTCCAAAGGGTCGTATTTTAATTCTTTATCGACACACGACAACGACTCGATAAAGAGGTGAAAGAGCTCTGCCTGTGAAGAGACTTTCAGTTTGGCGTAAAGGTTCTTCCGATGCAATGAGACAGTGTGATCCGAAATAAACAATCGCTCCGCAATCGATTTGGTGCTGTGCCCGTGAAGATACATCCGAACAATTTCACACTCCCGCCTGGTTAACACAGATGAACCAAAGACGCTCAATGCTGCCTCCAGCTGCGAGTGTAGCTGCGGTGCGTCTTCCCCCACCTGCTCCTTTTGGTGACCCCGATATTTTTCCAGTATGTCCCTGACCACCGGCAGAGCAAGTCTCAAGCGATTTATTTCAGTCTTTGAAAAAGCCGGCGAACCGAACAGGTTAACTAAAGATACATTGGCAAAACAGTTTTCCTCAAGATGAACGATAAACCCTACTTCGTCACTAATCATGGAGGACCTGAAGAAACGCTTATAGTATTCACTGTTATAAAAGCCTGGAGGTGAGATATCTGACAAATGATACAGGCCTGTCTTAATTCCTTCGAGACCGGCACGGTAATAGGGATCCAAAAGATAGGCTCCCTCGAAATACGCATCAATGTTCTGGTATCTCAAAGACTCTTCGGCATTATCGTAAATGTTAACGGGTTTTGTATTCTTCCCATAAAAAACAATAAGCCCGTTATCCAAATGCGTCAATCCTTCAATAGCATATACGAGACTTTCAGGGAAACGCTCAACATTATCTGAGCCAATTAAATGGATGATAGACTCATTCCAGCGTAAAAATTCCTCTGAGGTAATAGAAGTCATAAATTTCCCGCCCCGAGTCTCACTGCTTGCCGGCTTTTTTCTGTTGATAACGCACTATATCATATTAGACTTGGGAGCAAATCCACCTTTATCAGGGTATATGTCAGATGATTTCTCTATGTAATCATTCGAACCAGGAGCTGCCAGGTTTCTAATCTGTCTCTGGCCGCGCCTGGTGAGCGCCGGGAGGAAAACAAGCAATCACATTGACAGGAGCGCTATTGATGAACAAGCAAAATCAAAAAACCGGCACACAATCACAGTCCCTGTGCGAGTTGATCAGCGACGAGGAGCGTGCTGCCATTCGCGCGCCCATTGAGAACGCACAAACGCTGCCGCGTCGCGCGTTCATCGATACCGGCTTTTTTCAATATGAAAAAAAACATATCTTGCGGCGCAGCTGGTTTGCCGTTGCATTCTCGAGCGAACTGGCGGCGCCAGGTGACTGCGTACCGCTGGAAGTGTTGGGATATCCCATACTGCTGATGCGCGGGTCCGATAGCCAATTACGAGCGTTCCACAATGTCTGTCCCTACGATGGATGTGAGGTTCTGATCACTCCAAAGAAAGGGCTGGCATACCTCACCACTCCCTATCATGGCTGGCAGTATGGCCTGGACGGAACACTATGCGCGGCCGGCTACTGGGACGGCACTGAGGCTGCAGCAAGCCTGGACCTGCGCGCGTTGGGAGCAGATTTGCATCCGGTCCCCTGTACGGAATGGTTCGGTACGGTATTTGTCTGGCTGGAGGGTGAAGCGCAGGCCTTCGACAGCGCGAATCGCGCAGTCATGGAATTCTGCAGCCGGGTGGATATTGACCGGTTGCGCGTTGGACGTGATGAGAACAATCACCCACAAATCAGCGAATTTCGGATCGACGCTAACTGGAAGACTGTTTACGAGAACTATGCCGTCAACGTGTACCACGAGCATTTTGTCCATGCGATGTACCACAAATCGCCTCACGTTCCACGCGTGGACGCTGGTGGAAACAAGACCTACACCGAGGTCAACGATCCCAGCGGCTTGCTGGGCATTCACTACGATAATAGTATCGGCGCTTCGTTCTACGGCGACTCCGGCCTGCCTCCCATACGTCTCAGGGATGGCTCTGCAAATGACCGCAACTGTATCATCAACGTGTTTCCCAACTGGGCCGTCACGGTAATCCACAACTGTGCCAGGATCGCATTGTTCCTGCCCCATGAGGTCGGCAGGGGCGCCCAGAGGCTGGCAACATTTTTCGATGTCGATGCCGCAGGCAGGGCCTCACTTCTCGAAGAACGGAAGCGATCGGAACAACAGGGAATCAGGGCTCGTAAAGAAGACAATGCAATTTGTGAATCCATCCAGCGGGCGCGCCGCTCACCGGCAGTTTCCGCGCAATTTTACTCCCCGTTCTGGGACAACATGCACTATACGTTGAGCAACCTTGTGTTATCGCGGTTGGAAGAAGGCGAAAGGCGCGCAAGCAATGACTAACGGAGAAATGCCCATCATGAATCACGCTAAGCTTGGCAATGGTATCGAACTTGCGTTCGAGATACACGGTGATCCGGCGTCACCCGTCATATTTCCTATCCTTGGTATCACGGACAATATCACCGATTGGCCACCCGGTCTGTACCAGCCGCTGGTGGACGCCGGGTTCTGTGTAATTTGCCATGAATTACGCGATTCCGGCCTGTCGACAAAAATTGAGCGCTTTGGTCCCGCAGATCTTCCGGCTGCGCAAGCCTTGCTGGAGTCAGGAGAGCTACCGGATGCCCCTTATACGATTCATGACGTCGCCAAAGACGCCTTGTTGCTGCTCGACTGTTTGTCTGTAGAACGGGCCTGTGTAGTGGGTTACTCATACGGGAGCGCGGTGGCGCAGTCATTGGCGCTCGAAGCCCCTTCACGAGTCGCAGCGCTGGTTTGCTTGCAGGGCACGAATTACGACCCTGCCCTGCCGCCGAGACAAGCCCGCGTCAACCAGGCCATGATAAATGCAACCCGTGAGTACGATTCACTCGAGGCGCAAATCAACGCCATCGAAGCCTTGCGTATTGCCACTAACGGTTCAGCTTTTGCTATGGACAAGTCGGAAGCGAGGCGCAGTGCGGAAGTGTCCGTGAAGCGAATGTATTACCCTCTCGGTACCGGGAGAATGGTACTCTCGCGGCTGGCTACCCCACCCTTCGCAGACAAAACCGGCGCCATTAAATGCCCTGCGCTCATATTGCATGCTGATGAGGATCCGATCTTCTCTATTGAGCATGGAGAAGATATGGCTCGTCGCCTCGGCAATGCCGAGCTTACTGTTCTACCCGGCGCCGGACACAACCACCCGGCTTCGCTGCAACCCATAATCGCCGCAGCGCTCAAGGATTTTGCCGAACACACCCTGGATTGTCGGGGCAAAAACGGGATAAAAAGAGAATAAAATTATGAATAGCGTCACCCTGAACATGTTCTGAACACCAAGTCGGTGATGGTGCAATTATAAAATGACGAAAAATACCGTTACGTTTATTGCTTTAGGACTGATGTTCGTCATCAGTACGCTGGCGAAAGCAGACGTTGTATCAATTGCAGCAGTCAAGATTGACGGACTGCTGCAAGAAGATGGCAAGGGATTATATGACCAGATCATAAGTGCTGTGGGTCGAACTGATGGCATACGGTATGAGGTTGTGCCATTGACACCAAAGCTGGCTTTGGCGAGTTTTGAAAGCGGTGAGCGTGATTGTTTAGCACCTGCCAATATAAATCCGGATTTTTATAATCTTTCTATTGATACGGTTGCCAGTAAATCTTTGGCTGAGGCAAAAATCTACTTATTTACCAAAACGGGCAGCCAACCAACGCATGACCTGTCTCTGTTTGCTGGAAGGAAAGTCGGTGTACGCAGTGGCATAAGCTATGGTAACAAGGTTAAAAATTCTGCTATCAGGCCGGTGGCTGCTCTTACCATCGAAGCCAATATCAAGAATCTGGAAGACGGCCGTATTGATGCTTTTTTGGCTTATTGGCCAGATGCCTATTCCGTTTTTGATGTCATGGGGATCCCTGAATTGCCACACGATGTGGATAATCCGATTGCCGTACATGAAGATTCCCTTGTTTGCCGTGCAAATGAAAAGGGTAAGACAATCGTTAACCGGTTCAATGAAGGGCTTGGTAAACTGGAAAGCAGT
Organism: Gammaproteobacteria bacterium; assembly: GCA_026710545.1. Taxonomy (GTDB): domain Bacteria; phylum Pseudomonadota; class Gammaproteobacteria; order Eutrophobiales; family Eutrophobiaceae; genus JAAXHV01. The sequence continues at coordinate 31,453 of JAPOQU010000004.1, read as the reverse complement.
GGTGAATTGGCGCGAATTTCAGGAAACAACAATGATCACAGGTAGGTAACATGAATAAGTGCAAGCAGTCAGATAATAAAGCATTGTCTGTTTTATTCGGTTTGTTGTTTACAGGCATCACCTCAAACGCCGCAGCAGAAACATTTGTGGCAGACTTATCGCATATTCACGGAACGTACACGCCAAAGGATGGGGACATCGGGCAGCCTGATATGTCGAAACCCCATAAAGGCAGTGTGGCAGTTCCTGTTTTTGGTCTGCAGGGTGTGCAGGAGAGATTGCCTGACTACCCGACGAATAATGGCCCGTTCATAGAGGGCCGTTTTGTAGTGCATGAACATTTTGGCACTCACGTTGATGCCCCTGCACATGTGGAAAACAATGAAGCAACCCGGGAATCAGGTAACCCGGATCTTCGCACTGCAGAAGAGCTGACTGCAGAAGACTTGTACGGCCCCGTTGTCTACCTGGATATCAGCGCGCGCGTACAGGCCGAGTTAGACAACAATAACGGTATTCCGGGACCGATTTCGGTAACGGATTTTTCCGATGAATCGAAGGTTGGTATTACCGCAACTGATATCGAGGCCATAGAGGACAAGATTAAAGAGGGTGTCTGGATTGTCGTTAATACAAACTGGTCAAAGTTTTTTTATGAAGAAGACAAGAAAAAATCTCCCTATATCAATAATTGGAATTACCCCGGTTTCAGCGCAGGGGCCTGTGATAAGCTGATCGAAATAGAAGACAGGAAGGGCATTCGGATTGACGGTATCGTGATGGACAATATGAGTGTTGGATCCGGTGACAATGGCACGGGTCCGAAGGATGACTGGATTGATGCCTGGCACTGCCATATTCGCGGAATACAGCGGGGTTGGTTATTGGTTGAGAATGCTGCTAACCTTGGCCGGCTTTCAAACGCAAAGCCGGGTTCATGCAGCCTGTTTGTCGGCGCGTTAAAGATAGCAAACGCGGCCGGAGTTCCGTCCAGGGTTATCGCTGTATGTGAATCCCGCGAACACCAGCAGGACTACCCTTGAAGAGACTCGGCCCAACCATTCTTGTACTGATCCGGCGAATGACAATCGTAATGTTGAAAAATAAAATGTGCGCATCAAACGTAATCGAGCGTTAGTTTTCATTTTGCTTCGGCGCCAGAACTATGTATACACATAAAACACTGGGGCGCAAGGATATGGTGCTGTTCACCGTGTCAGCCATTCTGTTGCTGGACACAGTGGCCGCCTCCGCTTCGATTGGTGTGGCCAGTTTGTTTTGGTGGGTAGCCGCCGGCCTCATCTTTTTTCTGCCGTTTGGATTGGTCTGTGCCGAAATGGGCTGCGCCTATCCGGAACAGGGAGGTATCTACGCCTGGGTACGTAATGCCTTTGGCGGCCGCTGGGGTTCACGCGTGTCCTGGAGTTACTGGGTAAACAACGCGCTGTACCTTTCGGCGACCTTTATTCTATTCGCCGGAATCTTTCGTCAGTTGTTCTTCCCCGCGCTTTCCCTGTTCTGGCAAGTCGCCATCTGCATTACCCTGACCTGGATTACCGTCTTTATCAACATCATTTCCCTCGATATCGGCAAGTGGATACCCAACCTCGGCGCCATACTGAAAATAGTAATATTTATCGCCCTTGGCGCTGGTGGAATTAATTACGCACTCAATAACGGCATGGCTAATGAAATCAGCCTGGCATCCCTGACACCGGACTGGGGCAGCGGCCTGCAGTACCTGCCAGTGATAATTTACGGCATCCTGGGCTTTGAACTGGTCAGTGCGGGCAGTGAGGAAATGAAGGACCCGGCGCGCGATGTACCGTCCTCTATCCTGATTTCCGGCCTGATTATCATTCTCTGCTATTTGTTTGGAACTGCCGCCGTGCTGGCCGCTATTCCCGTTGCAGAGATTAACCTGGTGGAAGGGCTGATTGACACCCTGAGCCTGTTTATGGGCGCTTCCGCTATGGGTAAAGGCGTTGTCCTGGCGCTGGGGGTCGCCCTGCTGTTCACCCTGCTGTCCAACTCAGTGACCTGGGCGATGGGCGCCAACCGCGCCGCGGCCCAAGCCGCCCAGGACCGCGAGCTACCCTCCTTCTTCGGTATCGAAAGCAAAACCAATCAGACACCTGTGGGCGCCGCCATTGCGCTGGGCTCTTCCGCCACCGTGCTGATGATCCTTTATGGGGTATTAGCCAACTCTAACGAGGACCTGTTCTGGTCTGTGTTTGCCTTTGGCGCAGTCATTTTTTTCCTGCCCTACCTGGGCTTGTTTGCCGCCTTTATTAAAATGCGGCGCGCAGACCCTGACCGCCACCGCCCCTTCCGAGTGCCCGGTGGTCCGCCGGCGGCGTACCTGTTTGCCTTTGTATGCTCCGGTATCCTGGCTGTTTCCATTATCCTGTTCACCTACATACCGGGTGAGGGAATCCAATGGCCGGTATTAATCGGTGTGGTGACTTTGGTTATTGTGGGTGAATTGTTTATTCGCTATGCGGAAAAAGAAAAAGCAAAATGACCGGTAGTATTCACCAGTCACTGGTAAAAGATATTTCATATACAGCCATCGATGTTCCGGTACTGGAAGACGCAATAGCGTTTTTCAGTGACATGCTGGAGCTGGACCTGGTCACGAGAGATGAAGAATTTGCAGCCTTTTCAGTACCATCGGGGCAGTTATTGTATGTCTTAAACAAAAACAGCCACGCCTTGAATAATACATTAGTGGGCTATGAAGTAGATAACCTGGAAGAGGGCAAAAAATTACTGGAAGAAAACAATATCAGCTTCAAGGATGAGATAGTCACGGTCGATAACATTAGTCGGCTGGAGTTTTACGACCCTGACGGCTACACCCATGCCTTTGTCAACACTGGAAACAAGCAGCCCGAAACAGCTGCCGTCACAAACAAAACATCCTTGATTGATAATATTTTATGGATCGGACATGAAGTTCAGGATATCAAGGTATCCACACTGTTCTGGGACAACATAATGGGAACCGGTTGCAAATTAAGGGCATCACCGGATGTGCCCGATTTTTTCGGTGGCGGATCAGAACCCCAGGACCAGGAACCCGATGAATTTTCAGCCTTTTATTTGTTGCCGACAAAAAGGCAACTTGAATTGTCAAAAGGGCTGGTTGAGGTTAAGGACTATTACGAACCGATCGTCGGGTTCGGTGTTGCCCCGGATAAGTTTGATGATGTAAAAGCGGTTTTAAGGGGTCGATTATATCTTACTGCTATAGGCGGATTTGGTGATCTTGAATGGGCATTCTTTTTCGTGCCCGGTGGCAAGTTGTTTGAAATTTACACATTGCGGGGCTGGGGTGAATATTTTAGATAGCAGTTTGTAAATCAATAAAGTTATAAGGCATGAGCTTATTAATAGAGAATAGTTTGAGGGCAGGCAGTTGACAAAACGAGTGGCAACCCTTCCCGTTGCAGAGCAGTGGTGGCAGATAACACAAGTGAGTAATGACATCACCATGTTGCGTGAGCCCCATGTCGCCCCCCTGCTGAGATGTAACGTCTGGCATATCCGTGGACGGGACCGGGACGTGCTGGTGGACTCCGGCGTTGGCGTTGTCTCCCTGCGCCAGGCCGCTCGTCACCTTTTCGAGCGCGCGCTTACCGCAGTCGCCACCCACTCACATTACGACCACGTCGGAGGATTTGGCGAGTTCGATGATCGCGCTATGCATCCCGCTGAAGCCGGGCGTATGAATACCGATAACGCAGCGCCTTTGCTGCGCAGCGAACTGGATTGGCCGGACGAAATTCTGGGGGATTATGATGTCCCGGACATACTGGTCACCGCAGCGCCGACGGCCAATTGGTCTTGTGTCTCCCATCGACAGAAAGCCGCCCCTCCCACCCGCCTCATCGATGAGGGCGACATCATTGATTTGGGCAATCGCGCGTTCGAGGTAATTCACCTGCCGGGCCATTCCCCGGGTTCTATTGGTCTTTGGGAAGCGGCTACCGGCACGCTCTTTTCCGGCGATGCGATCTATGATGGGCCTTTGCTCGACAGGCTTCCCGGAGCCGATACAGCAAAATACTGCGCGACCATGCGGCGTCTTCGATCGCTCCCTGTTTCTGTTGTGCATGGCGGGCATGATGGGGACTTTGGCCGCGAACGCTTGATTGAAATCTGTAACACCTACCTTGAGGCGAATGAAGGTTGACACAAGGAAGCGCCAGGAGCCGGTGGTAATTCCAGGCCGACATAATTTCCATCAGCAAAAAACTACCTTATCAGGGTATGTACTCCCTTCACCCTCTTGCCTAAGCTTACATATAGCATTTAGCTGGCAACACCTGAAAAGGGGAGGGTGAATAATATGTCTGATGATGCATATATTAATGACTTCAGAAGATCCGTAATTCATCTGGCATTGGCCGCAACGCTCATCGCGCCAGCGGCGTATTCCAATGTTTTGGAAGAGGTTATCGTTACGGCACAAAAGCGCGAGCAGGCTTTGCAGGATGTTGGTATTGCAGTGACTGCATTCAGCGGTGACCAGATGAAGGCTTTAGGGTTTCAAAACAGTACGGATGTTGCAGCTTTTTCTCCAGGTGTTCACCTGGCGTCCAGTTCCGGCGGACAATTGTTGCAATTTACGGTTCGCGGGGTGACGCAAAACGATTTCTACGATGGCGTCGAAGGGCCGGTTGCCGTGTATGTTGACGAGGGTTATATAGCAGCGCAACAAGGCACAATCTTTGGTCTGTTTGATATAGAGCGCGTGGAAGTATTGAAGGGGCCACAGGGAACGCTGTTCGGTCGCAACGCGACGGGCGGCCTGGTACATTACATTACTAATAAGCCCAGTTTTGATGAAACTGAAGGCTATGCTGAAATTACTGTCGGATCCTATTGGAGGCAGGATTTTGAAGCTGCCTTTGGCGGGCCAATCTCTGACACCGTTGCGGCCCGGATTTCAGGCTTCTACAAGTCGAATGATGACTACTTCGATAACGACTTCCCACAAGGGTCGGTCAGTACCGGTCCACGGATTCCTGGTGATGGTCAGGATGTTGGCGCAACAGATTCCTGGGGCCTGCGATTGCATACCGCATTCAAGCTGAATGACAGCGCCGATTTATTGTTGTCAATACATGGCGCCGAAGCGACTTTCGACACTCCAGGCTACGAAGTCAGACCGTCTATTGCGGAGTTTGATGCGCAAGGCCGCCATATCAATTCATATGTCGCTTCTGCGACGGAAACCCGGGAAGCCTTTGGCCCGGGAGGCGTACCGGTAGCGCTTGATTTTGTTGATGGTGAGTTCGGAGATACAGTGCGACCTGCAGGTGGCGATTTGTTTGGGTTCAGGGATTCAGATTTAGGCGATTTCAGAAGCAGCCATGACTTTGCTATTGATGATCTGAATGAAACTGAGGTTTATGGCGCAACCGCTAAATTAGAATGGAGCTTTGACGCTTTTACGCTCACTTCAGTGACTGATTACAAGACCTCTGAAAAAATTCAGGGATTGGATTTCGGCGCTAATCCAGCTTCACAGCAGACATATATCGGGGAATCGGAAAACACCAGCTTTTCTCAGGAATTGCGGATCAGTGGCGACACAGAACGGCTCAACTGGCAAGCGGGTGTTTACTATCTTGATATCGCCAGCGACACTCAAAATGGCGTTTTCTCGCCTACCAACTCGATTTTTTCGCCTATATTCGGCGCCCCCGGGGTAGGTATTGACGAAGTCGGCATATCTTCTCTGGATACCCAATCCTACTCTGTTTTCGGGCAAATCGATTACGATCTAAGCGAGCAGTTGGCCCTGGTTGCCGGGTTGCGCTTTGTTCGGGAAGATAAAGAATTCTCGTACAGCTTGAACGCTTATGTGAATGAGAATGACTTGACGAATGATACCGGCGCCATCTTTTTCCCGCATCGAACCGGCCCGGGCGAATCCAACCCTTTCATAGATGACAGCTCCGAAGATCTTGTGGCAGCTAAAGTGCAGCTTGATTGGCGTCCCAATGATGACTGGCTGATCTATGCAGGCATCAACAGAGGCGTGAAAGCAGGTAGTTTTAATGCGCCTTTAGCGGTTCCAGGCGCTTTTCCCGATAGTGTTCTGCCCTACGATGACGAGACGTTGCTTTCCTATGAAGCTGGTTTTAAATCGACATTATTCAATGGCTTGGCAAGATTTAACATGGCGGCTTTCTACTATGATTACAAGGATTACCAGGTATTTACCTTTGAAGGTATCTCCGGAAGAGTAGAAAACGGAGATGCAACGGTCAAAGGCATTGAAGTGGACTTGGTTGCTTCACCTGTAGACGGTCTTGATTTGCTCATTGGGGCTTCTTTCCACGATGCAGAGGTAGAGAATATTGAAGTTGCGCCAGGTGTGTTGAGAGATGTAGAACCAACCTTTGCGCCGGATGCTCAATTCAATATCCTGGCGCGATATGGCTGGCCGGCACTTGGTGGAGAGTTGGCAATACAGGCTGATGCGAGCTATGCGGCGAGTCGTTGGGCCAATATCAGGAACTTCACCTCGCACAAACTGGATAGCTACACGGTCACTAATGCGCGTATATCCTGGGTCAGCGATGAAGAAACCTGGGAACTCAGCGCCTTCGTCAACAACATGTTTGATGAGGAATATGTGACTGACCAATTTAACCTGGCCACTTACTGTGGTTGTGATGAGCAGCTGTTCGGTAAGCCGCGTTGGGCAGGCGCAACGCTGCGGTATAACTACTTCTAAACCCTTTCCATAAAGGGGGTCTCCCGGCTGTTTTGGAACAGGCCCCCTGCTCATCCCTGCTTGTTTATTATTGTGTAAGAGAAAACACATGTTAATCGGAGTGCCTGAAGAAATTAAAAATCATGAATACCGGGTTGGTCTGACTCCCACTTCTGTTAACGAGTTAAGCAATAAGGGACATGAGGTAATGGTTGAAAATAATGCCGGGGCAGCTATCGGGTTTTCCAATGACGACTATGCAGGCGCGGGCGCACAAATTATCGATAGCGCCGCACAAATTTTTTCGGCTTCTGAAATGATCGTTAAAGTCAAGGAACCCCAACCCGATGAATGCAAAATGCTTCGTGAAGGCCAGCTTTTGTTCACCTACCTGCATCTCGCGCCGGACCCCATACAAACTGAACTCCTGGTGGCTTCAGGCGCTACCTGTGTGGCCTATGAGACGGTAACTGATGACGCAGGCACATTGCCGCTGTTGGCGCCTATGAGTGTAGTGGCCGGGCGAATGTCGATACAGGCGGGCGCACATTACCTGGAAAAAGCCCAGGGTGGACAAGGCGTCCTGCTGTCCGGTGTTCCAGGTGTTGCTCCTGCTAAAGTCACGATAATTGGTGGTGGTGTCGTGGGTGAAAATGCGGCGTATATGGCCGTTGGCATGGGGGCCGACGTGACCATTCTTGATCGTTCATTAGCGCGCTTGACGCAATTGGATTTCGAATATGAGGGCCGTGCTCGTTGTATATATTCAACGGCGCGTACTATCGAAGAGCATGTTCTGGAAGCCGATCTGGTTATCGGTGCAGTGCTGGTGCCAGGCGCTGAAGCGCCTAAGTTGCTGACCAGGGATCACATCAGCCGTATGAAGCCGGGCAGTGTTGTTGTCGATGTCGCCATAGACCAGGGTGGCTGTTTCGAAACCTCAAAAGCGACTACCCACCAGGATCCGGTCTATGTTGTAGATAATGTGGTGCATTACTGTGTCGCTAATATGCCGGGGGCTGTTGCCCGTACTGCTACGATAGCGCTGAATAATTCGACACTGCCGTTTACAATGGCGCTTGCGAATAAGGGTGTTCAGGCGCTACTGGATGACGAGCACTTGTTGAATGGACTTAATGTGCATAAAGGCCAGGTTACCTACCAGGCTGTCAGTGACGCGTTGGGTTATAACTATGCGCCGCCGGCAGAAGCATTAAAAAATTAACGCAACCCCAGTTGCCCTGGTATGGCGCAACAAAGGTTCGACGGAACTGAAAAAGTCATTTAGAGACTTCTCCACCTTTATTTACGGAGGACAGGTTTGAAACCTGTCCCCGCAACGCGCGCTGCTTACTCCCAGTGAGTCGTGAGCTCCACGGCCCAACTGAACGGCCGGCCGTAGGTATTTGAAAAACCCAGGAGACCGGACGGGACGGTAGAGGCCAGGTACGCCTTGTCCGTGAGATTTTTGCCGACAAACGCCACGTTCCAGCGCCCGTCCTGCGCGCCCACCTGTACCCGCGCGTTCAGGATGCCGTAATCGGCAATGCCCAACATGGCAGTCTGGAAGAGTGTGCCCGCGGTATCCAGGTGGCGCAGGTCGTTGCGCCAGGACCAGGTCAGTTGCGCGTAACCCGCCAGGCTATCCGTCAAGGCGCGCTGGTAGCGCCCGGTAATGCTGTAACTGAAATCGGGGGCAAAGATGCGCTCCAGTCCGTCGTAGGGGACCGTCGTTCCATCCTCGGAATCAAAGCTGAGGTCGGATTCCACCTCGGTATCCAGCCAGGCGATGGCGCCGCTTACACTGAAACCGGGCAGGGCCGGCGGCAGCCAGGTCAGGTCCAACTCAACGCCCAGGTGCTCTGCGTCAGCGATGTTTGCCACGGTCGGGACAGGACTGCCGGCGGTCTCGTTAAACTCGGCGTGAACCGACTGTACGTCGGTGTAATCATAATAAAATACCGTGCCGTTAAGCCTCAGGGTCTGCGCCAGCCAGTCGCTCTTGAAGCCGGCTTCCCAGGCCCACACCGTTTCCTCGACGTACGCATTCAAGGCCGATTCATCGGTGACAAAGCCACCGAAGAAACCGCCTGACTTGGTTCCCCGGCTCACCTTGGCGTAGATCAGGGACTTGTCCGTCGGCGTCCAGTCAATGCCGAAGTGGCCCGACCAGTTCTTGCCCAGGTCATAGCTCTTGGCCGTGCCCGGGCCGACCACGGGCGGCAGCGGAATCTCGGGGGTGAGCCTGAACACAAACAGGCCGTTGCTCAACTCCTTGCTCTCATCCGTGTAACGCAGGGAACCATGCACCTTCCATTGTTCATTGGCGCGCCAGCCGGCCTGGCCGTAAACAGACCAGGCTTCCGTTTTCTGGTCAAAGCCACGCTGGAAGCTGTGCAAACCGAATACGGGAAGCAACGCATGGTCCTGGAACTCAAAAAAGCGCAATTCGTTCAGCTCATCCTCGGCATACAGGAACCCGGCCAGCCAGGATAAGGGGCCGCCGTCGTCGTTGGAGATCAGGCGCAGCTCCTGCGACCAGGCCTCAATGGGGGACGTATTGACTTCGTGCGCCAGCGTCAGGGGGCTGGCGTCAAAGTCGTGCACCTGTTGGTTGGTATAATCGATGTAACCGGTAATCGACGTCAGCGTGGCCGGGCCCAGGTCCCAGTCAATGCGCCCGTTGAACGACAACCAGTCGTTATCCATTGCATTGACCGGGCTGGTCGTCACCCGCTTGCCGTCGCCGGACTGGTCGGCAACCGTAGCCCCTCCCGGCCGGCCCAGTATTCCATTTACCAACGGGGCAATGGTGATGCAGTTATTGTTGTCCTGGCGGCCGGCCAGCGCCGGCGCGCAGGGCTGTGGCCCCAGCATGGTAAACGGGATCATCGGATCCAGCCATCCCACGCCGTGACCCAGCAGGATTTCCGAATTGTCCTCCCCGGCTTCCACCTTGAACAGAATGCTGAGGTCCGCGCTGGGTTCAAACAGCAATTGACCGCGCAGCGCCCAGAAATCCCGGTCCGCGTAGTTATCGTCAGCGGCCGTCGCCAGGGAATCCTGGTAGCCGCCGCCCTGGTTGGTCAGCGCCGCGACGCGCAGCGCCGCCCGTTCGCCCAGCGGGACTCCCGCCGCTCCTTCCAGGCTCCAGGCGTCATAACGGCCGTAACTGCCGGTCGCATAACCGTTGGCTCCCTCGAGATCGGGTTTCACCGATTCGACGCGCACCGCGCCGCCGGTGGTGTTGCGACCGTAGAGGCCGCCCTGGGCGCCCTTCAGAACCTCGATGCGTTCGATATCGAACATGCCGATGCCGCCCATGATATTGGACGTCAGGTAAAATTCGTCGTGGTAAATGGCTGCCGTGGGAGTGTTGTTGGCATTCAGGTCCGCCAGTCCGACGCCGCGGATGATCCAGGTCGGTTGACTGGATATGCCACGGTCGTCGTACATTTCCACTCCCGGGATAAATTCGATCAATTCCCGCAGGTCGCCGATGGCAAGTTCCTCGATCTGTTCCCCGGTGAACGCGGAAATGGCAATCGGGACGTCCTGCACACTCTCGGCCCGTTTCTGCGCGGTCACGGTAATTTCTTCAAGCACCTGCTGTGCCGCGGCGAGAACCGGCGTGAAAAACAGCAGGGTCGCAACGCAGTTCAGGAGAATTTTTTGATGAACAGTCATGGCTCCGCCCTCTGGAAAGATTTTTACTTGAAGCGGCAGTATATAACCAACGAGGGGCAGGCTGCTGTCATCCCAGAAGTTGACAGGCGAGGGGTTTTAAAGCCTGCCTTGTTGCCTGATTTTCGGCGCTTCCTTTCTCAGGTAAGGGGGCCAGGATGAAGAATTTCGCCACTTCTCCGGGACCGCCGGTATCAGCCACTTTTCCAATTGGTACAGGATTCGATTATTCCTGGCCACGCGGTACTTTCGGCTGTGAATGCACTCCCGGTCGCCGTATTCGCAGCGATTCATCGTAGTGCCGCCACAGGCGCCGTTGGCCAGACCCTTCGGGCAGGTTTCCGGACAGATATATTGTGTTACCGCCAGGCGGCACATCCCGCAGGTCTCGCAACCGAACAGCGGCGCCTTGATGCCGCGCTCCAGTTTAAGCAGTAATTTATCCCTGCGGCTGAACCGCTCGACGTTGCCGATAACCCGCGCTAACAGCCCGGCGAGCGGACCCTGTTCAAAGATATACCTGTGCGCCTTCTCCATGACGCGATACTGCAGCAAATCCTTGAGGGTTACGAAGGTGTGTTTTTGCCTGTCTTTATGGGTAAGATACCATCCGCCCCGAGGCGCGCTGTGTGCGCTGTTGCGCGCATGATTGCCCGGCAGTCTCATGACTTCGCGCCAGGCCTCGTTCCAGGTGAGCCGGTCTGTTATTTCGATCCTTACCGCATCAACTGCAGATTTGAGTATTTTCAGCCGTTGCACCGAGTGCAACCCGGTCAATTGCACACCCGCATAGTCAAGGTACTTTATGGCCTGTATCTGTAACGCCAACCGGCGCATGACGCGGCGCTCGGCCTGTTCCTTGCCCAGGACCGCCTCATCCCGTTCCAGCAGTTCCATGAACGAGTCGGTAATGGTGACGCCGGCCAGCTGGTGTTTGCGTATGTAGCGGGCGCGCACGGCGCTCAAGGCCATGACATTGGCAATCGCATGCACCCGGCAGTCCTGCGCATGCATCCAGTACATGGCTTCCTCGTGCTTGACCAGGTCGAAGCCGATTTGGGTGATAATACAATCGGCCCCGGCCGCGATTTTCTTGCCCAGTTTCAGGTATTGCGCCATGGATTCTTCTTCGCAGTACTTGAATGGATTCAGCGCGGCGGCTATGAATAAACCCGGTAACACCTCTCTCGCCAGTTGAATGGCGGCAACGGATTCCAGGTAACGAGGTCTGCGACCGGCGGGGGGCGATTTGAGTTTGTCGCCGGTCAAAAACAGGACATTTTCAACGCCTCTCTCCCTGAACTGTTCCAGGGACGCGCGCAAGTCCCGAATATCCCGGTCTTTGCCCGACCAGTGCAGCAGTGGTTGCATTCTGGTCTGGCCGGCGACGTGTTCCGACAGGTCAACCGGGCTTGGATCCGTGTCGGAAGCGACCCTGTCGGTCAGGGAGAATCCTGCAACTTCCGGACGCGAGGCCAATTCATTGACAAAATCATCCAGCACGACTATTTCAGCGTCCTGCAAATGTTTTGCTGATATGACCATTTCAACAGTCCAGAAAAACTCCTTGTTTTGCAACGACCGGACGATCCTGTTCTGGACTGTGTTCATGTCTGGTTGCACGACTGTTTCTTAAACGAGGGCGGACTTAAGCATGCCCCCGCATGTTGTAAGCGGGGGTCCGTTTAATTTTCAAATTTTGAATAATCGGCATGGGGATATTGCTGAAAACTTTTCATATAGGGACCGACTACCTTATTCATCACCGGAAACAAAAAGGTAAAGCCGCCGCCCTTGTTTCCCGTCATGTTGTGACGTTCTTTTGGATCTGTCCTTAGATTAAATACATTAGGCACCTGGTGGGGAGTATTGACTTCCATGATACCTTGTTCCTTGTCGTGCTTGATAAAGTGTATTTTGAATTGACGCCAGCGCACTGCAGCCAATTGGCCATTATCGAAAATAATGGAATGGTCACGATTGGAATTTGCCTGTTTGCCCAACAGATAATCCGATTGATCGATGCCATCGACAGGTCGATCCTGAGGGACTTTTGCACCGGCCAGCGTTGCCAGGGTCACGTTCAAATCCAGCACATGAAAGATCTCATCCGATATCCAGTTTGCCTTGATACGTTTCGGCCAACGCATCATGCCGGCCGTGCGCAAACCGCCCTCCCAGGTCGAACCCAGTTGGCCTGTCCAGGGTCCCGGGTCACCATTCTGGTCGGGTTCGGAATACATGGTAGGACCGTTATCGCTCATCCAGACGACGATAGTGTCATCCTTGATCCCTGATTTATTGATGGCATCGAGCACACGGCCGGTATTGAAATCTATTTCCATGAGTACGTCTGCGTAGGCGCCGCCACCGGATTTCCCGGCAAAATGGGGATGGGGAATGACCGGGTGATGTGGGTTGGTAAACGAGACCCATAGAAAAAACGGTTGTCCTGATTTCGAATGCTTCCTTATATAGGCGACCGATTTGTCTGTAATGTCGCTATCAAACCTGCCCCGATAATTGATGTCCATATCAGCCAGTTTTTCTGGTTTTCCTCCTTTCTCCACCGAGATGATTGGATTGATTTCAGCAAACTTCCCGTCATAGCCCGGCGAGGAAGGATCGGGCGGCAGCATGACGTTCAGCATACCCATGAATTCATCGAAACCCTGATTTTGTGGTTGGCGTTCAGGTGCTTCGCCAATATGCCACTTGCCAAACAACGCGGTTCGATAACCTGCATCCTTCAGTAACTCGGCCAGGGTAATTTCTTTGGGGTGCAGTCCACCTGGTTCACCCGGGACATCGACGCTGTGGATACCACTTCGTATGGGTAGCCGGCCCGTCATTAAGGCCGCCCGTGTGGGCGTACATTTCGGTTCCACCTGAAAATCCCTGAAGCGGACGCCTTCAGCGGCGAATTTATCAATTCTTGGTGTTGGCGCACGCATGCCGCCATAGACACCCAGGTCACCATAACCCAGGTTGTCAGTCATGATGATGATGATATTCGGCCGGTCTTTTTCTGCTGCGGCAACACCGGAAAGTGTTGCAATACAAAGTACGACTGCCTGAATGCCCAAAAGTACGAGGCGGATGATAGTCATTGAATACCCGTTATCAAAGAGATGTTCACAGTGGTTTCGTCGTTTCCGGGTCGAACCAGCGTTTTCCGGATCCGCTGTTCAGCCGGAGACGTATTTAATCGGGATGTAATGCGCCGGCGTTGCCCCGCCTTTTGCCTTGCGCGCCAGTGCTTCAGCGGGTGTTTCCAGCACCGAGACCGATTCCTTTGCCGCCTTGCGGTCAACCGGGACCGGTTCGTCGGCATCCGGCGGCGGCATCATGTTGGCATGGTGATAAGCAATTTTCTCCCGTTTCAGGTTCATCGGATGGTTGATATCGATATCCCGCTGGTTGGTGGCCTCGGGTTTGACGGTTCTCCCATCCACCACTTCCAGGTCCAGCCACCACTTTTTGTTGAGGTTGCGCATGCCGTAGCCCAGCCTGTCGTCAAGCCAGACCGCGATCGGCACCATCAGCGGTTTCAACCACATTGCGTTCACGCCCAGCCAGGTGCCGATTTTATGTGTCAGCGGTCCGTCCGCGGTGACGACCTTATTGAGCGGGCAGGTTTTCATGCAACGGCCGCAGGCCGACCCCTTCTGGTTTATGACGCGATAGCGGGTACAGCGTTCGACATCCGGTTTCCATATCTCATAACCGTTGAACATGACTTTTTTATTGGTCACCGGGATGGCGTCACAGGGGCATTCGCGGGCGCATTTAAGGCAATTGGAGCAAAAATATTGCAAACCGAAGTCGATGGGTTGATCCACTTCCAGGGGCAGGTCGGTCGTCAGCACGACGGACTTGAAGCGCGGGCCGACATACGGATTCAACACCAGTTCGCCGATGCGGCTCAACTCGCCCAGTCCCGCCAGCAGGAGCAGCGGTATCTGCAACACGTCGCTGTCGATATTGGTTTGCGGCCTGGCCGGGATGCCTTCGGCGCGCAGGAATTCGGCCATGATCCCGGCAATCTCGGCGCCGCGCATGTAGGCGCGCATGGACTGGCAACCGGAGATCCAGTCATCGCCGCTGGCGCCCTCCATGGTGTCAAAGCCCTGGTCGATCAACATCACTACGGCATACTTATGGTAAGGCTCTATAGGCTTGCCGTCGGCATGGTGTGAAAACCAGGCGTAATCCGGGACCTTACAGATGCCGGTTAAATCCGAACCGAGAAAATACGACAGGGATTTGATCGCCCTGGCATTCGCGACCGGGTCGCTGAAATCCGTATTGCCGCCGCCGTTGACAGGGCCGTCCTGCAGGGGTTGCATGGCGCGAATCGGCTCCAGCATGCCGAAGGAAAGGGGATGTTTGAAGGCGAAGCGCAAGCGCTCCTGGCGCGTCTTTTCACCCAGGTCGCCGCGCAGGGCGCGCTCAAAAAAGGCGGCGCGTTTGGGCACCCGGGGCACTTCATCGTCCAGGATAAGCGTGGTCGGACGATCAACCCGTTTTACCTGCTCCATCGGATAGCGGCTCGCATGGGACGGCCTGTTGCGCCGGCGCTTCCGCTCCGCGCCTGATTCCGCGCCGTTGATTCCCAACCAGTAGCGCAGCCCCTTGTCTGCGCGTCTGACAGGCGCCAGCGGCTTGTCTGTCGCCAGCTCGTAATCCGTCGTCACGGCGGCAAAGGACACGTTGTCGTCGAGGTAGGGGCTGACTGCCTTATCGCCATGCCGGGACGCGATACCCGCCAATACCGCCAGCCGTTGCAGGTCCACGTCCGTCGCCCCGGCCGCATGCGCGTGCGCCTTGTATCCCAGTTGGCAGATATATATGGCAATACAAGCGGCTATTTCCATGCCGCGCATCACTGCGGTTTCATGCGCGCTGTCCTTGAGCCAGTCATGAGCGGGATTATCCGGTTCCGGGATGCGGCCGTGTTCTACGGCGATGACAATCGCATAGTCATGTTCTGCCCGATCCGACCCTTCACACCAGGCATTCTCCGGTACGGAACAGGTGCCGGCGTGAGCGGAATCAAGAAAATACGCCATCCCCTTAAGGTCGATGACGCGCCGTTCCAGGTCATCCGGTACCGGCGCCCTGAGCGGTAGCGGAGAAGGTGTGCGCATCGTGGTAAACAAATCGTAGTAGCGTTTGTTTGCCGCGCCATAGGTTGTCGGCGATGGCCGTAACACAGAACTATTGACAGCCGGGCTGTCTGCTTCCGCCTGTATCCGCGCCGCATCGGTTGCCAGGTCTTCAAAAGGGAATGGGCCGTAGTGGTAAGGCCGGGAATCATTCTTTGATTTAAATATCATCAGGTCAAGGCCAACGCTCTGTTGCGGGTCAACAGCTTATCAAACTTTCAACCAAATTCCTGTCAGCCCAAAGACCGACAAAAGAGTACTAGTCAGTGCTCCATGAACTACCGGATATCCTTCAGGATCTCACGTGCGGCGTTGTGTCCCGGGCAGCCCGTTACCCCGCCGCCGGGGTGTGCGCCGGAACCGCACAGGTAAAGACCTTTAACCGGCATCCGGTAATCGGCATACCCGGCTACGGGTCTCAATGAGAACAATTGGTCCGGCTGGACACAACCATGGAAGATATCGCCGCCTGTCAGCCCGAACTCCCGTTCCAGGTCCAGCGGGCTGAGCGCCATACGACCGCTGACGGCCTGCCTGAAATTGGGCGCGTAGTCATTGACGGTATCAATGATTAAGTCCGCGACCTGTTCCCTGACGTCGTCCCAGTTCCCGCCGTTGGGCAATACCGGGTTGAAGTGCTGGCAAAACATACTGGCCACGTGTTTGCCTTCAGGCGCCAGGGTGTCGTCATAGAGGGAGGGAATCATCATGTGGACGATGGGTTTTTGCGACCAGCCCAGGTTCACGGCGTCCTGCCAGGCCCGCTCGTTGTACTGCATCGAGTTGGTGACGAACACGCTGCCCTGCAGGTAGCGCTCGTAATCCGGTTTGCCATCGAGACAACGGAAGCGCGGCAGTTCATCCAGCGCCACGTTCATGCGGAACGTGCCGGAGACGCAGCGGTAATGATCGATCTGGCGGCTGAAATCCGCATCCACATCTTCCTGTCTTACCAATTTCTGGAACAGTAACTTCGGATTGACATTCGCCGCAGTGACTTTTGCGTGGATCTCCCGCCCGTCTTCGAGTCTGACGCCACAGGCTCGATTATCCTTCACGATTACACCATTCACCGGCGCGCTGACTTCAATCTCGACGCCCTGCGCCTCGGCAGACTTCGCCATTGCCTGGGTGATGCCGCCCATCCCGCCCGTAACGTGCCCCCAGGCTCCCTTTTTCCCGTTCACTTCCCCGAACATGTGGTGCAGCAACACGTAGGCCGAACCGCCGGCATAAACCGACTGCATGTTTCCCACCATGGCGATATAGCTTTCCAGCGCGAGTATCAGGTCCCCGCCGAACCACTGTTTCAGGTAATCCGCCACACTCATGGTAAACAGCTTGATCGTTTCCCGTTGCAGCGCGGGGTCCAGCCGGCGCATCCTGTTGGCCAGTTTCCCGGCGCGCCACAGGTCCGTTAACCCGCCACCGATATTCGGCGGCGTCTCCAGCACGATATCCCGCAATACGTCGGCAACCTGCTGGATCACCTTCTCGTATGCGCGGTAAGACTCGTCATCTCCCGGACAGGCTTGCCGTAACTGCGCAAAGAACTGTTCGAGATTGCTGTCGATGAACAGGTATGAATCTTTTGAACCCAGTACCAGGGCGGTAAACTCCCTGTCTTTTATCTCCAGTCCGTATTTCTGCAGTTCCAGGTCACGGATCACCTTCGGATTGAGCAGGCTTACCGCATAGGAACAGGTTGAGTTGCGATAACCGGGATGGAACTCTTCCGTGACGACCGCGCCGCCGACCACGTGGCGGCGTTCAACCACCTTCACTTTCAGCCCTTTACGCGCCAGGTAGTTGGCGCAGGTCAGTCCGTTGTGTCCCGCCCCGATGACGACTGCATCATACGTTTTATTCATGATATTTGGGGTCAGAGCAAATGCTCTGACCCCGTATATCTGTCTCGCAGTTACTTCCAGTTGAAGGAGATGGTGCCGCCGGCCCAGCGCGGGTTGGCGTAGGCGTCGTTTCCGATGGATAATCCACTGATGTCCAGCGTGTACAGACGGTATTCCGTATCACTCACGTTATTGACAAAGGCAGCCAGCTTCCAGTTTTCGTCTCCGCTGGTATAGCTGACACGGAAGTTTCCGATGACAAAGGAATCTTCCTGGTCCAGCGGCGCGCACAGCACGCTGAAACAGAAATCCTCCGAATAGTTGAAATCACCCTGGATCGCCATGGTGCCGCCCAAGGCCGGCCATTCATAGCGGGCCAGACCATTCAAAGTAAACGATGGGGCATAGGGCAGATCATTATCGACGAAGCGTCCGCTGGGCAGCAGCACGTCCTTCACCTCACTGTCTTCAAATGATGCGCCGAAACGGAAACCCCAGCGTTCCGTCGGTTGCAGCGTCAATTCCACTTCGCCACCGACTGCCTCTGCATCCAGGTTGATAATGGTCAGTGAGGCCGGTATCGCGCCCGGAATGACAACAAAAGCCTGGTAGTCCTGGTAATCGTAATAAAAGGCACTGGCATTCAACTGGGCGCGCCCCTCCATGAAAGTGGTTTTGATACCTATCTCCCAACTGTGCAGGACCTCTTCATCATGTGGAAACGTCGGTATGGCCGTGGTGGGATTGCCGCCCGCCACCACTCGTGACCCTCCGGCTTTATGGCCGCGATTGAAGCTGGCAAATATCAGGGTGTCATCGGTGGGTTGCCAGTCAATTTCGAACTTTGCGGATACGTTTTCGAAACTCTGGTCGAACAGGTCGAAATCCGGATGGGCAGCCAGGTCAAACGGGATAGTGAGGGTAAAGCCGAGGCCGGTAACGTTACCACCCAGCACATCTGCCGATTGAAATACCGTATCCTTCTGATCTTCCGTATAGCGCAAGGCCGCAATGATTCCCCAGTTTTCGTTAAAGTCATACTCCAGGTGCCCGAACACGGCCCAGGACTCCGTTTCTACATTATTGGTCGTCGGCCCTGAAATATAAGAAGTGGGTTCTCCGAAGGAATAGGTCGGTGAGTAAAAGGGCAGGTCCAGAAAGTAATTCAGGTTGCCGGCATGTTCGATATCCAGGTAATAAAACCCTGTCGTCCAGCGCAGGTTCTCACCCACATCACCGTTTAATCTCAACTCCTGGGAGAACTGTTCAAAATCCTGGTCGGTAATAAATACGAATACGGGGTTAGGGGAACCGTCCGTGTCTTCGCCGTAGTTTTTATTCATTTGCAGGTAATCGGTGATCGACGTCACGGTGACGTTGCCCATATCCCAGGTCAACCTGCCGGTAATGCCGGCAATCGAGCGGCGGAATTCCCCGATATAATCGTAGGAGCCGGTAAAGGGATCGTCATCGGGGTCCCGGTAACCGTAGAAGTCACATCCCGGGCAGAAACCGTTTACAAATGAATCCGGACTGATTTCATAACCGAGTCCGTCTTCATCCGCCGAGATGGGCGTATGCGTGTAAGCGTTGCCGTGTTCATCATCGTCATTGGCATAATGCGCTTTCAGGTTCAGCGTCACATCTTCGGAGGGTCGAAATTCCAGTTGGCCGCGTAAGGCATAGTGGTCACTGCCGCGCATATCAGATCCGATTCTGTTTTCCGCCACCCCGTCATGAAAATTACCCGCGAACGACACCCGCGCCAGGAGGTTGTCGGCCAGTGGTCCGCTGATTGCCCCTTCAAACTTCTTTTGATCGTAAGACCCATAGGTAAATTCAAGATAACCTTCGGGGTCCTCAGTGGGCTTGGCGCTGATATAGTGAAGCAAACCGCCGGTTGCGTTGCGGCCGAACAGGGTTCCCTGCGGACCGCGTAATACTTCCACTCGCTGCAGGTCATATAACTGTGTATGTCCCGCGCCCATGGCGCTGACATAAGCTTCATCCACATACATCGCGATGGGCGGCTCAAGGTGATCGGCAAAATCGTTTTGTGAAATGCCGCGGATATTGGTCGTAGTCAATGTCGGATGATACTGGATGATGCCGAGGCCGGGTGTCTGCGCGGCGATATCGATGGTATTCGTGTAACCCAGTTCGCGGATCTGGGTACCACTGAAAGCCGTTACGGAAATGCCCACGTCCTGCAGGCTCTGCTCGCGTTTCTGCGCCGTCACCACGACTTCTTCCAGCACCAGCTGCGCCCGGGCCGGCAAGGCAACCGCGCAGGCGCACAGCAACAGGCCGGCGATGAACCTGATTTTTGTCACTGTATCCAATGAGAAACTCATCATTATCCGTCTCCGTATAAATAGCGCTTGAAATACCGCGCCGGGTTAATTAAACTGAAAAAGTACGCAACACGCACTAATGAACGTTATACGTCCATATACTGATATGTTTGTTGTATCATGCCGATATATAGCTGTCAAGAAAATATTACAGGTGTTGTGATGATACAACATCGGTTGCCGCTGACCTCGGCAGGATGTTTGGGGTCAGAGTAAAATCCCGTGAAATGTGTGGTAAAACTGTACATTCCGATGGGTTTTTTACCCTGACCCGAGAAGGCATAAAGTGTCCCTGCGGGACAGTTTTTTCACTGGATTCCCGCTTTCGCGGGAATGACGAACGGGACCGGAATTATGGTCTCATTGAACAGGGGTAAAAACCATGACTATGCGCAGTAAACAGGATGATCCTGACCGGCTTGGGCTGAATGCCGCCATCACCCGCCGGGACTTTATCAATACCAGCCTCATCGGCAGTGGCGCCGCCCTGTTATCGATGCAGGCGCCCGGTCTGTTGCGTCCGGCTGCCGCCGCCATGCCCCCCGCGGCAAACCTCGGCGCGGACTGGACCGGTTACGGCGGAACCGGCGATTATGCCGCGGCAAACGGCAATACCGCGGACGTGGTCAATGCCGCCCACGGCATCGCCCAGGGCCGTTACCGGGGCGCGGCCGTGGAAGACCTGGATGAGACCTTCGACATGGTCGTGGTCGGCGCCGGCTTCGGCGGCCTGGGCGCCGCCTATACCTTCATGAAGGAGGCCGAAGCAGGCCGGTCCTGCCTGCTGCTGGACAATCACGCCATCTTCGGCGGCGAGGCCAAGCAGAATGAATTCGAGGTGGACGGGACGCGCCTGACCGCGCCGCAGGGCTCCAACGGCATGGTCTGGCCGCCGGAGATCGCGGCAAAATACGATTTGTTTCACCGCTACTGGCATGAACTCGGCCTGCCGGCCAGGTTTGAGTTCCAGGACGTGGTCGGCAGCCGCCATGACCTGGCCGTGCCGCCGGACCATTACACCTCCATGTACAGCGAGCGGTCCGGCGCCACCACCGGCTATTTCTTCGATAATGACGATGGCGGACAATGGGTGGTTGACCCCTGGCGCAACGGCTTCAGGGACGCGCCGCTGGCCGGCAAGGTGAAACAGGACCTGGTGCGTCTTGATGATTACTATGAGGCGCCCGAGCGGGAAGACTGGGAACAATGGCTGGATTCCATGACCTACCGGGAATTCATCACCAGGGAGTTGAACTGCTCCCCCGAGGTCATGCCGTTTGTTGACAAAGCCTTTGCCACCGCCGGAGGCGGCCTGGGGGGCGACCAGGTATCCGCCTACACGGGGTTTGATTTTTACCTGCCGGGCGTGCGCGCCTACACCGACCGGTTTTATGAGACCCGCGGCATTGACCCGGCTGAGATTGAAAAAATTACCCTGGTCAGTTGGCCCGGCGGCAATACCGGCACCGCGCGCCATTTTGTCAAGGCCATGATTCCCGACGCCATTGCCGGCGGGAACGGTCTGCGCGAGGTATTATGGGGCAAGGTGAACCGGCAGGCGCTCGACCGGCCCGGGCAACAGGTTCGAATTCGTCTTGACGCCACCGCCGTGCACGTCGAACACAACGGCAAACCGGACCGCGCCGACCTTGTGAACGTGGTTTACCACCGGGGCGGCAAACTCTACCGGGTCAAGGCAAGGACCGTGGTCATGGCCAGCGGCGGCTGGGTCAACAAGCATATCCTGCATGACCTGCCGAAGCCGCACCGGGAAGCGTATCAACAGTTCCACCACGCGCCGATATTGACGGTGAACGTGGCGGTGCGTAACTGGCAGTTCATGGAGCGGCTGGGCATTGCCGCGGCCCAGTGGTTCAGCGGCTTCGGCTGGTACACCAACCTGCGGCGGCAGATGCTCATCGACGGCCAGGCAGACCCGTTGCACCCGGACCAGCCGACGGTGCTGACCTTTTACGTGCCGTACCTCAGCCCGGGCTTGCCGTTGCAGGCGCAGACCATCGTGGGTCGCAACCAGTTATTCGCCGGCAGCTATCGCGATATCGAGCTCCAGGTGCGCAAACAGATGCAGAAATTATTCGGCATGGCCGGGTTTGACGCCAAGCGCGACATTGCCGCCATCATCCTGAACCGTTGGGGCCATGCCTATATCGCGCCGCAACCCGGGTTTTATTTCGGCAGAAACGGCGCGCCGGCGCCGCGGGAAGTGATACGGGAGGGTTACGGTCGTATCACTTTTGGCCACTCTGAGTTAACCGGCCAGCAACTCTGGTCGCGCGGGGTGGAAGAAGGCGAACGGGCGGCAAAACAGGCGCTGAGTTTAACCTAGCCCGCATGTTATCCGTTGAGCACAACAACCGCGTCTGCCTGATCCGGCTGGAGCGCCCGCCGGTCAATGCCCTGGATTCGGCGTTGCTGGAAACACTGGCCGGGGAGATAGCCCGGGCCGGCGCCGTTGACGGGCAGGCAATTATCCTGTGTGGTACGCCCGGCCGTTTCTGCGCCGGGCTGGATACCGGGGAACTGGGCGCGGCCACGCCGAAGGAGAGAACGGAGATATTCGCGCGCCTGCGCGCCCTGCTTGCCGCGGCTGCCGCTTGCCCGGCGCCCATGGCGGCGGCCGTCACCGGGCACTGCCTGGGCATCGGCGCGGCGCTCGCGGCGCTGTGTGACTACCGGGTGATGGAGCAGGGCGCTTACAAGATCGGCATGCCGGAGGTCAACCGGGGGCTGCCGTTGTCAAACCGGGTATACCGGGTACTCGCCAGGCTTACCGGCGCGCAGTGCGCCCAACGGTTGTGCGTCGAGGGACGCCTGCTCGACCCGGAACAGGCGCGCCGGGCCGGCCTGGTCGATGACCTGGCGGCGCCCGGGGGCGCGGTCGACGCGGCAATGACGTGGTGTGAGCATATCCTCTCCCTGCCGCAGGAGGCAATGCGGGCCACGCGCGCGGCCTGTCGCGAAGAGCTGCGCTCACTCAACGATTAACAGCAGGCGGGTGGGGTCAGAGTAAAAACTTATGAGATATTTGCTAAAACTGTACAGCGCCGGCCGGGTGTGCGGGCGCGTGGTTGTGGACGTGAACCGATGAAAGTTGATCCCGCGCAATTTCGCGACAAGCGCATCTTTGATTACCTGTACCGGCACGCCGGCAGCGCGCCCGGCAAGCTGGCGCTCAGCAACGGGAACGCTGGCTACTCCTACCGGGAACTGTTGTTGCAAGTGGAGGCCTGCGCCAGGGGACTGCTCGCGTCGGGCGTCAACAAAGGCGACCGGGTGGCGACGCTGTCCCCGCCGCATCCCGATTATTTCATTATTTTTCTGGCGACCAGCGCCATCGGTGGTATCTGGGTGGGTCTCAATTCGCGTTACACCCGGGCCGAGCTGGAGCACGTTATCGCGGATTCCGAGCCTTGTGTCATCTTCGCCAGGACGCGTATCGGCGCGCGCGACTACCGGGAGGACTTGCGCTATTTTCAGGGCCGCATTGACAGTGTGAAGCATATTGTCACGCTGGATGAGGACGCCGGGCTGCCCGGCGCCGTTTCCTACCGGGATTTTCTTGCGCGCCAGGCGGAAGCCAGCATTGCGGCCCTGGCGGCGGCGCAGAAGAATGTCGTCAGCGACGATGCCGCCCTGCTTGTGTACACGTCCGGGACAACAGGCAAACCGAAGGGCGCGCTGTTGCACCATTACGGCGCCATACGTCATTGCCAGGTGCAGGGGTCGCTGCGTCCGGCAGGCGAGCTGCGGCAACTGAACGCCTACCCGATCAACCACATTGCCGGGGTGATCGCCGGCTCAGTATATGGCCTGGTATTCGGCGGTACGACGTATTTCCTGGAAAAATTTGATCCGGCAACGGTGCTGAAGCTGATCGAGGAAAAACGCATCAGCGCCTGGGGCGGGGTCCCCGTCATGCTGCAACGGGTGCTGGACCATCCCGATTTCCCCGGCGCGGATTTATCCTCCGTCCGGGTGGTTGCCTACAGCGGCGGCATGGTCTCCAAAGCCCTGCTGGAACGCATTGTGCGGGACGTCTGCCCTGCCGTTGCCACCATGTACGGCCTGACCGAAGCGACGGGGACCGTCACTGCCGTTGCCGCCACCGACGACGTGGAGCTGCTGGCGGAGACCATCGGCAAGCCGGTGGCGGATTGTGAATTTCGCCTGGCTGATGACGCCGGCAAGCCGGTGGCAAAGGGAGAGCATGGCGAGATCCAGCTGCGCGGCCCGTTCATCATGAAAGGGTACTGGCGCCTGCCGGAGGCCACCCGTGAGGCGATTGACGAGGATGGGTGGCTGCGCACCAAAGACGTGGCGCTGGAACGGGACGACGGCAACATCGTGCTGGTCGGGCGTTTGTCCGACATGTACAAGTCCGGCGGCTACAACGTCTATCCCAGTGAAATCGAACAGGCGCTGGAGGCGCACCCGAGTGTTAACCTTGCTTGCGTAGTGGGCGTACCGGACACTGCTTACGGCGAGGTGGGCTATGCGTTTGTCACCCCGGCGCTCGGTCAATCCCCTGACAGCCGGGCCCTGCTTGAGCATTGCCGCGCCCGGCTCGCCGGTTACAAGCTGCCGAAACATATAATCATCGAAGATGAATTGCCGGTGCTGGCGAACAACAAACCCGACAAACGCAGGTTGAAGGCAGCCGCGCGCAAAGCGGTTGCGCCCGATGCTGCTCAACCGCGGTCGTCCGGACCTTCATGATCAGGGCACTGCACACCCCGGTAGCGTCCAAATCAGCCTGCTGGGGACAGATTTTAAATCTGTCCCCACTCAATAAAAGAGCCACCGGGGACGGACTTAAGTCCGTCCCCAATCCATTAGCAAAATAAAGGGCAACTAAAATGAAACACGACGCTGGATCGAATGAAACACGAGCAAACATCCGTCACTGGCACCCCATGGCCGCGCCGCGCGCGGCGGAACAGGCCGCGCCGCTGGTATTCGAGCGCGCAGAGGGCGTTTATATCTACGACACCGGGGGCAGGCGCTACCTGGATTCCCAGGGCGGCCTGTGGTGCGTCAACGTGGGCCACGGGCGCAAGGAGGTGAAGCAAGCCATCAACGCGCAGTTGGAGCGGCTTCCCTACTACACCACCTTCGGCGACACCAGCAACCTGCCGGTCATCGAACTGGCGGAACGGCTGATACGCATGCTGGCGCCGGAAGACATGCAGCGGGCGTTTTTTGGTTCCGGCGGTTCGGACGCCAATGAAACGGCCATGAAGCTGGCCCGGCAATACTGGAAGCTGTCCGGCGAGGCGCAACGCACCAAGTTTATCTCGCTGAAACAGGGTTACCACGGGGTGCATTTCGGCGGCACCTCCATCGGCGGCCAGATGTACCTGCGCTCCATGTACGAGCCGGTGCTGCCGGGCTGTTTCCAGGTTGATACCCCCTGGTTGTACCGCAATCCCTACACGGAAGACGCGGAGGAACTGGGACAGGTCTGCGCCAACCTGCTGGAGCGGGAAATCGTGCACCAGGGGCCGCACACGGTCGCGGCGTTTATCGCCGAACCGGTGCAGGGCGCCGGCGGCGTGATCGTGCCGCCGGACAATTACTGGCCGCTGGTCCGGGAGGTCTGCGACAAATACGGGGTGTTGCTCATTGCCGATGAAGTGGTTACCGGATTCGGCCGTAGCGGCAGCATGTTCGGTTGCCGCGGCTGGGGCGTCAAACCCGACATGATGTGCCTGGCCAAGGGCATCAACTCCGGTTATATCCCCCTGGGCGCGACCGTGGTGAATGAGCGCGTGCGCAAGGCCTGGGATTCCGACCACCCGCTGGCCGCCATCCTGCACGGCTATACCTACTCGGGCCACCCCGTTGCCTGCGCCGCCGCCAATGCCGCACTGCAAATCGTGGAAGATGAAGACCTGCCGGCCAATGCCGCAAAAGTGGGCGCCTATTGCGTGGAAAAACTGCAAAACGAGCTTGGCGATTACGACGTTGTCGGCGACATCCGCGGCAAGGGCTTGATGATAGCCATTGAACTGGTGACGGATAAGGCGGCCAAAGAGTCCTTCACGCCTGACGATCCTTACCTTCATACCCTGCAGGAGCTGACGCGCAAGGAAGGCCTGGTAATCAGGAACCTGGGCTCCAGCCTGATCATATCACCGCCGCTTGTGTTTACCGAAGAGCATGTTGATGAGATGACGGGGATGCTGGCCCGCGCCTTTGACAACGCCGCAGCGGTCAGGAACTAGTTCCTGACCGCTGGTTGTGCACCAGGGAAAACAGCGCCAGGCTGCACATTAACAGGGCCATACTGAGGTAAGTGACGGCGGCATATTGCTCAGCCACGATCACCATGCCTGCCAGCGCCGGGCCAAGCGCGATGCCGACCCCCTGTAACACGGGCAGCAGTACAATGGATCGCCCGGATTCATCGAGACTGGCTATCCAGCCATTCTGGAACGGGATGACAAAACTGTAAAAGAAGTTATAGACGCATAATGCCGCCAGGTAGGTCCCGGGCGCAGGTTGCCGGCCGATTGCGAATATGGCGATGAATAACAGGAGATAGCCGGCAAAAATCATCGCGATGCGTTTGACCTTGCCGGCCAGCCAGGCCGGCAGCAAGGCGCCGGCAAAGCTGAACAACAGGGAGACGGCCAGGGCAGTCGCAATGAATTCCGTTGCAAACCCTTCGGCGTCCCCGATCCGCTCCATAAACGACCAGATACTGTTCATGGACGCGAAAAAAACGCCGACCGCCAGCAAGCCGAACAACAGGGCGCGCTCGGCCCCGGCGCCCGGCGCCGGCGCTTCAGCCCCTGCGCGCTGCGCCGTTGTCAATGGGTTGCAGCGCGGGACGGCCCGGTAATACAACAGGGGCAAGGTTGCGACCAGGGCCATTGCGATAAACAGGGCGCCTTCGCCCCGGGCGTTCAGCAAATACGGAGCGCCTTGCAGGAACAGCGCGCCGATAAACACCTGCATGGCCATGGCGCAGGCAAATTCCCGGTCCGGATTTTCCGACGCTGCGATGGTGGCATACATGAATGCCGTCGTCATGCCGACGCCAAGCCCGGCCAGGCAACGCAGGCTGAGAAAGCCCCAATAACCATCCGCCAGGGCGCACAACAGGTTGGGGATGACCGTTAATACTACTCCAAACAGCAGGACCCGGCGCCAGTAACAGCGGTGGATCCAGTAACGGGCGCTGAATGCGGAGAGGGTATTCGCGGTCATGTCCGCCGATAGCAGGAACCCCACCTGTCTGGGCGTGAAACTGTAGGTGTCGGTAAAAACCCCCGCCAGTATGGGCAGCAGGTAATAGATCACAAGCCCGGTCGCAAATATCAGGTAGGTAAACAGCCGCGTCCCCATTGAGTTCACGTCAACGGGGCTGGGCTCCCGGTAGTTTGCCGGCAGGAATATCAAGCTGCTGCGCTGCCGTCAGTCAGCCCGTTGCGCCAGTTTTTCCAGGTACCATTCGATGAATTTGCGATTCATCATTTCCTGCCCGGAATAGGGCCCCGGCCGGTAAGCGGCGGACAACACTCCCGCCTGGTTGTTCTCGGTGATGACGGCATCCTGTTTCAGGGTCACGTCCCAGACCCAGGACACGCGTTCAGGATCGTAATCGACGCCCGCTTCAGCCTTGCCGTCCACCAGCCAGGTGGCTTCCACCTCAGTCTTCAATTCGGAGACCGGGGTAAAACGCAACAAGGCGGCGTGGTCGTTTGAGGCCAGCATGTAGTTCATGTAATTGAAGGCAATCACCGTCACGCCGCCGTCGTATTCCTCGAACCTGCCCATCAATGAAGCGACCGGCTGGCCGTCCTGGCTCTCCGTTAAATAACCCGGCTTGATCGGCATGCGCACCATGCCTGCGCCATTGCCGAAGTCACCCTCATCACAGGGATGCCCCAATGCTTCCACCCGTTCCAGCCAGGCCTTGTGTTCCGCTTCATAAGCCCGGCAGGCGTCTTCCGGGCCGGAACCGATACCGGCGCCGGCGGCGAGCAATTTAAGCTCCGAATGTACCGAACAATATTCCGGGTGGGAGGGAATACAGTGATAACACTCGATGAAATTCTCCACCACCAGCTTCCAGTTAGCGTCGGTCGGCAGTTCCAGCCGGTGCGCGATCTTTGCGTCTTCTATCCCGTGAAAATCCAGGTATTTCCGGAAATGTCCGGCATTTTCGTCAAATTCCTCTGAATCTGCGGCCAGAGACACAAACATCAGGCCGTTCAGTACGCGCAGCCGGCACGGCTGCAAGCCATACTCCTGCGGGTTGAAGCCGGCGTCCATCAGGCGCGCCGCGCGCAGGCTGCCGTCCAGGTTGTAAGTCCAGGCATGGTAGGGACAGACAAAGCTGGATTTACGGCCTTCCCGTTCCAGGCACACCCGCGAGCCGCGGTGGCGGCAGACGTTGTAGTGGGCATACAGCCCGTCGTCACTGCCGCGGTTGATGATGATTTCTTCCCCGAGAAGATTGAACAGGAAATAATCGCCCGGCCTCGGGAGGCGGGAAACGTGGCCGGCCAGGTGCCAGGATTCATCCAGGATGGTTTCCCGGTCCAGCGAAAACACCCCCGGGTCCGCATAAAAAGCTTGCGCCAGCGCGTGACCGGCTGCGTGGTCATCAATAAGCTGTTGCAGCGCAGAGTTTAAAGTCATGGTTGATCTCCCCGGCAACTGTTTGACGCAGTCATAAGCTTTACTCCTTACGGTTCTGACAGATAAGCGCCGCGGGCAGGTTAATCGGGCCGGGCGGCTGCCGTCAAGATAGATGTATCAATCGATACAGTCAACCGATAAAACATCAATCGACAGGGTAACGTCACCGCCGCGCCTGCCGCCAAAGCAGGGGTCAGAGTAAAAAATTCGTCAGAATTTGCATGGGGTCAGAGTAAGTGCCGCAGAATTTCTTACGCTGACCCCGGCTATCCATTCGTAATTCCCAATTCGCAATTCGTAATTCCCAATTCGTAATTCTAAAACCCCAGCGTCCCCTCCAGCAGCAGGGCATGCTCGGCGTCCCGGCCGGCCTGCCCGTCAGTGCGCTCGCCGAGCAGGTGCAGTTGCAGGTTCCCGGGCGCGGCCCAGCGCGTCCCTACGCGATAACGCGCGGTGTGTTGCAGCTGCACGCCCAGGTAGGGAGTCAGCCGCCCCCGGTGGTGCGGGGCGTCCCAGCCGTAGTCGAGGCGCAGGTCCAGGCGGGCGCTGTAGTCCCGCGGCGCTTGACGGGTCGTGTCCGCGCGCAGGCCCCGGGTCCACAGTTGCTCGATACCGCTGTTGCCATAGCCAACCCCGGGACTGAGGCTGAACACCAGGCCGCGCCCATCCAGGCGGGCGCGCCACTCGGCGGTACCCTGCACGCCCCACTCCTTATAGCCGTCGCGCCCGATGAGGGTGCGCCCCTGCCCGTGCAGGGTGAGGGGGCCGCCGCGGTAGTGCACGGCCCCGCCCAGCTCCAGGCCGGTGCCGCCCGGCCCGTCGCCGCCGTCGTGGCGCAGGCCCAGTTGCAGGGTGGGGGCGAGCGTGCCGGCCTGGCCCAGTGGCCGGGTATGCCCGGCCTCCAGCCCCAGGCGCAGGCGGTGGGCGTGGGTACTGAGGGACTCGGTCGCAAGGCCGGTCAGGAGGCCCTCGGCCTTGAGCTTCAGGGTGAGGGCGGCCGTCTCCCAGAGCCGGGTGTTGAGGCCGCCGCTGACCGTGCGGGTGGTCACGTCCTCTTTATGGGTGGCTTCGTCCCGGCGGCTGTCAATCTCGCCCCAGCCGAGCCCGCCGCTGAGCCAGGCGTCAAGGCGTCCGCCGGTCCAGCCGGCGTAGGGGTTGACGTTGATAAGGGTGAGGGTGTGGCGGTCGTTCCCGCCGGGGTTTGTCTCGTCCCAGCCGGCCCGCTGCCAGCCGGCCGCGGTCCCGGCGGTGAGGGACGGGCTCAGGCGCAGCTCGGCGCCGAGACGCGCGCCTAAGAGGTCGCCGTCCCAGTGAAGCCCGTCACTGTGCCCGCGTAACTGCCGATAGCTGCCGTCGCTCCACAGGGTGAGGGAGTCAAGGCCGGTGGGCGGGTCGCCGTCAGCCGGGGTGGCATTCAAGGGCAGGACGAAGTCGGCATTATCGATAAGCGCCTGCCAGTTGACCGGGGCAGTGGGTTGTACCCAGCCGGAGTCCACCCGGGCGTCCGCGCGGATGGGGTCGAAGGCCGCAGGCGCCGGGGTACGCAGGGACTGGCCGGGCAGGACTTGGCTGAGGGCCTGTCCCAACCGGGTGAGGGTGGGCGTGGCGGCAGACGGCGCACCGCCCCGGCGTCCGGTCTCAAGGCGCGTGGCGATACTGTCCTGGGTGTCGTCCGCCAGGGCCCGGGCCAGGTCCGGCAGGGCGCGCCGGTCTGCCACAGGGGGTGGCGGGGCCGCGGCCCGGTGCAGGGTGACGGTATAGGTGCGGGCGGCGCTGCCGTCCGCGTGGCTGACGACCACCTCGACGGGGTTGCCGCCGACGTTAAGGGGCACCGGGGCGCTGTCCCGGCCGGGGGCGACGGGCGCGCCGGCCACGGTGATGCGGGCCGGCCCGTGCGGGGCCGCGGGGGTGAGGGTGACCGCGCTGACGTCATGGGCCAGGGACACTTCGTAGTCGGTGGTCTCGGGGTCGAACGCCGGGGACAGGGTCACGTCGGCGTCATCCTCGCCGGTCACCACCAGGGCCGGCAGGGTGGGGTCCGGGGCCGGCGCCGGGGCGCGGGTGAGGGTCACGGTGTAGGTGCGGGTGGTCCCGTCCGCCGCGGTCATCACCACCGCGATGACGTTGCGGCCCACGTCAAGGGCAATGAAGTCGGCTTCCGCCCCGCGCGCGAGGGGCTGCCCGCCGACGCTGACCGTGGCGTCGCGGTCCCGGCGGGTGGGGATGAGGCGCACCGCGCTGACGGCATGGGGCACCGCTGAGGCGTAGCCGGTGGTATCGGGGTCAAAGGCCGGGTCCAGGGCGGTGAGACGCTTGTCGTTGCCGAGCACGCTGAGGCCGGACAGGGCGGCATCGCCAGAGGGCGCGGACGTCCCGCCGCCGCTACCGCTACTACAACCGCCACCACCGCCGGTATTGGTGTTGCTGTTCCCGGTATTGGTGTTGCTATTCCCGGTGTTGGTATTGCCGCCGGTGTTGGTGGGTGTGCCGCCGCCGGTATTGGTGTTGGTATCAGTATTGCCGGTATTGGTATCAGTATTGCTGTTCCCGGTATTGGTACTGCCACCGGTGTTGGTATCAGTATTGCTGTTCCCGGTATCGGTATTGCCGCCGTTGTCGGTATTCCCGGTGTCAGTATCAGTATTGGTATCCCCGGTATCGGTGGGCGCATCGCCGGTATCGGTGGGCGCCGCGCCCGGCGGGGGGTCGTCGTTCAGGATGGTCCCGATCCCCTCGGGGTCCCGCAGCGCCGCGCCCTGCGGGTTGGTCAGCACGAGCTTGAGCGTCTCGCCGCTGTCCTCAATGGTGTCGTCGATGACCGGGACCCGCACCACCTTGCGCGTCTCGCCCGGCTCGAAGATGAGCGCGTAGCCCCAGGACTCGAGCACGCCCACGTAGTCCAGGCCGGCCTGCGCGGTGATGTCTTCGGTGTGGTAGTTCACCACAATCCGGTACGTCGCGGCGCGGTTGAGCGTCACCCCGAACAGCAGGCTC
>JAPOQU010000003.1 GCA_026710545.1 Gammaproteobacteria bacterium | reverse complement strand
CGGCGCCCTGTTCCTCATGGTGGCGAGTTTCATGCCCACCCTGCGCTACTACGGCATCCACCCGCTATGGTGCGCGGGATTGCCGCTTGCCGGCGCGCTCTACCTGCTGATGACCTGGACGTCGGCCTGGCGCTACTGGACCGGGGCCGGCGCTGCCTGGAAGCAGCGCAGTTATGCCGGCGCACCGGGTAAAGTGGAATGAACATGATATTGTTACGCCGCCCGTTTTATGCGTTACTGCCGTTGTTGCTGTCCGGGGCCGTGCAACTGTCCATCCCGGCGTACGCCGGGGAGACGGACGTAGCCGGGAAGACGGACACGGCCGGGGAAACGGCCGGGACGGAGGCAACAGACCGGGCCGGTGCAATGGGCGACCCGGGCATGACCGTCGCTGTTTTCCACAAAAAACTGCTGGGCGTCATGCAACGGGCCGGTGAACTGGGATACCAGGGGCGTTACCGGGAACTTGAACCGTATATCAGCAACTGTTTCGATATAGCGCTGATCACGGACATTATCCTGGGCCGTTACCGGAACCGGCTTGACGAGGTGCAGAAGACGGAATTCAACAACCTGTTCAGCCGTTTCAGTGCGGCCACGTATGCATCCCGCTTCGACGGCTACGGCGGCGAGGAGTTCCTGGAAACGTCCCGGGAGGCCACCAGGAGAGGCCGGATGCTGATCCGGACCGAACTGCGCCGGCCCGGCGATGATGCCGTATCCCTGGACTACCTGCTGCATGAAAAACAGGGAAAGTGGTATATTATCAGTGTCAGCGCAGACGGAGTGAACGATTTGTCGCTGAAACGGGCTGAATATGCTGCCGTAATCAAGGAAAAAGGATACAATGGACTTTTAAACGAGATATTATTTAAAATTGAACAGATGGAGACAGGTAACTGACTGGTGCTATGCCACTAACAAGCTGACGAGGAACAGCAGTCATGAATAACAGACACAAACCGAACAGTCCGGTTTCTTTACTTGCGGTATTACTGGCAGTTGCCCTGCTCACGGGCTGCGCCGGCACCCAGACCATTGACGGGGAAGTCAACCCGGACCCCTACGAGGAGAACAACCGCTCCTTCTACAAGTTCAACGATGCGCTGGACCGGCATATCATGACGCCTGTCGCGAAAAAATACGTGAAAGTAACGCCGGAACCGGTGCGCGACGGCATTGCCAACTTCTTCGATAACCTGGAATACCTGAATGTCATCCTGCACTCGTTCCTGCAGGGGAAACTCGGCCAGGGCATCAATGACCTGACCCGGTTCGTAGTCAATTCGACGCTCGGCCTCGGCGGTCTGATGGACGTGGCCACGGATATGGGACTGGAGGAGCATGACGAGGACCTGGGCCAGACCCTGGCGGTATGGGGGGTCAAGCCGGGCGCTTACCTGTATATTCCTTTCCTCGGTCCGTATACTGCGCGTAACAGTCCTGATGTAGCCAGCAGCTATTTCACCAACCCGTTCACGTACATCGCCACGCTTTACCTGTTGCCGGTCAGCGTCCTGAACATGGTCAACGACAGGGCAAACCTGCTGGAGGCCTCGGAGTTCGTGAACGAAGCGTCCATCGATCCCTACTCGTTTACCCGGGAGGCGTACCTGCAACAACGCAGGTACCTCATCCATGACGGCAACCCGCCCTCAGAGGGTTACGACGACATATTCGACCTGGGACTCGAGGAAGAGCCGAAGCTGGTTATTGAATAATCAGTCCCGCGCTGCGGGCAGGGATGACGCAGCGGCCGGCTAGGCCGACGGATGCCAGCCGGCGTCTGCCCAAAGCTGGCCGGATACGATCGAGTTGGAGATCATGAAACAGATCGCGTCGGCTATCTCGTCCGGCCGTATCAGCCTGTTGATCTGTGTATCCGGCAGGACGTTGTTTTCAATATATTCATCACCCAGCGCCCGCACCATGGGAGTATCGGTATAGCCGGGATGGATCACCCCGCAACGGACGCCGTAAAAGATCGCTTCCTTCATCAGCGTTGCCGCCGCACCCCCCAGTCCGGCCTTGGTGGTTGCGTAGGAGATCTGGCCCTTCACCCCCTGGGACGATACGGAACCGATAAAGATCACGGTCCCCTGCACATGCTCGTCGGGGTGCCACCTTTTCAACCCGCGCAACGCCCTGTCCTCCGCGATACGTGAAATCATTTCCATGGCCCAGTAGATCGGGGCGATAAGATTGATATTGACGACACGCTCAAAGTTTTCCCTGGAGTACATGGCGGCCTTTCCCGTTTCCCTGTTGACCTTGACGGCCAGTGCATCAAGCGTGATGCCGGCGGCAGGGATGCAGATATTGGGGATCCCGTAC
Source organism: Gammaproteobacteria bacterium (assembly GCA_026710545.1). Lineage (GTDB taxonomy): Bacteria > Pseudomonadota > Gammaproteobacteria > Eutrophobiales > Eutrophobiaceae > JAAXHV01. The sequence continues at coordinate 27,748 of JAPOQU010000003.1, read as the reverse complement.
CTGGCGCAGACCTCATCAAAAACATGGGTGCGGAACCCGTCATCGGTCACGTCCCCGCGGTACGCTATCGCCACATCCCGGGTAATCTCATTATTGATCTGGTCGACGGCAATATCCGTCTGTTCGGATTGATCGATTAAGGCAATCTTACTGATACCGCGGCGGGCCAGTTCCAGCGACACGGCACGCCCGATACCACTGGCGCCACCCGTAACAACGGCAACTCTGTCTTCTATCTGCATTGTATATCCCATCAAAAGTAATTGACGCAAGTCTATAACCGTTGTTTGTGCAATGCAATATATTTAAAGTAAATTTGGGACACCCATGAATTAAGAAATATTGTAAATTTATGGGTGTCCCAAATTAGGTTTATGCGCTTCCCTTGTACTCCCGCCGGCGGGCGTGCAGTACCCGTTCCGTGTAGCCGTTGGGCTCCTCTCGGCCGCAGAACACCAGGTCCAGGGCCGCCTGGAACGGGATGCTGCTGTCAAAATCAGGGGCCATGTTGACGTAACGGGGGTCTTCGGCATTCTGGTAATCCACCAGGGGCGCCATTTTCATGAAGGCATCGATTACCTGCTCCCTGGTGACGATACCGTGGTGGAGCCAGTTGGCGATATGCTGGCTGGATATACGCAAGGTGGCCCGGTCCTCCATGAGGTTGATGTTATTGACATCCGGCACCTTGGAGCAGCCGATCCCCTGTTCAATCCAGCGCACCACGTAACCCAGGATACCCTGGGCGTTATTCTCCAGTTCCCGCCTGATCTCGAAGTCGTTGAGGCTGTCGCCATCCAGCAGCGGGATGGCGAGCAGGTCGTCCGGTTTGACCCGGCTCAGCCGGATCAGTTCGCGCTGGCGCGTGCCGACGTTGATGCGGTGGTAGTGCATGGCGTGCAAGGTCGCAGCAGTGGGTGACGGGACCCAGGCGCTGGTGGCCCCGGCGCGGGGGTGGTTCACCTTGACGTCCATCATGGCCGCCATGTTGTCCGGTTCGGGCCACATACCCTTGCCGATCTGCGCGTGCCTGGGCAGGCCGGTCACCATGCCGATATCCACGTTCCAGTCCTCGTAAGCCAGCAGCCACGGCGCCTTCTTCAGCCTGCTCTTGGTCAACACGGGCCCGGCCTCCATGCTGGTGTGGATTTCATCGGCAGTGCGGTCGAGAAAGCCCGTATTGATGAAGATCACCCGTTGCTCCGCTACCCGGATACACTCTTTCAGGTTGACCGTGGTCCTGCGCTCCTCGTCCATGATGCCAATCTTGATGGTCAGGCGCTCCAGGCCCAGGGCGTCTTCCACCCGTTCGAACAGTTCAACCGTTGCCGCGACCTCTTCCGGGCCATGCAGTTTGGGTTTGACGATGTAGATGGAACCGCTACGGCTGTTCCTGAACCTGCCGTTGCCCAGCAGGTCATGCTTGGCTGCCAGGGTGGTCACCATGGCATCGAGAAAACCCTCCGGGATCTCCCTGCCATCCGCCGTGGTCACGGCGTCGGTGTACATGTGCAGGCCGACGTTGCGCAACAGCATCAGGGCCCGCCCCTGCAGCGTGAGGGTCCTGCCGTTCGGCGCGGTGTACTTCCTGTCACCGTTCAGGCTGCGCTCGACCGTCGCCCCGTCCTTCACCACCTTGCGGGTCAGGTCGCCCTTCATCAGGCCGAGCCAGTTCCGGTAGACGGCAACCTTGTCGGACGCATCCACTGCGGCTACCGAATCCTCGCAATCCATGATCACGCTCACCGCGGCTTCCAAGCGGATGTCGTAAACACCGGCCAGGTCATTGCGGCCGATGTAATAGCCCTCCCCCAGCTTGAGTTCGATATGCAGGGCGTTATGGCGCAACAGGATACTGTCCGGGCTGTCCGGGTCGCCGGTATAGCCGGCAAAGCGTTCGCGTTTGCCCAGGCTGTGTTCGCTGCCGTCGCCCAGAACTCCGACCAGCTGGCCTGATTTCACCCTGTATTTGACCACGTAGTCATGACTGCCCACGGCCATGGGCGTGGCGCGGTCCAGGAAACGGCGGGCATATTCAATGACCCTGCGGCCGCGCACCGGGTTGTACCTGCGGGTGCGTTTGCAGCCCTCGGTTTCGGGGACCACGTCCGTGCTGTACAGGGCATCATACAGGCTGCCCCAGCGCGCATTGGCCGCGTTCAGGGCATAACGCGAGTTGTCCACGGGCACCACCAGTTGCGGTCCTGCAATGCGGGTAATCTCGGCATCGGCGTTGGCGACGCTGACCTTGAAAGGCTCGCCTTCCGGCATGATATAGCCGATCTCATTCAAAAAGTCCCGGTAATCCTCCAGCGCATAGTCCCGGTTGGTCCGGTGCCACTCATCGATATGCGCCTGGAGCTGGTCGCGTTTATTCAACAACGCGCGGTTGTTGGGTTCCAGGTCGGCCACGATCCCGGCCAGGGCCGCCCAGAACCGGTCCGGGTTGACGGCAGTGCCCGGTATGATCTCGTCACATACCAGGTCGTACAGGTCTTTGTCTACGGATAGCCCGTGTAATTCAACTCGTTCACTCATTGCGTCCTCTGTATCCTCTGTGGCAGATTACGGATAATATATCAGTTAACACGGTAATACTGTTCGGTTACAGACAATTCATGATCAAAAAAATCCTGCATGAGCCCCTGGTGCATTTTGTCCTGGCCGGGGTGTTCATTTTCATCCTGTATTCGCTGCTCGAACCGGGCAGTGCGGGCGAGGATGACATTATCGTGGACATGGCAACCATAGCGCGGCTCAATGCCGAATGGTCGCGGCGGATAAACCGCGCGCCGGCTCCGGAGGAACTGGAGGGTCTGCTTGCAGACTACATTTTTGAAGAGTTGCTATCCCGTGAAGCCAGATCCCTGGGACTGGCGCAGGACGACCCTGTTATCCGCCGCCGCCTGGTACAGAAAATGGAACTGCTGGCGGAGAGCGCAGCGCAACAGGTACAGCCCGCCGATGCAGAGCTGCTCGAGTGGTATGAGGCGCATCCTGAGCTGTACAGCTCCGATCACAGGCTTGGCTTCAAGCACATCTATTTCAGCCATGACCGCCGCGACACCAGTGCGGAGCAAGACGCGGCAGCGCTGCTGCCCCGGCTTGCAGGACTCGATGAAAACGCCGGGCAACCGGGCCTGGGCGACAGCTTCATGCTGCCGCACGAGTTCACCGACATCAGCCGCTCGCAACTGGACAGGCTGTTCGGCGCAGACTTTGCGGCAGCGCTGTTGGAACTGGAGCCGGGAAGCTGGCAGGGACCGGCCAGGTCCGGCTACGGTTACCACCTGGTCTACCTGTTCGATGTGCGTGATGCAACGCAAATCCCGTTTACCGAAAGCAGGACCCGGGTCATGCAGGACTGGCAAAGGGACCGGTACGAACAGGTAAAACAGGAACTGCTGGAGGAACTGAAAAATCGCTACGAGATATCCTATACCGAAGAGGCGCAATCACTGCTAAGTGGAAAATAACAGGTTACGGAACGACGATATCAGCCCGGTGCGCCGCCGTCCCCTGCTTACATCCTCTCCACCACCTCAATGCCCAGCAGGGACAGGCCCAGTTTCAGCCGGTTAGCCACGGCCAGGCTCAGCGCCAGCCTGGTATTCCTGACATCTTCCGCCGCCGTCAGGATGGGGCAGTCTTTCCAGAAGCGGCTGTAAATCGTCGAGAGTTCATAGAGGTAGTGGCAGATGTCATGGGAGGACAGCTCCTCCTCGTAGCCGGCAAAAAGCTCGGGAAAGGAGACCAGCTGCACCAGCAGTTCGCGCTCCAGTTCATGGGAAAGGGTGCTCGAGCCGGGGCTCCGCACTAACGCGTCCTTGTCCACTCCGGATTTACCGAACAGGCTGGCGACCCGGACGTAACAGTACAATATGTAGACGCCCGTATTGCCCTGGCTGGCAAGCATCTGGTCCCAGTTGAAGGTGTAGTCGGACACCGGGCGCTGTTTCAGCTCCGCGTACTTGAGCGCGGCAATGGTCAGCTTCGCGGCGATCCCGTCCAGCTCATCCCCGCCGATATCCGGGTTTCTCTCCAGCGTAAGTTTCTCACTGCGCCGGCGTCCCTCAGCCAGCAGTTCCCTGATCTTGACCGTGCCGCCGTCGCGGGTACTGAACCTGACCTTTTTGCTGCGCCCGCCCTCCTTTATCTCCTGCAATATCACGCCGTAACCCAGGTGCCTCAACTGCACGCTGTCCGGCAACCAGCCCGCCTTCTGCGCCAGCGCCCGGATCATGCGGAAATGCAGTTCCTGGCCGCGATCGGTCACGATGATGATCTGCTGCGCCTGCAACCGGCCCACCCGGTGCCTGATCCCGGCCAGATCGGTAGTCGAATAGTTATACCCTGCATCGCTTTTCTGCACGATCACGGGAAGCGGGTCGCCATCGATATTGTGGAAGCCGTCGAGGTAGGCGCATTTGGCATTATCGTCGTCAACCAGCAGGTTCATATCCGACAACTCTGCGACGACCCGGGGCAGGTCGTCCCGGTAGAAACTCTCCGGGCAATCATGGGACGCATCCAGGCTGACGTTGAAGGTCCGGTACAGGTCGTGGCAATTGCGCAGGGTCTTGTCCATCAGGACCTCCCAGACCGCAACGGACTCCGGGTCGCCGGATTGCAGGTTGTTCACTTCCGCCGCGGCATTCGCCGCAAACTCCTCGCTGTCCTTCTTTAACCGGCTTCCCCTTGCATACAATTCTTCCACCGTTTCCAGCGGCGCGTCCTGCAGTGTATCCAGGCCGGCGCCGTATTCCCGCTTGATCATGGCGACCAGCACACCGAAATTGGCGCCCCAGTCCCCGAAATGGTTCTGGCGCACTACATCATGGCCCAGGAATTCCAGCACCCGCGCAATCGAGTCGCCGATCACCGTCGATCGCATCGTGCCCACGTGCAGGTCCTTGGCGAGGTTGGGGCTGGAATAGTCAACGACGATGCGCTGCGGGTGCGCGCTACGCGCCACCCCGCAGCGCGGGTCTGCCAGTGTGCGTTCAAGCTGCGCAGCCAGGGCCGCATCCCGCAGGCGGATGTTGATGAACCCCGCGCCGGCAACCTCGATAGTCTCGATCAGGGCGCCTGCGGTCATAGCGCCAACGCTCTCTCCCGGGGACAGGTTTGAAATCCGTCCCCGGCGGGCCTGTCCACTGCCGGCAGGCCCGGGTAACGCCATCTGTGCCTGCACGGATTCCGCAACAGCCTCGGCAATATTGCGCGGGCTGGTCCGCTCCCGCTTCGCCAGCAGGAACGCCAGGTTGGACTGGTAATCGCCGAACTTTTTATCCTGGCACGGCGTCACCTGGCATTCGAATGCCGGCCCGGAATCCGGGAAACAGTCCGCAACAGCGTTGTTCAATATATTTTTGATCGCTTCAGTAAAACTCACGTGGCCTGACCGCATTTCACACAAAACTGCTCGTATTGTACTATGACTGGGAATAAACAGAGCGAGACTAATTTGGGACACCCATGAATTAATAATGTTTAACAATTTATGGGTGTCCCAAATTTACCCCCAAGTACTCATATTGTACTATGACCGGGAACAAACAGAGAGCAGCCTGTTATGACCGCCAGCAACCGCAACGTAAACCTCAACCTGCTGAAGGTGTTTGACGCGGTGATGAGGGAGCGCAACATCACCCGCGCCGCGGCGCGTTTGTGCGTCTCGCAGCCGGCGATCAGCAACGCGCTCAGCAGCCTGCGCGCGCTGTACGGCGACGAGTTGTTCATACGGATGCCCAAAGGGGTTGCGCCGACGGCAAAAGCCATGGAGATTGCCGGCCCCATCAGGGATTCGCTGAAACTGGTAGACGATACGCTGGAAAACAATTTCGAGTTCCAGCCCGAAGCCTTGCACCGGCAGTTTACCGTGGCGCTGACCGACTACGGCGAACTGCACTTCCTGCCCTACCTCATCAGCGAGTTGAACGTCAGCGCACCGGGGGTGGAAGTCATCTGTCTTCCCGAGCCCGGCGCAACACTGCGGCCCGAATTGCGCTCCGGGACTGTGGACCTGGTCTGGGACTGGGTCAAAATCGACGATCCCCAGTACCACGTGGAACTGATTTTCGAGGACCGAAGCTACTGCGTAGCGCGGGACGATCACCCGGAAGTCAACACGGGCCTGTCACTGGATGATTTTCTCAAACTGGAACACATCGCGTTGCGTCCGACGCGCACGCACATCCCCATGGTCGATCGCGAACTGGAAAAACAGGGGCTGCAGCGCAGGGTTGTGGCCGAAGTATCACACCTGCTGGCGATGCCCGGCATTGTGGCCAACACCAACCTGGTAGCCTGTCTGCCGGAACGGCTCGCCAAGTTCTATTCACGGCAGATGAACCTCGCGATCTGCCCCAACCCGGTGTTTTCTCATCCCGTACCTGTCTACCAGATGTGGCACAAGCATCTGGATGACGATGCGGGGCACACCTGGTTCCGCGACCTGCTCCGGCAACTGGCGCGCAATGTTTGACATTCGGGCCAGGGTAAGGGCGCCCAAAAAAATCCGGATAGTTTTTCATGATGATTCACTATCACGAATTGTGATTAGAATGTGGCCATCAGGATTGCTAGTTTCATAAGACCGGTAACCTGAATTCGGAGTGAACGTGAGCGCCAAGCAGGCTCGTTTAATACCCTACGCCAACCGCACATTACCCCGGATACTCAGCTTCCAGGCGGGGCGCCACGGCGGCAAGGTGCTGGTCGCATCCGCATCCCGTTCAATCACCTATGCCGGCGCGCCGGATATCGCCGCGCGCAGCGCAGGCCGGCTCGCGGCCGCCGGCGTACGGGCAGGAGACCGGGTAATCGTGTTCCTGCCCAACTGCATGGACCTGGTAGAACTGTGGTTCGGGGCGGCGTGGCTGGGCGCGGTACTGGTCCCTGTAAACACCGAATTTCGCGGCGCACAGTTACACCATGCACTGGCGCTTGCCGACCCGGCGCTGATCGTCACCGACCGGGAGTTGCTGGAACACCTGCGCGATCCGAAAGTCCGGCCGGCAACCGGCGCCCGCATCTGCGTCATTGGCGCCAGCGCTACGGCAGTCCTGGACAGCGACCTGCCGGCCGCCCCGCTGCCCGCGCCCGGTGAACCGCCTGCCGCCCACGGGGCCCTGCCGGGTGACCCGGCGGCGATCCTGTATACCTCCGGTACGAGCGGGCCGTCCAAAGGGGTGATTTGTCCCCATGCCCAGTTCTTCTGGTGGGGTGTGCTGACCGGAGAGGCTCTGGATCTGAGCCCGGAAGATGTGCTGTTCACCACGCTGCCGTTCTTTCACACCAATGCGCTGAACACCATCTGGCAGGCGCTGCTTACCGGCGCAACCTTCACTTTTGCCGGACGGTTCTCGGCTTCGCAGTTCTGGACCCAGGCGAGACAGGCCGGGGCAACAGTCACATACCTGCTGGGAGCGATGGTGCATATCCTGCTCAAAGCCCCGCCGGGCACGGTTGACCAAGAGCACCACATCCGTGTCGGCCTGTCACCGGCCACGTCACCGGAACTGGTGGAGCAATTTCATCAGCGTTTCGGTATCCGGCTTATCGAAGGCTACGGTTCCACGGAAACCAACCTGGTCATGTCGAACGTCAACGGGGGTTATGCGCCCGGGACGATGGGCCGCGTGCTGCCCGGCTTCGAGGTACGGATAGTCGATGAAAACGACTCCGAAGTCCCCTGCGGCAAGCCCGGGGAACTGCTGGTGCGCCACTCCGAACCGTTCAGCGTCGCGAACGGCTATTTCGGCAACCCCGAAGCCACGGCATCCGCCTGGCGCAACCTGTGGTTCCACACCGGTGACCGCGTAGTCCGTGATGGACAGGGGATCTACCACTTTCTCGACCGTATCAAGGATGCCATCAGGCGGCGCGGCGAGAATATCTCGTCCTGGGAGGTGGAACAGGCGTTGCTGTCACACCCGGACGTACAGAACGCCGCCGTTGTCGGCGTCCCCGCAGAGGTCGGCGAAGAAGACGTCATGGCGTTCATCGTCCCGCGCGACGGCAGCAGGCCGCAGCCGGATGTCGTGACCCGGTTCCTCGAGGACCGGCTTGCCCGGTTCGCCATCCCCCGCTACCTGCAGTTCGTGGACGAACTGCCGCTGACCGAGAACGGGAAAGTAAAAAAGTATATGCTTAAGGAGTGGGGATTAAGCCCCGCCACCTGGGACCGTGATGAACCTGATATATCGAGGAGGGCACAACAATGACCCGGGATGAATTTGCAGAACAAATACACTGGCCGTTTATCATCTGGACCATGGGCATCATCAATGTCGGCGCGATGCTGCCGCAACTGGTCAGGTTGATACAGACCCAGGTAACCGAGGGCCTGGCCATCCAGATGTTCATTATTTACGCGGCGGTGCAGGCCGCGTTCGCGGTGGAAGGCTATTTCAAACGCAGCACCGTGCTGATGATATGTATGACGCTGAGCGCCATTATCAGCGTGACCGTGATTGCGCTGATAATCGCCTATAGCTGACAAGGAGAATAAAATGGTAAGAGTTCTGGTTTGCGCCGGTGTACTGCCGGCCTTCTTTGAAGCTTCCGCAGAGGACAAAAGCTATGTCTTCAGCAAATGCCGGGAAGTGTTCGGCGGCTGGAAAGAGCGCTATGGGATTGAAGTGCTCTCATCAATGGATGATGATCAGATCCAGATTGGACCGGCGCTGGGGTATCCATGGACGTTTTACGTCATGTGCGATGCGCCCAGCCATGAAGTCATGATCGACGTGGTCGACCAGCTCCGCCGCGGCGAGCGGCCGCTCTCCAGATACATCAAGGTCGACGTGCGCATGGGCCGCCCCCTGTCCGACCTGGGGTTGCCATGATGATTGATCTCAGCGGACGCGTCGGACTGGTAACCGGGGCTGCACGCGGCCTCGGCCTGCATATCGCCTCGGCACTGGCGGATGCGGGTATGAGCATAGCCGGCCTGGATACGCGCAAAGACGATCTGAGCGCCGCGCTCACGGACTTACGGCAGCGGCGCGGCGTTGCCACACTGGCCCTGGAGGCGGATGTATCCTCCGAGCCGGACGTGATCGGCGCAGTGGAACGCACGGTCGAAACCTTCGGCCGGATTCATGCCCTGGTGAATAATGCCGGGATCCGGCTGGTGGCGCCGGTATGGGAGACCGGTACGGAAACCTGGGACAAAATCATGGCCGTCAACCTGCGCGGCGAATTCCTGTGTACCCGCGAAGTGCTGCGCCAGAGCATGCTGGAACACGGTGACGGCAGGCTGATCTTTATCTCGTCAATAGCCGGCCGGCGCGGTACGCGCAACAGTTGCGCCTACAGCGCCGCCAAGTGGGGCATACTCGGCCTGGCGCATTCAACGGCCCAGGACCTCAAGGACACCTCCATCAGGGTGACCACCATCACGCCGGGACGCACCGAGACCCCCATGGCGCACGAATCCGAGCAATGGGACCCCGCACGGGGCTGGCTGGACCCGGATGCCGTGGCCCGCGCCGTCGCTTACTGCCTGCGCCAGGACCCGGCTACCGTCATCCCCGAATTCCACCTGCACCACGAGGCAGAGTTATAACCCCATGAACGAACCGCGCCTGACCCTGGCAGCCGACACCGGCGGCACCTTTACCGACCTGGTGGTAAACAGCGCCGGCGGCGCGGCGCGTCTCTATAAACGCCCCACTACACCGGCAGAGCCGGTAACCGGCCTGTTCGATACGCTCGGCGCAGCGGCAGCCGACATGAACAGTTCCGTCGCAGACCTGCTTGGGCGCAGCGACCTGTTCGTGTTCGGCACCACCCTGGCAACCAATGCGATCGTCACCAGCAGCACCGCCCGTACCGCACTGCTGGTCACCCAGGGGCACCCGGATATCCTGCTGTTGCGCGAGGGCGGCGGTCGCCGCACCCTGTTCGACTACAGCCAGGAATACCCGGAGCCGTATATCCCGCGGGCCCTGACCTTCGAGATCCGTGAACGTCTTTCCGCCGCTGGCGGGGTACTCACCGCACTGGACGAGCAGCAGGTACTGGAGGTAACGGGCCGCCTGCGCGCAGCGGAGGTGGAAGCGGTTGCCGTGTGCCTGTTGTGGTCGGTTATCAACAACGAACACGAGAGCCGTATCGGCAAACTGCTGGCGCAAGAACTGCCGGACGTGCCGTACACCCTGTCAAGCCGGCTCAACCCGTCGGTGCGGGAATACCGGCGCGCCTCGTCGACCGCCATCGACGCCTCGCTGAAGCCGCTGATGAGCCGTTTCTTCCGCCATCTCGATGAGGAACTGAGGACCAACGGCTTTAGCGGACGGCTGCTGATCATGACGTCATCCGGCGGCGTGCTCGATGCCGATCACGTCGCCGACACCCCGATCCACTCGATCGGGTCCGGCCCGGCCGGGGCGCCGGTCGCAGGCCGCCACTTCGCCGCGCTGGACGGCGGCGGCACGACCGCCATCGTCACCGACGCCGGCGGCACCACCTTCGACGTCAGCCTGCTGCGCGACGGCGAGATCCCGACGACGCGCGAGACCATGGTGGGCGACCGGAAAGCCGGCTACATGACCGGCTTTCCATCCGTGGACGTGCGCAGCGTCGGGGCCGGCGGGGGCAGCATCGCCTGGGTGGACTCGGGCGGCATGCTGCACGTCGGTCCGATGAGCGCAGGGGCCGATCCGGGTCCCGCCTGTTATAAACGCGGCGGCGAGCGGCCGACAGTAACCGATGCCTGCCTGGCACTGGGCTACCTGGACCCGGAATACTTCCTGGGCGGTGAAATCGCGGTTGCGGTCGAACCGGCCGTCGACGCCATCCGGCGCCACGTTGCAGAACCGCTGGGGCTGGACCTGAACGAAGCAGCCTCGGCGATCCTGACCCTGGCGACGGAACGCATGGTCACGGCCATCGAGGAAATCACCCTGAACCAGGGCATAGACCCGCGCCAGGGACTGCTCATCGGCGGGGGCGGCGGCGGCGGACTGTACTGTACGGGTATCGCCCAGCGCCTGGGCTGCTGGCCGGTGCTGATTCCCAGCGCATCCGCGGCGCTGAGCGCAACCGGCGCCATGCTGTCGGACCTGCGCGCCACCTACACCGCGACCGAACTCATGTCCGCCCGGGTATTCGACCGCAACCGGGCCAATGCCGTGCTGGACGGCCTCCACGCCCAGTGCAGGGAATTCTGCGACGGTCCGGGCGCCGGTTCAATCCGTTCCGGGATCAGTTTCTCCGTGGAGGCGCGTTACCAGGAACAGGTGTGGGAGATTGAAGTGCCGTTGGCGCGCCCGGAATTTACGTCGGATGACGATGTCGAGGCGCTGGTGGAGAGCTTCCACGATACCCATGATGCGCTGTTCGCGGTACGTGACCCCGGATCCGACGTGGAGGTGCTGACCTGGGTGGCGCATGTCCGTTGCGCGCTGCTGGACGCGCACACCGTTCAGCCGCCTTCGGCGCCTGGACGCAGCGGCACGGGCGACACGCGCAAGGCCTACTTCCCGGCACTGGGCACCATCGATGCCCCGGTATACCAGGTGCACGACCTGGAGACCGGCCACCGCTACCCCGGCCCGTTGCTGGTCGAGTCACCGGTCACAACACTGGTGGTCGATGCCCGCTCGGAAGTGGCGCGCAGCGCCAACGAATCCCTGCTGCTCTACCCGCTCGGTTGAAATTTGGGACACCCATGAATTGCGAAGAATCAACAATTTGGGACACCCGTGAATTGGATAGGATCCATGGGGTCAGACTCGCTCGATTTTGAGGTCAACCATGCAAGATAACAACACTCAGCACACCCTGGACGGGCACCGGCTTGCCCTGTTGAACAACCGTTTCGATGGTATCGTGCGGGCGATGACGAATACCCTGTTGCGCACCGCACGCTCGGCCATCCTGAACACGGCGCGGGATTTTTCCTGTTGTATCCTGACCGCCAACCATGAAATGCTGGCCATGGCCGAGAGCCTGCCGATTCACGTCATGAGCGGCCCGGACCTGATGGCGCAATGGATGGTGCGCTTCAACCCGGAACTCAAGCGCGGCGACGCCTTCCTGCACAACTCACCCTACCACGGAAATTCGCACGCGGCCGACTGGACCCTGCTGGTCCCGGTGGTGGACGATTCCGGCCGGCACCGGTTTACCGTCATCGCCAAGGCGCACCTGGCCGACTGTGGCAACGCGGTGCCCACCACTTACTCAGCAGCGGCAAAAGACGTCTATGAAGAGGGCGCGCTGATCTTTCCGTGTGTGAAAGTACAGGAAGATTACCGTGACCGGGAGGACGTGCTGCGCATGGCGCAAGTCCGGATCCGGGTGCCCGAACTGTGGCACGGTGACTTCCTGGCACTGCTGGGCGCCGCCCGCATCGGTGAACGCAAGCTGCTTGAACTTTTGCGGGAGATGGACGGGGAAGAACTGGCCGCGTACCCGGCGGAATGGTTCGATTACAGCGAACGCCTGATGATCGATGCGGTCCGGCGCCTGCCGTCAGGGGCAACGACAACCTCCGGTTGGCACGATCCCATCCCCGGTGCACTGCCCGACGGTCTTGAAGTGAGGGCCCATCTCAAGGTCGATCGGGACGCGGCGCTTATCGAGGTGGACCTCACCGACAACCCCGATTGCCAGCCCTGTGGCCTGAACCTGACCGAGGCGACCGCGCGCACCGCGGCGATGATGGGCGTATTCACCGGGCTGGGCTCCGTGGTGCCGTCGAACGCGGGCAGTTTCCGGCGCCTGCGCGTACACCTGCGCGAGAACTGCGTAGTGGGCATCCCGAAACACCCGTACAGTTGCTCGGTGGCGACGACCAACCTGTCCGAACTGCTTGCCAACTGCGTGGTGCGCGCCATCGCCGGGCTCGGCGACGGCCACGGCATGGCCGCGACCGGCAAGGCGTCGCCGGCCGCCACGGCGGTGATATCGGGCACCGATAACCGCCCGGGACGGGGACCTTTCGTGAACCAGTTGTGGCTCGGCTTCACGGCAGGGGCCGCGGGCCCCGTTGCCGATGGCTGGCTGACGATACTTGGTCTCGGCGCCGCCGGCTTCCTGCGCCGGGACAGCATCGAAATACTGGAAATGAAATATCCCGTGCTGATCCACTCCGAACACATCCTCCGGGACAGCGAAGGCGCCGGACGCTACTGCGGCGCGCCCGCGGCCCAGGTCGAGTTCGGTTCACTGGACGGTGATTTGACGGCCGTATGGCTGAGCGAAGGCACCAATTATGAGGCCATCGGCGTGCAGGGCGGGGAAAACGGTTGCCTGGCGCGCCAGTATGTGCGTGACCTCGACGGGGAACTGTCCAAACCGCTCGGCACCTATGAACAAGTCACCGTGAAACCCGGGCAACGCGTCGTCTCAATCTGCAGCGGCGGCGCCGGTTATGGACCGCCCGGCGCCCGCGATCCCGGCCGGGTCGCGCGTGACGTACAGCGCGGCTGGGTATCGGTGCAGCGTGCGCGGGAGATATACCGGGTGGCGGTCAATGAAAACGGCGCCCTGGACCCGGCACAAACCGCCGCGCTGCGGGAGCGTTGACTACCTCCGCCATTCCGGCATTATAACGAAGGGCAAATTTGGGACACCCATAAATTTTAAACCGTCATGTAATTTATGGGTGTCCCAAATTGTTGATTCTTCGCAATTCATGGGTGTCCCAAATTAGGTTCAGCCGCGCTGCGGGAGCGTTGACCACCTCCGTCGTTCCGGCGAACGCCGGAACCTGTTGATTCAATAATAAGCCCGGATTATATCCGTGTATTCATTATTCTGATTATTATTTGACCCCCGTTCTCTCTATACTCATTATGGGCAAATATCGGGGGTTTGCGCATGAAAACATCACTCATTCGGCTGTCCGTTCTTATCGGCTTCTCTATAGCTCTGGTTCCTGCGTTTGCCGCAACGGTCCTGGAAGAAGTCGTCGTCACTGCGCAAAAACGCGAACAGAGCCTGCAGGACGTCGGCATCTCAATCACCGCGCTGAACAGCGAGCAAATCCGGGAATTCCGCTTCGTCTCCAGCACGGACGTGGTCGCACAGGTACCCAGCGTGTACAACTTCTCGACCCAGGGCCGCGGCGCCAACTCCTATACCTATATCCGGGGTATCGGCCTGAGCGATTTCGGCGACGCCCATGAATCCCCTGTCACCGGGTACATAGACGAGTTCTACATGCTGCCGCCGGCGGGGCTGGATTTTGCCCTGTATGACCTCGAGCGGGTCGAAGTGCTGCGCGGGCCGCAGGGGACCCTGTTCGGGAGAAACACGACAGGCGGTCTCATCCATTTCATCACCAAAAAACCGGCGCGGGAAGCCGAAGGCTACATCGACGCCACCTATGCCTCCTACGATGAAGTTCGGATCGAAGGAATGATCAACGCGCCTGCCACCGAAAACCTGGCAGTACGCGCGTCACTCCTGTTCCATGACGGCGACGGCTACGTGAAAAACCTGAATCCCGAATTCAAGGACGGCACGGATTACGGCACCAAGACCGGGCGCGTGCAATTCCTGTATACGCCCAACGAAGACCTGGAGATCCTGGCCAAGGTCCAGTACGGCGACATCAACGTTATCCCCTTGTATACCGACCATGAAATTGCCTTCACCGATCCCGCGACCGGGCTGCAACACCTGGACCTGGACGGGGTCGATACGTTCGGGTTCAACGAACGCGATGTCGGCGCGGAGGCGCCGCGCACCGTATGGACCGACGGCGGCCAGGAGGTGGAATCCGAGGTGTTGAACTGGTTGATTCGGGTGGACTGGGACATGCCCAACAATATCACCCTGACCTCGCTCACCGGCTACGCCTGGGTGACCCGTGATAACCTGGAGGACTGCGACGGTTCGCCCAATACCCTGTGCACGGCCGGGTTCCCGGTGGATCATGAGATCTGGACCCAGGAAGGCAGACTCTACCAGGAGACCGGGAACATGCGCTGGACCGCGGGTTTCTTCTACCTGAACCAGGATGCGGAAGCGCATCCCACCGCCGGGTTTTTCGGCCTGCCGGCATTTCTCGATGCCCCGTGGCAACTGGACCTGGAATCGTGGTCGATCTTCGGCCATGTCGAATACGACATTACGCCGCAGGTGGCAGTCCTGGCCGGGGTCAGGTACACCAATGACGACAAACGCTATGAGGCGATCAATACATTCGCCTACGCGTTCCGCAACGCGGCCGGCAATTTTGTCGAAGAGAACGTCGGCGACCTGGTCAACCGGAACGATGACCTGATATCGGCAAACGTTGAACTCCACTATAAACCCGTTGAGAACTGGCTTATCTACGGCAAGGTTTCCAGGGGAACGAAAGCCGGCGGCTTCAATAACGGCTTTTACGATGTGCCGACGCCTGCCGACGTCCAGTTCGAGGACGAGACCCTGTGGTCTTACGAGGCGGGATTCAAGATCGATATCTTCGACCGGCGGGCGCGGGTGAATACATCCGCCTTCTATTACGATTACAGCGATTTTCAGGCATTCAACTGGGTAGGCTTGAGCGGCTCGGTGCGAAACGCCGACGCGGAGAATTACGGCGCCGAAATCGAGATAAAGGTTTACCCCTCAGACCCGCTCGAGCTTTCCCTGGGCATCTCCCTGCTTGAGACAAAGCTCAAGGACATCAACAACGGGGTAATTACCAGGGACGTAGACCTGGGGTTCTCGCCCAACGTCGCCTTCAACGGGGCAGCGCGTTACACGCAGCCCGCTTTCGACGGCACCGTGACCCTGTTGTGGGACTTTCTCTGGCAGGACGACAGCTACCGGACTAACTTCAACGATCCTTCCTCCGCCCTCGGTGAGCATTTCGTTACCAACGCACGTATCACATACCGTCCCGACAACGGCAAGTGGGAGGCCAGTTTCTTCGCCCAGAATTTCACTGACGAGACGAACCTGATTAAGGCAGACCCGTTTCCCGGTTTTCGCTTCCGACAGGGCGTGTACAACCCACCCCGCTGGTTTGGGGGGACTATCCGGCTGAACTTCAAGTAACCACCGGAAGTGTAACAGTAACGCCGTAAACCGGGCACAGGTTTACCCCGGTGCGGTGTCAAAGCGGGGTGGGCTTGTGCTGCCAAATTTGCTGTGTAAATTCGGGGACAGAATTAATTCTGTCCCCAGCAAGCTGAGTTACATGCTGTCGGGGTGTGCAGAGATCTGATCATGAGAGTTTGGGACACCCATGAATTGGATAGTATCCATGGGATAAGGCTCGATTGATTTTCCGCCATCCTTGCGAAAGCAGGAATCTAATGAGCTAAATCAATCGGGTCCGACCCCATTGCTTCAAGTAACTTGACCACCAGAATAATATTGATGAAACGCCGGGTGATTGATATATGAGAGAAATTACCGTCATTGCAGTATTGTGCCTGCTGCTCGCGGGCCACGTTTGCGCGGCAGAGACGGATGTGACCGCAAGCCCTGCGCGCCTGTTTATTGAGGGGGGTACGCTGGTTGACGGAACCGAATCGCAGCCCGCGGAGAACCCGGGGATCCTGATTGAAGGTGAACGGATACACAGTCTCGGCACGCCGCCAGGCGCTGAACCCGGCACACGGCGTATCTCCGCGGACGGGAAATGGGTGCTTCCAGGCTTGTTCGACCTGCATGTACACGTCACCTTTATCCTGCCCGGCCCCAGGCGCCTGGATGACGACATCGTCAACGCAATCCGGTCGGAGCGATTCCTGGAACGCTACCAGGAAATCGGCGTTACCACGGTGCGCGACGTCGGTGCACGGGAGTGGATCGGGTATTCGTTGAAACGCACCCAGCGCGCCGGCCTGATGGGCGGCGCCCGCTACTACACGTCCGGCCCCATTATTACCGTGACCGGCGGCCACGGGTCGGAATTTCAACCCCTGCACCCTCCCCTCTGGGCGGTGGAGGCCAGCGGCCCCTGGGCGATGCGGGCACGGGTAAGAGAGGCCATCAAGCTGGAAGCTGACCTGATCAAGGTCGCCCCCTTCCTGACAAGAGAGGAAATGGCCGCAGTCGTTGATGAGGCGCATACCTACCACCTGCGCGTCACCGCCCACATCGGCGGGACCCATGATCTTGACAAGCAGTCCGGCCGCATTGCGGTCGAGGCCGGCGTGGACAGCACAGAACACATGTATCCCTATGGCGGCGCCGATGTGATCAACGCCATGGTGGAGAAAGGCATCTACGTCATACCGACGCTGGGTTTTCACCTGCGCGAACTGAACGATGAATACGCCGTTAACGCGGAGAAGCAGAGCGCCAGGTGGTTAGCGGAGAACCTGGGACACACCTACGAGACCATGATGGACCAGTTCCGCGAGATGAAGGCAGCCGGAGTGCGCTTCGCGGTGGGAACGGACTCCAACGTGAAAGACCTGGCAACCATCGACAAGCTATACCTGCAGGAATTGCAGGCCTTCCGGACGGCAGGCATGAGCAACCGGGAGATCATCCAGGCGGCCACCCTTCAGGCTGCCGAAGCCATGGGCCTTGACGATGACCTTGGCAGTATCGAGGCCGGAAAACGCGCCGACCTCATCGTGCTCGGCGCCGACCCGCTGCAGGACATCAAGGCCATGGTCTACCCGGAACTGGTGATCCAGGACGGCAGGATCGTGTGCTGCGGGTCTGCTCACTAGCACCCGGTTTCTTGCACTAAGCCGAAATGCGGCACATACTGGGCATGTTTTTGCCCCGGTTAAGCAAGATACGTTCCCGTGAAAACAGCAAAATTATTTAACAACGGTAAAAACCGGGCGCACGGTACTCATTAACTCACCTGTCTTTTTACCCTAGCCGGCTTATCGAGGACCCGTTTCCCATGCGCCTCCTGACCCAAATCGGCCTTGTCCTCGGGCTGTCCCTGCTGATCGGCCTGCTGCTCTGGCAGGGCTTCATGGACGTGCTCCGGCTGCTGCTTGACTCGGGCTGGTACCTGCTGCTGCTGCCCCTGGCCTGGTTCCCGGTGATGCTGCCGGCGACGCAGGGCTGGCGCCGGTTGTTCAAGCCCGGTCAGGCGCCCACCTTCGGCCACGGTCTGGCGGCGTTGTGGATGGGACGCGCGGTCAACAACCTGCTGCCGGTCGCAACCATCGGCGGGGAGGTGGTCAAGGCGAGACTGCTGACGATATGGGGGACCGGCGCGGTACACGCCGCCGCCTCGGTGATGGTGGACAAGGTGGTGCAGGCCCTGGCGCTGGCCTGTTGGGCGCTGGCCGGCGTCCTGCTGTTATTGTTCCTGCCCGGCGACGACGAACTGGTCCCGTACGCCGTCGGCGGTATCCTGTTCCTGTTATTCAGCGCCGCCGGCATGATTATCCTGCAGCGTCTGGGCATGCTGGGCGCCCTGGCAAAACTCGCCGGCAGATTGGTGAAACACGACGCCTGGGAGGACGTCAAGTTCTCCGCTGCCGAAGCGGATCGGCTGGTGCGGGAGTTGTACGGCAGCAAACGCAGGATCCTGATCGCCACGCTGTACCGGCTCGCCTCGCTGGCGCTGCACACGGTCGAACTGTGGCTGGCCTGCTACCTGCTGGGGCAACCCATCACCGTACTCGAAGCCCTGCTGCTGCGCAGCCTGACGGCCACCCTGAGCGATATCGCGTTCATCATCCCCAACGCCTACGGCGTGCAGGAAGGAGCGTTCATCCTCATCGGCGCCCTGGTCGGCTTCGACCCCGGATTTTCCCTGGCCGTATCCCTGTCCCTGCGCATCCGCGACCTGGTATTCGACCCCGCGGGACTGCTCACCCTGCAACAAGTAGAAAGCCGCCGCTACTTCAAGAAAAATTTGGGATAACAATTTGGGACACCCATAAATTGTTAAACACTATTAATTTATGGGTGTCCCAAATTAAGCGGTCACAGATAAATACCCTTGCCATCATCTCCGATACTTGGCATATTCACGGGTGATGAATTCTCCGGCTACAGCAGACCTGGCCTACCAGGAGCGGATTCTCCAGGGCGTTTCCCGTACTTTTGCCCTGACCATTCCACAATTGCCCGACTCCCTGGAGCGGGTGGTGGGCAACGCCTACCTGTTGTGCCGCATAGCAGACACCATTGAAGACGACAAGCACCTGCCCTACGCAGACAAACTGCATTTCTCGGAACGGTTTATCAAGGTGGTGGGCGCTGAACAGGAGGCGGACCAGTTTGCCCGGGACCTGCACCCGCGGCTGTCACCGACGGCAACCGACAGCGAACGCGACCTGATACTGAACACCCCCGCGGTCATCCGCATCACGCATTCCTTCAACCGGAGACAACAGGCAGCACTGCACCGCTGCATCAGGATCATGGCCGACGGCATGTCCAGGTACCAGGAGGCGAACGTTTCAAACGGCCTGAAAGACCAGCAGGACATGGACAGCTACTGTTATCACGTTGCGGGTGTGGTGGGCGAGATGCTGACCGAACTGTTTTGCGATTACTCCAGCGTCATCAACCAGAACCACGACGAGATGATGGAACTGGCGGTCTCCTTCGGCCAGGGCCTGCAGATGACGAACATCCTCAAGGACATCTGGGACGACCAGAAACGCGACATGTGCTGGCTGCCGCAATCGGTGCTGGAACGCTACGGCGTGAAACTGGGCAGCGGCGTACCGTTACAAAACGGAAAGGAATTCCAGCAGGCCCTGGGGCACCTGATCGGCGTCGCCCGCATGCACCTGGACAATGCGCTGACCTACACCCTGCTGCTACCCGAACACGAAACCGGGATCAGGCGCTTCTGCCTGTGGGCGCTGGGCATGGCGGTCCTGACGCTACGCAATATCAACAACCGCCGCGGCTTTACCTCCGGCGAGGAAGTCAAGATCTCCCGCCGCTCCGTCAAGGCCACGATCGTTTCCTCGAACCTGCTCACCAGGCACGACTACCTGCTGAGATGGCTGTTCAACAGGCTCGCCGCCGGCCTCGGGTCTCGGGCCGGACCAGGATATTAAATATATTTGGGGTCAGAGCTATTGCTCTGACCCCAACTATCCCAAATATCCAATGAACCGCACCGGAATAATCTGCGCACTTCATTTTGAAGCGTCCGCCTTCACCCGCTCACCACATGCGGTGCCTGCCCGGCAACCCGTCAAACTCAACGAACAGACCCTGTTGGTGGTGTCCGGGATGGGCCGGGAGCGGGCAAAACAGGCGGCGCAGACACTGATCGAAGCAAACGCGGACTATCTCATCAGTTTCGGCAGCGCCGGCGCCCTGGCGCCGGAACTCAAGCCGGGGGACCTGGTACAGCCTGGAGAGGTACTCGACGCGGGCAGACGCTACACCGTAAACACCTTCCTGTCTGAAGCGGCAAGGCAACGCCTGGCGCAACAAAGCATAGCCGTGCGGGACGGCCCGCTTGCCTGCGTGGACGAAGTAGCCGCCAGCACTGACGCCAAACAGGCGTTGCACCGGCAAACGGGAGCGGTTGCGGTGGACATGGAAAGCGCCGGCATACTCGAAGCGGCAGGGCATGAAGGGCTGCCGGTTTTCGTGCTGCGCGTCATAACCGACAACGCGGATATGACCCTGCCTGACGCCATACTGCGACACATCGATGACTTCGGCCGGGTCAACGCCCCGAGCCTGGGTCTGGAACTGTTAACATCGCCCGGGCAGGTCCCGGCAGCGTTACGCCTGGCCTGTGCTTCCAGGCGGGCGGGGAAGATTATGCGGATCGTAGCGCAGGAAGTGCTCGATCATCATTGACAATGCCGGCGCCTGTCGCCGTTTCCCCACTTTCGCAGGAACGGCAAGTGTCTTGCTTCCACAGCGCCTGCCCCTGCGCAAGCGGTGGAACAACAAGGAACAAACGGAACCGGAAACTTGTCAAAACAGTCAAACTAGTTTATAAATGCGGGTTTGTACGCATTAAAAAAACCTGACCATAATGCTCACAGAACAACAGGTTGAAGATTTTCAACGCGACGGCTTCCTGGTTTACCGGGGATTGTTTGACTCAAGCGAGATAGCGGAGCTGACCCGCTGGACCGACGACGTCATGGCCTACCCCGAAGAGCCGGGTAAGTACATGATGTACTTCGAGGAAAGCGCCCTGACCGGTGAACGTATCCTGAGTCGCGTGGAGGATATCGAGCCGTACCACGGCCAGTTCAGCCGCGTCTTCAACAGTGAAAAACTGAGGGGTTGCTGCACACGCCTGTTCGGCACCGAGGCCGTGCTGTACAAGGACAAGATCAACTTCAAACTGCCGGGCGGAGCCGGGTTCAAGGCGCACCAGGACATACAGGCCGGTTGGGACGATTATGCCAGCCTGCATATCACGGCCCTGGTCAGCATCGATGCCACCAATCTCGAGAACGGCTGCATGGAGATGGCGCCGGGCCAGCACGGCAGGGGACTGATCGGCGAGAAGTGGACGCCCCTGGAAGAAAACGGCCTGGACTACAGCCCTATTCCCACGGAACCCGGCGATACCATTTTCTTCGATTCCTTCGCTCCCCACCGCTCCAAACCGAACCTGACCAATAATCCCAGGAGAGTGCTCTACGTCACCTACAACAGGTTGTCGGAAGGCGATCACAGGCGCCAGTACTACATCGACAAACGCAAGAGCTTTCCACCGGATTGCGAGAGAGAACCAGGCAAGGAATACGTATTCCGGGTTTGAGGGAATATTCTCTACCGGATTCCTGCCTCCGCAGTAATTCCGGGTAATTCCGGGGACACAATACTTAATTCAAAGCTTCTCGGAATTCCATTTGAGGAATTATGTAATGTGTCCCCGGAACTCCCCGAAATTGCGCAGGAATTAAGTATGTCCCCGGAATTCCTCTCATGAACAGCTTGAAACGCCTGGGCGTGTCGGCCCTGTCCGGGTGGGCAGGCTTTGTGCAACAGGCAAGCGTGGCGGTGCTGGTGGCCATCTTCGCCCTCGCCTTCTTCGCCGTGCGCTACACCGCGGCCAATCTCAGCATGAACACCGACACCGAGCACATGCTGTCCGAGGAACTCGCCTGGCGCAAACTGGACCAGGAGTACGAAAAGCACTTCCCGCAGTACGACAACAATATCCTCATCGTCATGGAAGCCGCTACGCCGGACCAGGCCCAGGACGCCGCGGCCTTACTCTACGAGCGCCTGGAACGGGAGCAGGACTTATTCGAATTCGTCTTCTATCCCAACGCCCTGGCGCTGTTCAGGGAATCCGGCCTGCTCTACCTCGACACGGACGAACTCCAGGACCTGTCCGACAACCTCGCCGAGGTCCAGCCGTTCCTGGCGCGACTGGCCCGCGACCCCTCCCTGCGCGGCCTGTTCGGGGTGCTGGCCGATGCGCTCGACGCAGCGGAAGACGGTGACCGGGTAGATATCGACCCCGTCCTCGCCCGCATCAATGCCGCGCTCGAGGCGGTGCGCGACGACCGGCCGTACCGCCTGTCCTGGCAGGAACTGATGTCCGGGGATGAACCGGCTGAGACCGGACCGCCCGGCGCCGGCGCGGGAAAGCCCCCCCATCGCGAGTTCATATTAACGCAGCCGAGGCTGGATTACGGCGGGTTCTTCCCGGCTACCCCGTCCATCGAGACAATCCACCGGATCTACGACGACCTGGACATCGCCTCGTCCCCGGGCGCGCACATGCGCCTGACCGGCGCCACGGTGCTGTCCCACGAAGAAATGCTGAGCGTGATGAAAGGCACCGAAACGGCCGCGGTCCTCGCCCTGTGCCTGGTAACGGTCATCCTGCTGGCCGGCCTGGGCTCCGTCAAGCTGGCGCTGGTCACCGTGATCAGCCTGGTGACGGGCCTGGCGCTGACCGCTGCCTTCGCCACCCTCACCGTGGGCGAACTGAACCTGATTTCCGTGGCCTTTGCCGTGTTGTACATCGGTCTGGGCGTCGATTTCGCCATCCACTACTGCCTGCGCTACCGGGAACACCTGTTTGACAACGATGTTGCTGCTGAGGCTGCCCTCCTGCGTTCGCGAGGGGCAGACTCTGCGCAAACAGGGGTCGCTCCCGCCCAGCCTGCCCGTGCGAAAGCAGGGATCGTTCCCGCGAAAGCGGGAACCCAGAGCGCGTTAATGCACACCTCGACCAGCATCGGCGGCTCGCTGTTCCTGTGCGCCATCAGCACTGCCATCGGTTTTTTTTCCTTTATCCCGACTGCGTATACGGGCGTTGCGGAACTCGGCTGGATCTCCGGTTTCGGCATGCTCATCAGTTTTGTCATCACCCTCACGGTGATACCGGCGCTGCTCTCCCTGCTGCCGTTCAAACCCGGCGCCCCCGCCGGCGCGGTCGGGGGAAGCCGGCTGGTTGAAACGCACGGCGGCAAAATCCTCGGCGGCACGGCTTTCCTGGCGCTGGCCTCCGCCCTGCTGCTCACCGGCCTGCGCTTCGACCACAACCCGCTCAACCTGCACGACCAGGACGGCGCGGCCCTGTCCACGTTCCGGCAACTGCTCGCGGATAACGACCTGACCCCCTGGACCGCCATCATGGTCGCCGGCGATACGGCACAGGCCGACAGCTACCGTGAACAGTTCGCCCGTCTGGACCAGGTTGAGACAGTCCTGTCGGTGGCGGATTTCATCCCCGTCGGCCAGGATGAAAAACTGTACATCATCGACGAGATGAACCTGCTGCTGGGCGATGTGTCCGCTCCCGCGCAACCCGGTCCGGAGACGCAAACCACCGGCGCGCGCCTGGCCGCGCTGCGCGCCTTCCGGGAAAAACTACAGGAATCCGGGCGCAATGATGCGGTTGTTGCGCAGTTGCGGGCGAACCTTGCAGAGTTGCTCGGTGATTTCGACATCGCTCCTGCCCCTGACGCCGTTCCCGCGCAAGCAGGGACCCAGAGTAAAGGGTCCCGCTTAGGCGGGGAGAGCGGGGACGGCGGGGGGAGCGGGAACGGCGGGGAGAGCGGGGACGGCGGGGGGAGCGGGAACGGCGGGGAGAGCGGGAATGGCGGGGGGAGCGGGGACAACAGTCTGGCGCAACTGGAGCAGGCACTGCTGGCATCCCTCCCCGGACGCCTGGAAGCGTTGAACGCGTCCCTGAATGCCGATTACGTTTCCCTCGACAACCTGCCGGACCAGCTGAAGCGGCTCTGGCTCAGCGCCGACGGCGCATACCGTATCGAGATCTTCCCCGAACAGGACATGCAGGACGAAGCGGCACTGCGGGAATTTGTCCGTGCAATCCAGTCCGTCTCGCCCCAGGTCCCCGGCCCGCCGGTCATCAACCTGGAGGCCAGCGACGCAGTGGCCGCCGCGTTCAGGCAGGCTTTCCTGTACGCCTTCATCGCCATATCGTTCATGCTGTACATACTGCTCGGGCGCAAAAGGGACGTGCTCCTGGTCCTGACCCCGCTGCTCACGGCAGCCGTGATCACCGGCGGCATCAGCGTGCTGGCCGGGATACCGCTCAACTTCGCCAACGTGATCGCCCTGCCGTTGCTGCTGGGCATAGGGGTGGACAGCGGCATCCACATCATCCACCGCTTCCGCACCGACCTGCCGGACGGCAAGAACATTCTGGCCACCAGTTCCGCGCGGGCAGTCACCGTCAGTTCCCTGACCACCATGGGCGGCATCGGCAACCTCGCCCTCTCCCCTCACGCAGGCACCGCCAGCCTCGGCCTGCTGCTGACCCTGGGTATCGGCGTCACCCTGGTATGCATGCTACTGGTGCTACCAGCCCTGCTTACCGTAGTCGGCAAACGGTAATGCCCTCAATTTGGGACACCCATGGATTTGGAATTTTTAACAATTTGGGACACCCATGGATTTAGAATTTTTAACAATTTATGGGTGTCCCAAATTGATACGAGCTTTCGCCGGAACGGCGGACGGGATATAATCTGCAGCGTTATGGATGCCTGCCGGAAGTAAACTGATGCCCGATAACAGACCGCTCGACGCCAGGCTGGCCGGCATGCTGGTTTACCCCCTGCGCAACACCGCGGTCACGCCCAACCACCTCACGACACTGCGGATGCTGCTCGGCATAGCCGCCTGTGTTTTGCTCGGCATGGGAACCTTTGCCTCGACCAACGCCGGGGCGCTGTGTTTCGCGGTGTCGGCCTTTCTCGACCACGCCGACGGAGAACTCGCCAGGATCACCGGCAACAAGACCAAATTTGGCCACTACTATGACCTTGCCAGCGACGCCGTCTCGGACATCCTGCTGTTTATCGGCATAGGCATCGGCCTGAGCCACGGCGCACTGGGAAGCGCCGCGCTGTTCATGGGGATACTCGCCGGGCTGAGCGTGGCCGGCATTTTCCAGATGCGCGTGATGATCGGCAACATGACCGGCAAAGACCAGATGGACATGCCGAACATCGGCCTGTTCGAGATCGAGGACGTGCTCTACCTGCTGCCGCTGATCACGTTGTTCGAGTGGCTGTACCCGTTCCTCATCCTGGCTGCCGTGGGCACCCCGGCATTTGCATTGCTGACCCTGCGCGACTATCTCAGACACAAGCGTTCATGACCACGCTGATCACCGGCGCCAACGGCTTTGTCGGGTCCGCGCTGGTACGGCTGTTGCTGCAACAGGGCCACGAAGTGAAGGCCCTGGTCCGGCTCGGCAGCGACCGGCGCAACCTGGAACAACTGGACGTCACCCCGGTCGAGGGAGACCTGACCGACCCGGCATCGCTGCAGCGGGCGCTAAGCGGATGCAGCTACCTGTTCCACGTCGCCGCGGACTACCGGCTGTGGATACCCGATCCGGAGCGCATGTACCGGACCAACGTGGACGGCACCCGGGACCTGTTCCGGCAGGCCGCGGACGCGGGCGTCAGCCGCATGGTCTATACCAGCAGCGTGGCGACCCTGGGCATCAACCGGGACCGGACCCCCGCCGATGAAACCACGCCGGTAACCCTGGGCGACATGGTCGGCCACTACAAACGCTCGAAGTTCCTCGCCGAACAGGCGGTCCGGGAGCTCGCCGAGGAACAGGGCCTGCCCGTTGTCATCGTCAACCCGTCCACGCCGATCGGCCCGCGCGACATCAAACCGACGCCCACCGGCCGCATCATCGTCGATGCGCTGAGAGGCAAGATCCCGGCCTACGTGGACACGGGACTGAACGTGGCCCACGTGGACGACGTGGCGCAGGGCCACCTGCTGGCGTTTGCGCGGGGAGAATTGGGGAAGCGTTATATCCTGGGCGGGGAGGACATGTCACTGAAGACCATCCTGGGGATCATCTGCGACTACGCAGGCATGACGCCGCCGCGCATCAAGCTGCCACACAATCTCGTGTACCCGTTCGCCTGGCTGGCGGAAAGCTGGGCGCGGGTCAGCAGGAAAGAACCGTTCGCCACGGTGGACGGCGTGAAGATGGCGCGGAAATTCATGTATTTTTCCTCCGCCCGGGCGGAACAGGCCCTGGGCTACGAACCGCGCCCGGCGCGCCGGGCCCTGGAAGATGCGGTGGACTGGTTCAGGGAGAATGGCTATTGCTGACCTCAATTTGGGACACCCATGAATTTGCAATTTATAGCAATTTGGGACACCCATGAATTTATAATACTTATTAATTCATGGGTGTCCCAAATTCACCTGGTGAGAAATCCAGACTAGGCGGCGTTCACTATTTCGCGCGCTACCCGAAAAGATTCCGCGTGTTCGATATAAAGCGCATCGTCCGCCGCTATCATTTCCTCAAAGATTTTTTTGTGTACCCTGTATTTCACGTCGCCGATTGCCAGGGCGCCGATCCCTACCGCTTTTCCTTCTCCGCCGGCGAGCGCTTTGCCGAAATCATACACATCAACCCCTTCAAATCCCGCGGGTGGCACTGCGTTTACATCGGCTGCCACCAGCAGCTTCCCTGACGCGGACAACTGTTTCGCCGAAGCCAGCCTGACGCCGGCCCTGGCAGCGCCGATGATAATGTCCGCATCCCCGATTAGTTCGGTGGTTTCCTCCTCGGTGCGGTGACCGGCGCCTTTCACGCTGGTATTAAACCGGGCGTTACATTCATCTGCAATCTCATTCGCGACGTGTTCCCCGCGATGGCTGGCAATATAAACCTCTGTATTGCAGCCTGACAACAATACCGCCGTACACATCCCCACGGGGCCGGTTCCCCCGAATATGTACACTTTCCTGTTCTCCAGGCTGGTGCGGGTGATTTTATCCACCCAGTATTCCACGCAGGCTACCAATGCCGCGGCTGTCGTCACGGCGCCGCTCGGATCGGCGAACACGCTGACCTGGAATGGCGGGATCATGGCCGTTTTTGCGCGCTTGAGCATATCGATGGCCAGGCCGAAATCCCTGCCGCCGATGAATATCCCGGTTCTTTTCACCCCTTTCGGACCGCGTGAAAAAATGGTGTCCTGCGTCAATGAATGAACTTCTTCCAGGGTAACGTCTGAGTACGGTATGACACCGTCAAACTCGGCTTCATAAGCCATGTTCACGTCAAAGGGACTGACGTTCTTGGTCGGATTAAAAATATGCAACACGTAAGGGGCTTTCATTTTCTTTTTTCCTTAAAGTAATTCAGTAATTTGGGACACCCATAAATTTGGAATTTATAGTAATTTGGGACACCCATGAATTAACAAGTATTATAAATTTATGGGTGTCCCAAATTACTGAATTACTTTAAGGAAAAAAGAAAATGAAAGACCCTTACCTGTTGCATATTTTTAATCCGACCAAGAACGTCAGTCCCTTTGACGTGAACATGGCTTATGAAGCCGAGTTTGACGGTGTCATACCGTACTCAGACGTTACCCTGGAAGAAGTTCAT
>JAPOQU010000002.1 GCA_026710545.1 Gammaproteobacteria bacterium | reverse complement strand
CAGGATAGTCATGGCCACCGTCAAGGGCGGCGTCCATGATATCGGCAAAAACATCGTCGGCGTGGTCCTGCAATGCAACAACTTCGAGGTCATCGACCTGGGGGTCATGGCGCCGGCGGAGACCATCCTGAAAACGGCCCTGGAACACGAAGCCGATCTTATCGGCCTGAGCGGGCTTATCACCCCGTCACTGGATGAAATGGTGCACGTGGCGGGAGAGATGCAACGGCGGGGCTTCGAGATTCCCCTGCTGATCGGCGGCGCCACCACCTCGCGCACCCATACGGCAGTGAAAATAGAACCGCGTTATGCCCCGCCCGTGATCCATGTCAAGGATGCCTCCCGCGCCGTCGGCGTGGCGCAGAGTCTGCTCAGCGAAGACCTGAGAGACAGTTTCACCAGGCAGGTAAAACAGGACTACGAGACGTTGCGGGAACGGCACAAGGGCAGGCAGGCCGGGATAAAGTGGCTGGCGCTGGCACAAGCCCGCGCAAACCGCCTGCCGGTCGACTGGCAAGACTATGAACCTCCCGCACCGGCATGGACCGGAGTACGGTCAGTCGACGATTACTCCCTTGCTGAACTGCGCGACTACATGGACTGGACACCGTTCTTCGCCGCCTGGGAACTTGCGGGCCGTTTCCCGCGCATTCTTGACGATGCGACAGTGGGTGCGGAAGCGAGAAAACTGTACGGCGATGCGCGTGCAATGCTCGATAAAATCATCACGGAAAAGTGGTTCACCGCGCGCGCCGTGTTCGGACTGTTCCCGGCCAATTCCATCGGCCACGATGATATCGAGGTTTACGCAGACCGTGACCGCACCGGACTGCTCTCGGTGTTCCATACCCTGCGGCAACAGACACGGAAACCGCCGGGGCAGGCCAACCTGGCTCTGGCGGATTTCGTCGCGCCGAAAGAAACCGGGAAACTGGACCATGTCGGCGCGTTTGCCGTGGCGGCCGGGTTCGGGATGGAAGAAAAACTGCACCGCTTCGAACAGGATCATGACGACTACCGGGCCATCATGCTGAAAGCCCTGGCCGACCGCCTGGCAGAGGCCCTGGCGGAACGCCTGCACCAGCGCATACGCAAGGAGTTCTGGGGCTACCAGGAAGCCGAAAGCCTGGACAATGATGCGCTCATAGCCGAGAAATACCAGGGGATCCGTCCTGCGCCCGGCTATCCGGCCTGCCCCGACCACACGGAGAAACCGTTGATCTGGGACCTGCTGAAAGTGGCGGAAAACACCGGGATAACCCTGACGGACAATTACGCCATGTACCCTGCCGCGGCCGTATGCGGCCTGTATTTCTCCCATCCCCGGGCGCGCTACTTCGGCCTCGGCAAGATCAACCGCGACCAGGTTTCCGACTACGCCCTGAGGAAAGGCATGGAACTGCGCCAGGCGGAACGCTGGCTCGGTCCCAGCCTGGGTTACGACCCCGAAACCTAGAAGGCGGGGACGGAATTGAATTCCGTCCCCATGGACAGATTCGCCTGTGCATCCATGTTAATATCCGTTTATAATTTCGCATAACAGAATAACTGCCGGAAGGAGGCAGACAAACCATGTATCCCGCACCATTCCGTTACCACCGGCCCGGTACGCTCGATACCGCGATCTCGCTTCTGTCAGAACTGGGAGAAGGCGCCAGACCCCTGGCCGGAGGACAATCGCTCATACCCATCCTGAAGATGCGCATGGATGAACCTTCCGACCTGGTGGACATAGGCCGCCTGCCGGAGTTGATGCACATCCGCAAAGAGAAAAACCGTTTCTGTATCGGCGCCCTGGCGACCCATGCCCGGATTGCCGCGTCCGAGGTTGCCGGCGAGATCCCCATTATCCGGGACTGTGCCGCGCGCATTGCCGACCCGCAGGTAAGAGCCCTGGGAACCATCGGCGGATCGGTCAGCATTGCCGACCCCAGCAGCGACTGGCCGACCCTGCTGCATACCCTGGACGCCGGAGTCGTCTGCAAAGGACCTGGCGGAACCCGCATTGTGGCGATCAAGGATTTCATTACGGACTCCTACACCAACAGCCTGGCCGAGGCGGAACTGGTTACGGAAATCCAGGTGCCCATCCCCCCGGCGCGCAGCGGCGGCGCATACATCGGTTTCAAGAAAGCCGCCCCGGCCTACCCCGCCGCATCGGTGGGCGTGCAACTGACGTTGACAGCCGGCAATATCTGCCATGACATCCGCCTGGTACTGGGCGCGGCAGGCCCGACTCCGGTAACCTCCGGGGAGGTTGAGCAATCGCTCGTCGGCCATCCACTCACGGATGAAAAGCTGCAACAGGCTGCCGAAGCGCTGGTGGAATTATCCGATCCGCCTACTGATGCGCGCGGTTCCGCGGCGTTCAAACGCGTCATGCTGCGTTCATTGTTCATGCGCACCGCGCATACGGCCTTGCAGAGGGCCAAGGGTGAATCCGTAACCGGGAGTCATGATTATGTCTGAGCCATTACAGTCCGTAACCATTAATGTCAGCGTGAATGGAAAAGCCTGCCGGCGTGACGTGGAGCCGCGGCAATTACTGGTTGAATTCATTCGCGAGGAACTGCGCCTGACCGGCACGCACATCGGTTGCGACACGAGTTTCTGCGGAGCCTGCACCGTGCTGCTGGACGGCGCTGCCGTCAAATCCTGCACATTGTTCGCGGTACAGGCCGACGGCGCGCAGGTCACCACCGTCGAAGCGCTGGAGCAGGACGGGCAGGTGCATCCGTTGCAGGAGGCATTTTCCGAACATCACGGCCTGCAGTGCGGGTATTGCACACCGGGGATGCTCATGTCGTCCGTGGCGCTGCTGGCGGAAAACCCGGAGCCGGATACACAGGACATCCGCAAGGCGCTGTCCGGAAACGTCTGCCGCTGCACCGGCTACCAGAACATCATCAAGTCCGTACAGGCAGCAGCCACGATGTTAAAGGGGGCATAAACCATGAAAATGTACTTTTCCGGCGAATTCAGTGTAGACCTGCCCAAAGCGGAGGTCTACTCGCTGCTATCGGACCCGGAGCAGTTTGCGCCCTTGTTGCCGGGTTTCCACAGCATGGAAATGAAAGACGCAACCACCGCTCTCATACGCGCCAGGGTCGGCATCGGTAGAATCGGCGGTATCGCATCAACGGAATTAAGCCTGGGGGACACCGAACCGCCGCGCCGTGCCGAATACGTAGGCAGGGGCAAGCTGATGCAGGGCGTCTACACCTTGCGCACCTCGTTTGACCTGAGCGACGACGGCGCCGGCACGCTGATCGGCTGGCAGGGAGAGACACACCTCACGGGCAAAATCCTGTCCCTGGCCGGCGGCGGCATCCGCGGCTACGCCGAGAAAGAGATCAATAAACTCATTGCCAGCCTGGAGGCGGCGCTCTCCCCCGAGGCCGCGCCGTCGGAGCCCGCTGAGACCGGCGGCTGGTTCAGCCGTATCCTGAGCGGGCTGTCCGGCCTGAGCGACAGCGCAACGCCGGCACGGGTTGAAGCGCAAAGCACTACAGAAGTCTCGGAAAAACTGCAGGCCGAGCGCAACGCCGCGCGCACCCGCGCCAACGCCGTGCTCGACGCCCCGCGCCGGGACGCAAAACCCGCCAGGCGCGAGGATGATCGCCTGGTCAAGGGCAAGGGGTACTTCGTCGACGACTACAGTCCCGCCGGCCTGATGCACATGACCCTGGTGCGTTCGCCTTACGCCCATGCCCGCATTGTCGCTATCGACGTATCCAGGGCAGAGGCGCTGCCCGGCGTGGCATGCACCCTCACCGGCAAGGACGTCATGGCCATGAGCGACCCGTTCATCCAGATCGGCGCCGGTGCGCCGCAGAGCATTACCGACTACGCCCTGGCAACGGACAAAGCCATTTACCAGGGCGACCCGGTGGTCGCCGTCGTAGCCGAGTCCATATCCATCGCCGAGGACGCCGCCCAGCTCGTCGAGGTGGTATACGAACCCCTGGACGTGGTGCTGGACCCCGAACAGGCGCTGGAAGACAAGGTCATCGTCCACGATGAGGCGGGCACCAACGCAACCTTCCAGGGTGTCTATGATTACGGCGACGTCGACCAGGCGTTAGCCGACGCGGCCCACGTGGTCAGGATTGACAAACTGAAGTTCCACCGCTTCGGCAGTACCGCCCTTGAACCCAACGCCTGTGTCGCCACCTGGGACCCCAGGGACGAGATAGATTTATTTTCCAATACCATCATGACGGTCCCCCTGGTGTTCCTGGCGCCGGCGCTGCGCGTCAGGATGGACCAGATCCGGCTGCGCACCTACGATATCGGCGGCAGCTTCGGCAACAAGATCTGCAATTACCCGTACCTGGCCCTGGCCTGCCTGGCCTCGAAAAAATTGAACGGCGCGCCGGTGAAATGGATAGAAACCCGCGCCGGACACATGCTGGCGGGAGGGCACGGCAGCGAGCGCGTTTACCTGGATACTGAAGTCGCCCTGGACAGTGACGGCGTTATCACGGCGATCCGGTCGAAACATATCGATGATATAGGCGGCTATCCCCGTTACGAACCCCTGGGTTCCGTCATCTGGTCCCAGGTACTGCCCGCGTCCTACAAGCTGCGCAACATCAGCATCGATTTCAACCAGGTCACCACCAACAAGGGCCCGGCGGCGCCCAACCGCGGCTACTCACGGCTGCCGCATATCTGGTTCATGGAACGGGTGATCGATATCTGTGGGCATGAACTCGGTATCCCCGCCGACGAGATGCGGCTGAAGAACTATGTGGAGGAGTTTCCGTACGAGACGCCTAACGGCTGTGTTTATGATTCCGGCGATTTCCCCGCCATGCTCGCCAAGGCGAAGGAAATGGTGGGCTGGGATGAGTGGAAAAAGAAGCAGGCACAAGCCCGGGAGGAAGGCCGGCTGATCGGCATCGGTATCGGCACCACCCTTGATTCGGGCACCAATAACTGGGGCCAGGCGCGCTACGTCAACCCCGATGCGCCGTTCTCGGGCAATTCCACTGCTGCAACCATAAAGCTGGACCTGGATGGTTCGGTCGTGGTCAGCCTGGGCACGTTCCCCCAGGGCCAGGGCCATGAAACCACCACCGCGCAGGTAGTGGGTGAAGTGCTGGGTATCCCGCCTGACCTGGTCCATGTGAAGACGGGTTTTGATTCACTCAACGACAGCCACACCGGCCAGTCCGGCACTTACGCCAGCCAGTTTGCGGTCACCGGCCTGTCGGCGGCCCACGGCGCCGCGCTCAAACTCAAGGCGGAAATGGCAAAACTGGCCTGTTTCGCCCTGGAAGCCGCGGAGGAGGACCTGGAATACGGCGTCGGCGGCATGGGTCCGCAGGTGGGCGTGAAAGGCACGGACCGGGCGCTCAACTACTGGATGCTGGCCAACTTCATCAATTCAAACAGCGCCACCCTGCCGGACGAGTTGCGCGGCCTGTCGCTGAACGCCCGCCACGTTTACATGCCGCCGTTCAAGCTCCCTGACGTTGAGAAAAAGATCGGCAACCTGACCCTGACCTACGCCCTGCAACTGCATATCTCCGTGGTCGAAGTCAACCCGGACACCTTCCAGACCAGGATACTGGACTACGCCATCGTCGATGACTGCGGCAAGGTGATCAATCCCATGATCGTGGAAGGCCAGGTCCACGGCGCAGCAGCCCACGGCATCGGCGCAGCGCTGGTCGAAGACATATCCTATGATGCGAGCGGCAACGCCATTGCCGGTTCCTTCACAGACTATGCGCCGATCACCATCAGCACCATGCCGGAACTCAAGTGTTCCAACCGGCAATCTCCCTCCCCGTTCACCTTTCACGGCGCCAAGGGTATGGGTGAAGGGGGCGGCGGCCCTCTGCACTCCCTGTGCGCGGCCCTGCAGGAT
>JAPOQU010000001.1 GCA_026710545.1 Gammaproteobacteria bacterium | reverse complement strand
GCTTCCGGCGCTTGCCTGTCCGCGGACTTCCTGGATTACAAGATGCCGACCGCCATGGAGATGCCGGATAAAATTGAAACCATCTTTATCGAATCCATGGAAGAGACAGGCCCGTTCGGCGCAAAAAGTCTTGCGGAATGTTGTTTGATCGTGCCTGCTCCCGCCATTGCCAATGCCGTGTATAACGCGGTTGGCGTACGCGTCAGGGAATTGCCGATTACCCCTGAAAAGGTACTAACCGGTCTTGGCAAGCTGTAATCGAAACCCCAGGAGGAGATTCAATCGGCGGCGATCGCCGACTCCAGCCAAGTCACAACCATGTTGACGTCTTCGATACCCTCGCTGGTTGCAGGAATGGTTTGTTGCAGCGTCTGCTGTCGACGGCCCTCAACTGATAGAATATCTTCCTCGTCAGTGTATCCCTCGCCGGACAGCCAACTTTGCAGTTCTTCTATCTTGCTGGTCCGGAATCCGGAAACCTGTCCCGTGCGTAATGCCTGAACCAGTGCTTCTCCATCTCCCTTAACTTCTTCCGAGAGACCCTCGACGCGGTCAATAAACCTATCCGATACGACGCCCGATTGCTCCAGAGCAATACGATTCACGGGCCAGCCCCGGCCCCGGCGCCACAGCGCCGTCCAGTTGCGGACCACAGCGCACCTCTGCCGAAGCCTTTCCCGGAGTTCGGCATCGGTAACAGCGGCAGGTCCCGCATTGCTTTCAAGCAAGGCTTCAAGCTGGCCGAGACTGATAATGCGCCAGTTGTTTATGAACTGGTGAAGCATAACCAGGTCGTCACGCAACAGGTGGAATAGGTGGACCATGCCCGGTTCCAGGCGCGGGTTCATTAATGGTACGCCGAGAACAGAAGCATAGGCTTCGGGGTCACGACCCTCAGGCGCCGGCAAGGAAGGAGGCGGCGTAACTTTGTAGTCCTGTGGGGAGTAGGCCTGTTGTGGGAAACGGACCGCAGCAAGGTCGATGATTGGCGGTTCGCTGCCTGTAGCATGCTTCCATAGCGCATACTCATGACGTCGGGCAGCCAGGTAAAATATCTGGCGTCCCTCCGTTTCGGCCAACCGCTCAAGGCTGTTGGCCATTACTGCAAAACGCTCTTCGTCACTGGTTGTCAACGCTTCGTCGAGAAACAGCGGCAAGGTCTCCCTGCCCTGTTCCTGCGCCCGGATCCAGGCGAGGCGCAGCGCGAGCAGCAGTTGCATCCTGGTGCCTGATGAAAGCCCGTCGAGGTTTCTCGTTTCCTCTTGTTTCAGATCACGGGCGATGAATGCGCCTTCTTTATCCAATTGCAAATCGAAGGCATTGGCGGTGATTTCCCGAAATAGCGCCCGGGCATGGCTGAGCACTTCCGGTTCGTTTTCGGTACTAAATGTTTGCTCGACGTCATTGATAAGCAGTTCGGTTGCCTCGTGCAGCCAGGCATGCTCAAGTTTGTCCTGTAGAACTGTCCTGGCGACGTCCACTGCAACCTGGGCCCGGCTCAGATTATGGTCTGCGCCGGCATCCTTGAGACGGGTAGTGATTTCTGCCTGCTGCCGCACGAGTTCCGTGTACTTTTCGGCTTGGTCTGACGCCAATGTCAGTTCATTCTGCAATTTCGTCAGCTTGTCTTCATCGACATCCTTGATGATATCGGGATTGGTCTCAAGCAGTGCTCGTATGCGTTTCTCCTCAAGCTTCGCGCTTTGAAATGTCTCCTGTTTCGTCTTCCATTCACCCAGCAGGCCGAGTCGCCTGTCAAGTTCAATCGTATCATCAGCCTTGAGCTCGCGCTCAGTGAAGATAGTGCCGATATCGGCGCGGTTTTCCTTGATCTCCTGCTCCAGTGTCTGAATGCCCTCCTTGCAGCGTGTTATATCCCTTCTTGCGCCATTCGCGTCATCAGAGCGCCGCTTCAGGTTTTGGAATGACGCCTGCAACTGATGGACGTCCCGATCAGCATCAGCGTCATCCAGCGTTGCTACATCCGCCCTGTGCCATTGGCCAAGGAAAACACGTACTGATGAGATGTCTCGGGCGATGTCACGCTCTATAGCGTCAAGTCCGGCTTTAGCCTCCACGTAACGATTCTGCGCTTCGGCCAGTTGTCGGCAGTCCTGTACGAAAATATCAGGACTGATGCTTGGCAATCCGGGGTCAAAACCCAGTTCCGCGGCTGCCTCCTGTTTTTGTGCCTGCAGTTTCTCAATTTCCTCCTCCAGCTTCCCCAATTCCGGGTGGATGCCTCCGGCCTGTGCCGCGTGTTCCCTTTGCAGGATCAGGGTGCTATGGGACTTGTCTATCTGCGTGCGCAGGTACTGATCTACTACTGCAACCGTCCACTCCTGCGGACCGTCCAGGCCGGTCCGGATAAATCGCTGTCTGACTGCATCAGTTGACACCCCGGCGGCGGGAATTTTACGTAGGTAGAACAGGCCCCATGCCGCAACAACCAGCGCCACCAACGCGGCAACTGCTGCCGGCAGGGCCTGCTGTATCCCTGCCAGAAAAACGGCAAAACCACTGGCCGCCAGGATGAACCAGAACGCTAGACGTTCACGGCGGATGGAAGACGCAGGTTGTGTCCCGGACCCGGCGGCGGTTAACGCCAGCCACTCGCGCAGGGCGCTGCCGGCGTCATACAGCTTGTCAATTTCGGCTTCGTCGGGAGGACTGCCAGCCTGTTCGAGTTTCAGTTGCAATTCGTTGCGTTTGCTTTGCGCCTTGATCAGCGGCACAGCAATAGCTTCGGCCTTTCCGAGGCTTTGTGCATCCAGTTTAGGTGGGTCACAGTTATCATTGAAATACTCCTGCGCTCCTTTCATGCCTGCATCGGCCCTGGTCAGGGTTTCCCGTGCGTTGTTGCGCTTCTCGACTTTTTGCCCAAGTTTATTCAGTTGCATACCGGTGGCTTCCAAAGCTTCCACATCAGGCCCTGAATCTTGCAAGCCCGTTTCCTCAAGCGTCCTCTCGGCGGCATCAAGCAGGCGCTCCTGATCCTGCAACCTGTCCTTCAGTTTTTCCGATTTTCTTTCCAGCTTTGCAAGACGCTCCTGTTCATCACCCCGCAGCTTGTCCATGCCGGAAGGATAATCCTTGAATTCGTAAGCACAGGACTTCCTTAAGTCCACGGCGTTGTGCAAGTCCACTCCCAGCCGCAATCGTTGCAATCGTTCTTGCGCGTCCTCGGCGGCCTTGATATCACTGTCCAGACGGGGCAATTCCTCCTGTTCCTGCCTCTCCAGGATGTCGTATTCTCCTTCCGTCTGCCGTAGCTCCCTCTTTGCGTTACTGAGGTTTTTTTCTTCGTTGAGAGCGTAACGTGAGCCTAAGCTAATACGTGCGGCATCCAGATCGAAGCCGCCACGCAATCTGTTGCGTAATTCTCTGGCAAGATCGCTATCACTATCATCGCCGGCAAGCAGGTGTTCCATGGAGAGACGATGCAGCCCTGTCTGATAAGTCGCGGGCAACACGGGCGGCGATGCAGGGTTGCCGTCCCGGTACCAGGCTACCTCGCTGCCGTTGCGCAGGACACGCAAGTTGCTCCCGTCACTTTCGAACTCAGCCTCCAGGGAAAGTGCAGCCGGATCGTCTCTCTGTCCACCGCGCAGGAGATATCCCAGGGCGCGCGCCAGACTGCTTTTACCGATGGCGTTGGGGCCGGTGACGATATTGACACCAGCGCCGGCGGGCTCGAACGTAAATCCGGGTTCGATACCGGGCAGGGAATGGATATTGAGCCGCTTGAGCTGCATTAACCCGTATCGGAAGCTTGCGCCAATAGTTTATCCAGGGCTCGCAGCCCTGCTGTTCGCAACCACTCAACCGCATCCGGGTCACCGGCATCCAGGTCGCTCCAGACGGACTTTTGTCCCTGGTCGCGCAAGCTCCGGCGGGCTCTTGCCACCAGGTCGTCGCGCTCTGGATGGCCTTCCGGTTCGTCCAGCCACAGCAGGCGTTTTGCAAGCAGTCCTGCGGGAGTCGGTTGCCCGGAAAGTTCCTCAAGGTCTATCTCCGGCCGCGTAGCAACGCTGTGCCGTTCGATGAAATAGCTCCGGTTATCGGAACCGGCATAGACAACTTCTCCCTGCCTCCTGGAAAATTCGTCATACACGGCAATGCCGAAACGGGTTCGTCCACCGAAAATAACATGTACCCCGATCGCGTCCGGCGCGGCTCTCAGGTCCGGCGTAACAGGAGTTTCAGTGATTTGGTTGTCAAGATCACGCAAGACGGACAGGAGACGTTCTCCTGCTTCTGCCGGTTCACCGATACCCTCCAGGTCAACGTCAACGGACTCCCAGCGCAACGGCGCGAGAGGCAGTTGTTCAACCTGTTCAATCCGGCCCCCGGCTGTACTGATAAGCCAGGGGCCGTGAGGACCTGCTTCGCTCCGATCCAGCCCGGTCAGACTGCCAAGGTAACCGGACAGCGACTCGGCGGACAAGGCATCCGGTTTGTGTATGTGCCCGAGTAACCAACCATCAATGCCGGCCTGCTGCAGTTCCCTGCTGCTGACAGGGGCATAAGGACTGTTTGCTGCATCCCGGTCACAATGCAACAGCCCCAGGTTTATACCGGCCTTGGGCTTGAAAGATTGTTCAGACAGGGGGCTTGTTCGAATTTCTTTCCTGGGAAACGACCATCCCCAAAGCGTGATCGAATCTACATTGTCGTCAATCCGGCAGGACTGCCACTGCCCGTCTTTACCCAGGAGTTGGAATTCAGGAATGTGTTTTGCCAAGCGGGGAAGGACTTTAACGTCGTGGTTGCCGGCGACGCCGATGACTTTGATATCGGCTTCGGCGAGACGCTGAACGCCCTGCTCCAGTTCACGGTAGGCTTCAAAGAAATCATTCTCCCGTTCGACTACGTCACCGGCCAGAAGGACCGCTGTGACTCCCGCATTGATGGCAGTATTTACAGTGCGGTCCCAGGCTCCGGCAGGGCCCAGGTCGCGAGCCTGATCCACGAGTTCATCTGGCAACCGGGAGGGCGTTCGACCCAGGTGCATATCGCCGACAGCAAGTATCCTCATCAAACCAGGCCCATTCCGGAATAGGGTGGGTTATATTCTTTCGATAACGACAGCAATACCCTGTCCGATGCCTATGCACATGGTAATGAGTGCGTAACGGCCCTCGATTTTTTCCAGTTGCCGCAACGCGGTGAGGATCAGCCGTCCCCCGGATGCCCCCAGCGGATGGCCGATACTGATGGCGCCGCCGTTCGGGTTCACCCGTTCGTCCTGAAAGTCAACCTGCAGTTGCTTCAGGCAACCCAGTACCTGGGTGGCAAAGGCCTCGTTGATCTCTATGACATCCATGTCGGATAAGGACAAGCCGGCCCGTTGCAGGGCTTTTTGTGAGGCTGGTACCGGACCTATTCCCATCACCCGCGGTTCGACTCCGGCGACGGCCCCGGTGAGAATACGCGCGCGGGGGGTCAGGCCCAGCTTCCTGCCGATGTCTTCGTTCCCCAGCAACAGGGCAACCGCGCCGTCATTGATGCCGGAGGCATTGCCGGCAGTGACGACGCCGTCTTCAAACAAGGCCGGCAGCGTTGATAGTTTTTCCAGCGTGGTGCCGGGCCGGGGGTGTTCATCGGCCGTCACCTTGACGGGCGGGTCCTTGCGCCGTTTCGCCGGGACTTCTATTTCCATAAGTTCCCCATCATAAAAACCGGCATTCTTTGCTCCCTCGTATTTCTGTTGTGAGGCAAAGGCGAAGGCATCGCTGTCTTCACGGCTGATATTGAAGTCCCTTGCCAGGTTGTCCGCGGTCTGCGGCATGGCATCGTCCCCGTATTGCTTGAGCAGCCGTTTATTGGGAAAACGCCAGCCAAGCAGGGAGTCGTACATCTGCTGGTTGCGGTCAAAACTTGTCTCCGCCTTGCCCAGTACCCAGGGTGAGCGACTCATACTCTCCACACCACCGGAGATAAACAACTGCCCCTGCCCGCAACTGATGGCGCGGGACGCGTCCAGTGTCGCTGCCGCCCCGCTGCCGCACAGGCGGTTGACAGTCACGCCGCCGACCGAGGTGTGCATGCCGGCCAGCAGCGCGGCATTGCGCGCCACGTTGCGGCTGTCTTCACCCGCCTGGTTGGTATTGCCGAAGACTACGTCCTCCACCAGGCTGCTCTCAATGCCGTTCCTGTCCAGCAGGGCCTTGATGACGGCTGCCGCCAGGTCGTCCGGCCGTTTCACCGACAGGCCGCCCCCGAAACGGCCGAATGGCGACCGGATACCGTCGTAAATTACTGCATTATTCATATTCCATATCCCATTGTTAACGTCTGCCTATTATACATGCCGAAGGCCATCGTCCGGCGAAACACCTCACCGGCGCCGTGACAAACCAGTATAGTGGTGAGGCGCCGGGCTGAAATTCAATCGGCTGATGTGCTATAAATAGCATGCGGGTTTGTCAATCGGTACAGACATCGGGAGAAAATATGAGCGGACATGCAGGTGCAATGCCGGCGACTGCGGATAGAAGCGATACAAACACTGGCCCGGCGCAACGGGTCGGCATCATAGGCGCCGGCATTTCCGGTCTCGTCACGGCCAAGATCTTCCTGGAAAACGGCTTCGATGTCCTTGTCTTCGAAAAGGAAGCCGGCCTCGGCGGGGTCTGGGCGCTTACCCGGACCTATCCCGGGTTGCGCGCCAATACCGCAAAGGAAACGTATAGCCTGACCGATTACCCCTACCCGGCGACCACGAGCGGGTACCCGGTCGCGGAAGAAGTGCGGGCACACCTGGAATCCTACGCGGATCATTTCGGCCTATATCCCCGTATCAAGTTCAATAACGAGGTGGTTCACCTTGCCGGGATCGATGGTGACGGCAACCAGGGTTTCAGCCTGACGGCGCGCTCGACGATCGATGAAAACGAAGAGGGTAATTACGAATTTGATTTTGTCGTGATTTGCTCGGGGGCCTTTTCCACGCCCTTCATGCCGGATCTACCCGGCAGGGAGAGTTTCAGGGGGTTGGTGCGTCACTCGAGCGAATGGATCCATCCCTCTGTTGCGGACGTACGGCGGGTAGTCGTAATAGGCGCCGGCAAATCCGCCCTGGATTGCGCCGCGTGGGCGGCCCGCGAAGGAAAAACGTCCACCATCGTATTCCGCAAGCCGCATTGGATGGTGCCGCGCTACCTGCCCGGCGGCGCCCGCAGCGATCTGCGGTTCATCTCGCGCTTTACCGAGTTGTTTGTCCATTACCCGTACCGTCCCTGGAACGAAAAGCTGTTGCACGGCCCGGGCAAACCGATCGTATGGCTCGGGTGGACCCTGTTGAGCGCCATTGTGCCCCGCGCCCTGGGCATGCCCGCGCTAATGGTCCCTGAACATAAATTACCCACCGGCTTCGAAAGCGTGGGGCAGGTGGACGATTTCTTTGAACTGCTGAACGACGACGCCATCAGCGCCGTACGCGCCGGCGTCAAAGGGTTTTACGACGCAGGTGTCGAACTTGATGATGGAACACAGATAGAAGCAGACCTGGTCATCATGGGCACAGGCTGGCAGCGCGACCTGTCATTCCTGAGCGATGAATTGAGAGCGCAGGTACGCAAAAACGGCCGCTTCCATTTGTACCGGCGGATATTGCCGCCGCAACAGCAAAGGCTGGCATTCAACGGGTTTTTCCCCACCCTTACCTGCCCGTTGTCCTCCGAAATAGGCGCGCACTGGACGGCGCAGTGTTTCAGCGGGAACATGGCCCTGCCCCCGGTCGAACAGATGGAGCAGGAAATTGGGCGTCTGGAAGACTGGGCGAAAGAACGGGTGCCGGACGCGCAGGACGGCGTGTTTACCGGGCCTTATATCTCGCATTACGTCGACCAACTGATGCGCGACATGGGCATGCCGACCCCGCGTACAAGCAACTTTTTGAAAGAATACCTCGGCACTTTCCTGCCAGGCCGCTACGGCACGCTCGGACAGGAACTAAAAGCCGCCAGGGCAGGCACGCTCAAACGGCGCCCCTACCTCAGCAGCCTGCACGTCCTGGCTGCAATCATCGCAATCGTCATGATTGTGCTGCTTACAGACTGAGATATATACCGGGAATCCCTGGTCAAGTCCGTCCGGGACATGCCAGGGGTTCCCGTTGCGTCAGTTGTTCTGCAGGACCACCTTGCCCATCTGGCCGAAGGACTCCAGCAACTTATGGGCGGCGACTGCCT
This sequence comes from Gammaproteobacteria bacterium, assembly GCA_026710545.1. Taxonomy (GTDB): domain Bacteria; phylum Pseudomonadota; class Gammaproteobacteria; order Eutrophobiales; family Eutrophobiaceae; genus JAAXHV01. The sequence continues at coordinate 32,803 of JAPOQU010000001.1, read as the reverse complement.
CATCCATGGGCAGGACCCGGTCCACGACCGGTTCAATTTTTTGCTCGCCGACAAAATCCAGCATGGCCTTGAATTCGGCGTTGGATCCCATCATCGTTCCCTGTATGCGGGTCTGGTTGAAAAACAGCCGCGGTATTTCCAGCCCGGTAGAAGGGATGCCCAGGGTGGCGCCGAAGAATACAAACCGCCCTGCGGGCCTTAAGGTACTAAGAAGATTATTCACGTCGTCCCCGCCGGCGCTGTCGATAATGGCGTTAAAACCGCCCGCCTGTTTTCTCAGTGCCTTATGGTAGTCCTGTTCCCGGTAGCTGATGCCCCCGGCCGCACCGATAGCCCTGGCTTTTTCGATTTTCTCCTCTGACCCGCTGGTCACGTAAACCTCTGCGCCGAGACTGCTGGCCCACTGGATGGCAAAAGTCGAAACGCCGCTGCCGGCGCCGGTAACCAGTACGGTCTGTCCCGCCTTAACCTCGGCCTGCGTCACGACGGCGCGCCAGGCCGTCAGGCCGGCCAGGGGCACCGCGGCTGCCTGTTCCCAGCTCAAGTGCGCGGGCCTGGCGTAGACATCCGTAGCCGGGCAGCAGATATACTCGGCAAACGTACCCTGGTCCGGCATGCCCAGCACGCGAAAATCCGGCCCGGAGACGGCCTCGCTGTCACCCCATTCCCTGGCGGGATAGACCACCACTTCATTACCGACCATTGAATCATCAACGCCTGCGCCGACGGCATCAATCGTCCCGGCGCCGTCGGAACCGGCTATACAGGGAAGACTCGTGCGCGGATACCTGCCGATGGTGATCCAGTAATCACGCCGGTTCAACGCGGAATTCCGCACCCTGACCCGTACTTCGCCCGGTCCCGGGTCGGGCGTATCCACCTCCATTATTTTCAGGTTGTCCGGACCGCCAAGTTCTTCTAATACGATTGCCTTCATACTCTGCTCCTGATATTTACATTTATCAAAGTTGTTCGTTTTATATTGTGATTAATTTATCTCTCAATATCTCTGTGTCTCAAATCCCGCCGTTTATGTATTACAGCCAGCATGAAGATACCTTGATCTCTGATTTCATAAATTATCCGGTAGGAATACAGTGACAACTCCCTGATGTTTCCATCATTTATTTCCGGCACCTTTCTACCGATTTTGGGTAATTCATCCAGAATTTCTGCTTTATCCCGGATATCCTGGATTACCTTTTTGGCATAGAAACGGGAATCGTGAGCGATAAAGTCATGGATGGATTGCAAATCCAGTATGGCCGGTTCCGACCATCTCACCATGAATCGATTTCTCGCTGGAGCTCCTCGCTGGTAATGGTCTTGCCCTGTTCGACAGCTTGTTGTCCCTTCCTTATTTTATCCAGGACATAGAGCCGATACATGATTTCATCCATATCACTGTCTTCCGGCATTCGGTCAATGATATTGAGCGCTTCCTGTTTTGCTGCTTGCATACGTTGTTATTTACGTTGTAGTCGATTAGTCATAGTATATCCGAGCGTCGTAGAGAAGGAAATCCGTAGTTAGGGAGACTGTAGTCAGGGCAAGATCATACTTTAAGTCATAAGCAGATGATTTTTTATTCCAAAAAGAAATAGGTAAGTGGGGAACTCCTGGAAGTTGGGTGGATCATAGCAGTAATTACCCTTAATAGAGGAGAAAACCATGAGTTTACTGGCCCAATTAGCGACGATTGACGACCCGCGGCGTGATATCAACAAGCGCTATGACCTGTTGGACATTCTGTTTTTGACGGTGAGTGCGGTCATATCGGGGGCAGAGGGCTGGAAGGATATCAAGGAATTTGGGGATGAGAAGCTGGTGTGGTTGAGACAATACCGGCCGTTTGCGAACGGGGTACCGGTGGATGATACGATTGCGCGGGTGGTGCGTGCGATAGACCCTGAGCAGTTCAACCGGGCGTTCATTGCCTGGGTGAATGAGGTGCGGCGGGCGCAGGGGCAGGAGCAGATTGCCCTGGACGGGAAGACCTTACGGCGTTCCCACGACGGAGATAGACAAACGGCCTTGCACAGCATCACGGCCTGGGGCCATGAAAGCGGGTTGGTGCTGGCGCAGATGAAGTCGTCGGGGAAGAAGAATGAGCAGGCCTCGGTGATGGAGATGCTGGACCTGTTACAGGTAAAGGGGGCGCATATTACCGCGGATGCGATGAATACACAGAAGAAGATAGCACGCAAGGTGCATGGGAAGGGGGGCGATTACACGTTGTCGCTGAAGGATAATCACAAGACTCTGCGTGAGGAAATAAAGGCGTATTTTCACAAGGTTACCCGCGATGAGCCGGCTGAGTTGGCGGTGTATGAGGAAGTGGATGCGGGGCATGGCCGGGTGGAGAAGCGGACCTGTCGGCAAGTGCGGGTGACGGCATGGATTAGTGAGGCGGCCAAGTGGCCGGGGTTGCAAACGGTGATAGAGATGGAGCGGGAACGGCACCTGCCGGGGCAGGAGGTGGAGAGAGAGACACAGTACTATATCAGTTCCCTGCCATTGGATGCGGCGGGGGTGGCGCGGGGCATACGGCGTCATTGGGAAGTAGAGAATAAAGCACATTGGGTGCTGGACGTGGCGTTCAAGGAGGACGACTGTCGGATACGCAAAGGGGACGGGGCGGAGAACGTGGGGATTATCCGGCGCTTCTGTCTGAACCTGGCGCGCTTACACCCACAGAAGAACAGTATGCGAGGGAAACTCAAGCAGGCCGGGTGGAGTGACACAAGACGGGCGGAGATCCTGTTTGGACAAGCCGGATGAAAGTATGCGTTTGCCCTGAGCCGATACATAATTTCATCCATATCGCTATCTTCTGGCATCCGGTCAACGATATTGATCGCTTCCTGTTTAGCTGCTTGCATGGTTTGTTCTGCACCTTGTGTTTGATTCGCCCATAGTATATCCGCGCGCAATAGAGAAAGAAAACGAACGAAGCATATCGGCAGGAAACCGGACTGAGATAACCCGCCTTGATAATGGTCTCTCTGGTGTGTAACCATGTGGCAAATAAACTACCCTGCCGCAAGCGGGCGAGGTATTAACATGGCATTAAAAGACATTACCCAAAAAGAAGTTAAGGCGGCGATTAAGGAGTTTGATAAAGAAGGAAGCGAAGAGATATTAAGGAAATATGGCGGGGGAAAATCCCGCCAGTATTATCTTGAATACAACGGTAAATATTATGACCAGAAATTAATAGCACGTGCTGCACACGGTTATCTGCTTGGCGAACAACCCTTGAAGGCAAGAGGTAGGGGCAATCAACGCGCCAATGGTACTAAAACCAGGAAGCATTTAGAAAATCTTGGATTCAATATCGTGGACATTAACGCATCTCACTATCGCGATATCCCGGCCAACCTGTTACCTGAAGAAGTGGATAGCTCAATAAAGTATAAAGAGGGAGCAACTAAAACTGTAACGATTAATGCGTATGAACGGAATACGGACGACGCCAGAAGAAAATGTCTACAACATCATGGTTACAAATGCTCAGTATGTTCTTTCAATTTTGAAGACTTTTACGGAACAATAGGTAAAAATTACATCCATGTACATCATGTCGTCCCTCTCGCAGAAATTAAAGCTGAGTACGAGATTGACCCGGTCAATGATCTTGTCCCAATCTGTCCAAACTGCCATGCGATGATACACAAAACCCGGGAAACACTTACTATTGAGCAATTGAAGCAATATTTGGCAGAAAAAGGTGGAAAGACATAACTTGTGAGGCATTCTTGAGCGAATACCAGTACTACGAGTTCCTGGCAGTTGATCGACCGCTCGGCAAAGAGGACATGGCGGCATTGCGGGCGCTGTCTACCAGGGCGCGCATCACCGCGACAAGCTTCACCAACCATTATAATTGGGGCGACTTCAGGGGCGACCCCACGCGGTTGATGAATCGCTGGTTCGATCTGCACCTGTATTTTGCGAACTGGATGTCGCGTCGGCTCATGATCCGCTTACCGAAACGACTCATCAACCGAGATAGACTCGATACTTTCCTGCGAGACGTCAATTGCGTCGAAATACAAACGGCGGGCGAGAATGTGATTATCGACATCTGGCACGACTATGAACCCTCCGAATTTACTGACGATGACGACGGTACCGGCTGGCTCGGCGCACTGGCGCCGTTGCGGGCCGACCTGCTTGCGAGTGATTGGCGGGCGTTCTACCTGCTATGGCTGATGGAGGCGCAAACCGGGACCCTGGAAAACGACGAGAAAGAGCCGCTGAGGGGCATCGGCCCGCTTAACGGCGGACTTGAGACCTTCGCTGATTTCTTTCATATAGACCGCGATCTCGTGCAGGCTGCCGCCGAGGAGTCGCCATACACAAGCGGCGATTCCCTTCCGACAGCTTCAACCCGCGTAGCGGCTATCGCAGCAATTCCGGACGAAGAAAAGACAGCGTTACTGGAACGTTTGGCAGCGGGCGACCCTCATGTGATGGCGGAGGTTCGCAGCAGGATTCAGGAGGCCCTGGCGCCAACCACGACTGAAATACAGGATAGATGTCGAACAGTATCGGCCCTGCGCGCCCGCGCCGCTGAAATATGCAAGGAGCGTAAAGCTGACGAAGCCGCGCAGGTGGAAGCAAAGCGGCAGCAACGGGAACGCGAGGCTGAAAAAGCGCGGCGCGCACGTCTCAACATCCTCAGGCTTCGCGGCCTGGCTGTCTGGGATGAGATCGAGAATGAAATTGAAAAACGTAACATTAACGGCTATGAGCGAGCAACTGACCTGCTTGCCGACCTGCGCGTTCTGGCTGAAGAAGACAACACGTCGGATGCCTATTCGGAGCGCCTGCGCGCCCTTCGCTCCCGACATTCCCGCAAGACCCGGTTCATTGAACAACTAACGAAGTTGTAACAATTTTGACGCGGTGGTGAGCTTTAAACAGACAAGAACAAGAGACCACATTCGCGGCGCAGGCACTTGCAACCTGGTTCATACGTTACGGGGGTTCAATTTGATAGTTTGAGATGTACCATGAAACTGTCGGATTATTTACTTATTCTTTTTTTTGTCAGCGCGACTTTGGTTGGCTGTTCCCAGGAACCGCAACAATCAACAAGTCAACCCGGCACGCGGTTTCCTGCCGTTGAGCCGGCCGATCTCCTGTTGACCAATGCCTATGTTTACACTGCAGACAACAGCCGTACTGTAGCAGAGGCTGTTGCGTTGCGCGGCAATGAAATTATCTATGTCGGCAGTGACGATGGCGCCGGCAAGTTTATCGGTAACGGCACAGTGGTGCGTAACCTGGGTGGGCGTATGCTGATGCCCGGCCTGCATGACATGCATATCCACGCTACCGGTGTTGTGGAACCGGATATGTGTGATTTCAAAGGTGAGGCGAAATCGCTTGAAGAAATGGCGCCTTTTCTGCAGGGATGCATTGAAGACTATCAGATAGCAGAAGGTGATTGGCTGGTGGTCCTCCAGTGGCCGTTTTCCGGCGGTAACCAGCCGAGTGAAAGACTGAAAACAATTCGCGCCGCCCTGGATGCCGCATCAGACAGGCACCCGATCATCATGTGGGGTGACGATGGGCATCATGCCGCGGTCAACAGTCTGGCCCTGGCACAGGCACGAGACAAAAACGGAAATGTGGTGGGTTTGAACAAGGAGACAATCGAGACTGTTTTTGCCGAGTTCAGGGAAATGATTGCCGTGGATGAATTCGGTGAACCTGCCGGTGGTCTGAATGAAGGCGCGCGCATGCTGGTCCGATCGGATTTTATTGAAGATATGATGGGTCTTCACAGCCGGCCTGAAGTCATGATGCCTGCCGTCGCAGAAAAACTGGCTGCATCCGGTATTACTTCCATACAGGATCCATATACAGTTCCCGAACTGCTGGAATATTATGACTGGCTCGATAAAAGCGGGCTGATGACCTTCCGCATTAGAACTGCTTTTTTTCACCAATCAGGTGATGCTCATAATGCAGGGGGGCTGGCACAGATCCCTGCACATGTTGAACTGTTCAACGCGCAAAGGGAGAAACTGAAAAACAGTAAACTAATCCAGCCGAATGCGGTGAAACTCTTTGCCGATGCCGTGTTGGAAGGCAACCCCTATGCTTCGCCGCCCACATTACCCGTTGCGGCGATTCTTGATGAATTTGAACAACCCCTGTTCTCAATCGATACCGGGACGGAATCGATCGGGATCAGCGGCTATGTGGACCTGGAGGGGACAACCTGTACTGAGGTGCGCAACCATCCGGACAAGTATGGTAAACCCGGGGCGATCCGGAAGTTTACAGATGAACATGGGTATCAACCGGCGCAATGTATAAAAAGCAGCGGGGTACTGGAACACAGCGAAGATTACATAAAGGAATATGTCCGACAAATGACATCTGCAGGATTCCACGTCCATATTCATGCTCTGTCGGATCGTGGGGTACGCGTAGCAATCGATGCATTTTCTGAAGTTAAACGGGAGGCAGACGCTAACAATTTAACGCAAAGCATTACCCACGTTCAGTTGGCGCATCCCGATGACGTCAAACGCATTGGCGACCTGGGTATCTTTGTTGCGTTTACTTACGTCTGGATATTCCCGGAAGTTGAATACGATGTGATGGTGATTCCCTTCATAGACAAGGTAGACGGCATTGCTGATTTGTATAATCCTCAGCACTATTACATGCAAAATGTCTACCCGGTCAAATTAGTGCTGGATGCTGGTGGAATCCTGACATGGGGCAGTGACGCACCGGTGGATACGCGTGATCCTGTTCCCTTTTCAAGCATGCAGGCCGCGGTAACCCGGAAGGCAGACGGCGTGGTGATGAATGCCGGCCAGCGTATCAACATTCATGATGTCCTGGCTGCTTATACGATTAATGGCGCACGGTTGATGGGTCATGATGATAAGCTGGGCAGTATAGAAGTCGGTAAAACGGCCGACCTGATAGTGTTGAATCAGAACATAGTTAATCTTGCGCAGAACGGACAGGCCGACAGGATTGGAGAAACACAGGTGGCTATGACAATATTTGATGGCAACGTAGTCTTTGACCGTGGGCAGGTAACGGCGCCGTAAGCTACCGCTTTACTAAAGATGAGATTGATATTAGCGGGAGCCCTCTTAAATGAAAGATACTATTTTATTGTTTTCGGAGCATATAAAGGATGGAAAGATCGAAATATACAACGAATTCAGTTTGCAACATGAATTGGGAATTTTTCTTCGTAATACAATCAAAGGAAGGTTGGTCCAATTTGAGCGAAATGTGTCTTTTTTTGGCTTTGCCAAGGGTAAATTCGTCAAGCGTGAAGTCGATATCACTGTTTACAGAAAAGATGGCGCACAATTGCTACTGGATGCGGCCATTGAATTGAAATTTCCGAGAAATGGCCAATATCCCGAGCAAATGTTCAGTTTTTGCAAAGACATTGTGTTCGCAGAGCAGTTGAAACGGTCGGGGTTCAATAAAGCATATCTCGTTATCTTTGCAGAGGATCATATGTTTTATGAGGGACGGATACAGGATGGTATATATGGTTTCTTTCGAGGGGGCCACAGGCTTACCGGAACCGTGGGAAAACCTACTGGTAAGCGAGATTCAGAACTGATTATAAACGGTGATTACCAGATTAAATGGAATGATGTCAAAGGGTCATTAAAGTACACATTGATAGAGGTGCAGTAACACCTAACAACACCTTGAATTTCCAAAAGAATATTCTTTCTTAGTGTTTATACGGAGCAAACCAGTTGAAAAATCAGTACTTCGGAGATGTCAATGATTACATCAAATACGGTTTGTTACGCACTATCATTAAAACAACTGAATGGCGAATCTTTGTAGCTTGGTATCTTACTCCCGATGATAATCGGACAGATGGTAATCGACTAGGGTACTTATCCGAACGGAAATCCTATCGAAAATACGACCCCGCTTTATTTGACTTTCTCGCATCTAAGGTTTCATCAACTAATGAGAGAACAGTGAATATGATTGAGTGCAGTAACATGCTGCCTGACGCCGTCTACCATTCCACGCTTACACCTGACCGCAATGAGGATCGGACAGTATGGTTTTCCGAACTCAGAGATGCGTTCAATGGACAGGATCTTGCGTTTCTGGATCCTGACAATGGATTAGAAATCAAATCAAAACCTGTCGGTAGAAAAAATTCCTCGAAGTATGTCTCTCTTCAGGAAGTGAGAAAATTTTGGTCATTTCAATCCAGTCTATTGATCTACCAGCATTTTCCAAGACGGCCACGAGAAGTCTTTATAGCGGAAATGAGAAACCGCCTACATGAACTTGTTAATGGGGCGACAATCATAACTTATCAGTCAACGAACGTACTTTTCTTACTCGTACTTCAACCGAAGCATGAGCAGTTTGCTGACATGATTAGGAACAAAATGAAAATCCAATGGCAACAGAAATTAGTAGCGTGTTAGGGATCAACCTAGTCCCCGTCGAGTGTACTTCTAAGCAATCTTCCGCTCGATATAGAGTTAGGATACCATGTGATATCGTGATAGACACGCCCGACATCAAGGAGTATTGTGAGTAATACGTTCAATACAATTCGGGCACTGATTCTTGAGGGCGATGTCCGAATTTCGGAGCATGGATATGATGAGATTGCCGCCGACGGATTACTTGCTAGGGAACTTGTCGATGGAGTGGAAACCGCAGAAGTGATTGAAGACTATCCGGACTACCCTAAAGGGCCATGCGTTCTGTTGCTCCAGCGAACCAGGGACGGGCGCTTGGTCCATGTTGTATGGGGGCTTCCTGGCAGTCATACAAGTCCGGCGGTACTGGTTACAGCATATTTGCCCGGTCCCGAAAAATGGGAACCAGGGTTCAAGCGGAGACGCAAATGAGCAAGAGAAAACACACTAAGTTCATCCACGAGGGAAACTATGTTGCTGAAGTTGATGTAGAGTTACTTGAGGAACCTGAAGGATGGTCGCCCTATCTGTCACTTGAAGACGCCTATCGTCTCGACGATGTGAGGGAGGCTCTTCGTCGAGATGACGTTAAGACTGCTGCAAAGTATTCACGAGTGTTCAGCCTTACGCCTCTTGCTGTATAAGGTTCACGCGTCATTCAGGCGGGTTCGGCAATACGGTACCGCCGATTTCGCGTCAGGTTTCAGGTCCGATTAACTTGTCCCTGTTGTCAATGCTTCTTTGGAGTTTGATAGAACCACATGAGCTACCATACTATCAAAGACAAGATTGAAAACGGAGAGGTTGTCCTGCTGGACGGAGGCACCGGTTCCGAGATTGAGCGGCTGGGCGTTGAAATGAACGACCTGGCCTGGTGCGGCGTTGCCCATATGGAACAGCCGGAGGTGGTACGGCAGGTCCACGAGAGTTACATACGCGCCGGCGCCGACGTGATTATCGCCAATACCTTCGGCACCGCGCCCCACGTGCTCAAGCGCCTGGGGCTGCAAGACAGGATTGCGGAGATCAACCAGTCTGCCGTAACCGTGGCATTGGAGGCTCGTGACAATTGCGGAAAGAACGTCTGCGTCGCCGCTTCCATATCCTCCATGCCGGCATTTGATCATTTTTACATCCCGAAAACCGCTGAAGTGAGGGACGGTTTTGTCCGGCAGGCGGCGTTGCTGGCAGAGGCCGGCGCCGAACTGTTTATCGCCGAGATGATGCGCGAAGTGGACGTCGCTGACATGGTGATTTCCGCAGCCCGGGCAACGGGAATACCGGTGTGGACGGGGTTCAGTGCCTCCATGAGCGACACGGGCACATTAACCAACTATGAGTCACCCGTGCGCGCTGACGAGACCGTGCCGTTCAGACCGATGGCAGAGGATGTGCTGGAAATGGGTTGTGACGCGGCAGGCGTCATGCATACCAGCGTGCATGATACCGGTCCGGCGCTGGCAGAGTTGAACGACCTGTGGGACGGCCCCACGTTCGCCTATGCGGAAAGCGGGCATTTCGTCCCGCCAAGCTGGAAGTTTGAGGACATTATTTCCCCTCAAGACTATCTCGGCTATGCGAAGCAGTGGATCGAACAGGGGGTGCGGATTATCGGTGGTTGCTGCGGGATCGGGCCGGAGCATATCAGGGTGTTGCGGGAGACCCTGGCAGTTTAAACAGAACTCATGGCGACACTGCAGTAACCGGTTCTGCATCGGAGTAATCAACCAGCCGTGATTTATAAACTTCCCTGGGCAACGTCCCGTAAGGCACGAGTTGTATATCGGTCGTAACCAGCAGGCGCTGCCTTACCTCGTCCGAGATCCGCTGTTGCAGGTTGACGGTTTGCGCCGCACCGTTGTCTCCAAGCTCCACCAGCACCGGTAGCGGCTTTGTCTGCCTGACTCCCTTTTCCCGCGGCCTTACCTGTATCACGCCCGATACGTCAGGTGTGAACTCGTTCAGCACGCTGCGCAACGCGGCCGGAAACAGGTTGACGCCGCGTACGATGAGCATATCGTCCGTGCGGCCTACGCAACGTATCCGGGGCCCGGTTCGGCCCAGTGGGTTGGGTTTCATGTTTACGACGACGTGGTCGCGGCTCCGAAAGCGCAATAACGGCATCGCCTCCCGTTGCAATGCGGTGTATACCAGTTCACCTTCGGCGCCGTCTTCCCAGGCACGCGGGGAACCGGTTTCCGGGTCGATGAGCTCGATATGGGCAAAGCCGCGAGCCATGAAGTGCATGCCGTTACCGTCAGCATCCTCGGCCCAGGCCGTAAGCGTAATATCGCCTATTCCCATGGCTTCGCGTACCTTGCAGCCGAATGCACCCTCCAGGCGGCCGCGGATCAACGGGTCGCCGCCACCCGGTTCCCCTGCGGTAATCATGTTCCTGAGACCCAGGTCGAGAGTATTTATATCGCGCTCCCTGCACCAGTCTATCAGGTACAGTCCGTATGAAGGGGTGCAACTGATTCCCGTGGCTCCTAACCTCTGGAAGGCGCCGACCAGACGTTCGGTATTCCCGGTGCCTATCGGGATTACCGTGCAATCCAACTTGTCGAAACCATCGTAAACCACGCCTGCAACGAAAGGCCCTGCATTAAATCCGACAACGATGCGCTGGCCTTTTGCAAACCCGGCCGCGGTGTAACCGCGGGCCACGTTGGTTGCGTATCCTTCCAGGTCGTTGCGGGTAAGGCCGATCAGGCACGGCACGCCGCTGGTGCCGCTGGTATTGTAAACCCGTTTCAATTCGTCCGGTGAACACGCCAGGTGATCGCCGAAAGGAGGAGAAACAGCCTGGGTCGCACGTATTTCGTCTTTTTCCGTGAACGGCAGACCGGCGATTTCGTCCAGTTCGCCCACTTGTGCAGGTCCGGTGAAGCCCGCCGCCTCCAGCTTGTGCCGGTAAAATGTGGAATGCTCGAATAAATACCGGACCTGCCTGCGATAACTTTCCCGGTCCAGGACAAATTGCTCTTCCACCGGGCGGGTTTCAATCTTTGCATCGTACATCATGGTTCGGGTTATCCATGTTGGTTTGTATTGGCAGCGTCCGCGATTTTGTGCCGGAGTTACGGGTGGTATGCCTCGTTATTGGGCGCGTGGTCACCTTGATTGTATTATAGTGCTTTCCAGGGCCGACGACACGGCCTCGATATTCTCGATACGGAGTGATTATATGAGCGACAAAGGCAAACCGCCGCCGGCCACTGCAATCTGCGGTTTTGACGCGGAAAACATACTGATTCGCGGCAAGAATCTGGTAACCGAACTCATGGGCAATTATTCATTTACCGAATTGCTGCTGCTGCAGGCGCTCGGCAAGGAACCGACCGGGGTACAATCCAGGATTGTCGATGCGGTACTGGTAACCATCATGGAACACGGCCTGGTGCCTTCCGCGATCGCGACCAGGCTGACCCACCACGGTGCGCCTGAATCATTTCAGGGCGCCGTCGTTGCCGGGTTGTTGGGAGTCGGTGATCGTTATGCCGGCACTGCCGGTGACTGCGGCGCATTACTTGAAGAAATCGTTGCGGCGCCGGTGCCTGAGCGGCAATCCAGAGCAATCGAAACAGTCAGATCGTTACGGCAGATGCGTCACCCCGTCCCCGGTTTCGGTCATCCCATTCACCGTGAAGGGGACCCGCGGGTCGCTAAACTCCTGCAGATCGCAGGGGAAGCAGAACTGGAGGGCGAATATCTAGGCGCGCTCGAACTACTCGAAAACGCCGTGCAGGAAGTAATAAACAAATCCCTGGTTATGAACGTCAGCGCCGCTATTGCTGCAGTACTGGCCGAAGCGGGAGTGCCCGCCCCCTTGATGCGCGGCATTGTCCTGACTGCGCGCTGTGCCGGTCTTGTAGGGCACCTGTTCGAAGAAATGAACAACCCGATCGGGCATGATCTCTGGTTTGCTGCAAAGGAACCTGTTGCCTACCAGGACTGAGCCCCGGGCAATGCGGCAACGGCAGCTTCAATCCATTCCTCCGCTTCACGGGTAATCTGCGCGGCCTTTTTTCCCTGGGTCTGCAGCGGCGCGCCTATGACCATTTTGATGGTGCCGGGCCGTTTCAGGAAGCCGTTGCGCGGCCACAGGTAGCCGGCGTTGTGCGCGATCGGGATTACCGGGTAGCCGGATTTCTCCGCCAGCATCCCGCCGCCCGGATGGTATTTCTGCCGCTTGCCCGGCGCGCTGCGCGTGCCCTCGGGGAACACTACCACCCATAGCCCGGCGTTTAAACGGGCTGTTCCCTGGCGTACTATCTGTCTTAATGATCGAACACCCAGGGAGCGGTCAATGGCAATAGGCCGCATCGTTGCCAGTCCCCAGCCGTAAATCGGGATCCACAACAGCTCCCGTTTCAGTATCCATACCTGGGGCGGGAACAATACCTGGATCACCAGTGTTTCCCAGGTGGACTGGTGTTTGCACATGATGATGGCCGGCTGGTCGATAATATTTTCCAGACCTTCTATGTCCGCATCGATACGGCAGGTAACGCGCAACCACCACAGGATAAACCTGGCCCAGTTCGATACCAGGCGAAACCTTGTGGGGAACGGGACCGCGAGCAGTAACAACGTGATGGGAACGGCGATGAGAATGGATACGACCAATCCCAGGCTGAACAGGGACGACCTGATAAGGATCATCCCTTTTCAGCCCGCGCCCGGTGTATCAAGCAGCGCCGAGGTTGCCTGCGCCAGGTCATCATGGACGGGGACATCCTCCGGAATAAGACCCTCATCCAGTTGTTTTTGCCCTTTGCCGGTCCGCACCAGCATGGGCCGGGCGCCAACGGTCTGCGCGGCCTGGACATCGGTCAACCGGTCGCCTATGACGGGCACGCCGTACAGGGGGGTGTGCAGCCTGCTCTCTATCTCCCTGAGCAACCCCGGTTCGGGTTTGCGGCAGGCACAGCCCTCGTCCGGTCCATGGGGGCAGAAGAAAATGGCGTCAATTACACCGCCATACTGGGCCAGGTGGGTATGTAGCTTCCTGTGAATCCTGTTCAGATCATGCATTGTCAGCTTGCCCCTGGCCAGCCCTGACTGGTTGGAGGCGGTTACAACATGGAACCCGCTGTGGTTAAGCCGTGCGATCGCCTGCAGGCTGCCGGGTATGGCCTCCCATTCCTGCTCGGTCTTGATGAAGTCATCCGAGTCCTGGTTAATGACGCCATCCATATCGAGAATTATCAGCTTCATTGCAACCTGGAGACGTCCGCGCTGGCCAGGAACAGTTTTCTCAGCTCGCTTAACAAGGCGAGTCGGTTATTTCTCAGTGCCTCGTCCTCGCACATGACCATCACTTCATCAAAAAAGGCGTCAACATAATCTCTCAGGCCGGCGAGTGAGGTCAGCCGGGCAATGTAATCCTCCCTGTCGACGCGCTCCCCCGCCTTGCATGTATTCATCTGCCGTAAGAGATCTTTCTCAGTTTTTTCGACAAGCAGGGATTCATCCGGCCTGGTTTCGCGCGTGTATTCCGCCTGTTTCAGGATGTTCCGGATTCGCTTGTTGGCGCTTACCAGGCTGCTGGATTCAGGCAGTTGCAGAAATTCATTGACGGCCAGCACCCGCAGGTGGAAATCATAAGGCTCGGTGGGGCGGCAGGCCTGTACCGCGTCGAACACGGCCGTACTGACGCCTTCATCGAGGTAATAGCGCCGCAGCCTCTCCAGCATGAAATCAAATACGTCCGATGCTATTGCAGCGGCATTGATTTCATGCGCAAACGTGCCGGCCGAATGTGCGATACAGGCTTCCAGGTCCAGCGGCAACGCACTTTCAATCATGATGCGCAAACAGCCCAGGCCGGCGCGGCGCAGGCCGAACGGATCCTTATCGCCGGTGGGCGCCTGTCCGCTCGCAAAAATCCCGACCAGGGTATCGAGCTTGTCTGCCAGCGCGAGTATCCTGCCTGTCGCGGTTTGCGGCAATCCTGCACCGGCGTACCTGGGCATATACTGTTCATCCAGCGCCTGGGCGACTTCCGGGTGTTCATCGCTCTCCAGCGCATAATAGCGTCCCATAACACCTTGCAGTTCCGGAAACTCGCCGACCATGTCGGTGAGCAAATCGCATTTGGCCAGCCGGGCTGCGCGTTCGACCAGGTCCGGTTTTATACCTAATTGTTCCGCAATATATCCGCCCAGGTTTTCGATACGCGCGGTTTTGTCTGCGAGGCTCCCGAGTTTTTGCTGGAACACGACCTTGTCCATGTGTGTCCTGAACTGTTCCAGCGGTTGCTTGCGATCCCGAGCCCAGAAAAATGCGGCATCGCTCAGGCGCGGCCGTATGACCCGTTCATTGCCGCGTTTGACCGTTTCGGGGGAAGTGCTGGCAATATTCGCTATGGTGATAAAATCGGCAGTCAGTTCACCGTTGCCGGGATGCAGGACGGGAAAATATTTCTGATGCGACTGCATGGAGGCAATGAGCACCTCGCGAGGGAGTTTAAGGAACTCCTCGTCGAACGTGCCGCTTATGGCAACCGGCCATTCCACCAGTGCGGTTGTCTCGTCCAGTAAATCCTCGTCAATCAGCGCCTGCCCGCCACAGGACTTTGCAGCTTCGATGGCCGCTTGCCTTATACGTTCTTTTCTCTCGGCGAAGTCGACTACAACGCGGCCCTCGGCAAGCAACTTGTCCGTGTACTCGCCGGGATTGGATAATTCCATGGTCCCGGGGTGATGATAGCGGTGACCATGGGTTTCCCGGCCTGTTTCAATGCCCAGGATGGTCGCCGGGACAACGTCTTCGCCGAACAGCAGTACAACCCAGTGAACGGGCCGGACAAACTCGGTGTCATTCCCGCCCCAGCGCATGCGTTTCGGTATGGGCAGCCCGGCCAGTGCCCGGTCGATGACCGCGGGTAAAAGATCACCGGTACGGGATCCCTGTTCCAGGTACTTGTATGACAGCCAGCTTCCCTTGCCGGTTTCCATGCGTCCAAGATCAGCCACCTCAACGCCGCAGGAGCGGGCAAAGCCTTCAGCGGCCTTGGTCGGTTTGCCTGCCTGGTCATAGGCGGCCGTGATTGCGGGGCCGCGTTTTACCACCTGTTTGTCCTCCTGGGTGGCGACGAGATCCCGGATCACTACTGCAAGCCGGCGCGGGGTGGCGAACCAGGAGACATCACCGTGATCAAGTTCCTTATCCTGCAATCCCTGGTGGATTCCCCCGGCGAGAGCGGAAGCCAACTGCGCCAACGGTTTTGGCGGCAGTTCTTCCGTGCCTATTTCCAGCAATAGATCTTTTTTCAACACAATGGAAAACCCAGTTTTTCCCGTTTGTCGTAATAACTCCGCGCGACCGCACGCGCGGCTGTCCTCACCCGCAGTATGAAGCGCTGGCGCTCGGTTACGCTGACGGCGTGCCTGGCATCCAGCAGGTTGAAGATGTGCGAAGCTTTCAGTACCAGTTCGTAGGCAGGTAACGGCAGGTCATCCTCGACCAGCTTCATGGTTTGTGCTTCGCATTCGTCAAACCAGCGGAACAGGCTTGTGGTGTCAGCCTTTTCGAAATTGTAGGTTGACATCTCCACTTCATCCTGGTGGTGGATGTCACCGTAGCTTACCGGACCGTTTGCCGTGTCGGCCCAGACCAGGTCATAAACATTGCTGATGTCCTGCAGGTAAACCGCGATACGCTCAAGGCCGTAAGTGATCTCGCCGGAAACCGGTTTGCACTCCAGTCCTCCGGCTTGTTGAAAATAGGTGAACTGGCTGATTTCCATGCCGTTCAGCCAGACTTCCCAGCCCAGGCCCCAGGCCCCCAGGGTAGGGGATTCCCAGTTATCCTCGATGAAACGGACATCATGGGTAAGCGTGTCGATCCCGAGGTGTTGTAATGATTTCAGGTACAGTTCCTGGATATCGGCCGGTGAGGGTTTGAGGATCACCTGGAACTGGTAATAACGCTGCAGGCGGTTGGGATTTTCGCCGTATCGTCCGTCCGTAGGCCGCCTGGAAGCCTGGACGTACGCGGCATTCCATGGCTCCGGGCCAATGGCCCGCAGGAAGGTAGCCGGATGGAAGGTACCGGCGCCCACTTCCATGTCATAAGGTTGTAGTACGACGCAACCCTGCTCTGACCAGTACTGTTGCAGGGTGACAATCAAATCCTGGAACGTCATCGTTTGCCGCTATAAATTAGGAAAATTTACAGCACATTTTAACAGGGTGGAAATAAAAAAGCCGCCCTTACGGGCGGCTCAACCGACCGCCGGTTCTGGGGGGAAAGCCGGCGGTTAGGAGGGAGGGTATAACTGTTTATTTGCTGTTGGGCGCAGCTTTGGCAGTTGTCTTGGCTTTTTCAGCAACGTCCGGCTTAATCGTCTCGGTCACAATCTGCTGTACCTTGTCGGTATAGCTTGTGCCGATTTCAAGGGCCGCCTGGGTATCCTTAACGAAGCGCTCACCAAGACCTTTCACTATTTCAGTCTGGTCGGTGATGTACTTTTTCAGGCCGTCGGCATCCGTGATATCGACTGCAGACTTCAACTGCTCTACGCCCAGCCTGGTTGTGTCATTGATAGACTTGAGCTGGATATCCAGCAGCTTCTCAATGTTTTCAAGAGCCAGGGCATTAATCTGCCTGACGGGTTCAAAATATTTTTCGGTCTGTACATTCATGGTTGATATCTCCGCTGTCAAGTTGATGTTGCGGTGCATCATAAACCAATAATTTGTGCAATGCAACAGAAAAATGCAAGATTTTTGAAAAAAATTGTAACTTTTTTTAAATATCTATAGATAACAGTTAGTTATAGCGATAAATAACTGCAACTGACTGTCATTTATTGTGCGATACAGGCGAGATTCAACAAAATTCCGGGTTCCAGGGAAGCCCCTGTACGGCAACATGGGCGATCAGGCCCCGTTTGATTTAAGCGCAGGTAAAACAGGTATTACCCGGAGTCGTCTTCAGGTTCCTCGTTCTCAGGCTCACGCACAAGGTCGGAAAGAGACTGGTTGAACAACTCCGCTTTCGATGTTGACAACTGGTAGGCCCAGCCCTCCGCCAGGCGGTTCAGGGTTTCGGCTTCCTGTTCGGGGGTTACCTTGATTTCTTCCTCATCCGTGGAACCATCTCCATCAGTCTCCCCGTTATCGGCACGGCCGGGCTGCGCAGAAAAAGAAAACCGCGCATGGGTATGTTCGCCGCTTTTCACGGTCTCAATGTCCGCCACCAGACCATCGAACGTCGCCACATTGATAACGGCATCCGGTCTTGAATAATCAAAACTGTCTTCCCTTCCGACAGCGTCAACGTAAACGTTTTCGAGTATGGTCGCGATACGGCTGATAAGGTATTCGGACTGCTGCTCCTTGCCCTCCGGAATGTTTTGCAATACCAGGTCATCTCCAGGTTCTGCTCTTTCCAGGCTTACTTCCTGACCGCCCGCAGGCTGTATATGCACTGCGCTGACCCGGTCTCCCTCTATATTGACGATATCGCGTTTGATCCATTGAATAATATCAGCGCTCACCGACAGCCTTCCTTCCACCAGCAGGGCGTGTTGTTGTCCGGGGATTCGTACATACAAACCAGGTGCGCTGGAAGCCGATTTACTTCTCCTGGTCGCGCCGACGATCAGCCGAGCCAGCTCGTCGCCGTCGCTTTTCAATGTCAGCAAGTGAGAGGTCGCGCCCAGGCTGTCCGGGTCTTCAACGCCCAGCCTCTTGTAGAGGTCAGGGTTGCTGGTCTTTTCCGCGACAACCTGCAAATCAGACACGGCCAGTACGGCCTGTTTCACATCGTCCACCAGGGCCGGGTAGTCATCTGCTTCAGCTATGCCCCACCTGTCCGATACGCGCTGAACCGTCAGCGTTGTTTCACCGTCACGGATGACCAGCTCGCTCACGTCGTTGATTTTCCCGGCAAGCTCGGGGAACAGGCTGGCTTTCTCCCTGCTTGTCTGCGGCGCCCTTTGCTGACTGACGACAACTGCGGCAATAACGACAATAACCGTCAGGGCAGCGACTATGACCCGCCTGTTATTCATCAGACCTTGCTGCGCGCCCGCCGGATACCTGCAAACAGGGCCAGCAGCGCAATGATCAACGGGATTAGACCGATGTTCACAAATTTGAGTTGCGTACCCAGCCGCTCGATGTTCTTTTGCAGTTCATGCTGGACTGCGCGTAACTCCTTGCGCGTCCTGATTTGTTCCTGCCGGAATTTTTCAATTTCCTCGGCCTGCTCCTGGCTAAGCAGCAACGCGCCTTCGCCGCCTTCCTGCTGCAACTGTGCAATTTTCTGCTCCGTCTCTTCCAGCCGGGCCTGCAATTCCTGTTCCTGTTCGCGGAACTGGGCTTCCGCATCCCGGCGTATCTGCTCAACCACGGTGAACGGGCGGGAGAACTCGCCCCGGCTGCGCAGGCTTATCAGGTCGGTATTGCCCGCCAGGTTATCCAGGGTATTGATGACGAAATCACCGTTATTGGCAATGCTCTGGGGTATCTGTACCCCGAAGAAGTTCTGCATCCTGATCCAGAAATGGTCCGCCAGGATGTCGGTATCGCCGACCAGGACCACATCGACCCTGCCCTCCTTCACCGTGTCTTCCATGGCAGTGGCCTCATCTTCCTCCTCCTCAGACAGCAAGCCGTCAGGGTATGCGCTTGGTACGTTACCGCTGATTCTTGCCGCGAGCAGCAGGGCTTTATTCCCCGACTCGAAATTGGCCAGCATCACGTTGGGGTCCCGTTGGAAGAACAGCAGGTCTCTCTCCATTTCCATGGAATCCGTAGTAGTCACCAGCAACGGTGTCAGTTCTATGGCCGCGTCTTCATGGCGCTTGATTATCCCTGCCGTACCCATGTGGACCAGGTTTAACTCACTGGTACTGAAATCCTCGCGGTTAAGGTTGAGTTCCCCAAGCTGGAGCCAGGGCAGGTAATTACTTTCCTGGGGGCCGCGGGCGCCCTGGGTCTGCACGCGCATGGCCAGGTTGATATCCGCGGCGATTTTACCGGTGTCGACTTCCAGGCCCCAGCCTTCCAGCATGATATTCAGGTTGGAAGACAGGTCCGGCATGACATACGGATTGGCCGGGTCCGGTTCGGCGTTATCTCCCTCGGCCAGAGGGTCCACAAACAGCATGGCGTGACCGCCGTTGAGTAAATACTGGTCTATGGCAAACAATGTCTGCTCGGAAAACCCCTTCGGATGCACAACCATCAACACGTTGACATCTTCATCGATGCTGTCCGCGGAAGTGTTGAGGTTACGCACTTCGAAGAATTCCTCCATCATGTCAATAATGGCCCAGCGTTCCATGATCCCCTGTGCCGGATTACCAAACAACGGCAGACCCGACATTACGCCGACGACGCGCTTTTCCGGGTTGGCAAGATTATAGACCAGCTTGGTAATGTCATACTCAAGCGCTCCTTCACGGGATGCCTGAAAGAACGGAATATTGACTTCATCATCGGTAGAGTTGACACCTACCAGGCCGAAATAAGCGCGGTCACCGGCGGCGCTTACGCCTATTCCGTTTAAACCACTGGCAACAGCCTGGTCTTCCTCTTCCGAGAACGGTTCAGGTTCGATGATGGTCAATTCAATATTTCCGCCCGATTTTGCCGCGTATTCTTCCAGCAGGTCACGAACCCGGTTGGCGTAGTTTATCAGTTGCGGGAAGTCTGCAAGGGTCTTGCGTGACAGGTAAAAATCCAGGGAAACGGGTTCTTCCAGAGAGCTTATTATGTTGATGGTGCCCGGTGACAATGTGAACAGTTTGTTTTCAGTCAGGTCAAGCCGGAGACCGGTAAACAGGTTGTTGCCGATTGTGATCAGGGCCACTGCCAGCACGGCCGCCAGAAGGATGCCCGAACCTGTCAAGAGACGTTTGTACTTCATATCAGTTAATCAATCAGCTTTACGTGTATCGATAACCACGACGTTGGCATACAGCCAGAAAGAGATGAGCACGAGATAATAAATTACATCACGCAAATCGATCACGCCCTTATTGATGGAATCAAAGTGGGTCAGAAAACTGAGCGATGAAATCACTTCAACCAGTGCCTGGGGCGCCCAGCCCTGGAAAAAATCCAGCACCAGCGGAAAGCCGCTGAGAATGAACAGGAAACAGATCACGACACTGATCACGAATGCGATCACCTGGCTTTTTGACAGGGCTGAAATACAGGAACCGATTGCCAGGAAACCGCCGGCCATCAACAGGCTGCCGATATAGCCGGCGATGATAACGGTATTATCCGGCTCGCCGAGATAATTTACCGTGATCCACATGGGAAACGTCAGCGCCAGGGCAATTGCGGTAAAGCACCATGCAGCAAGAAATTTACCCAGCACTGCGTCCGTGGTCGAAATCGGCAACGTCATGAGCAGTTCAATCGTCCCGGTTTTCCTCTCTTCCGACCACAGGCGCATGGCAATAGCCGGTATCAGGAACAGGTAAAGCCACGGGTGAAACCGGAAGAAAGGCTCAAGGTCCGCCTGGCCGCGTTCGTAAAACGCGCCCAGGTAAAAACTGAAGATGCCGGTCAGAAACAGGAAGATAATAATAAAGACATAGGCAACCGGCGTATGGAAATACCCGTACAATTCCCGCTTCAGTATCGCCTTGATGTTTTTATTCATGATTGGCCTGCTTCCCCCTGGCTGGTATAAAACCGGCTGGTGATGGTACGGAAAGCGTCATCGTAATCATTGATTTCAGACTGCGCGCGCAGTTCGGCGGGCGTACCGTCAAACAGGATCTGCCCGGCGGCAATGATAATTGCCCTGCTGCAGACGGCATCGACTTCCTCCAGGATATGCGTGGAAATGACGATGGCCTTGTTCTCAGCCATTTCCTTGATCAGACTTCTGACTTCATGCTTCTGATTGGGGTCCAGGCCATCCGTGGGCTCGTCCATGATCAGTACGTCGGGATCGTGTAACAGGGCCTGGGCTACCCCGACACGGCGTTTGAAACCTTTCGACAAGGTATCAATGGTTTGTTCCAGGACACCGTCCAGGTGGATCTGGTCAACGACCTTGTCTATACGCTGCTGCTTTTCCGCGCCTTCCAGGCCGCGTATCTCCGCCACGAATTCAAGGAAACGGATAACCGTCATCTCCGCATAGCCGGGCGCGCCTTCGGGCAGGTAGCCGATAGACGCCTTGACGCTGATGGGATCGGTCATGACGTCGTGACCATTCACCAGCACCGTACCATCGGTCGGTTCCAGGAAACCGGTAATCATCTTCATGGTGGTGGACTTGCCGGCGCCGTTAGGTCCAAGGAAGCCCAGGACCTCGCCATGGTTTACGGAAAACGAAATGTTCCGCACTGCATGTATGGGACCGAATTGTTTATCAAGCCCCCTGACCTCGATGGCCGGCGTTCCATTATTGGCTGACATGATCAATATTCAGTTGATTTTTTCATTAACGGGATCTGTTACCGCTCAGGCAGAATACCTGTGAGAAGCGATATTCTGCATATTTATCAGAACTAGTCAAGTTGCAGGATGCCACAACCAGACTACACGAAGCCACATACATCTATATCTGTGCTCTCCGTGTTTTCTGTGGCTAATCAACAGGCGCAGGCCTTTTCAGCCGGTACAGCGCGGAGATGTCTTCGTCACCGTAACCCTGCTCCATCAACTGTTCGTACTGCCTGAGCGTCGTATCGACCAGCGGCAGGGTAACATTGTCCAGTCCCCCCATCATCGCCTTGCAGATAGTCAGGTCCTTGTGGTGCAGGTTGAGCTTGAAGCCGGTATCGTTATCGTCTGCCAGCATGGTCTTGCCGCGATGGTCCAGGAACCAGTTACCCGCAGCGCCTTTCGCCACTACGTCCACGACCTTGTGCATATCCAGTCCCATGGCCTCACCGAATGCCAGGGCTTCGGTCACTGCCTGGTTTACCCCGGCGCACATGATCTGGTTTACCGCCTTGCAGGCCTGGCCGCTGCCGGTGGTACCTACCAGCGTGATGTTGGCGGCAATCGACATCAGAGCCCCTTCAGCCCGGGCCAGCACTGCGGGATCACCCCCTGCCATCATGGCCAGGGTGCCTTTCCTGGCCCCTTCGACACCACCGGAGACGGGGCAATCCAGGAAAGCAACGCCTGTTTTCGCCAGTTTCTCCGCAGCGAGTACCGCCGTGTTGCTGCTGACGGTAGATGTATCCACGACAATCGACCCGGACCCGGCAGTTGCCGCAACCTGCTCCACCATCTCCAGCACATCCGCGTCGCGGGACACGCACAGAAGGATAAGTTCACAGTCCGGGGCCAGGTCCGCAGGTGATTCATACAGGATCGCTCCGGTTTTGCCGGCAATAGCCGCCGCTTTGCTGCGGGTGCGGTTCCAGACCCCGTGCAGGTGCCCTGCCTTGTGCAGGTTCAACGCCATGCCGCTGCCCATGGCGCCAAGACCGATTACTCCGGTTTTCATTCAACTCCCCGTCGAGTGTGCTGATTAAGTAACTGTTCCGCTCCTGCGACCAGTTCGGCGCTGGCAGCCCCCAACGCCGGCGATGCCGTACCCATGCCGGCGTTCTGGACCGGATGGCGGCAGCCGGCAAGTTCAGTAAAGGCGGTATTAATCGTCATAAAGGAATTCTTACCTCGCCATGAAATAAAATCTCTACATCACTCACCGTAACTTGGATATTGCACTATTTCACTGGCGATAGCGCGAACTCCTGTAGAGTTGTTTCAGTATTGTACTACAGGCCTCTCAGGACTATACTTAAATCCAATATGAATTCCGAAGGAGGGAATTTTGACCATGTTCAAAATCAGGCAACGTTCCAGGGAGGAAGTGTCCGAGCTTCTCGAAGACGCCGCGAGAAGGTTCTTTCAGGATCCGAAGGTCCAGGAAATTCTGAGGGCTGAACCTGAAACCAGTAAAATGCTTGATGAAGCGCTCGAACGGCAACAATTCAGGGAGATTAATCAGCCGACGCAATAACAGGTTGATTGACAACAAGTATGAAAAGGGAATTTCGCAACGCTATCAAAATAGCTGCAACTATCACGGATGACGTTCGCCGCAATGCGCTGCTCGATCACCTGATTGATCACATTTGTCCGGAATCGGATTTACGCGCAGAGCGATGGTTACGCTTCTTCAGTAACTTCACTTCTTGTCATATATTGGCGGTAATCATTACAGATCCCCTGAATCCCGCCTTTTTCACTGGCGGGCACCTATGTTAAACGCGTTAAACAATGCATTTTCAAAGTCAGTCTTTAAAAATGCATTCTCGACGCTTTGTCGAACTGCTGGGGGGTTGTTCCGGCAGTCCTTGACAAGGCAGCCTTTACTGGATATGGTTACCCATATTTGATGATATGGGTGAACCGTATGAAAACGACAATTGATATATCAGATGCCTTGGCGCTGGAGGCCAAGGCCCTCGCCGCGAGGCGCGGCACTACTTTTCGCGAGATTGTTGAACAGGGTATCCGTCATACTCTGCAAGAGGCGCAACAGGTTCAGACATTCCAACTGGTTGATAAGAGCGTAACAGGCAACGGGTTACAGGGTGAGTTCAGAAACAAGCCATGGGCAGTTATCAGACATAGCGTCTATGAGGGGCGCGGCGGTTGATTGCCGTTGATACCAACATAATGGTCTATGCTCACAGGCAGGATTCTGAGTGGCACAGGCGCGCCGGAGAATTAATTACGACACTTGCCGAAGATCAATATACCTGGGCAATACCATGGCCCTGTATTCACGAATTTCTGGTCATTACAACACATCCCCGGATTTACGACCCACCTTCATCCGTGCAACAGGCTCTTGAGCAGGTCGATGCCTGGCTTGCATCGCCCTCGCTGGCGCTGATAGGTGAATCCACCGACCACTGGTCACAACTAAAATCCCAGGTTGCGGATGGGAGAGTTCGCGGTCCTGAATTCCATGACGCGCGTATAGCGGCAATTTGCCTTTCTCACGGTGTCCGGGAGTTCCTGACGGCGGACAGGGATTTCAGTCGCTTCCCGTCACTGGCGACTCGCAACCCCCTGTTTGATTGATGGCTAAAGCAGAATAACCGGATTACTCAATAACGACCAGCAAATCGCCGGTATCGACCACGTGATCCGGACTGACGGCAACCCGTTTAATGATACCGCTCTTCTCTGCCGGAATAGCCGATTGCATTTTCATTGCCTCCAGCACCACCACCGTGTCACCCTGGTTGATGCGTTCTCCGGTTGATACTTCCACGGCAACGACCAATCCGGGCATGGGCGCTGCCAGGTGGCCGGGATTGGCCGGGTCCGCTTTTTCATTCTGGTGAACCTCGTAGCTCAGGTTATTGTCCCTGACGATGACAGTCTGAGGCTGGCCGTTCAGCTCAAAAAATACCCGGCGCATCCCGTCCTCATCGGGCTCGGACGTAGCCAGGTAATGGACGATTGCCTGCCGGTTATCCTCGAAAGACAATACGGTTTCCTCTCCGCTCGCCAGTCCGTAGAAAAAAATGTGGGTTGGCAAAATACCGACATCACCGTATTTGCGTTCCATTTCAGCGTAGTCGAGAAAAACATCCGGATACATCAGGTAAGAAGCCAGATCGAAATCGGATACTTCCTCCTTGAGTTGCGCCGCGAGTGTTTCCCTGGTCTGTTCCAGGTCAACGGCGGCCAGAACTTCACCGGGACGTCCCTGCAGGGGCGTCTTTCCGTTCAATACCTTGGCCTGTAACGCAGCCGGAAACCCCCCGACAGGTTGCCCCATCTCCCCGTGAAAAAACTGGACCACCGATTCCGGGAAAGCTATTTCCTTCTCAGGATCGAGGATCTCCTGTTTCGTCAGACCGGCAGTCACCATCGCCAGGGCCATATCGCCAACCACCTTTGAAGTCGGCGTTACCTTGATGATATCTCCGAACAACTCATTTACGTCCGTATAGGCCCGGGCAATTTCCGGCCAGCGTCTCTCGATGCCGAGCGAACGCGCCTGTTCCCTCAGGTTGGTGTACTGGCCGCCGGGCATTTCATGGACGTAGACCTCCGAGGCGCCCGAACGGATAGCGGGCTCGAAGGCGGTGTATTGTTCCCTCACCTCTTCCCAGTAACTGCTGATAACCCGGATGGAATCCGCATCCAGGCCGGTGCTCTTGTCGGTATGTTCCAGGGCCGCCACAACTGCGCCCATATTCGGTTGCGAGGTCAAACCGCTCATGCTGTCGATTGCCGTATCGACGATATCAACGCCCGCTTCCACCGCGGCCAATACGGTCGCCGCGGAAATGCCGCTGGTATCGTGGGTATGCAAATGGACCGGCAGGTCAACCTCCCGCTTCAATGCGCTGATCAGCGATTGCGCCGCACCCGGCTTCAGCAAACCCGCCATGTCTTTTATGCCCAGTATATGAGCGCCCATGTCCCGGTACTTACACGCCAGGTCCAGGTAGTAGTCCAGGTTGTACTTTTGCCTCGCGGGGTTCTGGATATCCCCGGTATAACAGATTGCCGCCTCGATTATCTTTCCCGTTTCGCCCACCGCGTCAATGGCGACCTCCATGTTGTCCGGCCAGTTGAGGCTGTCGAATATCCTGAATACGTCAATGCCCGCATCAGCGGCCTGGTGTATGAAAAACCTGACCACGTTATCCGGATAACTCTTGTAGCCCACGGCATTCGACGCCCGCAGCAACATCTGCTGCATGATGTTGGGCATGGCCCCGCTCAGTTCGAACAGCCTTTGCCACGGGTCTTCGTGTAAAAACCGGAGCGCCACGTCGAAAGTGGCACCGCCCCAGGATTCGACGGAAAACAGGCCCGGCATGTTGTGCGCGTAATACGGGGCAATTGCGACCAGGTCTTTTGTCCTGAGCCGGGTCGCCAGCAACGACTGGTGTGCGTCGCGAAACGTGGTGTCCGTGACAAGAGGCTGCTTCTGTTCCTTGATCCAGTTGACAAGTCCTCTTGCCCCGGTTTCATCGAAGATTGCCTTCGCCCCGTTTGCCGGCAGCGTGCCGACGGCCACCGGCGGCGCGGGCTCACGCAGGGAAAACGGAACCGGCCGGTCCTTCACATCCCCGTTACCGTTTACGATCACATCGGCAATGAACCTGAGCAGGCGCTCAACCTGGCCGTGGCCCCCTCCGGTTTCGAACAGTTCCGGAGTCTCGTCGATGAAGCGCGTATTATAGTCACCGGATTGAAATTTCGTATGGGTTAAAAGCTGCAATAAAAACGGCAGGTTGGTTGCGACGCCGCGCACGCGGAATTCCATCAATGCCCGCCTCATGCGGTTGATGCTGTCCTCACCGTCGCTGCCGCGTGCGGTGACCTTCACCAGCAGACTGTCATAGGAGCGGGAGATCCAGGCGCCGTTGTACGCGGTCCCGCCGTCAAGACGGATGCCGGGCCCCGAAGGACTCCGGTAGGCGATGATATTGCCGTAATCCGGGATAAAGTTGTTGTGCGGATCTTCGGCCGTAACCCGGCACTGGATGGCAGTGCCGGATACGCGGATGGCAGATTGCGACGGGACTGTAGAGCCTGACCTGCCGATCTTTTCACCTTCCGCAATCCTGATTTGCGCCTTGACGATATCAATGCCCGTTATTTCTTCGGTAACCGTGTGCTCTACCTGGATCCTCGGGTTGACCTCGATAAAATAAAATGACTTTTCGGTCTTGCTGTAGAGAAACTCGACAGTGGCCGCATTATCAAGGCCCGCCTTGCGCGCCAGCTTGATTGCTGCCCGGCACATCTCCTCGCGTACCTTCTTCGGCAGGTAGATGGCCGGCGCCCGCTCGATGACCTTTTGATGCCGGCGTTGCAATGAACAGTCACGCTCATATAAATGGACGACATTGCCGTGATGATCAGCGAGGATTTGCACCTCGATATGCATGGCATCTTCGACCAGTTTTTCAAAAAATACTTCATCACTGCCGAATGAGGTCATGGCTTCCTGGCGCGCACGCTTAACCGTTTCGTGCATTCCCCCGGCATCCCTGATAATCCTCATGCCGCGCCCGCCGCCGCCCCAACTGGCCTTCAGCATCAGGGGAAAACCGATTGATTTTGCAACTTTTACAGTTTCCTTTTCGTCCGCAGGTAACGGTCCGGAAGCCGGCATCACGGGAATTCCGGCCTTCACGGCCAATTCGCGCGCCATAACCTTATTGCCCAGGTCACGCAGCACATCCGCGTTGGGACCGATAAAACCAATACCATGCTGTTCACATTGCTCGGCAAAACCGGCATTCTCGGATAAAAAGCCGTAGCCGGGGTGCAGCGCATCGCATTCGGATTCGACGGCAACGCGCAGTATATCCGCGCCGTCCAGGTACGCCTCCACCGGTCCGGAACCGATACCTACCTGGTATGACTGGTCAGGCTTGAACCGGTGCAGGGCAAGACGGTCTTCCTCCGAGAAGATACCGACCGTACCGATACCCATCTCCTTCGCCGCGCGTATGACCCGAATGGCAATCTCGCCGCGGTTGGCGATGAGTATGCGTTTGATTGTGTTTTTCGACTTACGCAAGAATCAGGCATCCTTTGTACCGGGAGATGCTATCTTATCGCAGTGTCAGGTCAAAGCAATACGTTAAGGGGGTAGTAATTTCGGCAGTTTGCCCGAGGGGTTGGTACGGTCCGTGGTGAACGCCTCCTGCCACTCGCCAAGCTTCTCTTCAAAATCTTCCCACTCGCTCAGTTCGGTCTTGTTCCTGTACATGGCAAACGGGCGCAAGCTGTCAACATAAAACTGCACCTGCTCATCGGTCCTGAACTTTTCCGCTTCGTAGCGGTTCCAGTGTACAACCTGCTGCAGGGGCCGGCGGTACCTGGAAGAGACGTCTTTTGCCGGAAATCCGATGGGGATCGTGCCGTAGGCCCTCAGAAACGGGGGATATCCCAGCAGTTCGCTCAACTCATCGTTGGTCTGCTGTTCACCGCCGCCGGACAGCCAGGCCGAGGTCAGGCCGTTGGCGGTAACCGCCAGTTGAATGTTCTGGATTGCCGCGCCGATGGAGCAGTAAAAGATATTCTCGTTGTTCTGCTGGTAATCCGCTTCGCTTTCCGGGGTCACGCCGTGGGGAAAATTGATATTCCAGCGCCGGTCCCCCAGCACGATGAAAATGGCTACCGTGTTATTCAGGTAACTCTTGTAAACGGAAGGAAACCCTTTTGCGTATTTCTTCAGCCGGTCGGCCTGCCGCAGGAACACCTCCACCACCCGGTCCCGCATCTCCGGGTCTTCCACCACGATGAAGTCCCAGGGTTGCACGTTGGCGCCGCTCGGCGCCCAGCGCCCGGCCTCGGCAATGCGCTCAAGCACCTGCCGCGAGATGGATCGTCCCTTCTCGAAGCGGCGCACGCTGCGCCGCTTGCGGATGACGTTGATGAATGTTTCGTAGTCCGTGGAGTTCAGATTTTTGTTAATCATAGTCATTACTTGAGTGTTGTGAGCAGTGTAGTGGCGGGCGCTACGCGGATGCCTTCTCTCGACACGTAGTCCTTCTCCCCGTACGCCGATACCTGCCACGCGTCCGTATCAGGGAAACGTTGTTTCAGGTACCTGAGCGGCGTACTGACGTCACGATCTGAGGATTTGCACTCTACCAGCAACGTCGGCCTGCCGTTTTCAAGCACCACGAAATCGACTTCCCGTCCTTCGATGTCACGGAAATAGCGCAATTCGGTCGCAAAACCTTCCGTGTCTGCGCGGAAATTTACCCACTTCAACAGGTGGGACGCAACAAGATTTTCAAACCGGAATGCCAAATCCGGGATTAAAGTCCAGTCAAAATGGTAGTGTTTGCGGGCCTTTTTCACCGCCTTGATCTTCGGGGAACCGAACGGCAGCACGAAAAAAATGGCATACAGCCGCTCCAGGATGCCAAGCCATTTGCTTATCGTCCTGTGGCTGATGCGCATTTGTTCCGCGATACCATTGACCGAGAGCGGACTGCCGGTGAGGTCCGGTAACCGGGTCATCAGCAACTCAATACTGCCTAGGTCCTGTACCTGCTCCAGGTCCGTGAGATCTTCGCGCACCAGGCGGCTGCGGTATTCATTGGACCAGCGCCGCGCCTCTGTTTCCGACCCACCAAGAAACGGTTCCGGAAAACCGCCCAGGGTAAGCAATGATACAAAATCCCTCGCTGAGGTCAGCTTTAGCTCGGCGACGCTCAACGGATGAAGCCGCAGGTAGTGGTACCGCCCCTGCAGGGAGTCGCCGCCGAAGCGATAGTAATCGAGCCGTGCGCTACCGGTGATGAGAATCTGCTGGTCTGCTTCACGAGCATCGTATATCCCTTTCAAATAGTTGCGCCAGCGCCGGTACTTGTGGATCTCATCAAAGACCCAGAGCCTGGATTTGGGGAAGGTCTGGCGCAGGATAAGATCCCGCTGGTCGGGAATATCCCAGTTCAGGTAACCCGCCCTGGACGTTCCCAGGACCTGGCGGGCGAGCGTCGTTTTCCCCACCTGACGAGGGCCACCGACGAATACCATTTTCCGCTTCAGATCCTGGCGTACCTGCGACTCGAGATAGCGTTTCATAGCCTGCATAATTCCAGATTCTTATACAGATGTCAAAAAATCTTGCAAGATTTATTGACAGCTATCAAAAAATCCTGAACAGAAATGAATCAATAGAGTTTGAACCGGTAGTCCGGTTGGTCGATGATCGAAAGTTCCCTGTTTGCCAGCTTGACCGCCAGTTCGTCCTGCAGGTCGGTTGCGTGCTCCAGCATCAGGTTGAGTTGCTGCCTGAGTTGTTCCCGGTAGTCGACCTGGTAGTAAAGGTTCCCGGTTTCGCCAGGATCATTGACCATGTCGAACAGGGCATTGCTGCGCGCCCTGGGGTCGGCCGTGAAATCACGCAATACCAGTTTCCATCCTTCCGAGCGCATCGCCCGCTCATCAAACCAGGAGTTGTCGATGGCGGCCTCCGGGATGTTCTGCATGAATACCGGAGCCGGCCAGTCGTCCGCACCTGCTGTGACCTCGGCAACCAGGTCCCTGCCGTGAAACGGCGAGCCTTCGCGGCCGGTAATTATCTCCATGATACGGCTTTTCGTGTTAATGCCGGCGGCGCCAAGTATGGTCGGCGCGAGGTCGACCAGGTTGACGCCGGACTGCCAGGCTACGCCCTGCGGCAGTCGCGCGGGCCAGTGCATGATCATGGGTATGCGCGCGGCCTCATCGTAGGCGATGCCCATGCCGCGGTACGACCCCGGGCGCTCCTGAAACGAACCACCATGGTCGGTGGAGAGGATGATCAAGGTGTCATCCAGCAACCCCCGTTCTTCCAGGGTCTGCACAATGCGCCCCACGTTATGATCCAGGCTGGTTACGGACGCATAGTAGTTTTTGTGGTCGATCTCCCTGTCCCGGTACATTTCGGCAAACTTGCGCGGCGGCTGGAACGGCGCGTGCGGGGTGTAGTAGGACTGGTAGAGGAAAAACGGCCGATCCGCATTTTCCTGGATAAAACGGATACCTTCGCTGGTTTGAATGTCCTCGCGGTAAGCGGATTGGTCCGGTTCGCCGACCCAGTGCGGCATG
Organism: Gammaproteobacteria bacterium; assembly: GCA_026710545.1. Classification (GTDB taxonomy): domain Bacteria; phylum Pseudomonadota; class Gammaproteobacteria; order Eutrophobiales; family Eutrophobiaceae; genus JAAXHV01. The sequence continues at coordinate 1,806 of JAPOQU010000001.1, read as the reverse complement.
AGTGAATTATACGACTTGAACAGGTCGAAAAATCCGGGGTTGCCGGCGCCCAGGTGCCACTTGCCGATATGGGCGGTGGCGTATCCCGAATTGGTGATGTATTTCACGAAGTTAATCGCCAGGTTGAAGCGCTCGTCGGCAAAGGGGTCGGCAATCGGATCGTGGTACATGGTGGGCAGGTTCCCGGTAATGCCGGGTTCGTACATGGTCTTGCGCACCCCGTGGGCATGGGGATAAAGACCGGTCATGATCGAAGCCCGCGCCGGACTGCACAGGGTAGCCGGTGTATAGGCATTGTCGAAGCGGACACCGCGCCCGGCCAGCCTGTCCATATTGGGCGTTGACACGTCTTTGTCGGAGTAGACGCCCAGTGCGTCGCGCCTGGCCCAGTCAATCAGGATGAGAACGACATTGGGCGGGCGCTGTTGCTCATCATATATCGGGTGGAGAGGAGATTCCTGTGTCCGGGCCGTGATGATGCCTGTCTGCAGAAACATGGCGATGACTGCCAGGGAAAGACAGATGGCGCCCGTTAGGATATTCTTGCATCTGATGATCACAATGCCTCACATAAACCATGAATCGATGTTTAAAGGTACTCGCTGCACCCAAATGGGTCAATATATTTGAGTACGGTTTACCGCATTTACAATAATGGCAGGACAAATGAACCATTCCGACCTCCACTGGATAACAAACTTCATCTGGGGCATCGCCGATGACGTATTGCGAGACCTGTACGTACGCGGCAAGTACCGGGACGTGATTTTACCGATGACCGTCCTGCGTCGCCTTGACGCGGTGACTGGTCCGACGCTTCAACGAAGATAACAATGAGGAAGCCGGTGAGCACTGGACTCCCCGAGACGCTGTCAAACTCATGGCGCGGCTAATCTTCCTACCGGTAGCCGACGCCATCGAATCCGGCACTTATCTGCTCTACGATGGCGCTTGCGGGACCGGCGGCATGTTGACGGTAGCCGAGGAAACATTGCAGGAATTGGCCCATGAACACGGCAAACAAGTCTCCACCCACCTTTACGGCCAGGAAATCAATGCCGAGACCTACGCTATTTGCAAGGCCGACCTGTTACTCAAAGGAAAGGGCGAAGCGGCGGATAACGTCATCGGCGGCCCCGAGTATTCAACTCTGTCCAATGATGCGTTTCCATCCCACGAGTTCGATTTCATGCTTTCCAATCCGCCTTACGGCAAAAGCTGGAAAAGCGACCTGGAACGTATGGGCGGCAAAAAAGGCATAACAGACTCGCGCTTCAACATTGAACATACCAACGGCCCTGATCAAGCAGGTGTCCCAGCACCATTGAGCCTGGTTACCCGCTCCAGTGACGGGCAGTTGCTGTTCCTCGCCAATATGGTGAGCAAGATGAAGCAGAATACCAGGCTGGGCAGCCGCATTGCCGAGGTCCACAACGGCAGTTCGCTGTTCACAGGCGACGCCGGACAGGGTGAGAGCAACATCCGCCGCTCGATCATTGAAAACGACTGGCTTGAAGCCATTGTCGCACTGCCTCTCAACATGTTTTACAACACGGGCATCGCCACTTATATCTGGGTACTGACAAACCGCAAACCCGCGCACCGCCAAGGCAAGGTACAACTCATAGATGCCACCTCATGGCAGCGCCCGCTGCGAAAGAACCTGGGCAAGAAAAACTGTGAATTGTCTGACGAGGATATCCGGCGTATCTGCGACGCGTTCCTGGCCTTCGAGGAAACGGAGCACTCAAAGATTTTCGACAATGCCGCTTTCGGTTACCGGAAAGTCACGGTCGAGCGGCCATT